>NZ_CP166019.1:595000-855000 GCF_041222765.1 Bacillus sp. JNUCC-21 | reverse complement strand
GAGTGCCCAACTGAATGCTGGCAACTAAGATCAAGGGTTGCGCTCGTTGCGGGACTTAACCCAACATCTCACGACACGAGCTGACGACAACCATGCACCACCTGTCACTCTGCCCCCGAAGGGGACGTCCTATCTCTAGGATTGTCAGAGGATGTCAAGACCTGGTAAGGTTCTTCGCGTTGCTTCGAATTAAACCACATGCTCCACCGCTTGTGCGGGCCCCCGTCAATTCCTTTGAGTTTCAGTCTTGCGACCGTACTCCCCAGGCGGAGTGCTTAATGCGTTAGCTGCAGCACTAAGGGGCGGAAACCCCCTAACACTTAGCACTCATCGTTTACGGCGTGGACTACCAGGGTATCTAATCCTGTTCGCTCCCCACGCTTTCGCTCCTCAGCGTCAGTTACAGACCAGAGAGTCGCCTTCGCCACTGGTGTTCCTCCACATCTCTACGCATTTCACCGCTACACGTGGAATTCCACTCTCCTCTTCTGCACTCAAGTTCCCCAGTTTCCAATGACCCTCCCCGGTTGAGCCGGGGGCTTTCACATCAGACTTAAGAAACCGCCTGCGAGCCCTTTACGCCCAATAATTCCGGACAACGCTTGCCACCTACGTATTACCGCGGCTGCTGGCACGTAGTTAGCCGTGGCTTTCTGGTTAGGTACCGTCAAGGTGCCGCCCTATTTGAACGACACTTGTTCTTCCCTAACAACAGAGCTTTACGATCCGAAAACCTTCATCACTCACGCGGCGTTGCTCCGTCAGACTTTCGTCCATTGCGGAAGATTCCCTACTGCTGCCTCCCGTAGGAGTCTGGGCCGTGTCTCAGTCCCAGTGTGGCCGATCACCCTCTCAGGTCGGCTACGCATCGTCGCCTTGGTGAGCCGTTACCTCACCAACTAGCTAATGCGCCGCGGGTCCATCTGTAAGTGGTAGCCGAAGCCACCTTTCATGTCTGAACCATGCGGTTCAAACAACCATCCGGTATTAGCCCCGGTTTCCCGGAGTTATCCCAGTCTTACAGGCAGGTTACCCACGTGTTACTCACCCGTCCGCCGCTAACATCAGGGAGCAAGCTCCCATCTGTCCGCTCGACTTGCATGTATTAGGCACGCCGCCAGCGTTCGTCCTGAGCCAGGATCAAACTCTCCGATAAAGTAGTTTGACTGACTACGCGCATCACTGTGCGATTTATTTAAAACTTTGAATTAACAGGTACGTTTTGTCTTGTTTAGTTTTCAAAGATCATTTCAGCCTCATCTCGAGGCGACTTTTTTAGTATAACATTTCAGCGAGTTGCTGTCAAATGTTTTTTTGTTTTTATTTCTCCGCCGCTGTGAGCTTTTTGTTGAAGCGCATCAGCGACGTTTAATAATATACCATGCCTATAATTCAGCGTCAACACTTTTTTTGAAAGAATATCCTCGATGATATACTTCCTGCCCTTTGGTCTCTATTTGAGATACTTCAACAAAGCCTTTTTCCGTCAGGTAATCAAGCATGACACCAAGATCTTGGGTGAAGTGCACCAGTTCAGGGTGCTGAAGCAATTCTCCAAACTGCCACATTTCTTTTTCTTTCATCACTTGAAAAAGGTGCGCAGAACCGATTTCAGCTTTTGAATGGATGAGAAAATCATTTGCTAAGAATAATAATTCGAGCCTTTTCTCCAAACTTTCATGACTCTCGACAAGTTCGGAATATAGCTTATATACCTGCGGCTCAATGTGACGGACCTGGTTCCAGACTGTCGTTTCGGGATAAAACCCCCGGTCAATCACTTCTATGCGGGCCAAGTGGTGAAGAGCATGCACTACCGCATAATATGCATCCAGAAAATGATCAGCTTCAAAAAACGCTTTTCCTTCTACAAATCTTCTGATCAGCTTGCCGTATTCCATTCCGATCTTTAATTTCCGCTCGGCGAAAGGAAAAGTGCTGAGCCGGTCATTGAGTTCAGATATATATTCATTGCGGTCAAACAGCACTTTGCCGTTGATGATCCAATCTATGACTCTTCTATTGGTCCCAAGCAGAATCCATTCCTGAAGCAGAGCATCCGTTACAATATGTAAAGAAGCGGTTTTTTGTTCGAATTCATAATGCTTTATAAAAAGAGGTTCATCAGCCTGTTTGACAATGACAAGCATGACCGCATCAAAGTTATCCGTGATGGATGATGCTTTACTCCTTCTCTCAATCATAAGGACGGCCAGCGTATCGGGATGACTTGCTCTTTCTTGGTAAATTGGACGGAGAAGATTGTCCATTACGATTCCTCCAATGCGATTGTTTCACTAGCTATTGTTTCTACATTTCTATGATAAAACATGAAAGTCCTTTTTTCTAAACACATTGCACTATTATAACAAATTTCCTTTCAGGTGCCATATTTATTCTTCCCTTTTCTTACGAAAACATGAAGAATATGCCATCTGTTTTGTGCTATAGTTAAACGAGAGGGGGATGGACATGGCGAAATACTCCAGCAAAATTAATAAGATCAGAACGTTTGCGTTAAGTTTGGTTTTCGTTGGGTTTATCATTATGTACATCGGGCTGTTCTTTAAGCAGTCTGTTTTGCTTGCCAGCTTGTTTATGATTCTCGGCCTGCTGTCGATCGGGCTCAGCACCGCCGTTTATTTTTGGATCGGCATGCTGTCCACAAAAGCGATCCGGGTGATGTGCCCCGCTTGCGAGAAAGAAACGAAGATTCTGGGCAGAGTGGATATGTGCATGCATTGCAGAGAGCCGCTCACATTGGATAAAGGATTGGAAGGCAAAGCGTTCGATGAGTCTTATAACAGAAAAAACAGTGTAAAATAAACGAAGCTGACCGTATCAAAGCGGTCAGCTTCGTTTAGTGGTTTTCTTTTTTGGAACATTCTTGGCAGACGCCGTAAATCTCCAAACGGTGGTGGCTTACCTTAAACCCCGTGACGTGAGCCGCAAGCTGTTCTACTTCGTCAAGCCCGGGATAATGGAAGTCTACGATTTTTCCGCAGCTTTCACAAATGGCGTGATAATGGTCAGAGGTGACAAAGTCAAATCTGCTGGACGCATCTCCGTACGTCAGTTCCTTTACAAGCCCCGCTTCCCGGAATACACGCAAATTGTTATACACTGTCGCAACACTCATATTAGGGAATTTCCCTTCCAAGGCTTTATATATATCGTCCGCTGTCGGATGTGCCATAGAATCCACGAGATATTCCAGAATGGCATGACGTTGAGGAGTAATCCGGACTCCCGTATCCTTCAACGTGTCTAAGGCTTCTTTTAATTCATGTGCAGCCATCCGTCATGCACCTCTCTTCTAAAAAAGATTCTTACTTTATAATGTTTATAATTAGTGTACATCTTTTTCCGGTCTCCTGTCAAATGTAATCTGAAGAAAACCCCGTGAGTTCAGCATTTGTCCATTAATTAGACGCAATTTGTTCCAATTCGCGAAGCGCCTCGGCAACGTGATCTTTCACTTTTACCTTTCTCCACTCCTTCACAAGACGGCCTTCTTTATCTAACAAAAAGGTGGATCGCTCGATACCCATATATTCTTTCCCAAAATTCTTCTTCAGCTTCCACACATCAAAAGCTTCCGCCAATTTGTGCTCATCGTCAACGAGGAGCTGGAAAGGAAGATCGTGTTTTTGCTTAAATTTTTCATGTTTGTCACGGCTGTCAGGGCTTACTCCGATGATAACGGCATCAAGTCCCGCGAAACTTTCGTGCTGATCACGGAAATCACATGCTTCCGTCGTGCATCCTGGTGTCATGTCTTTCGGATAAAAATAGAGAACGACATACTTCCCTTTAAAATCCGTCAATGCTACTTCTTCACCGCTGTCATTCACTAATTTCATATCCGGTGCTGTTTGTCCGATTTCAATCGTCATTTCTTATACCTCCGGGTTTTTTATTAAGCGTATCCAATTCACGTAAAGATTACAACCGTTATCCCCCCGCTCTTTTCTGGAAGCATGAACCGTTGTGCTCGCAATGAAGCATGCTACAATAGAACATGATGTAAGGAGATATTAGGAGGGTCATTTTTTGTATACAAAATCAGTTGAACTTCATAAGGAAGCGTTAGAGCATATCGTCGGAGGCGTGAACAGCCCGTCCAGATCCTATAAAGCGGTAGGCGGCGGTTCACCCGTTGCGATGGAAAAAGCGAACGGCGCTTATTTCTGGGATGTAGACGGGAATCAGTATATCGATTATTTAGCGGCTTACGGCCCGATTATTACCGGACATGCCCATCCGCATATTACTGAAGCGATTAAAACAGCGGCTGAAAACGGCGTGCTGTACGGGACGCCGACCAAACATGAGGTCACTTTCGCCAAAATGCTGAAGGAGGCCATTCCTTCACTTGATAAAGTACGATTCGTAAACTCAGGCACTGAAGCGGTGATGACAACGATCCGGGTTGCACGCGCTTATACAGGCCGGACAAAAATCATTAAATTCGCCGGCTGCTATCACGGCCATTCTGATCTCGTACTTGTCGCTGCGGGTTCCGGTCCGTCTACGCTCGGCACTCCTGATTCCGCCGGCGTGCCGAAAAGCATCGCCAATGAGGTGATTACCGTTCCTTTCAATGATATTGAAAGCTACAAAGCCGCGCTGGATAAATGGGGTTCAGAAATTGCAGCGGTTCTCGTCGAGCCGATCGTCGGCAACTTCGGCATCGTTGAACCTGAAGAAGGATTTTTAGAACAGGTAAATGAATTGACCCATAAAGCGGGCGCGCTCGTCATTTATGATGAAGTGATCACGGCGTTCCGTTTTATGTACGGAGGCGCGCAGGATCTTCTTCAAGTGAAGCCTGATTTAACGGCGCTCGGTAAAATTATCGGGGGCGGCCTGCCGATCGGCGCTTACGGAGGCAAAAAAGAGATCATGGAGCAGGTTGCTCCGCTCGGCCCGGCATATCAAGCCGGCACGATGGCCGGAAACCCGGCATCTATCCTATCAGGCATCGCCTGCCTGGAAGTGCTGAAGGAAGAAGGCGTTTATGAGCGGCTTGATGAGCTCGGCGCCAGACTTGAGCACGGCATTCTCGCCCATGCGGAGACACACGGCATTACCATCACCGTCAACCGTTTAAAAGGCGCGCTCACGGTTTACTTCACTGATGAAAAGATCGTCAATTACGAGCAGGCGGAAAATACGGACGGAGAAGCATTCGCCAAGTTCTTCAAGCTGATGCTTGAGCGCGGCATCAATCTCGCTCCATCGAAGTATGAAGCTTGGTTTATCACAACCGCACATACTGAAGAGGATATCGACGCCACTTTACAAGCCGTTGAAGATGCGTTCAGACATATGAAAAAATAACTGCTGAAACAAGCGGGAGCCCGGGGCTTCCGCTTTTTCTTTTTGTCCGATTTGTGAGATAATGGTTTTTTCAAAAAAAGACCTTGAATAATTGGTATGATCCCTGTATATTACTTTATTGTTTAGCAAATCAGCCGACAGGGAAATGTAAGTGTCAGCCGTTCGTTCGGCACATAATTTATTAGAGAAAGGAATGCACGCACAAACCAATGAAACTTGGTGCCCGCATTTTCAAAACAGGGATTGCGATTACGCTCGCGCTCTACTTAGCATCATGGATCGGACTTCCGTCGCCGATCTTTGCCGGGATTGCAGCTATATTTGCCATACAGCCCTCTATTTACAGGTCTTTTCTTATCATTATTGATCAGGTTCAGGCAAATATCATCGGCGCTGTCATCGCTACGGCATTCGGACTGATTTTCGGACCGAGTCCGATTATGATCGGATTGACCGCAGTGATTGTCATCACGATCATGTTAAAACTGAAAATTGAACACACCATTTCGATTGCGCTCGTGACGGTTATCGCAATTTTAGAAACACCGGGAAACAGCTTCCTGACGTTCGCTCTGATACGAACAAGCACCGTTATTTTAGGCGTGCTGTCTTCTTTTATTGTGAACCTTGTGTTTCTTCCGCCGAAATACGAAACGAAGCTGACTCATCATACGGTTGAATATACCGATGAGATCATGAAATGGATCAGGCTGACGATGCGTCAGTCCACGGAACACTCGATATTGAAAGAGGATATTGAGAAGCTGAAGGAAAAGATGATGAAGCTTGATCATACGTACCTTCTTTATAAAGAGGAGAGAAGCTACTTTAAGAAAACGACGTATGTAAAGTCGCGCAAGCTTGTATTGTTCAGACAGGCGATTATTACGGCGAATCGGGCGCTTGATACGCTGAAAAAGCTGCACCGCTATGAAAACGAGATTTATCATATGCCGGAGGAATTTCAGGAGACGCTGACAGAAGAAATTGATTATCTGCTTCATTGGCACGAAAGGATTCTGATGCGGACGGTCGGCAAGATCAAACCGCATGATGACGATGCTGAAGAAAGCATAAGATATAAACAGCTTTTGACGAAGTCTTTCTTGAAAAATCAGCAGAACTGCGAGGATGAACTGCTTGATTACAATATGCTCAGCATTATGGCTGCGGTTGCGGAATACCGCGAGCAGCTGGAACATCTTGATACACTGATTACGAGTTTCCAGACATACCACCCGAAAGACAGCGAATTAGAAACAGACGATGATGAGTAACCCGGTGCTCTAGATAACCGGGTTTTTTTGCATTTTAAAAAAACGTATGCCGCCCATTCGGACGGCATACGTTTTGTATCAGTTCAAATTCTGAATCGTAAATAAGTGTCTGTACTGGCCGCCTTGGGCCATTAATTCCTCGTGCGTGCCGGTTTCGACGACGGCGCCGTTTTCCATGACGACAATTTTATCCGCGTGCGTAATCGTGGACAGCCTGTGGGCGACGATAAAAGTCGTCCGGTTTTTCGCAAGCTTTTCCATCGCTTCCTGAATGTAGTGTTCACTTTCAAGATCAAGAGCCGATGTCGCTTCATCCAAGATTAACAGCGGCGGATTTTTTAAGAATACACGCGCGATGGAAATCCGCTGTTTCTGCCCGCCTGACAATTTGACGCCCCGTTCGCCGACTTTGGTTTCATAACCTTCGGGGAAATTCATAATAAATTCATGGGCATTTGCCGCTTTCGCAGCCGCAACCACCTCATCCAGAGACGCTCCCGGTTTACCGATGGCGATATTTTCACGAATCGTCTCACTGAACAGAAACGTATCCTGAAGCACCATTCCGACTTGATTGCGGAGGCTTCTCGCTTCATAATCGCGAATATCTGTGCCGTCAATCAGCAGGCTGCCGCCGGATACATCATAAAAACGCGGTATGAGGCTGACAAGCGTCGATTTACCGCCGCCGCTCATCCCGACGAGCGCGACGGTTTCCCCTTTTGTCACCTTTAAGGAAACGTCCTGCAAAATCGTTTCTTTTCCTTCCTCATAACGGAACGAGACATTTCGGAATTCAACTTCGCCTTTAATGCCGTCAGCTTTTACTGCATTCGGTTTATCAGTCAGTTCATACGGCTCGTCGATAAATTCAAATATGCGGTCCATTGAAGCGATCGACTGGGTCAGCGTCGTCGATGAGTTGATCAATCTTCTGACCGGATTGTACATTCTGTCAATATAGCCGACGAACGCAACCATCGTCCCTACCGTCAGCGGACCGTTTATGACAAAATAACCCGCAAACGCGATAACAAGCAGCGGCGCCAAATCCGTAATGGTATTCACGACTGCAAACGTTTTTGCGTTCCAATTCGTATGACGGATCGCTCTGTCCAGAAAATGTCCGTTTTTTTCATCAAAATTGGCTTGTTCATAATCTTCAATGGCAAAACTTCTGATGACGGGCATCCCCTGAACTCGTTCGTGCAAATGTCCCTGAACTTGGGCGAGTGCTTGAGAACGCTCCCGTGTCAGTTTTCGGAGACGGCCGTAAAAGTATTTCACTGAAATTCCGTATAACGGAAACAAAATGACAGATATCAATGTCAGCTTAACATCGAGTGTAAACATAATGCAGATGACGATCAGCACCGTCATCATATCAAGCCAGATATTCATCAGTCCCGTTATGACAAAGTCTTTTGTCTGTTCGACATCATTTATCACCCGGGAAATGACTTCGCCCGTTCTCGTGTTGGCATAAAACCTCAGGCTCAATTTTTGAATATGATCAAACAATACTCCCCTGATATCATAGAGCACCCGGCTGCCCGTCCATTGCGCGAAGTATTGCCGATAGTACTCTACCGGGGGACGCAGAATTAAAAACAGCACGAACATGATGCCCATTATCGTGAATAGCGATGATGTTTTAGCGCTTGCCGTTCCGCTCCCTTGAATAATGTCATCGACCACGTATTTTAACAGCAGCGGGAGAGCCAGCGGGATGGAGAATTTTATGATGCCGATTAACACTGTGATAAAAATTTGTTTTTTATAAGGTTTTACAAAATGCATATAGCGTCTGATTACGCCCACACTTTATCCCCCTCTCTCTTTAAGGCGTGTGAGCCCATGTGAAAAACCTGTTGACACCCCAACAGGTTTTTTATTGTATTCTTTATTTTGTATAGCGCAGATACCGTTCATACCACATATCAACAAATTCCGGAGCAAACGGTCCTTTCCGCTGATGAATCCAGTGCAGCAGCGTATTCAGATACTCCTTCAGAATGCTGTCGATCTCTTTAGGGTAATTCATTGATTTGCGGTGGTCATCGTATTCATCCTCGTCAA
Organism: Bacillus sp. JNUCC-21; assembly: GCF_041222765.1. Taxonomy (NCBI): domain Bacteria; kingdom Bacillati; phylum Bacillota; class Bacilli; order Caryophanales; family Bacillaceae; genus Bacillus; species Bacillus sp. JNUCC-21. The sequence continues at coordinate 846,301 of NZ_CP166019.1, read as the reverse complement.
GAATGTTATACGTCATATCCGGAAACACCTTGACATCCAAATCGTAATCAATATATTTGATGGCCTCTCCGTCATAAGCGAACGGCGAGCTGATGTTGCAATAATAGTGTACCCCGTCATCTCTCAGCATTCCGATGACGTTAAACCACTGACGGGCATGAAAGTAGCAGATCGCCGGTTCTCTCGTCACCCACGTCCGTCCGTCGGATTCCGTCACCATTGTCCGGTCGTTGGCTCCGATGATACACAATTCCGTACTTTTTAAAATCGTCGTTTCATTCCAAATTCGATGAAGCAGCCCGTTATGCTTATAGCTGTGAATTTGAATGGTTTCTCCTTCCTTGGGATATCCCATATTTCTCCCCTACTTTCTGTAAAGCCCTGCAGTCAATGCAGCCGCAATTGCTTTCCGACAAGTCTTTTCACTATTATAACGTTACGAATTAAAAAATGAAAATAAAAGAACCACTCCGCTTCCGGAATGGCACATTCATTTCTGCACATAGGAAGACGGCTTTTCCGTGCTGCGATAAGACTGGATGACTTGCTCTGTCTGCCTTTGGAATAACTCCTGTATGCCGGCCAGGTCTTTTCGCTTTGTCGCAATTTCGTCCTGTACATTGTCCAGCTTTGCATCTCTTTCCAGACTGATGAGTTCCGCTTCCAGCTGTCGGCAGCGGTCAAGTTCTGACTGCAGCTCGAGAAGCTGATCCATGATTTTCATCTGTTCACTTACAAGCTTTTCAAACTCTGACATCGGGTTCCTCCTTAGGCTTTTAGGTTGATACTCCTTACCATTTCGATTTTACGCCGGAAAACCCTTTGACTCATTCTGTAGAGGAATCACAAGTTTTGTCGTTTTGGCAACAGAAAAAAGCACTTCCATCCGAAGATGAAGTGCTTTTTCGTTTCAGTGATTAGCTGTTTTGCTGTTTGTTTTGTTCAGCAGATTGGTTTTGCTTTCTAACCTGCTGCGCATCAGTTTCACTGCCGAATTCAGTGCCGTATTGACCCTGACCGGAAGCTGATTGCTGGTTTTGTTTTTTCACCTGCTGAACGTCTGTTTTGCTGTATTTTGAGTTTGCCATTGTTATCACCTCCACGCACTTTAGAATGCGCAGGAGATGATAAGGCTATTCATCTTTTTTTAAAACTTATACAAGCAGAGAACGTCCGCCGTCAATAATGATGGTCTGGCCGCGGATCATGTCCGCTTTTGAAGAAACTAAAAACTCCACCGTGTCGATCATATCTTTAATCTCGACCATTCTGCCGGCCGGCGTATTTTGGCGGGCATCTTCCAGCAGTTCATCTCTGTTAGGGAAATGCTTCAGCGCGTCCGTATCAATCGCTCCGCCTGACACCGCGTTTACGATGATATTTTTCGGAGACAGCTCAACCGCCAGATAACGGGTTAACGATTCTAAAGCGGCTTTTGAGACACCGACCGTCGTATAGTTTTCAAGATAGCGGATGCTGCCGAGCGAGCTGATGCTGACGATGTGGCCGCCTCCGTTTTTCTCCATCATCTTTGCCGCTTCCTGGGCGCAGAAAAGCAATGCTTTCGCATTGATATTCATTGTCCAGTCCCAGTGTGTTTCTTCGAGTTCCATGACCGGTCTCAGCACGCCTGAAGCCGCATTATTGACGAACACGTCCAGTCTGCCGAATGTTTCGTCAATCTGGCGGAACATGTCTTTGATTTTTGCCGGCTGGCCGACATTGGCTTTAATGACGAGCGTTTTAACGCCGAGTTTTTCAATTTCTTCGGCGGTTTCTAATGCCGCTTTTTTACTGCGGGCGTAATTGATGACGATGTTGTATCCTTTTTCCGCGAGTCTGATGGCGGCTGCTTTCCCGACGCCGCGGCTGCTTCCCGTGATCAGTGCGCATTTATTTTGTTCCATTTTTCCTCAGCTCCTTGCTGTGTATAGTTCTTTTCATTCAACAAACAATAAAAGCAATATGTGTTGAAAGGGGTCTTTTATATGTATGTCGGACGTGATATGGGCGAATTGGCCATGATGCCCAAAAAAGATTGGAGAGATTCAGAGCTCGCCTATTTCCATCATGCCTTCCAGCAAATTATGCCGTATTTAAACGAAGAAGGCCAGTCCAAATACCGGGAACTGATTCAGGAAATCGAAGCCCGCGGCGGACTGAAACGGAATGAAGCGGATTACGGCCACGGCACTCGCGTCAGCTATGACTGACGTTTTTTACAGGCGGCCGCTTTCTTCCGCCATTTTCCATATCTTTTGATGGGAAACGGGAAATGCGTATTCCTCGAGCTCCTCTTTTGTGACCCGTATGAATTCCGTTGTATCCGACACTTGTTTTACTTTACCGAAAAAGACCGAAATATTCCAGACGAGATGGGTGAAAACATGTTCTACGATGCCTTCCAGCTCCCCGATTTCAGCGGTTGTTCCCATCTCTTTTTCTAAATAGGCTTCAAGCTGCTCTCTTTCGGTTTTGATTCCTTTCTGGGTTTCGGTATTCGGAAACTCCCACAAGTTGGCGAGCAAGCCTTTTGGCGGCCGTTTATGAATATAGACATCGCCTTGATCGTCTGTCAGCACAACGGCTGCCATTGTTTTTATTCCGGGCTTTTTCTTTTTGCTTTTAACGGGCAGCTCCCGCTCTGTCCCTTCCGCAAATGCCGAACAGTGCTTTTGTACGGGGCAAAGCAGGCAGGACGGCGATTTCGGGGTGCAGATGATCGCGCCGAGCTCCATTAAACCCTGATTGAATTCAGATGGTTTTTCATGAGAAATGAAAGCTGATACCGCCTGTTCGAAAATGGTTCTGGTTTTAGGTTTTGCGATATCGTCCCATATGGAAAGAATTCTCGACATGACACGCATCACATTGCCGTCTACGGCGGGAATCGGTTTGTTGTATGCGATGCTGAGCACGGCGCCTTTTGTATAAGGGCCGACGCCTTTCAGTCCGCCAAATTCCTTTTCTTCGGCAGGGACGACTCCCCCGTACCGCTCATGCACTTCTTTTACGGCACTTTGCAGATTTCTTACACGGGAGTAATAACCCAGCCCTTCCCAGGCTTTGAGCACTTTTTCCTCATCGGCTTCAGCGAGCGCCGAAACGGTCGGAAATTGCTCAACAAACCGCCGGAAATAAGGGATAACGGTTTCTACGCGCGTCTGCTGCAGCATCACCTCTGATACCCACACCCGATATGGGTCCTGATTTTCTCTCCACGGCAGAATTCTCTGTTCTCTTTCGAACCATGTAATTAAGTCCTCGCGAAATTTGTCTATATCTTTTTGTTTCATTTTTTCTTCAAGTGCGTTCATATCTTCTCCTCAGATGTTTCGGGTTCCGCTTTTCTTGACACCGTATTTTGGTGTAAACTTAGGGCACGTTACGATAATATGTTACATTAAATAGTGATAAAGAAAAAGCGGAAACATATGAGAACGGCGGATAAACGCCATGATTGGGCAAATAGAAAATGGGGAATATCTTATAATGCGAAATATGCGGGCGACTGATTGTTAACGCCTGCTAGGAGGTCAACAATGGATACTGGCACTCACGTTGTCATGGGTATCGCGCTTGGCGGAATCGCAACTCTTGATCCTGCCGTCGGCATGCACACCCCCATGTCTCAGGCAGTTATGATCGCCGCTCTTGCCGGCTCTCAGGCACCTGATATTGATACCATATTGAAGCTGAAAAATAATGCCGTTTATATTCGAAATCATAGAGGGTTCACGCACTCCATTCCCGCCGTTTTATTTTGGTCCGTTCTGATTCCGGGTATTTTGTTTATGTTTTATCCGGAAGCGAACTTTTTGCACCTGTGGCTGTGGACGCTTCTCGCTGTCGTTTTGCATGTGTTTGTTGACATTTTTAACGCGTACGGCACGCAGGCCATCCGCCCGTTTTCGAGAAAATGGATCGCTCTCGGTTTAATCAATACCTTTGATCCGTTTATTTTCGTCAGCCATTTGGCCGCGATTGCCGTGTGGTATATCGGAGGTCATCCGGGCGTGACATTTCTGATGCTTTATATCATCCTCGCAGGATATTACGCCGTCCGGTTTTTGATGCAGCTGCGGATAAAGCGAAGGCTGCGCGAAATGATTGAAGAGGAGATTGAAACCATCATTATTTCGCCGACGATGAAATTCAGGCAGTGGCGTATCGCCGTGACGACGGCGCATGCCTTTTATGTCGGCAGAAGCCTTGACGGCCATGTCGTGATATTGGATACATTCAACCGCGTGCCCGTTCCGGAAACCGATGTGATGAAGGCCGCAAAACAGGACGAAAATATTGCAGCCTTTCTTTCATTTTCCCCCGTTTACAGGTGGGAGGTCGATACCTTTAAGGATCATTATGAGGTGCGTTTTATTGATTTACGCTACCGGAGCAAAGGCCACTATCCTTTTGTCGCCATCGTCCACCTCAGTCATGATTTAGAGCTTCTCTCTTCTTACACGGGCTGGATTTTCAGCGAGGAAAAATTGCAGAAAAAATTAAAGCTCGGCTCTGTTTAAGAGCCGGGCTTTTTTTGTCTTCTCACATATATAACCGCAAACACGAGGCTGATCACCGATAGAGCGGCCGCGGGTTTAAAAAACGGCGGGATATACGTTAATTGAATATCGTTTTTTCCTTTTTGCGCTTTAAATCCGATAAAGGAATAATCCGCTTTTTCAATCTGCTCTTTTCTGCCGTTTATCTTCAGCTCCCAGCCTTTTTCATATGGAATCGGAAGCATGATATACGGCGCGCGGGTTTTGTTATCATACGAGATATGAAGCGTATTTCCGCGCCAGCTGAGATCGGCCCGCGGTTCTTTTTCCGCTTTTCGGTATGCGCTTTTCAGCGTATCGTACCGTTCTTCATAAAGCGCCAGTCTGTCAAGCTGATACGACCCTTTCGGCAGACGGATTTGGATGTTTTTTGTTTTCGGCACTCTGACAGTAAGATCGTTGACACCTGTTTTGTAAATGGATTGATTCGATTTTCTCGTTGTCGTGTAATCGTTCACTTTTAATGTAAAGCCCTGGTCCTTCGCTTTATTCTTCAAATAAAAGCTGACGTAATAATCGCCGCCGTCCATCTTAGCGGCTTGCGGCGTAATGACCAGGCCGCCGCCGTCTTCGTTTACCGTCAGGATGCCGTTATGATAATCGCCATGTTCGGCCGCTACCTCTGCATGGCGGATCATATTTTTCGCCTCAGGCGCTTTTTTCGTGTTGGTTGTGCTTGATTCCATGACGATCCCGTCAAGCATTGCCCGTTCCCTGGCAAGGGCGGGCGCTTTTTTCAGGCCGCCCTCGTTATATACGCGATCGGCTGTCCGTACGAACGGAAGCATATATTGATTTTGATAAACCGCATAATGGGTTGATTCCATGATTTTTTTGAACCCGTACGGCACGCCGGCCTCGTTTGTTTTTTCCGTCATATAATATTTTCCGTAAAGCAGGCTGTATAAATTAGCCCTGTTTCCTAATGTCGCATAGCGGCTGACGCTTTCTCTGCCCATGTCAATCCGGAGGTCGTTCCAGTAAAAGGACAGCAGATTGCGGTTCAGTATGCTTGAGTATACGCTGAATCCGTTGAATCCGTATATGATCGGGGTGTTATTGAAAACACCGTTCATCCAATCTAAACGGGCAAACGGATCAGGGTCTTTTTCTTTCAGACGCTGAATGAGCTCTGATTGTTCTTTGCCTTTATAGTCAGCACCCGTCATAAAGGTATGCGATACCGTATAAATCTTCCCGCCTTCTGATAAAGCATATTTTTCATATGTATTAGCCGTAAGCACAGCCGTAAGCAAAATGACGGCATAGACGGCGGGCACCGCGCCTTTCAGTCTTGTCTTTGCTGCAAAGAAAGCGGCTATGCTCAGCACCAGAAGAAGGATGACGGGCAGGTTGGCGTGATCAGAAATATCCAGACTGTACCGCCTCACCTGGCTCCAATAGAGCAGAACGACGAGTACGGCGGACATCAGCATACTCTTCATGCTGATGTCTGAAAGCTTAGAAAGCCCGGCTGAAACCGTTCCGGCAATCGTGAAGCACAGGACGTATTCAAACCTGTTCTGCGGAGCTGAAAAACCGTTAAAGGCACTTGCCGCGAACGGACTGAAGTGAAACAGAATATACAGCAGACTGATTCCCGCAAACAGCCGGAACAAGCGGTTTTTGTATAAAGTAAATGTAAATAGAAAAAGCAAAAAAGCCGCCGGCAGGATAATAATCCGGCTTGAAAATAAAATGTTGTCGGAAAAATCAAGCCATGCAATATGCTCTGAATACGGCGGCCGCAGATTATGAAGGTATCCGTATACGACAGGAATAAAGGAAACTGCGCTTATGCCGAACCCGAGAAGGCCCGACAGAATAAATATCCTGCATTGAGTGAGCTTTTTCGCCTCATTGCCTTCAAGGGGGATCACCCACCTGAATAAGATATAAATGCCGATGAAAATCAGATTAATATACGCAAAATAAAAGTTGTTGATCAATGTCAGCGCACAGGCGAAGATAAACCACGCCGGCTTTTTTTCCCGGATGATTTTTTCCGCGCCCAACACAAGCAACGGCAGCCACACCATACTGTCAGTGAAAAAGTCCCAATATACCTCATGCCGGAAGTAAATAATCGAGACCCCGTACAACACGGCGCCGGCAAAAGCAGGCACCGTCCGTTTGACGAAATAACGGAACACACACGCCGCCGTGAATATGATAAAACTCTGCTTGGCAATGCTGATAAAAACGGAGGCCTGCGCCCAAAACAGCGCATCAGCCTCGCCCGTCAGCTGAATAAGCTGCAAAAAGCGGACAGCGGCGGAGATAAACAGGAATAGAAAAGAAGTAGAGAAATAATAGCCGAGCTGACTGTACACGCCCCCGCCCAGTCCGAACGAATAGCTGTAAAACAGCCTGCCGTTCATATATTGATCAAACAGCAGCTTTTTGAAGACCGCCATTTGGGCGATCCCGTCTCCAGACCCCGTCATATAGCGGCCTTGCGACCACTCTTTTAAGAAAAAAATATGAGCGGCTGCCGCAGCCAGCACACAGGCTGCCGGCAAGATCCATTTATTTTTTTTCATACAACGTCCCCAGACCCTGCGCACAGCGGCGGCTGTTTAATGGTTCCACTTGCGCTTTTTTGTATAATTCGTTTCATTTTGTTCTCCGTACGTTATATTCGCTTCTTTAATTAAATAGTGCGGGCGTTTTTTTGTTTCATAGTAAATCCGGCCGATATATTCTCCGATGATGCCGAGACTCAAAAGCTGGATGCCCCCTAAAAACAGCACGGCGGAAATAATGGTGAAGTATCCGGGTACGGACACGCCGTGTGTCAGAATATGAACAAAGGTCGTTACAATATACACCATCGACAAAAGCAATATCAGAATACCGGTGAAAAAGCATACCCTAAGGGGCTTGTTGTTGAAGGAGACGACCCCGTCCATTCCGTAGTTGAACAGATTGCTGAATGACCATTTGGACGTGCCGTTCTTCCTTTCGACATTTTCATAAAATACGATTTTCTGGTCAAACCCGATCCAGCAGAACAGCCCTTTCGAGAAACGGTTCCCTTCACTCAGCTTCAAAAGGGCATCAACGGCCTGCCGGCTCAGCAGGCGGAAATCTCCGACCCCGTCACGCAGGTCCACTTCGACGGCTTTGTTGATAAATTTATAATACAGGGAAGAAAGCACGGAACGCACGGGGCTGTCCCCTTTTCGGTTGCGCTGCGCGATGACTTGGTCATACCCTTCTTCATAACCTTGAATGAAGTCTTTCAGCAGATGGGTCGGATGCTGCAGATCGGCGTCCATCACGATTACCGCTTCGCCCTGCACGTGTTCAAATCCTGCCAAAATGGCCGCTTCTTTCCCGAAGTTGCGGGAAAAAGATATGTATTTGACGCGATGGTTTCTGGCGGCCAGTTCTTTAATCTGCTGAAGGGTGTCATCCGCGCTTCCGTCATTGATGTAGAAAATTTCATAGTCATAATGAATCGTCTGAAACTCTTTTTTTAAAGATTCATGAATGAGCTTGACGTTGTTCCCTTCATTGTAAGACGGAATAATAATTGAGATTAACCTTTGTTTCATGAAGGCACCTTCTTTGTATTATTCTTTTTTTAGGACGGCCTTAAAGGAATTGTCCGCAAAACTTCAGTAAGGCTTTTCCTTTTTTTAATGACGTTTAAACCATTTTTTTGTTACAGGGAAAGAAAATTTTTTCTGCATATGGTTTATATTTTGTCATGTTTTTCGGCAGATATGAGAAAAAAAAGAAAAAGTCTGTACGCGGGACAGACTTTATTGCTGAAGGTATTCATGAATCAAATGGCTGACGATGCGCGGTTTTTCGTGAATGACCCAATGTGAGGCATCATCTATGAAGATTAAGTCGCCGTTTGGAATCATCCGTTTTGTTTCCTTGGCGAGCTTTTTGCTCAGCGCGCGGTCATTGACGCCCCATATTAATCGGTACGGAACGGGCATTTTAAGCGGAACGGCAGGGCCTAAACCGCCGGCTCTGATCGCCCGGTACCAGTTCAGCATCGCCGTGAGCGCTCCTTTTCTGCCCCAAGCTTCTTTGTAGCTGTCGACATCTTCCCGTGAAAAAAGCGCCGGTCGTTCGGATAAGCCGATCGCTTGATCCAATACGCGGTAATTGTCTTCAGACAATCTCCGTTCCGGCTTTTCCGGCAGCTGAAAGAAAGCGATATAAGAGCTTTTCCTCCACTGCGGCGGGTAGAACGGTGTGACCTTCCGCATAACCGCCGGGTGCGGGATATTGACCGTGATTAATTTTTCAACGTATTGCGGCCGCGTGGATGCCAAATGCCAGGCCACGGCTCCTCCCCAATCGTGGCCGATGACGACGGCTTTGTCATCTGTAAAATGCGTGATCAGCCCGATAATGTCGTCTCTGAGCGTATCAATGGTATAGTTTTCAATGCCCTCCGGTTTGTCACTGAGATTATAGCCGCGCTGATCAGGCACGACAACATGGTATCCGGCATCCGCCAGCGGTTTGATCTGGCTCTTCCAGCCGTACCAGAATTCCGGAAACCCGTGCAGCAGCACCGCCAAAGGACCGTCTTTCGGACCGGCTGAAGCCGTGTGCAGCGTCACTCCGTTTGTTTCGATCATGTGAAACGTAATGTCATTCATCGATTCTCCTCCCCGTTTGTTTCAATCTTCTTTCTGTTAAGACGATGATCAGTACGCTGATCGCAATCAATAATACGGCCTGAACGATCAAGGCGAACGGCTGAGTCAGCCGGATAAGCAGGCTGCCCGCAAATCCAGCTGCCGCCGATATAAGGCCGAACAAAATCATGAGAAGCGCACTGAATCGATTGCCTTCTTTCCACTGCGACTCATCCGCCATAGAGCGCTTCGTCCGATATCCGTACAGGCTGTTGATCGACTTCGGCGGAAAAAATGTGACTAAAATGCCGGCCGCAGCCATCAGAAGGCCGCCGATTACCATTATCATATCTGTCACTCTCCTTTTCATCTTTTACGAAAGGAAAGGCGAAAAGTTTCAGAAAAAAAGCAGGCTCATTCGCCTGCCCGAATCTTTATTTTTGAGTTAAGTCGGCCGTTTTCACATAACCTGCTTTCCCGCCGTATGTGACGTACGCCCATTTACGGTCAAATCCTCCGTCATGGCTGAACCCCCAGCCGAGCACATTGACGGTTTCACCCGCTTTAACGGACCCTTTTTTGCCGGTTTCCAAAGTCGGCGTATAAAAAGCGGTTTGTTTCGCCGTCACCGCCTTCACCGGCTGCTTCATCAGAAAATGTGTGGAGATATAGGCTTTGTGACCTTTGTAGTCAATCTCAGCCCAATCTGCTCCTTGAAGCCGTTTAACCTTTACGGAATCCTCTGAACGAAGCGTGCCGATAATCGACCCTTGTTTATTTGGTTCTTTGCGGACGTTAAGTTCTCCTGCTTTCACGATATATGTATCTGCTGCGGTGTCTATTTTTGTCTGGTGAACTGCTGCGGCATTCGCTGCCGGATCGAAAAAAACGGTGCCTGCGGCTAAAAATAAGCAAAGTCCTGCGGCCGGAATAAATGCGGTTAACCCCTTTTTCATGTTCATTGTGGTTCCTCCCCGCTATTTTATAAGTTATTACACATTTCCACATTCCGCCGGTCGCCAAACATGATTTTCCTATTTCTTTTATAAAAAAAACCGCCGGACGATATCCGGCGGGTGCACTGCTATGTTAATGCAGGAGACCCCTGCTTTGATCCAAATAATGAGAAACGTCTTCCCGTACGCTCTGGAACATATGGAGCTTGCTGCCGTATGATTCGATCCATTCCTTGACCACGCGTTCCGTCATTTGCTCTCCTTGATACGGGCGGCCGGCTTTTGCGTAAGTCGCTTCGAAATCTCCCCATAAAAGCTCAACCCAAGTTCGCGCTTGCAAATAGCTGAGCATGTCATTTTTCTCAAGCAGCAAATTCGTCAGTTTGTCGATATATGTATTCATGTCTCTGTCTCCTTTCCTTGGGAAAACCTGCTGCTTTTACGCAGCTTGTCACAGGCATATACTAACTTTACGTCTTCAGTCCAGAAGGCGCAACCTTTTGATATTGGCCGAGGGGGAAAACAAATGGTCCGGAACAAGGCAAAAGGATTTCCTAATCAGAACAATAATAAGTTTGAAGGCGAACCGCGGGCAAAGGATGACTACGCTTCTAAACGGGCGGACGGTTCAATTAATTCGCACCCGCAAGAACGCATGAGAGCTTCAGGCAGGCGATAACACACACACCGTAAGAGACCGGGAATGACCCGGTCTTTTTTTTTGCGGAAAAAAACATCCTTTTGCGGTCATAACGCTAAATAAATTCCATAATATGTTAAATGTTAAAACGAAAGCCGGTAGACAAAAAAGGAGGGGTTTTATAAAATGAAGACAGTTTCAAAACGATTGCTGAGCCTTACCGCATTCTTACTGTCAGTTTCATTATTTGCTGTTTCAGCTGAAGCAGCGGGCAGCCCGCAGACATCTGTATCAAACAGCGGTGAGGAGTTTGACGCACATCAGAATCAGCCTGTACAAACAACACAGACATCCCCCGCTTATGAAGGAACGGGCCTCACCAAAAGACAGCTTGCACAAAACAGCAAAGCTGACATCAAGTCATTAAAGCCTTCCAGTATTATTGGGACAGACGAACGAATCAGAATTTCTCCTACAACATCATTTCCATATCGAGCGACAGCACAGCTGACCGTTACATACAGCGGCAGCACAAGCACCTACGGATGCACCGGTTTTTTTGTCAATGCCGACACGATCGTTACGGCGGGACATTGCGTGTATGACCAGAAAAACGGCTGGGCATCGAAAATTACGGCAGCTCCCGGCCGCAACGGATCATCGTACCCGTACGGCTCTTATTCAGGCAAGACATTCTACAGTGTCAAAGGGTGGACAGAAAACGGTGACACAAACTATGACTACGGCGCAATCAAAGTAAACGGGTCGCCCGGGAATACTGTCGGCTGGTACGGCTACCGGACGACCAACAGTTCCAGTCCGGCCGGGCTTTCCTCAACCGTGACAGGATATCCGTGCGACAAAGTGTCCGGTTCCATGTGGTCGGACAGCAAGCCGATTCGTTCTGCCGAGACATATAAACTCACTTATACGACAGATACGTTCGGCTGCCAGAGCGGATCGCCCGTTTACCGCAATTACAGCGACACCGGCCAGACCGCCATTGCCATTCATACAAACGGCGGGTCGTCTTACAATCTGGGAACAAGGGTGACAAACAGTGTATTCGACAACATTCAATATTGGTCAAATCAATAAAGCTTTTGTTTTCTTTCTCGCCGCGGCCGTTTTATGCGGATGCGGCAAAGCGGATGATTCCGCCGCCAAAAAAGCATTGCCCGTTACGCTCCATGTTGAGGATGCAGACGGTTCACCGGCGGCCGGTGTGACGGTCACCGTGATGAAAGCGGCGGAGTCAGATCATCAGCCGAATATAGACCGCGGAGAGATAATAGGCAAGACTGATCACCACGGCGAGATTGCATGGAAAAGCGGCGCGAAAGGAACCTATGCCGTCGTTTTTGAAAAAGGCGGAGTACCGGAAACCCGGAATATTTCCTTAGCCGAGAGTGATAAACATACGGTGATCAGCATTACATTGAAACACTGAAAAAAGCTTGCAGGCGGAATATCCCCTGCAAGCTTTTTGTTATCCTTTATGCACTTGGTATTCATAAACATCTTTCTTCTCAGACAGATGAGCGAACGTGGAAAGCACAAGGCCGAGAGCCGTCATCAGCGCACCGCCGGCAAACAGCCATGAGTAAGATCCCGTTCCCCCGAGAATCAATCCGCCGATCCAGGCGCCGAGCGCGTTTGCCAGGTTAAAGGCGGAAACGCTCACCGCAGCGGCGATTGTCGTGCCGTTTTCAGAGGAAGAAATAACCTTGGTCTGCAAAAGCGGCGGCGTGCCGAACGCACATGCGCCGAATAAAAATGTCGCTGAAACGGCGGCGGCGGGAAAAACAGCGATATAAGGGAAAATCGCCAAGACGCCGATCAAGCCGATCATCACACCGATCATCGTGCGTGTCAGCAGTTTGAGCGGCACTTTCCCCGCGAAGAAATTCCCCGCCACTCCGCCGAGACCGTAGGCAAATAATGCGCCTGTGATGCCGACTGTGCCGAACCCCGCTGAATCTCTTAAAATCGGCTCAATAAACGTGTAAGCGATAAATACGCCTGAGTAGCCGAGAATGGTGATCGCAAAGGAAAAAATCACTTGTTTATGCTTAAAGACACTCCATTCATTCATCAGCATCGGAATCACTTTCGGTTTCCGGTTCGGTACGACCAGCATCAGTCCGATCAGCCCGATCATGCCTAAAACGGAAATAATGAAAAAGACGGCCCGCCAGTTAAGGGCATCCCCTAAATAAGAGCCGAACGGGACACCGAGCATCAGCGCCACGGTTAATCCGCCGTTCATGGAAGCCGCGGCGGCGGAACGTTTTTCAGGCGGCACCATTTCACTCGCAAACACCATGGCGATCGCAAAAAAAGCTCCGTGGATGGATGCGGATAAAATTCTGGAAATCGCCAGCACGGCGAAGTTTGGCGCAAAGACGCTCATCAGGTTGGCAAGGACGAAGATGCCCATCAATCCTAGCAGCACCGGCTTTCTCGGCAGCTTAACCGCGATAATGGTTACGATCGGGCCCGTCAGGCAGACGCTCGCCGCGTACGCCGTAACAAGCATGCCCGCTGAAGATACATGTATATGAAAGTCATCGGCAATCGACGTCAGAATACCCATGACAGCATATTCCGTATACCCGATGGAAAATGTGCAAATCATTAAAACAAAAATCATTAATTTCACTGATGGCTGTTTCATTTTGATATTCAACGCAAATCGCCTCCTTTTTATTAAAAAACAACGAATTCCATCTTAAAAGATATCAAAAATGAATTCAATCATTTTTTACTGAAAGTATGAAACGAATGTGCCCGAAAAGAAAAAGAGGCCGGAACCGGCCTCTTTTGTTATTTTTTTTCTTTTAAAACGGAAATCGGCAGTGCTTCTTCCCCGTCAGACGGGGAAGATCTGTGTCCCCAGGCGAATACGCCGTTGATGTAATCAATGCGGAAAGTGTCATCAGAACCTTCTATCTGATACACCCCGCCGGGCCGAAAGTCTTCCGGGTTCAGCATGTAAGCTTTGGCCATCGTAATTTTCCGTTCAAGCACGGCCAGTTCATTTACAATGCCCATCTGTTCCGCTTTTCGCGCTTTTTCCGTCAGTCCCGCAATTTCTGTCTGTAGTTCATGAGGCGTCATTTGACTGTATCGTTTGTCCATTTCAGTTTACTCCTCTTCCTGCAAGAATTGATCAATATCGTCAATCGAGAATCCTTTTCTGAATAAGTACTGTTTGACCTTCATTCCGCTTTCATAACTGCCGTCATAACGGTATTTCCTGATCGCTTTTTCCGCATGAGCCTTCAGAGCTTCCATCTCGGCTTCATCATCATTTTCATACTCCGTCTGCTCCAGAGCGGCATTGATGACGTCAAAAGGGAAACCTTTTCGCTGAAGCTGCATCTGCGCCCGCTGTCTGATCTCTTTTGTGGACAGCTTTTTGTCTTTTTTCAGGATTTTGCCGATATGTTTCAGCGCTTCTTGTATCTGCTCATCAAATGTAAACGCACTGAGCGTCTCCTTGATGGTATCGTCGTCTATTCCTTTCGCTTTCAGCTCGCGGAACAGGACGTCAGGGCCTTTGCCGTTTGTTTTTTTGTGGGTGCTCGCATAGGCTTCGGCAAATTCTTTGTCATTTAAGTAGCTGTAATCGTACAGTTTATGGATGACTTCAGAAATGACCATGTCCGGTGTTTCTTTTTTCTTCAGATGATCCCGGACTTCTTTTTCAGAGCGCATCCGGTATGATAAAAATTCTACGGCGCGGTTAAAGGCTTTTTTCACGTCATCGCCGTACTGGATTTCAAGAATGTCAAGCTCGTCCAGTTCTTTCCCTTTTTTCAGGTCAAAACGCACAAGCACGTCGGCGTCGACGCTGAATGCATATTTCTCATCAAGAAAGATGTTGAAGCGCTCGGTATTTTTCTTTTGGGTCGATATTTTTGTAATAAAGGGCATCCCGGTCTCCTTTCCCGCCCCGATGTTCAGGCGTTTTTCTTTTTGGCAAATGAGGTACAGTATATGTATCAACGTGTAAGGAGAGATGGATATGAATATCGCGATGACAGGCGGCACTGGTTTTCTGGGCCGGCATCTGACAGGTGTGTTTACCCGCCGGGGACATCATGTCTATATTTTATCAAGAAAACAGAGAGAAACCGAACAAAAAAATGTGACATATGTTCAATGGCTGGCCGAAAACGCGGCGCCTGAGCGCGAGCTTCCCCCTATTGATGTATGGGTGAACCTCGCCGGCAAATCCATCTTTGACCGCTGGACGGACACAACGAAGGAACAAATCATCTCAAGCAGAATAGAAGCGACGAGAGAAGTCAGACGGATTATGAAGCAGCAGCCGAAAAAACCCCGGGCTTTGATTCAGGCCAGCGCCGTCGGCATTTACGGCACAAGCACAGAAAAAACGTTCACCGAACAGTCAGATACGTCAAATGAAGATTTTCTCAGTCATACGGCTCATATGTGGGAACGTGAAGGCCAGAAAATTGAAGCGCTCGGCATCCGGACGGTATATGCCAGATTCGGGGTGATGCTCGGTGAAAAAGGCGCCCTGCCGCTCATGGTTCTCCCTTATAAGCTGTTAGCCGGCGGCACCATCGGCTCTGGACGGCAGTGGCTGTCATGGGTTCATGTCGATGACGCCGCGGAACTCATCGCTTATGCGGCGGAGCATGATGACTTGTCCGGTCCCATGAATGTAACATCGCCGAACCCCGTGGAAATGAAGCAATTCGGAAAGACGATCGCAGGCGTCCTGCACCGCCCCCATTGGATTCCCGTACCGGAACTTTTTCTGGAGAAGGCCTTGGGAGAAATGAGCCTGTTGATCGTAAAAGGCCAGCGCGCCCTGCCTAAGCAGGCGCTGACATCCGGTTTTCAATTTACGTATGAAGAACTTGATTCCGCTTTAAAGGATCTCTTATCTGCATAAAAACGGAAATAAAAGCCAATCCTATTGGTATTCTGTTTTGAAGGAGGGTCTTCTTTTATGGAAAAGAAGCGCGAAAAACATCAGCAGGGAGCCAATCTGAAAAAAATGCAGGAAGTCCTTTATTCCGGTGAATTCAAAAAAGCGGAAAGAGCAGCCAAACGGAAATAAACTGAATAAAGTCCGGAACCGGGCAGATACTATGTTTGTTTGATATCACTTTTTTCAGGGGGCGATTGATATGGGCAGAAATCATACTCACAAAAACCGTGATAAAAACAAACAAAAACTTCCTCAAGTTCCGGATGCTTTGAAACGCGAAACAGACGGCACATATGAGGAATATTCAAGCGAGCTTGCTGATTCCGCTGACCGTGAAGCGCAGGCGCGGATGAAAGCCGCTGACAACAGAGCTAAAAGCAAAACCCGCTAATACGAAATCCCCGCCTCTGTATAGAGACGGGGATTTTTTTACAGTTCGGTAAACAGGCTTTTTGCCGGCGTCCGTTCTTTCGCCTTAGGCTGTTCATCCGGATAGCCCGTTTGAATGATGGCGGCAAAGCGCTCATTGTCAGCAAGGCCGAAGTCTTGGTGCACCTGTTTGTCATACATAATGCGGCCGCTTTTCCAGACCATGCCGATGCCGTTTTCATGTGCGAGGAGCTGAAGGTTTTGAATCATGCCGCTCAGCGCCGCAAAATCATCGTTTCTCGTAAATTCATTTTCATCTTCTTTTAAGACGACCAGCAAAAATCCCGGAACGGCGCTGAGGTTTTTTCTCATGTTCCGCTCTTTTTCCTCGTTGAAATCATCTTTTATCTTTTTGAAAAATGAGACGTAGCTGTCCGCAAGCTTTGCTTTTCCCGCTTCGCTTGCTGCGTAGATAAAACGCCATGGCTCCGTCAGTCTGTGGTTCGGTGCGTAAACGGCCGTTTCAAGCATATCTAATATGACTTCAGAAGGTACGGTTTCCGGTTTAAACGACCGGATGGATCTTCTGTTTCTGATTGTATGTGCAAGACTTTCGTTTTGCTGTAATTGTTCGGTTTTCGGCATGCCGATTCACCTTCCTATCCAAATGAAAATGATTATCATTTATAATATAACGGATACGACCGGCTTTTGTAAACCGTTACGGAAGCTGAAAATTGATTGTTTCGGCATACACGGCCGTTCCCGTCATCTTGATGTTCATCTCTCCGTTTTCCTCCGCGATCCTGATTTCCACTTTTCCGTCTTTCCCGATTTCCTGGCCTTGTTCAATCGTGAGGCATTCGGCTTCGGAGCCTCCGTATTGCCGCATATAGGCTGCCATGACGCCTGAAGCGGTTCCCGTGACGGGATCTTCGGTCGTTCCGGAGAAAGGGGAAGAAAAATGGCGTCCGTGCAGATCACTTTCCGGATGGACGGTTTCCAGAGAAAACGGATGAACGCTCGCTTTCGGAAGATCGCGCAAAATAGCGGGAAATTGTGCGTTGTCCGGCACCATATTCCGTGATGCTTTAAGTGATCTCAGCGGAACAATCAGTGTCCAGATCCCCGTTGATCCGTAAACAATCGGCAGCCCGCTGTGAAAATCCTCAGCCGTAATCCCGAGCGAGGCCGCAAGCTTTTCTTTGTCACCCGTAAACGGCAGAAATTGCGGGGGAGCCTGTTCGAGTGTGATGTATACCCGGCCGTTTCGTTCAGCGGCTTTTGCGGGAAGATTGCCGGCTTTTGTTTCAATTTGATATGTCTGATCAGCCTGAAGCCTTCCCTTTTCAATTAATGCGTAAAGAGAGGCGACGGTAGCATGTCCGCATAAATTCATTTCGTGGCCGGGTGTAAAATAGCGGATGCGCAGATCGGCTTCTCCGCTTTTACAGAGAAATGAGGTTTCATTGTACCCTGCCATTTCGGCGATCATCTGCATCTCTTCATCTGAATAATCATCTCCGTTAAAGACGATTCCCGCGGGATTTCCCAAATCCGGAATATCGGAAAACGCTTCATATTTAAACACGGTTGCCTGTTTCATTCATCAGCCTTCCTTTCACCTTATGATCATGTTATTCAGTATAACAGAGTGAAATTAGAATTTTTAGTCAATTATTCAAAAAAAAGACGCCTTTTAACGGCGTCTTTTTTTGGTTTTTCCGATCAGGCGGGTGACGAGGATCATCGTGACGGACAGCGATCTGTTTTTGCGGTACGCCAAGTATTTCCCGCGCCACTCCGGTTTGTATTTTTCTTTAAAGGCCCGCAGCCCGCTGAAGCTGTACATATACCGGACGTTGTTAAAGATGACGGCCGCGGCTCTTTCCGACCAGAAAGATGTAAAAGCCGTACCTACGTTTGACAAAGGCGCCATGCCCATATTGAAGGTGGTATAGCCTTTTTCCTGCGCCCAGAGAAACAGACGGATGAAAAGCGCGTCCATAATACCGTTCGGCGCGCTTTTCCGATAACGCATCAAGTCGACGGATATCTCGCCTTCCTGATACATCGGCATCAGGTTGGCAAAAGCGATGATCTCCCCTTCCTCGTCTTTCACGTAAGCAATCGGCGCCTGTTCCAAATAATCCCGGTCGAAGAAACCGAGAGAAAAACCTTTCTCTTTTTTCGGTCCGAGCCATTCGTCCGAAATGTCTTTCAGTTTGGCGATAAACTCGGAGGAAAACGGCGGTTCCCCGACATGAAATGTGTAGCCTTCGCGGTCAAATTTGTTGTTAATCGCCCGCAGCCCCGCTTTTTTCTTACCTGAGAGCGTAAAGGCCTCCATATCCACGAACGCTTCTTCTCCAAGCTTGAAGAAGTTATAGCCGAAGTCATGGTACAGCGCCAGATCTTCACGTTCGATCTGATAAAACATGACACTCAGCCCCTGCTTATGCGCTTCATTCAGAAATTCCTCAATCACAAGCGGAAAAGAATCTCTCTGTCCTGACGGATCCCCGAGCACGACAAGCCTTCTGGAAATCTGGCTGAACAATAAAAGCGCTTTGCCGTCGCTTGAGAAATAAAACCGCTTATCCCCGAGAAAGCCGAGATGGCTGAGCGCATTTCCGCCTTCTTCCGCCAAAAAGGACTTCAGCCGTTCAGGATCGGCCTCTTCTCCGATCGGCTTCGATCTTTTATGATAAAAGAACGTAAACAAAAGGAAAAACAGCGGCACAACAATAATGGCCGTCATCGTGGCATATGTAATGTGCGAATTGTTATGGACGAAATAGTCGTGGCGCAAGAGCCGATTCATTTTATCCCAAATAAAGCCGGCAATGAGATTGTAGTTAAACAAGGCGATAATAAACAGAGCGGCCGCAAAAATCATCTGGCCGAGCGTATACGAAGCCTGCTCTCTGATAAACTGCCGCTTTAACAGCACAAGCAATACGATGACGACAGGCAGAATAAAGATCGCGCTGATGTTCAATCCTTTTAAGAAACTGAACACAAAACCGCCGACCAGCGCGGCAACCGCCATTGAATAAGAACGTTTCGTCCGTTTGTATAATTCAATCGGCAAGATTAAAAGAATCAAAGCCGCGCTTAACGATAACGCGTTAAACGCAAGGAGCGCCGGGCGCGGAATATGCGGGATGACCGTCTCCCTGTCAATCGGCAGGGCGACGGACGCCAGCACGACGACTCCCGCCATGAAAACCAAAAGCGACAGCGAACCGTAAAGCACCCTGATTAAGATAGCGCGCTGGAATACGAGAAGCACGTTCGTCGTTTCCACGGCAGGCGCCATCTTCGGATTTGATTCCAGCCGTTTAAGCGTATTTTCCGTTAAATCGCCAGCCGCAAAGAACAGCCCGAACACAAACGGAATAAATGAATACACAATCCGGTAGATGACGATGGATGTCACAACCGCCTCCTGCGGAAAGCCCATATTCTGCATGCCGAGCAGAAACAGAAGGTCAAACGAACCGAATCCTCCCGGCACAAGACTGATGATTCCCCCGATAGCGGCAATGGCAAATACACCGAATACATGGCGGACATCCGCGTGAATTCCCATGACATACAGGGAATAATACATGACGACAGCCGCCGCAAACCATTCGGCAAACGATGCCCCGATGTAAGAAAAAACCGGATGCCTCGGTTTTGCTTCACCGTCTTCTGCGCCAGCTTTTTTATTGTTGATCCCAGCGGCGATTAAGGCTGCCGGCACAATAAGCGCCACTCCGGCGATAACAGCCCACAGCCACGGTTTCTCACCTGTAATCTCTCCAACCGGCAGAACCCGGGCGATGGTCAGGATACTGAAGACGGACAGCCCGAGCAGCGCTGAGGACGTAAGCCAGGCGATGCCTGCGACGAGGCGTTTTACGTCATTCGTATGTTCTTTGTATAGCATCGTCCGCAGCCCGACACCCGCCAGACCGCCGAATCCAAGGACATTGTTAAAGGAATTGGCGATAAAAGAGACCCTGAATACTTTCCAATTCGGAATGTTGAGGCGAAGCGTCCGTTTCAGCACAAAGTCATAAAAGGACATCGCGCTGACGGCAAGAAGGCCGAGCAGAACGAGAATAAATAAATCGTAACGCTCAATCCCGTTGATAATGTACAGCGTTCGTTTAAAAGAAAGGTCTGTCAATTCCTTTTTGGACTGATAAATGACTAAAAGCAAAACTGCAATAGGAAATAATACTTTTAATATCGATAAGGCATTCTTTTTAGTCAGCAATGTTCTCTCCAATCATCATAAAATGACTTATTTATTTTAATTCCCCCAATAATCTCCAACATATTATACACTACCACCTCACATTCAAACAAAACTCGTCTGCAACTTTCTTTCTCTGATTAAAATCAGTAATATGGTATGCAGGAGTATAAATGAGGAAGTGAGACGATGGATTATAATCTGCATGATACAACAGTATTAAGCGGCGATATTTTTTCTCCTGAGGAACGGGATATCTGGGTGCTGTACATGAAAGTGATGACATCGGCGGGGCTCGGCGATGTGTCGGAGTGGATGAAGCTTGATATGAGCATGCCGCAAATGAAAGTGCTGATGCTTCTGAACAACCACGGGACGCTTAAGGTGAGTGACATAGCGGAGAAAATGGGCGCTTCCCTTTCAAATACGACGGGGCTGCTTGACCGTTTAGAAAAATTATGTTTCATTACACGCGCTCCGTCAGAAGAAGACCGCCGTTCAGTCGTCGTTCAATTAACGGAAAACGCGAAAGATATTTTCCGCAGCCTTTATCAAAAAGGACATGTAAAATTGAAGCGTTCATTGGAAACGCTGACCGCTGAAGAAAAACAAACGGTCAATCAAGGGCTTGCCATTTTGGCAAGAGCGCTTGATTCTTCCAAACAGGGATAGAGATGAAAAAGGCCTGCCGGTATCGGCGGCCTTTTTTTGTTTGACATTTAATTCACTTGAAGTGAATAATATATTCGAAGTGAATTAAAAACAGGAGGATTGATCAGTATGCCGGAGCCATTGCAAACAGAAAAAAACCAGAGCCGGGCCATCACTCTCTTTACGATCGGTGTGTTCATGGCGGCGCTGGACAACGGAATTATTTCCGCTGCTCTGACGACGATTAACAGCTCTTTTGATGTTTCTCCTTCATGGGGATCGTGGGGAGTGACCCTTTACACATTGGGACTCAGTGTCAGTGTGCCGATTGTCGGCAAGCTGTCGGACCGATACGGGCGGAAAAAGCTGTTTATGATTGAAGTCGGGCTGTTCGGACTCGGCTCTTTGCTTGTCGCACTCAGTCAGAGCTTCCCGATGTTTTTGGCGGCACGGCTCATTCAGGCGCTTGGCGGCGGCGGAATTTTTATTATCGGGAGTTCGCATGTGCTGGCCGTGCTTCCGAAGGAGAAACAAGGGAAAGCTCTCGGGCTTTTAGGGGCGATGAACGGTATGGCGGCCGTCCTCGGACCGAATATCGGGAGCTTTTTGCTTGATGTAACCGGATCGTGGCATTGGCTGTTCTTGATTAACCTGCCGATTGCCGCCGCTTTGGTTGTGTGCGGCGGTTTGTTTATCGCTGAAACGAAAGAGCCTGAGGCGAAACGGCTTGACCTCGCCGGCACAATGCTGCTGTCTCTTGCGATCTTATCTTGTATGATCGGTATCACGAATCTCGATGGGGCGAAGCTGTCAGAAAGCATAATGGACGTAAAGGTATACGGGTATCTTTTGGGAGCTGCACTTCTCTTTCTGGTGCTGCTTAAGGTCGAAAAGCGGGTTGAAAACCGAGGGGGCGATCCGATTCTCGCCTACTCGCTGCTGCAAAATAAAGTGTTTCAATGGACGCTCGTCATCGGATTTTTATCGGGAGGGCTGCTCGCTGCGGTCATTTTTATTCCTTCTTATGCGGAGCAATATTTGCACGTATCGGCGGAGAAAGCGGGTTATTGGATGACGCCGCTCGCGTTGGCGTCAGGCATCGGAGCGTGGCTCGGCGGGGCGATCACGGATAAAAAAGGGCCGGTCTTTTCCGCGGTTGTATCAGGCGCCATCGCATTTGCCGGCTTCAGCCTGTTTCCGTTATGGGTGACGGATAAATGGGAATTTGTCACAGCGAGTGTCATTGCGGGGATCGGTTTCGGATTTCTGCTCGGGGCTCCGCTGAATGTGCTTGTATCAGAAACGGCGGGCCAAAACAAAGGAACAGCGCTCGGCACGCTGTCACTCGTAAGGCAGGTCGGGCTGACGCTCGCTCCGGCTTTATATGCCGGCTTCATTACAGCGGGCTTTGACCGGATCGGAGATGACATCAAAAACCGTTTAGCGAAAAGCGGCATTCCCGCTGATCAGGCGCAAACGCCGGATATCGGCGGCGGACTTTCTTCGTTGCAGGAGCAAGTGAGCCGAATCCCCGTTCCCGCCGTCAAAAAAGCGGTTTCTGATGCGATTGAAGCGGGCATTGCCAGCGGCTACCACCATCTTTATACGGCAGCCGCAGTCATTTCATTATGCACGATTGTATCTGCGGCTGTTTTGGCGTTTTTCCGAAAGCCGGCATCCTCTAAGACAGATGCCAGCCCATCCGCCGGGAAAGCTCAGTAATATGGGCGATGTGATGTTCAGAGTGCCAGACATATAGTCCGAGCGCTTGTTCCAGCGTAACCGTCTCTTTAGATACAGGATGGAAGTATGTCCGTTTGAATTGGGCTTCCGTCATGGAGCGCAAAAGAGCGGCCCATCTTCTGTGCAGGATCGTTAACAGCTCAAGCGCATCCCCGCAAGCGGCGGTTTTGGAATCATGAAGAGCGGCCCAGCCTTTTTCATCATAAGGGCGGATTTCCGGTTCATTCTCCGTTAAGCTCAATTTAAACCGGGTATAGCCGTTCATGTGGCTGTCCGCCAGATGGTGAACCACTTGGCGGACAGTCCATCCCCCTTCGCGGTACGGCGTATCAAGCTGACTGTCCGACATCGCTCTGACAGCTTGTTTCAGTTTGGCCGGAGCGTGTTCGAGCGTATTGATCCATTCTTGTTTCTGTCCGGCCGCAATCGATTCAGCCGGCTGATACTCTCCAATCGGATAGCTGAGGATTTGTTTTTCCATTTTTGTCTCTCTCCCGTTGATCGTATTATGAAAGTATGATGGTGATGTCGCAGCCTTCCGCTTTCGCTTCACGAAAGACCTGAAGCACACTCTCGGCGCCATTTTCTGTAAGCTGCTTGCTTTGTTCAAACTGTCTCCATTCTAAAACGAGGGGGTATTCCACCCAGCCGGTCAGACAATCCCATAAAGCGTCAAGGTTTTCACCGTAGTATTCAGGAAGGGCAAGTTCCTTTTTCAATGTCTGGTGCAGGTCGCTCATACTTCTGATTTGCTCCCCATTAATAACTGCTTTATTCATGCGCGGCTCCTTTCCCATGTTTTTATTCTATCAGTTTACCATTTTCCTCTTCAGAAGTGACCGGAGTCTGCCGCGGTTCCAGCTGGACAATGCCTTGCCCGCCGTCAACGGCCACCCTGTCCCCCGTTTTCAGTTTTGACGTTGCATTTCCGCACCCGACAACGGCAGGAATTCCCAGTTCCCGGGCAACGATCGCCGCGTGGGACAAAGGGGCGCCGACGTCCGTTATGATAGCAGCCGCTCTTGGAAAAAGCGGGGTCCAGCCTACATTGGTTGTCGACGTCACTAAAATTTCCCCCGCCGCAAAAGAATCCCCGTCTTCCGGAGCATCAAGGACACGGACAATGCCCTCCACTCTCCCGGCCGCTCCCGCGAAACCTTTTAAAGTATGCGCATCATCAGTTTCCGCAGGCATAAAAGCATCGTAATAATCCGCTCTTCTGTCAGGATCCTCAGCCCATTTAAACGGATTGAACCTTCCGTTAATAACGGATGGGAACGGCGGCAGTTTTTTATAGGTTTCATAGTTTTGCTTTCTCGCTTGAATCGACGCAACCGCCGGCTCTTTCCCCGCGAGCAGATCGGTTATTTCATGCAGATACAAGAAGAAAATATCGTCCTTCATGCCGGTCATTTCCGCCGCTCTGAGCGCGAATGCTCTGGCTGTCCGGTACACCCTGACAAATTCGGATCTGGTTGTTTCTCTAATATTCGCGTATTCTGACGCTTTTTCCATTTTGGCTTTGAGCCATTTGACCTTATGAGGAAACTTTTCTTC
Organism: Bacillus sp. JNUCC-21; assembly: GCF_041222765.1. Taxonomy (NCBI): domain Bacteria; kingdom Bacillati; phylum Bacillota; class Bacilli; order Caryophanales; family Bacillaceae; genus Bacillus; species Bacillus sp. JNUCC-21. The sequence goes on along the minus strand of NZ_CP166019.1, from coordinate 821,992 downwards.
AAATCTTCGGAAGGCCTGTTCATGCGCCCGCTGCTGTTTCAAAAGCAGTTGTTCGGCATCAATACCCGACTCCTTGTGTTCTTTGATCTGCTTCGTCAGCCAATCCCGGTTTTCTCCCGGATGCGGTATGGAAAGTTCGTATTCATGCGGGCCACGGTGACCTTGGTTCCTGAGGTATTCTTCCTCGCTCATACGGCCTTTCATGACTTGATCAATGCCGATAATCGGCTCCAGGCTGGCCAGTCCGCCTTTTCCCCTCAGATTGGACAGCAGGAGATTCGCATCTTCTATCCCTGCGAGTTTTGTTAATTGAGAGGTTAACGACGAAGAGGATTGCGCAGAATCACGCCCGCCGGATATTAACGCAAACCACGCGTTGCATAAATACGGATAGATCTCATTGTTCCATATCGCTAATAATGTCCGCTCCGTTTCGGCCCGTTTCAGCTTTTCCTCAATATTCCGGCACCACTCCGGCGATTCGTCCAAGTAGGAGGACATGTTTTTTTTCGCGTGCTTCATTTTCGACAGATACGGTTTCAGTTTTTTCGAGATGATCTTCAAAAGTTCATACTTTGAGAACGGATATAAAGGAATTTTCATTTCCGCCGGGATTTCTCCCAATGTATCGCTCATCATTTTTCCTATTTTTCCGCCTTTCGGATTCAGACCGAAAGCGGCGAGAACGGAAAGAGGCTGGCTCATATTGTTATAGGCTCTGCCGCAAATATTGCCGGACCAGACATAATAACCCGGAATGATGCCCGACTCTTCATCCAGATTCCGGAGGAGCGACCATGTCAGCGGCGTCATCACATCGGGAATCGCTTCTCCTATATTTGTGTTTGTCCATAAAAAATCCCCGCTGAAAGAATCATTCCATTCATAGGTTTCCAGATTTCCGGCTTGTAAGGTCGTAATCGGGCGGGATTGTAGAATATACAATGTCCCGCCCGCAGCGGCCCATTCAATATCCTGCGGCCCTCCAAGATCTTTTTCCAGCTTTTTCGCCAGTTTATAGAGCTTTGACGCATATTTGCGAAATTCCCCGGGGCCGTCATATTTTTTCTTGGGCCGTGCCAGTTTAAAAGAATAGGCATCGGCTTCCCCGGAAACGAGCTGCTCCCCGAGACCGTAGACGTAATTGCCTGTCATCTCCCTCCTGCTCCCCGTAATCGGATCTGCGGTAAACAGCACTCCGGATATCTCAGACGGTATCATCAGCTGGATGACGATTGCGATTTCATGCTCATCTTCCATTCCCTGAACGGCGCTGTACGCTTTTACCCTATCAGACTGTGCCGATCGGCGGACTTCATCAATCGCCCTGGACATGTCTTGATCTGTTTTGACATTCAACACCGTATCGAATTCTCCGGCAAAGGAAGCCTGAGCGGAATCCTCGCTCAGCGCGGATGATCGTACGGCAAACAACGCAGATGCATGGCGGCTGCGGATGGAATTCACATATTGATCAACAGCCTCTCTCGCCTGATGGCGCAGCTGTCCGTCCTGAAAGGCAGACGGCAAAATCACAAACCCTTCAGGCACAGGATACCCGCTTTGATACATTTTAGAGAGAATGCTTCCTTTTCCTCCCGCAAAGGAATAAAGTTCGTCCGGAAGTTCTCCGAATGTTTTGACACAGTCATTCATAATGTCCCCGCTCCTTTTTAGTCGTTCATCCAAGCTCACAGTTTTTCTCTTTTTCACTTTTTTTGAAAGTATTTCCTATAAGTATACAATATATCGGTCTTCACAAGGGAGAAAATCGATGGCGTTATGTTGTCATAAATGCATCCGTCAAAACGGCCGCAGGCGGGGTCTTCAGCCTTACAGTGAAAGCGCTATTAAAATTAGGGATAGGCTGCCCGATACTGCTTGCCTGGCATTCGCTTCCGGCTTGCCGCGGAAGGTTTCGTTTGCAGGTTATGTACAACTTCCGTATCATAAAAGGCGGCTGAAACGCCGCCTTTTTTTCAGACTGTGCGGCCTTGATGCGCCGCCGTATTTCTTTTGGTCTGCTTCGGCTGATACACTTTCCCGACAAACAGGTATCCGTATCTGAAATGGTTGCACACCCAAGATACGAAAATGGGACCGAGCGTGCAGATCAAAAATAAAAGAAGGATGGCAGCCGGCAAAGGCATTGATCGCAAATAGCCTTCCAGAAGATATCCGCTGATTAAAAAGTAGGAGTGCAACAGATAGATTGAAAACGAATAGTTGCTGATCATCATCACAATCGCGGGCACTTTTTTGAGCTTTGAAAACAGATGAAAACACAGAAAGATCATACTGACCGCGTAAATCATAATATCCGGACGCTTAGAGGAAATGGAGCCGCCGCTGATATATGAAACGGCCACAATCAATATTGCCGATACGGCCGCACTCAAGTAAACCGCATAACGGTACTGATTGATTAGCGATAAAAAACGCGGATATTCCTTTCCGCAATAAAATGCCAGACAGAAATAAAACACCCAGCCCGGAAACGGAACCCAAAAGAACGGAAAAATAGAATCAAGCCCCGATGATGCCGGCGGATGAAAGATGGAAAAGTAAGCCAGATAGACGGCGTTGATGATAAACGACACAGACAGCACCCACATGGGAGATTTGTTGTTCAGCCAGCGGTGCAGCAGCATATGGAGAATGTAAAATTGAAAGATCACAAGAATGAAGTAGCCGATGAAGTTTCCTAAAAACACATTTTCTAAAAATTTACCGATCACTGAAACGAAGCCGGCTCCTTCTTCCGCCACGCTTTTCATTAAAATGGCATCCACCGCGGCAATAAACAGAAACGGCACGAAAATGACTTTGCCCCTTTTCTTTAAAAAACCCGCGGGAACGCCTCCCGGGTATGACCTGGCAAGCAGAAATTCCGAAATAAAGATAAACGCCGGCGTGCTGAACATCAACAGGGTCCGAAAAGCATCAACCGTATGGGCGGCACTGGCTAAGGACTCTTCCTGAATCATCAGCACCATTGAAACTACGTGAAGCAGAACCACACTTAAACAGGACAGGCAGCGAATCACGAAAATTTCTTTTATCTGCATGCGGCCGCTCCTTTTTCACAAGCGCGCCGGACTTTAGCGTATGCTTGGCGCAGCCATTTTTCCCGCAGCTCGGGTGTGCTCGTTTTGACGACAGAAAAAAGGTTCCGCTCGGCTTTTTGAATGCCGCAAAATTGCAGAATGCCTTTTTTCAGCGTAATCCAGTCCGAGTTTTTCCGGAACCACTTTAAGTACCAGCCCGGGGAATCCGCCGTATAAAAGACCTGTGCCGTCTCTGCCCGGAGCAGTCCTTTTACGCGGCCGTTTTCATATGTGTAGGCTTCTCCGGCGACAAGCACTCTGTCAAAAAAGCCTTTCATAATCGCCGGAACGCCTCCCCACCACAGCGGGTAGATGAAAATGAGATGATCCGCTTCTTTCATCAGTTTCCGGTATTTCTTCGTTTCAGCGTCCCGGTTCATGTCAGAGCGCTTTTTTTCGCCGCCGTACTTCAGCACGGGATCAAATTGGTCGGCGTATAAGTCAATGACCGTATAGCTTTTGCCGCTGTCCTTTAAAGCCATGACGACGTATTTTACGAGAGCCGCATTGAAACTGTTCTCATCCGGGTTTGCATACACAATCACCGTCTTCATATGTCCCTCCCATTATTTCTTAATTTTTACAATGATTATATCATGTTGTCATATGAATGAGGCAAAGACATGAGAAAGGCTTTTTCCAGTTCTGCTGCCGTTTCGATAACCCCTTTCTGCATATTTTCGCTGATTTTGCCGCCGCAGATTCAATTACAAGCATCCGGCACTTCTGCGTTTTTGAGCGGCCGTATGGTATACTAGCTGTCAAATGAATGGCTTGGAGGGCAACATGAGAATTTTAAAGTACGCGATTTTAGGGCTTTTGCGAAAAGGCGAATTGAGCGGATATGATATATCGAGCTATTTTAAAGAAGAGCTCGGCCAGTTTTGGAGCGCAAAGCACAGCCAGATTTATCCGGAATTAAAAAAACTGACGGCTGAGGGATTTATTACGTTTCGCACTGCGATTCAAGGAACGAAGCTTGAGAAAAAAATGTACACGCTGACTGACAAGGGAGATCTGGAGCTTGCTGCCTGGCTGACGAAAAAAGACCCGATTCCGGAAACGGTCAAGGATGAATTTATGCTGAAGGCTTATTTCATCTCAGCTTTGACGCAGGAAGAAGCGGATGAGCTATTCACCGATCAGCTCGTAAAGCGGAAGGAGAAATTGTCCGATCTGGAAAACAGTTATCAAGAACTGATGACATCGTCCGCGGAGGCGGATTCTTTTTCTTCTCCTGATTTCGGCCATTATCTCGTGCTGACAAAAGCGCTTGAGCGGGAACGGAATTATATTTCCTGGCTTGAAGATATTTTGGCTCTCATCAAAAAAGCATAAACAAAACGGGGCGGCTCTGTATCTGCAAGCCGCCTGTTTACGTTCTGAGAACCGCATTGATAAACGAATCAGCCATTAAAATAAGAAAAAGCAGACTGAAATACACAATCGAATAAAAAAACATCCCCTTCGACCATTGCGTGTCATCCGCCGCCTGAAAGCCTTTGACGCTCCGGTACAGCCAGATGGCCCCGAGCAGGAGAGCGGACGCGGTATAAAACGGGCTGACGTCTATATATAGAGGAACGAGCAGCGAAACCGCAGTCAGAACGGCAATATAGCGCAGCATTTTTATTTTTGTGACGCGATTGCCTTTTATAATCGGCAAAAGCGGAATGCCGGCGGCACGATACTCTTCCTTTCGCCTGATTCCGATCGCCCAGAAATGCGGCGGCTGCCACAAAAACATAATCGCGTATAACAAAATCGCGGGCATATCAATGTACCCGGTCAGCGCGCAATAACCGATTAAAGGCGGAGCCGCCCCCGGAAAGCTGCCGACAAATGTGCTCCAGACGGATTGTCTTTTAAACCAAAGCGTATAAACGACGACATACAGCAAAAATGCAAGCAGGCCAAGAACGGCGGTCAGTACATTAAGTGAAGCAAGCATGATGAATCCGCATGCGCCGAGACATGTGCCGTACAGGATCATGACCGGCGGCGGTATTCTCCCCGTGACGCTGGCGCGGGTGCGGGTTCGCGCCATCTTTGCGTCCATGCCGCGGTCAAAAAAGTTATTAAAAACAGTGCTTGATGCCATGACCAACGCCGTTCCGATCATAGCAACCGCCATGGCGGCAAATATACCGGGCCCTCCGCCCGTCCTTTCCGACTGAAGCCATGCGATCCAAAATCCGCCCAATGCGGCGAGTGAATTTGAGATGATAATCCCCGGTTTGGCAAGAATGATAAAGTCCTTGACCGTCACCCGGTTTCCGTTATGCTTCATAGACTGTTCCGTCTGTGCTGTATTTGAGTTCATTTGTTCAGGTTCTCCTTTTTCGGCTTATCATATCAGGAAGAATCAGGAAGAACAATTTATTTTGGGCATTTTTCACACAATTGTAAATTGTGTGAAAAATGCCGCATCTTGTGACCGGATGCGGCTTTTGCCTTTTTCTATTCAAAGTCTGCCCATACAGCTTTTTCAATCCGGCGGATGCTCTGAGCTCGGGCCGGCGATGGCGGCTCCACGCGTCATTTTTGCGCCTCACTGAGATGTTCGCTCTCTTTAGTCACACAAAAGCCGTGTGTTCTTCTTTCCCGAACCTTCCCAAGAAAACTTCAGAAAAATAAAAAACCTTGCCGGTTAGACGGCAAGGGTTGTTTCTTACAGTGTAAATGCGATATCCGCCCCTGATACAGGGTCTTTGACGAATACGCCCTCTTCTTTTTCTTCGATCTCAAAGCCGGCATCGGTCAGCGCTTTTGTCACACGTGACAGCTCTTCTTGATGCGGCAGCGCGATGGTGTAATAATCCAGACCGCTTGCGTTTCCCGGTTTCGGCGGCGCATGTTTTCCGGCCCATATATTCAGACCGATGTGATGGTGATACCCTCCCGCTGAAACAAACAGAGCGGACATGCCCGCGTAATTGCCGACAATGTCAAAACCGAGGATATCGGTGTAAAACGCTTTGGCTTCCTGTAAATCCGTCACATGAAGATGGATGTGACCGATTACGGTTCCTTCTGGGAGACGGCTTTTCCGTTCAGCTCCGGCTTCTTCCAAAAGCCCGTCCACATCGACGGGCGCCGTTTGCATGACATAATTGCCCTCTGCATCCCGGCGCCACGTGCTGCGGGGACGATCGGCGTATATTTCAATACCGTTGCCGTCCGGATCAGACAGGTAAAGAGCCTCACTGACCGCGTGATCCCCCTGACCGAGCGCGATGCCGTTTTCAATCAGCCTGGCCAATGCGATGCCGAGTTCTTTCCGGTCAGGCAGAAGTATCGCGAAATGGTAAAGGCCGGTGACAGACCGCTCCGGCAGAACGACGGCGCTTGGATTTTCTTCAAGCACCAGCAGGACGCGTTTTCCGTCTGCTGACAGTCTTGCTGAACGATCTGTCTGCGAGATGACTTGAAGGCCGATTACATTCCGGTAAAAGCCGAGCGAGCGTTCCATATTTTTAATGGTCAATTTGACATAACCGATTGCCGTATCTTGATGAATGCCGGTCATTTGAACGCCTTCTTTCTTATGCTGAAAAAGTTTCTCCCTTTTTTGATTTGAAAAGGAGCTGATCCAATGAAAGCAGACGGCTTCCTGAAAGCGCTAAGTGAATTGACGCAACCAGTAAGATGAAATCAAATTCCGATCCGCCCATAAATGGTGAGGAAAGCTTCGCCGTGAAGATGGCGCCGACTAATGTGACGGCAAACAGAACGCCGATAATGCGCGTTGCTAAACCGAAAAAGATCAGAACCCCGCCGACAAGCTCAATCGTCGCGATGACATAGACCATAAAGGCCGGAATCCCGATGCTCTGGAAAAATTGCGCAGTTCCTTCCAACCCTTGAAACTTGGATAAACCGTGAACAAAAAAGATAATACCTGTTACAACCCTTAAAAGCAGTGTTCCTGTTTCGAATGATTTATTCATAAAATCCTCCTTGAAAATTATTATCACTTACTTTATGTAAGCTAGTATATATACATAACTTATTTACGTCAAGTAATTTTGTTACATTTAACGAAAATAACTTAAAAGTACTATTTGCCTTCGCGAAAAAAAGACCTCCGCACTCTGTCGGAGGTCTTTTTCCCTATCTACGATTCCCGGAACTGGCTTTCATATAATTCCCGGTAAAAGCCGTTTTGGCTGAGAAGTTCGGCATGGGTCCCTTTTTCAGCCATTTCGCCGTCTTTCAGCACAAGAATCTGATCGGCTTTTTGAATCGTGTTCAGCCTGTGAGCGATGATGACGCTTGTTCTGCCCGCCATTAAACGGCCGAGCGCTTCTTGTATTTTCACTTCCGTCACCGTATCAATGTTGCTCGTCGCTTCATCCAAAATGAGCAGCACCGGGTCCGCCAGCACAGCTCTCGCGATGGAAATGAGCTGTTTTTGTCCTTGGCTGATGCCCGCGCCGTTTTGGGTAAGGACGGTATCGTAGCCTTTCGGGAGCCGTTCGATGAATCCGTGGGCATTGGCGGCTTTTGCGGCTGCCTCCACCTCTTTGTCAGAAGCATCCAGACGGCCGTAACGAATATTTTCCCTGATGGTGCCCTGAAAGAGAAAGGAATCCTGCAGGACAAACCCCATGTTTTTTCTCAGACTGGATCTCGTCAGTTTTTTGATATCCGTTCCGTCAATGAGGATTTTTCCGTTATTCGGCTCGTAAAAACGGGCGATCAGGCTCGTAACGGTTGTTTTACCCGCTCCGGTCGGTCCGACGAAGGCGATTGACTGTCCTTTCGGAACGCTGAAGGACAGGTGTTTTAAGATCAGGCTGTCTTCCTGATAGCCGAAGGAGACATCTCGGAATTCAATCTCTCCCGTTTTGATCGGCTGGTACAGCGCATGCTCTTCATCTTCCCGCTCCTCTTTTTCATCAAGCACGTCAAACACCCGTTCAGCCCCGGCGATGGCCGATAACATCGTATTGAACTGATTAGCTAAATCATTTAAAGGGCGCGTGAACTGCCGCGAATATTCGGCGAATACGACGATGGAACCGATCGAGATCCACCCCTTTAGCGCAAACAGCCCGCCGACCGCCGCTATAATCGTAAAGCTTAAATTGTTTAAAGAGTTCATTACTTTCGGAATGAATCCCGAAATCGTCTGCGCCCAAAACCCCGATGATTGTAACGCCGCGTTTTTTTCTAAAAATTGTTCCATGACGCGGTCTTCCCTCGAATAGGCTTTAATGACCTTCGCCCCTGATATCGACTCTTCAATAAAACCGTTCAGCTCGCCGAGGTTTTTCTGCTGCTGTTTAAAAAGCAATCCCGTCCGGTTGGTGATCCATTTAATGCTCAAAAGCATGATCGGAATAATCAAAAGCGTGATCAATGTTAAAAGCGGACTCATGTACAGCATGACGGAGATTGTGCCGACGAATGTAATGACGCTCGACAGCACTTGAATGACGGATGTATTTAAAGTGGAGCTGACATTTTCGATATCATTGGTGACCCGGCTCATTAAGTCCCCGAGCCGCTGTTTATCAAAAAACGGAATCGGCAGCTCATGCAGATGGGTAAACAGCTCGCTCCGCATTTTAAACACGGTGCTTTGCGAGATATTGATCATCCAATAGTTTTGAAACCATAAGGACAATGATTGCACGAGGTAAATCCCAAACAGGATGAACAGCACCCCCGCCAATCCGTCTGTCGTCTGTCCGACGATAAAATGATCAATCGCTTTCCCGATGACGAACGGTCCGAGCAGGCCGAATATGGCGCTTATGACTACCATGATGATCACAAGGGTTAAAAGCCCTTTTTTCTCGGCTACATAAGACCAGATTCTGCGCAGCGTGCCTTTTGTATCTTTTGCTTTCGCGCGTTTTCTGCCGCCTTCATTCGATTTGAGCGGTATTTTCGGATATCGGAAAGGTTTACGAATGTCTTTTTGCATTGTCAGCTCCCTCCTTTCCGAATTGTGATTCATAAATCTGCCGGTACAGATGAGACTGTGCCATCAGCTCTTTGTGCGTGCCTTTGGCCAGCAGTTCGCCGTCTTCAAGCAATAAGATGGTGTCAGCCTTCATCGCAGTCGTTATTTTCTGCGTAATAATCAGTGTCGTGCATTCATAGGATCTGATCGCTTGTAAAAGCTTCGCTTCCGTTTGAAGATCAAGCGCGCTCGTACTGTCATCTAACAGCAGGAGGGACGGCTTTCTGATAAAAGCGCGCGCGATGGAAATCCGCTGCTTCTGCCCGCCTGACAAATTGACGCCCCGCTGTCCCAGCACCGTGTCGTATCCGTTTGACAGCTTCATAATCGTGTCATGGATTTGCGCGTCTTTGGCCGCTTCCATTACTTCATCTAGTGAAGCATCCTCCCGCCCCCAGGCGATATTTTCACGGATGGTGCCCGAAAACAGAAGCACTTCCTGCGGAACATAGCCGATTTCCCTGCGCAGCCCGCAAGCGGAGAATTCACCGATCGGTTTGCCATCTATGAAAATACTGCCCGAATCAGCCATGTACAGGCGCGGAATCAGCTGAAAAAGCGTTGATTTTCCTGAACCTGTCGCGCCCATAATGGCAACCGTTTCTTTCGGGCTGGCAGAAAAGGACACGTGATGCAGCGCGTCTTTTTCCATGCCCGGATAGCGGAAGGACACTTCGCGAAACTCAATCCCGCCTGCAAGCGCCCGTGCCGGGTCCTGCCCCGTTCCCTCGCCGCCTTCTGTTTCCAGCACCTCGCCGATTCTTTCTCCGGAAGCCTTCGCCCGGGAAAATACCATGATGAGAAAAGGAAGGACGGACAGCGCGCCTGTAATCCGCGTCGCATAGTTAATGACGGAAACGACATCGCCGACCTGCGCTCCGCCCTGAGCAATGCTTTTGGCGCCGAACCATAAGATAAACAAAATACAAATGTTCATCAGCAGCATTAAAATCGGCATCGCCGCTTCCACGAGACGAAAAGCGGAGACCGTTTTTTCCATCAGCTTCGTATTCGATTTCAAAAAACGTTTCACTTCGTGGTTTGCACGGAGGAGCGCTTTAATCAGTTTGATCGCCGTCAGGTTTTCCTGCATGATCGTGTTGACCTGATCAAGCCGCTTTTGCACAGACCGAAACAGCGCGCCGCCTCTTTTCAGCACCCACAGCAAAAACAAAAGCAAAATCGGCACCGTGATCAGAAGAAAAAACCCGAGTTTCGCATTGACGGTCAGCGAGAGAATAATGCCCCCCGCAATCATTAACGGCGCCCGGAGCATAAACCGGAGACTCATGAAAAGCATATTCTGAACCTGTGTCACATCGTTTGTCAGCCGGGTGATAAACGATGTGGATGAGAATTGCGCAAACGTCGAATAGGAGAAGGATTGAATTTTTTGAAAAATCCCTTTTCGCGTATCATACGCATAGCTCTGGCTGATGTGGGCGGAGTAGAATGAATTTAAAATGCCCGATGCGAATGAAACAGCGGTCAGTCCGATCATCACGCCGCCCCACAGCCAAACCGTATCGAGATCCTGCTTTAAAATTCCTTCGTCAATGATTTTCCCGATCAGCAGGGGCTGTATCAGCTCTACCGCAAGCTCGATGAGCATGAAAAACAGAGCGATTCCCGCCAAAAGAGAATACGGTTTTACATATGATAAAGCCTTTGACATGTGTAAGCCTCCAAATCCTTTGTTCAATATGTATGTATATTTATTTTATTTGTTTGTCTTAAATGAATAAAGGATTAACCCTTGAACCTGCACTTTTATTATGTACTTTGTGTAAAAAAAACGGAAATATCATTGAGGATAAAAATTGTGGGAATGAGGCGTGCAGATATATGGAGGCTGTCTTATCTTTTCTTTTTACCAGCTCCTGAACCGGAGCCTTTTATTTTAAAATGACTAGCGGAGCCTTTAAAAGACGTCCGCTAGTCAGATGATCATTCATACCGTGTCATTTCATTTAACGAATAAAAACGAGAGCGACCCCGAATCCTTTATCAGCATCAAACTCATTGATCACTTTCATGACCTGCCAGCGCTGGTTTGGAGCATCAGATTTTGTTGCAATCCCATTATGAGCGTGAATAAAATCTCCCGCTTTCACAGTCTCATCGCATCTGACATATACCTGGCCGATGAGTCCGACAATGTTCCACTCGTCTCTCTCTTCTCTTGAAGCGTAGTCTTCTTCAGGCCGAAAGTCCGGATTTTCCTTTGGCGCCATGACCGTATGGCCATTCGCATCTTTCTGTTCTTCATAAACATAGCCGCCAAATTCATTCTTTACGTATCGTCCCGACCAGTGAAAACTCGACTCACCAAGAATCACTCCGGCGGTCTCGGAAATGACCCCAAGCATGAGGTCACCTTTTTCAGCCGGTCTGATCTTATCACCTTCAAGTGTGACAAGTGTTCCCGTCGGAATCTTTTCCCCTCTCAGGCTTTCAAAATACTCGGCGTAGTCAGAGAATGTCGAGGAACCTGTTACGCCTCCCGTAGCCTTAATTGTTCCTTCTTTTGCGTGAAGCTCAATCTTTCTGTTGGCTGATGACGGAGTGCTGCCGGCACCCCAGCCCCATACAGTTGAGTTCGCATTTGGGTTAATCGTATTATATGAACCGATTACTCCAGATTGAGAACCTCCTGCAGCCTGTCCCCGGACAGAACCGACGACAAAGCCATTAGTTCCTGTAACATGGGAATCTTTAGATGCCATAACAGAAGATCCTTTATGTTTAAACAACTCATACGGTGTTTTTTTACCGCCTACATGAAATGTTGTTTCATATCCTTGAAAATCAATATTTGATATATTCAGATCCGGACCCGAAGAGTAGAGTCCGACCGTTCCGCTGCCGGCTCCCAATCTATGCCCGTATACATTGCTCACTGTACAATTATCAACGCCTCCGCCAAAAGCAAGCCCCGTCGTGCCGCCGTCAACTAGAAAAACGCCGTCAATCATGCACTTACCTACCGCATTTTCTCCGCCAAGAACATACAGATCATGAGCAGCGGAGCGGAACCCGCGGATCGTAATATTCTTCAGATTGACATACCGCCCTTTGTAATAAATCATAATGATCGTGTCATTGCTGTAATCGTATGAACGATCTTCACAAATAGCTTGGAAATTCACTATATTAACTGAATCATAGCCCGAAACAACCAACGCACTCGCTCCGACGCCTTTATATATAGAATTTTGTTTAGGATTTGTTGCCTGACAATTTACTAATTGGACATCATGGGCAGTTTTTGATGTCGGCTCAGCCGATAAATGATGGCCAATATGTCTAATGCAAAAACCGATCGCATTTTCGTAAGCACGGCAATTAGCCAGTTGAACTCGTTTAGCCGCCGGTGCATAGTCATGCGCCTTAATTTCAAAACCGCGTGCACCGCCAATTGCAACACAGCTATCTACAAATACATCTTGAGAACCGTCATCGATCTCAAAGCAATTTGAATTTGACGTGCCATTCCCATTGCCCATCGGGTGATAGGAAACACAGTGGCTGAAAGTAGTGTGGAATCCAAAATGACAAGTAAAGTTATCATCCCCGGACCCTGTTGCTTCACAATGTGAAAACGTTACAAAGTTACAGCCGTTGGGCTGATAATAAGTTGGATCATCTTTTTCTCCATGTCTGTTATAGTTCGGGCTGGTAGAATCAAAGCCGTGCAGGCCGGCGTTCTTCGCAAACACATGCTCGACAAAAGAATAGTCAACATTCGCAAAAAGCAAACAGCTTGAAGTGGGACCTTTCGGAATCTTCCAGCCGGAAGGACGCGTATCCTTGTTCCAATCCAAAGTGAGATGGCCGACATAAATATTTTCATTACCGTTCGTATAATCACTGTTGGTCAGAACAGAATGGCCGACCGGTGTTTCGTCTAATAATTTAATGACCGTTCTTTTCTTGCCTGCTCCGACAAGCATTGTATTTGAAGGAACAAACAATCCCGATGTTCTGAATACACCCGCGGGAACTGTTACGACATAACCTCCGTCGGCCATGGCATCATGAAATGCCTGCGTATCATCCGTTACGCCGTCACCTTTAGCTCCAAAATCCATAACGTTCCGCTCTGTCACATGTTCAAATCTGTTTTCATACATTTTAAGTCTTTCGTTTAAATTTTCATAAGTTGACGTGCCATTGCTAAGCGCAGCACCGATTTTGCTGTCAATCGCTTCAAAGTTTTGAGCAATGCTTTCAACCTCAATCCCCTCCGTTTTATCGGGTTTGTAAAGTCCTAAGAAAGTCGTATAGTTTGTCATTGCCTTGCCTCCTATTTGTTAATTGCTATTTAAAATACCGCAGAAGTCATTTCGTTTTTTGCACCCCCTCATTTTCACTCCTGCATGTACAGGTGGCAAAGGTATGACAAATTCATACATTTTTTCAAAACATAAAAAGAGCGCCGGATTAACAAGCGCTCTGCACATAGTCTGCTGCTGCAGTATTTTAACCGTTCAATATTTTCTCGACACGCTCCCGCATTTGCGGAACGCCTAATCCGACAATGACCTGAAGCGCCCTGCCTTTTCTGACGACGCCGTGGGCTCCCAGCTCTCTGAAATCGGCGTCACTTTTGACCTTTGATTCATCAGCGACAGTGACGCGGAGACGGGTGGCGCAGTTGGTGACCTCCGTAATATTGTCCTTTCCGCCCAGCGCTTCAATATACAAAGCGGCTGTATCCCGCTGTGTTTCGTCTGCCGCCGCTGTTTCTTTTGAAGCCTGCTTCCGTTCTCTGTACTCCTTTTTCGAATAGAGCTTTGTTTCCTGCCCTTCCTCTTTTTCTCTGCCCGGTGTGGCGATGTTGAATTTGAGAATGAGGAAACGGAAGACGAAAAAGTAAACAGCGGTAAAACACAACCCGATAATGATCTGGTATACATACGTCAAGCCGTGGCTTGACGCCAGCGGGATCCAGTTCAAGGTCGCAGCTTCGATCAAACCGCCTCCCATATTTCCGACGACGCCGGCCATATACATGACGGTTGCCATGGAAGCGGCAAGCAAAGCATGAACCGCAAATAAAAACGGCGAGATAAAAAGGAATGTAAATTCAATCGGCTCTGTAATTCCCGCTACAATGGACGTCAAGGTGACCGGGATCAAAAGGCCGGCGACGATTTTTTTCTTTTCCTTTGAAGCCGTGGCGTAAAAAGCGAGCGCGATTCCCGGAATGCCGAAGATTTTCGAGTTGCCGTGAAGCGCGAAGCCCCCCTGCGGGAACAATTCTTTCAGCGGTTTGACGCTTTGAGAGTATTCCCCGAGATGCTGGGCCCAATAGGTGACGATACCGCCTTCAGCCACAGCCGGACCGTAAACAAACGGCGAGTAAATAAAATGATGCAGGCCGGTCGGAATTAAAATCCGCTCCAAGAATGTGTAAATCCACACGCCGATCGCCCCGGAAGAAACGAGAAAACTTTGCAGCGAGCCGATTCCGGACTGAACCATCGGCCATACGTATGCCACCGCAAGTGAAATCGGTATCATAATGAAGAAAGAAATGATAACGATGTAGGAAGATCCTTGAAAAATCCCCAGAAAATCCGGCAGTTTTTTATCAAAATAACGATTGTGCAAATACACGACAATAGATGAAATAAAGATGGCGCCGATAATATTCGTATCAAGCGTTTTGATGCCGGCGATCATCGTCAGCCCGCTCGCTCCGCCGGCTTCCTGAGTCATATCGACGTGAAAAGCCCCGCCCCAAACCGTTAGAATCGCATTGATAAAGTAATTGAATGTCAGATAAACTGTAAGCGCTTCCAAACAAGCCCGCGCCTGCGCTTTTTTCGCTAAGGCGACAGGGATGCCGATCGCAAACAGGAGCGGCATTTGATTAAAGACGGTCCAGCCGCCTTGTTCAATGACATACCAGCATTGATACCAAAGCCCGTCAGGATCAGCCAGCGGCCCCATCAGCGTTTTATTTTTAAACAGCGTACTCAGACCGACAATAATACCGGAAAATGCAAATAACAAAACAGGCACAAACATCGCGCTGCCGAAGCGCTGGACTTTTTGCATCATTTCACGTGACCTCCCGCTATTTATCAAAATTTTCAAGCTCTTTATAATCAACATATGCACGGAATAACGATTCGCCCACCAGAAAAAACGGGGCAAATGCGACAATTTCCGTTTTATCGCTTAACGTCACCGGCTTGCTGGTCGCATAAAGATTATACGGCGTCGTTTGCGCCAGTACGTTGTTTTTCAGATTGGTGATTGAAATAAACGGAACTCCCTTTGCGGACAGGGTCCTTACCTGCGGAATTAATTCGGGTGTTTCGCCTGATAAAGAAATAATGATGAATACGTCATCAACCTTAAAATCATCACACATGATATCAAACTCTGTGATGTCCTGAATTAAAATCAGATACTTCCGCCGGGATACAAACATCCGCTGCAGCTCACGGGCGCACACCCTCTGAGCCGTGCCCGATCCGTAAACGAAAATCCGTTTTGCTTCATCTATCAGCCGGCACATCTCCGTCATATCTTTTGACTTCACGTATTTTACATTGGCTTCAATATCATCCAGCAGCTTTTCAAACGTCATATTCTCGCCCTCTTCAGGCTGATCCTCCCATTTCAGAAAAACCCGGAATTCACTATAGCCGCTGAAGCCCAGTTTTTGGGCAAGCCGCAGGATGGAAGACCGAGAGACATTGCAGGCTTTCGCCATGTCATTGATACCGAGATGATAGCACGTATGCTTATGATTCAATATATATTTTAAAATATAAAAATCGTTGTCATTTAATTTCGCGTAATGCTGATTAACCAGTTCTTCAAGACTCATCCCAAAAATCCCCCCGTTTTCTTTCTATTATATAGAATAACAGATAAAGAAAAGGGGGAAGATTGTCATCAGGAAATAGGAGACGGACTTACATCAAGCTCAGGCCAGTAGTCCTTGTTAGCCTCCATCAGATCTTCAAGAATCAGTCTTGCCACACGGGCGTTCGGCACTGTTTTTGACAGGATCAACGCCTGCCACAGCTTTTGAAATGACCGCTCTTCCCACGCTTCAGCCGTCAGTTTTTCGACAGACACCTGCTGTTCCATCAGGCCTTTTTGAAATTGCGGTATGTTCCCGACTGAGAGCGGTTCCGGTCCGTTTGAGCCTACGAGACAAGGAATCTCAACCATGGCTGACGGATCAAAGTTTGCGATCGCGCCGTTATTTTCAACGATTAACAGCATCCTCTCCCCTGTGTTGTAAGCGATGGCCCGGGCAAGGTCGACGATATAGGAAGCATGATCATCAATTTTAATTTCACTGTTCTCCGACGATTGTTCGCGCGTAATCATATCGCATTGGCTGAAAATGAAAGCTTCCCGCCCTTCCATGACTTCGTTGGCTCTCGTATGGTTCGGGTTTGATTTTTTCACCATATCATCCGGGAATAAGTAATATTGCAGATATGTGTTCGGAAGCGTATCCGGATCAGCCGCCTGTACGTCGCGCGCTTTTTTGAATGTGTCATTCCAGCTTGCTTCAGTCTGTTCGGCCTCCGTCTTCGGAACGTAGCCATATTCACGGACATGCTCTTTCAGCTTCGGCATTAAATCATTGCCATGCCGGTCTGTGATGGACGTCCACCAGCCAAAGTGGTTCAAGCCGTAGTAACGGACGTTCATTTCTTTCCGTGAAGATAATCCGAGGATGTTCGCCATGCGATCCTCAATTCCGACCGGCATGTCGCAGATGTTCAATATTTTTGAATTCGGTCTGAGGCGCCGTGTAGCTTCGGCCACAATCGCCGCCGGATTGGAGTAATTCAGCATCCATGCGTCGGGCGAGTACGTTTCCATATAATCAAGAATCTCCAGAACACCGCCGATAGAGCGCATGCCGTATGCAATTCCGCCCGGCCCGCATGTTTCCTGGCCGACCACGCCGTACTTCAGCGGGATTTGTTCATCGAGCGCGCGCATCGCATATTTTCCGACGCGGATATGCGCCATGACGAAGTCAACATCCGTAAAAGCCGTCTCTGGGTCATCAGTCGCCAGAAATTCAATGTCCGGCGCTTTTTCTTTTATAAATACCTCACACGCACCCGCAATCCGCTCCTGCCTTTCTTTATCATTGTCATAAAGTTTCAGCTTTCTGATCGGAAACTCTTCCAGGTGATTCAAAAGCATTAATACAATTCCGGGGGTAAATGTGCTGCCGCCGCCTGCAATAACGATTGAGAATGATTTGTCTGTCATGTGAAGCCCTCCTCTGATAACGTTTACATTTTATTTATATCATGAGAAGGTCCGATCTGTACCGGGTTTGGAGGAGTTAGATCATTTAATCATTTTTAGTTATTTTTCTCAAAAAGCGGGAAAGTTCCCACAGGTACGAAAAAGGCCTGCTGTCATCAGCAGACCCATTCTCAAAAATGCTCTTGTAAATCAGAAAGCAGCACTTCCTGCTCAAATTGCGGATTTCCGATCGGAAAAATTCTGGCTGTTTCCTTGTCTTCGTTGACATGCTGAATATAAATCGGGACTCCTTCGTACGTCACATACGCCATGGCGGCGGATTCTGAAATGTCTTTCGCACGCTGTGTATTCACGTCTCAAACCTCCTTTAGGCCTCACACATAACGTGTCCGGCAGCCAAGAGAAGTATGCTTGTTTCTTACAATTGTCCGGTGGTGAGTTTGAATTTTTTGAGGCGTTTGTAAAACGTGCTCCGCGGGATTCCGGCCATTTTGGCGGCCAGCGTGACATTCCCCTTCGCTGATTCAAGCGCGTTTACGATGATGTTTTTCTGAATGTGCTCCCGGATGGAGACAGGGGACGCTTCGTCCTGTTCATAAGACTCGGCCGCCTCTTTAAGACCTGACGCTTCAAGCAGGGCTGCGATGGGGCGTTCTGACAGCCGTCCGTCCGGGAACATGACGGAAAGACGTTCAAATACATTAAACAATTCCCTGATATTTCCCGGCCATTTCCGGCTCTTTAATAGGTCTAAAAAGTCATCAGGAAGCTCCCCCCGCCAGCCGCGATTTCGCTGAAATTCAAGGAAGAGGCCGGGAATGTCTTCGGTGCGTTCTCTTAATGGAGGGAGGTGGATCGGACAGACGTGAAGCCGGTAAAATAAATCTTCTCTCAGCTTTTTGCATTCGACAAGCTGTCTCAGATCAGTGTGGGTGGCAGTGATGATTCTGATGTCAACGGGAATCTCTTTTGTCCCGCCGACCGGGGTGACTTTCCGTTCCTGCAGCACCCGTAACAGAGCGACCTGCATGGAGTGTGATATTTCTCCGATTTCATCGAGGAAAAGCGTGCCTTTATCGGCTTTTTGCAAAGCGCCGTTATGTCCTTTCCGTTTGGCCCCGGTGAAGGCGCCTTCCGAGTAGCCGAACAGTTCGCTTTCAATCAGCTTTTCGGGGACCGCTCCGCAATTGACGGCGATAAACGGGCCGTTTTTCCTGGAGCTGTTGTTATGAATCGCCCGGGCGGCAACCTCCTTTCCCGTCCCGGTTTCTCCCGTAAGACAAACGGTTGCGTCCGTTCGGGCGACAAGCTCCAGCTGCTGAAGCATATGTCGGGATGACGGGCTTTTGCCTGCCGCACCATGGAATATAAAAGACGGCTTTTCTTCTCGTTTGGATAAATAAACGCATGTGTAGCCGTTCTCCTCCCGCTTCGCCTGCTTGATGTGATAGCCATGTTCCTCAAGCTCGCGCAGCATATGTCCGGTAAAATGCTGAACGGGACGGCTTGCGGCGATAACCCGGCTCATGTCATTGCAAAGCACGATCGGATCGTGAGACCGGGTAAGCCCGGCGAACTTGCTGATCATGTCAAGTTCTGTCATTTTGATCTTTAGGGCAAGCTCCCGTTCCGCCGTATAAGCGATGGAGGAGGCAATTCCGAGCATAAACGGCTGAGCGCGGGCGGCGGGGCAAGAAATATCAATGACACCCGCCAGCCGCCCGTCTTCATAACGGATCGGCGCGGCGGAACAGCTCCATTGATGAGAAGCGAGCGAATAATGTTCAGAACCGTGTATCATGACCGGCTCATTTGTATAAAGAGCCGTCCCGATCGCATTCGTGCCGACGGCTGTTTCCGTCCAGCGGGCGCCTTTTAAGAAATTGATGCGGTTCGCTTCATGAATGGTGCGCGGGTGGCCGTCAACTGAATGGACAACGCCGTCTGAATCAATCAGGAGAACCATCATTTCCATTTCCCGCATCGCCGTTTTCATTCTTTCTGCATACGGCGTTGAGGCCGCTAAAAATAACGCATGCTTTTCGGCCTGTCTTTCTAAATGATCTGCCGGCATTACATTCGGCCCCTTTTCGAGATAAGGGTTAACGTCGGCTTTTTTGCAGCGGTGCCATGAGGCGGCCACCCGCTTCTGAATACGGGATTCATCAAGCACGCCTTCTTTCACAAAGCGCTTCCAGGTTTTAAAATCATTCCGAATGACATTCATTGTATTCGCTCCCCCCTGTTCAGACCATCTTTTCATATATTGTAGGGGAAAAATAAAGCGCTTTCAACGAAAAATACCCCTTCTCATCTGAGAAAGGGTATTCCGGTTATACGGAATGCACCGCAAGTCCGGTGACATTCAGCAGGGCTTCCTGAAGCGTTTCTGACAGAGTCGGATGCGCCGCGATAAAGTGCTCCGACATATCAGCCGTCATTTCACCGTTCATCATCATGACCGCCTGACCGATCAATTCCGTCACGTCCGGCCCGATCATTGACACGCCGACGATTTCTCCGAATTCCGGTTCGGCAATGATTTTCATTTTGCCGCCATGCTGATGTTTAATTAACGCTTTTCCGTTAGCAGAAAATGAGCATTCTCCGATTTTCACATCTCCGTATGCCTCTCTCGCCTGTGTTTCCGTCAGCCCGACAGCGGCCATTTCCGGCGATGTATAAATACAGCGGGGCACCGCCCGCATATTGACTTTGCTGTCCTTTCCCGAGGCATGCGCGGCGGCTGTGATTCCTTCATGAATGGCGGCATGCGCGAGCTGCATTCCTCCGGCCGCATCGCCGCACGCATATATATGAGGCACATTGGTCTGCATATGGTCATTGACTTCAATGCCGCGCGGAGAATACCGGATGCCGGCCTGCTCCAGATTCAAGCCATGCAAACGCGGCTTTCTCCCAATTGCAACCAAAACGTGATCAGCCTGAGCCTCAATTTCTTTGCCGTCTTTTGTCCACACCGCGGTTTTCCTTTCTTTGTCAATCCGCTGAAGGGCGGCTTTCGTCTGAATATCAGCCCCGCTGTCTCTTAAAGAGTCTTCGAAAACGGCGGCGATTTCTCCGTCTTCTGCCGGGAGCAGCCGGTCAGCCGATTCAATCACCGTCACTTTCGTTTTAAACCGGCTGAATAAAGAGGCAAATTCACAGCCGATCACACCTCCCCCGACAATAAGCAGAGAAGAAGGGATTTTCTGTAAAGAAAGCGCGTCTTTGCTGTCGATCACCCAATCGCCGTCAAATGGGGCAAACGGCAGCTCCGCCGGTTCAGATCCGGATGCAATCAATATCCGATCCGCTTCCAGAATGTCTTTTGCGCCTCCTTCTCCTTCAACAAGCAATGTCTGCTCTGTGAGAAATGAAGCTGTCCCGCTGATGACTTTAATCTGATTTGCTTTCATTAAGTATTGAATTCCCTGCACGAGCTGGCTGACGATTTGCCGTTTGCGCCCCTGCATGCGGGCCCAATTGAGTGTAATGTTTTGCGGCAGTTCGATGCCGAATGTATCTGCGTGCCTGATTTTATCGAGCACATTCGCGCTTTCCAAAAGCGACTTTGTCGGGATGCACCCCTCATTGAGACAAGTGCCTCCGAGCGGCCCTTTGTCGATCAGAACGACTTCTTCTCCCCTCCGTGCGGCAGTCACGGCAGCTGCATATCCGGCAGGCCCGCCGCCGATAATGGCTAGTGTCAATCTCTTCACCCTCTCTATAAAATCAATCCGGCCGGCTCTTCAAGCAGCGCTTTGACCGTTTTCAGGAAGTCCGCAGCCGGTGCGCCGTCACATACTCTGTGATCAAAGGTAAGGCTCAGCGGCAGCATGATGCTTTTGACAAGCTCATCTCCTTTAAACGCAGGCGTTTCATAGCTTGCGCCCACTCCGAGAATACCGGCTTCAGGCGGATTAAGAATCGGGGTGAAATGCTCAATTCCGTAACCCCCGAGATTTGTAATAGAAAATGTCGATCCGTGCAGATCATCTCCGGAAGCATTGCCTTCCCGCGCCCGGCGTGCCGATGTGCTGATGTGATCCGCAAGCTCAAGGAATGAAAGCTTTTCCGCATCCCGAATCACCGGCACGACGAGACCGTTTTCAAGAGAAACCGCCATCCCGAGGTGGACATATGGATAGGTGATGATCCGCTCCTCTTGATAAGAGCTGTTCAGCTCAGGATGCTGTTTCAGCGCAAGCACTGCGGCCCGGGATACGAAATGTGTGACCGTCAGTTTAACACCGCTCCGCTTTTTCACGCTGTCGGCGAGCTGCTGCTGCCATTTTACAAGCTCCGTAATGTCCGCTTTCATCGTCAGCGTCAGTTGGGCGCTGTTTTGCAGGCTTTTGTGCATTCGGTCTGCAATTACTTTTCTCATCGCTGAAGCCGGTTTTTCCTCCGGCTGTGCCGTCTGAACCGAAGACTGCGGTTCAGATTCCGTCTTCATGGCCTTGATGACGTCAGCTTTTACGATTCTGCCTCCGGGCCCCGTCCCGTTCAGCGTATCAACTTTCAACCCGGCTTTCTCCGCCATTTTTCGGGCAACGGGAGATATTTTCACGCGGTGTTTACGCTTTTGCACGGCTTTGGGAGCGGGAATATGTTCAGGTTCAGATTGCGGTTTCCCTGCATTTTCAGGAGCCGGCGCCTCCTTCTCCCGCACTTCTTCGCCGTTTTCCCCGATATAACAGATGGGCGTTCCCGGCGGGACTCCTTCTCCCTCTTTGACTTTAATATGGAGAAGCGTGCCGCTTTCAGGCGCTTCTATTTCCATTTCTATTTTTTCCGAGTTGATGCTGGCGATGCTTTCTCCCTTTTCAACCGGGTCGCCGACTTTTTTATTCCAGACGGATACTTCACCTTTCTTCATCGCCATTCCCAGCTTCGGCATTACTACTTTTACAGCCATTCTATATCCCTCCTTTAATTCATTGCCGGCTCGCCAAGCAATTCAAGCGTGACGCTGACAATTTGGTCTGATGTCGGCAAATATTGATCTTCAAGCACCGGCGAAAACGGCACTGGTGTATGCGGCGCTGTAATCCGTTTAATCGGCGCATCAAGCAAATCAAAGCCCTTATCGGCGACAATCGCAGCAATATCCGTGGCGATGCTGCAGCGCGGATTGGCTTCGTCAATGATGATCAGCCGGTTTGTTTTTTCTAACGATGTGAAAATCGCTTCCTCATCTAAAGGAGACAGACTCCGGGGATCAAGCACCTCGGCGTCGATGCCTTTCTCAGAAAGCTGCGCAGCCGCTTCAAGCGCAGTATTGACCTGCTTGCCGACTGCAAAGAGCGTGACATCATTGCCTTCGCGTTTGATATCCGCCTTTCCGAGCGGAATTGTATAATAATCTTCCGGCACCTCGCCCTTCATGTTGTAGGACGTTTTGTCTTCAAAGAAGAACACCGGATCATTGTCTTCTATTGCTGCAAGCAGAAGACCTTTGGCATCATACGGATTGGATGGAACAACTGTCTTCAGTCCAGGGATGCTGGTGAACAGGCCATACAGCGCCTGCGAATGCTGAGCGGCTGCCCGGAACCCGGCTCCGTATGTGGTGCGGACGGTGATCGGCACTTGCGCTTTACCGCCGAACATATAGCGGAATTTCGCCCCTTGGTTGATCACTTGGTCAAAGCACGTTCCGATAAAATCGTTAAACATCAGTTCCGCAATCGGTCTCAGCCCCGTGGATGCCGCAGCCATGGCCGCACCCATGTAGCCCGCCTCAGAAATTGGTGTGTCCAGCACCCTGCTTCTGCCGAATTCCTGTACGAGCCCCTTTGTGACCCCCAATACACCGCCCCATGCTTCATCATCTTGCAAGTGATCGACCGCCGCTCCCCCGGCGACATCTTCACCGATCAAAAGCACATTTTCGTCTTTTCTCATCGCAAGCTTCATTGCTTCATTGAGCGCGTCCGACATGCTTATGACTCTCGCCATCTCACATTCCCCCTTTTTCATATGACACGTAGACGTCTGTCAACAGCTCTGACTCTTTCGGATATGGACTCTTTTCGCTGAACGAGACGGCTTTTTCAATCGATTCGCTGACACGCTGTTCGATGTCTGACAGTTTATTTGCATCTGTTTCTTTTAGAAGATAGTTTTTAAAGCCTTGGATGGCATCCTTTTCTTCAAGATGCTCAGTCTTTTCATCCTTTGTTTTATAAGTTTGGGCATCCCCTTCGAAATGTCCGTAGTTTCTGTAAGTCATACATTCAATCAAAGACGGGCCTCCGCCGTTTCTTGCTCTTTCTATCGCTTCCCCGGCTGCCTGATAAACTGCTAAAATATCTTTTCCGTCCACCGTGACCCCCGGCATGTTGTAGGCAGCCGCCCGATCGGCGATTGAATTACAGGCTGATGCGTACTCAAATGTCGTGGCTTCGCCGTAGCCGTTGTTTTCGGCGATGAACACGACAGGAAGATTCCATACTGCCGCTAAGTTCAGCCCTTCATGGAAGGTGCCTTGGTTATTGGCTCCGTCCCCAAAAAAGCAAACGCTTACATTTTTAGTTTGTTTATATTTAGCCGTGAGCGCTGATCCGCATGCGAGCGTGAATCCGCCCCCGACGATTCCATTTGCGCCTAACATGCCTTTATCAAGATCCGCAATGTGCATAGAACCGCCTTTGCCTTTACACAGTCCGGTCGCTTTTCCGAATATTTCCGCCATCATGCCGTCCAGATCACAGCCTTTGGCGATACAATGGCCATGTCCCCTGTGTGTGCTTGTAATGCTGTCGCCATCATCTAAATGAGCGCACACCCCCGCAGCTACCGCTTCTTCACCGGCATACAAATGGACGAATCCGGGAAGCACTCCTTGCGCGAACAGTTCATGCACTTTGTCTTCAAAGCCCCTGATTTCCAGCATCTTTTGGTACATCCACAGCGCTTTCTCCTCAGTTAATGACAAGCCTTCTCGTTTTAACAATTCCATTTTGTGCGCCTCCTTCTATTTAGGGTTCACACTTATAAATGCAAGAAGCATGCCAGCCTTTGAAGCCCGTAAAATGAATGTTTTTATTTTTACAATGGAGACAGTTTGAGACAGGTGTCTCATTTTGTCTCGATCTGTTCCCTTTGTCTCGTTTTATGGCATACAAAAAAGACCGGGCATCACCCTGTCTTTGACAATGATCGACGTATTTATTTCCTCGGAAATCTTTTAACTGCTTCATTCTTTTGCATACAGTCTATCGTGGCGTTTGAGTGGTTACACTCTTTTTTTCATATCCGCGTGCTGCAGTTCATGCTTTTCTTCAACAGCCCGATTCAGCGCTTGAAGCATGTAGCCAATGCCTTTATACGATGACAAAGGCCAGGTGATATGCTGATGCTCTCCGATGACGGCGTTTAGGACGCTTCGGTATTTTTTCCCGCCAAGCATGACAAGCTCTTCGATGTCGGAAAAGCCTTTTTCATGAAATTGACGGCGCAGCTCGTCCGCTGCCATGATCTCCGGATGACCGGTTCCAAAAGTGACATCGTAATTTCCGGGAACCATATCATCCGGACGAAGGAATCCGTGCTTTGCCGACAAAATTACCCACTCATCGAAAAATGCTTTCGCATATCGCTCGCACGCCTGATGAAACGGGCTGAGATAAGCGTCTTCCGCCCTTACCGGACCTGTATCTGAATGGACATCCCAAATTTTTTTCTTGCCGCAGGGGATGATGCACAGTCGTTTCATTTTTCTCTCCCCTTTATGATGTATGTCCTATCAATGTACCATGATTCGTTTATTTCTGCATGACGAAACTGGCCATGGGTCTGTCTGGGTAAAAACTGCACACAAAAAGACCCGGAATTCAAACCGAAATCCGGGCCGGATGAAGAGGTATTTATGTCACTCTTGCTCCATCCCATCAAGATACTTTCTCTCAAAGTCATCGAGCAATGCACGCACTTCATCTGTTGACTTTGTATTCATGCATTGATTTCTTAATTCACTTGCTCCACGGAATCCGCGGAGATATATCTTGAAAAAGCGAGGGAGCGGTTTATATGCTCGAGCTTCTGCTTTTGAATATTCATCATGAAGATCCAGGTGCAATCTCAAAAGATCAAGCAATTCCTTACTGCTATGCTCTCTCGGCTCCTTTTCAAAGGCGAATGGATTAGTAAAAATGCCTCGTCCAATCATAATCCCGTCAACACCGTATTGTTCAGCGAGTTTCAAGCCGGTTTCACGGTCAGGAATATCCCCATTGATCGTCAATAGGGTATCCGGCGCTATCTCATCACGAAGTTTCTTGATTTCCGGGATGAGCTCCCAATGCGCATCTACTTTACTCATTTCCGCTCTTGTACGCAGATGAATGGAAAGATTCGCAATGTCTTGTTTCAGTATGTGTGTCAGCCAGCCGCGCCATTCGTCTATATCCGTGTAGCCAAGTCTGGTCTTCACACTTACCGGCAGACCTCCTGCTTTCGCCGCCTGTATTAATTCGGCTGCAACTTCAGGACGGCAAATCAGGCCGCTTCCCTTTCCATTCCCCGCCACATTAGGTACAGGACAGCCCATATTGATATCCAGGCCCTTAAACCCTAATTCCGCCATCCCAATACTCATTTGGCGAAAGTTTTCAGGCTTATCTCCCCATATGTGGGCAACCATCGGCTGTTCATCCTCCGTGAAAGTCAAACGGCCGCGCACACTATCCTTCCCATCCGGGTGACAATAGCTTTCTGAGTTTGTAAACTCTGTGAAAAACACATCAGGTCTGCCGGCTTCACTCACAACATGGCGAAAAACGACATCCGTCACATCTTCCATTGGTGCCAGTACAAAAAATGGCCGTGGTAATTCACGCCAGAAATTATCTGTCATAACAAATCCAAATCCTTTCATGATGGGATACAGTCAAACCTTGATCCCAAAATTAAAAACTGACCATGCTTCTTTTACACTTATAGCATGTGTCAGCACTTCTTATCAAACGATAGTAAATTTTGAACATTTCACTTTTTACACGTGAAAAAGTGAAAAGCAAACTGAAGCAGAACACCTTAATTGAGTTAACGTAATAAACTATCGCTATAGTTAACCCCATATCGCTCATTTCTGATCAACTCAGCCAACTCCTTAACCTTTAAAAGGGTTTGAGAGAGAAAAAAGTGTGATGATTATCTACACCTATTTTTTATTTATATTGTGGTTTATTAATAGTAGCGCTGACCTTCATTTTTCTTAGCGGCCTTACTTTTGCTCTTTTGGACAAAAAGGATTCCAACCTAAATAGAATATCATATGAGTTCTCCCTATTACCAATGCAAAATAATTGGCCATATGTCAATATCTTTATAACGTTTTAGTTTTAAAGTTATTACTTATAAACAAAATATCTGCATAAAAAAATAAATAATTACATTTATAAGGTGCCACAGAAATCACCTATAAAAGTTTGGATAAGGTTACGATTCGGTAATCCTGATCCAAAACCAATAAAATAGACTGCTGACTAAGTGTCGCAGTCTCATTCATAAGATTAATAAGAAAGTGTTCATTTTCTTTCATCATTAAATAAGGCATCAGAAGTTATTGCTTTCATTTCGAATATCCTTTGTTATACCTATGATTATGTGTATAACAGTGAAAACCCCCAAGAAAACAGTGACAATATTAAACCATGGATTATCATAGAATGAAAGATATGTTTGAAAGAAATCCAGTTCAGCTATGTTTGCTGGGAATCCATTCATTTCTCTATAATTAGGACCCCATCCCGTTAATTCTGCAAAATTAAAATAAAGCTGTGAAACTAAAAATGCCAACAACGTTTGAAACCAACTTCTTTTAAATAACGGTCGTTTTTTGTTTACTTTATCCATTTCATTATCCGTTTCCTTTTCTGCAATACTTTTTAGCCAGGTGTCAATCTAACATCATTATATGATGAAGCATGATTGTCGCGATAATTACTTATTAAGGATATAACCATCGCAGGTATTACTGTAATAGTTGTTATCACTTGCGTTTCCGCCTCGGATTTATTTCTTTTTTGTAATAAGGAAAGTAATCGGGGGCCTTTTTTCCTATTTAAGCTTTCATATCATGTATAACAACGAAACATGCTTTTTTAGTGTGTTTGATCTTTTATTCACAGTTGTTGAGGTTCCAATATCTCTCATTCGGTTTCACCTCCTTTTTATCATTTATTACAACTATCGCCAATAGTAGATGTGCCGATGAGTGTCGGGGACTTTATTCTTTAAGAAAGAAGTTTACAAAATATTAACTGAAATTACAAGTATTCACGGAACTTGGACGACTTGTTATTGCTTCTGGTTCACAACAAGATCTTCATATTTTGTCTGTAATGCCGTTTCCAAACGAAAAAAAGAAAGTGTTAATAGAAAGCAGCCTACTTGGCTATTTTCCACTTGCTTTTCCATACGTTTTTTTCAACGCTTTTTATCAGTTAAATAAAGACAAAAGACAGATAGGACAAGGGCAAAACATGAAAAAACCCGGAAATCGGAATTGTTTAATTTACCGAAATCCAGGTCTGATTACAAATTGTTTATTTTAGTTAGACGATTTTAATACAAGCTTCGCCACGGCTTCCACATGAGCCGTCTGCGGAAACATATCAACAGGCTGAATATATTCGACACGATAGTCCTTCGACAGCGTCTGCAAGTCTTTCGCCAGTGTGGAAGGATTGCAGGATACGTAGACGAAGCGTTTCGGTTTTACTTTTTTGATGGTATCTAAAAATGTTCTGTCACAGCCGGTTCTCGGCGGGTCGACGATGACCACGTCAGGACGGAAGCCTTCTTTCGTCCATTTCGGGAGCCAGTGTTCGGCTGTTCCTGTGACATATGCCGCGTTTTTGATGCCGTGTTTTTTGGCGTTTTTCTTCGCATCGTCAATTGATTCTTTAATGACGTCCATGCCGCGGATCTCTTTTGCGCCGCTTGAGACCCACATGCCGATCGTACCGACGCCGCAATACGCGTCTACGACTTTTTCTTTTCCTGTCAGCTGAGCCGCTTGTTTCACTTCGTCATACAGCTTGACCGTCTGCTCAGGGTTGAGCTGGAAGAAGGCGCGGGCGCTCAGTTCAAATGACACGTCGCCGAGCACTTCTTGAATGGCATGGCTTCCGGCCAGCGCTTTTGTTTTGTCACCGAAAATGACGGATGTGCGCGCGCCGTTGACGTTTTGAATAATCGATTTCACTTCCGGCAGACGGTTCTGAATGGCTTTGACGATCTCGTCTTTATTCGGCAGTGTCTCTTTCGCGGTGACAAGCACGACCTGCACTTCGCCTGTTTCAAAACCGACTCTCGTCACGATGGTGCGGACATCGCCTTTTTTGGTCCGTTCGTTATAAACGGATACGTTGTGTTTTTCCAAAATACGGCGGACGATACCCGTTGTTTTGTTTGTCGCCGGATGCTGGACAATGCATTCCTTAATCGGAACGATTTTATGGGAATCAAGTCCGTATAAGCCGGCAATGATGCTGCCGCTTTGCGAGCGTCCGACTTGAAACTGGCTTTTGTTCCGGTAATTCCAAGGGTTGTCCATTCCGATCGTATCTTTAATGTTCATTTCTTCGACATTGAATCTCGTATGACGTTCCAGAGACTGAATGACGATGTCGCGTTTTTCGCGAAGCTGCTGGGTGTATGCCAGATGCTGAAGCTGACAGCCGCCGCACTGGTCGTAGACCGGGCATGGCGGCGTGACGCGGTGTTCAGACGGCTTGCGGATTTTTTTGACGCGTGCTTCTGAAAATTTCGGCTGCACATTTGTCGCTTCGGCAACGACTTCTTCACCGGGCAGAGCGCCGGGAACGAAGACAACTTTTTTCTTAAAATAGCCGACGCCCTCTCCGTTAATGCCGAGACGTTTGATGGTCAGCGGAAATGTCTGTCCGATTTTCAATTCGGCAGGCGCCTTTTTTTGATGTTGATTCACGTTTTTTTCTCTCCGTTTCTATATAAAGCCTTTCTCCTGGGAAAACGGCTGCTTTGAAATATCACATCTTTTCAGTATAACATGCAGCCGGCGGTTCCTTCATGTTTTTCACTGGAAGTTTCCAAAAATCCTCATCATTCAATACTTCTCCACAAGTACAAGGACGCATAGCTTAAATACGGCGCCCATTCGCTGCTTACCTGGAGCATCACGTCTTTTGACGGTTTATCCTCTAGGGCGAAGCGGCGTTTGACGGCGTTTTGCAGGCCGATATCCGCCAAAGGAAACAGATTCGGGCGGCCGAGGCCGAACATGAGGACGTTTTGGACGGTCCACGGGCCGATGCCTCTGATGGTGATCAGCTTTTTCATAATGTCTTCATCCGACAAATGGTTAAGTTCCGCCAGATTGAGCGCTCCTTCTGCAATCATCCGTGAAATGTCAATCGCATATTCCGCTTTTCTCATGCTGAACTGGAGCTCCCGCAAGTCCTGATACTCAAGCCCCGCGATCGTTTTCGGCTCGGGATAGCACCAGACGCCGTCTTTTTGTTCACCGAAGGCATGGACGAACCGTTCCGTTAAAGTAAAAGCGAAGGACAGGTTGAGCTGCTGGTGGATGATGCATTTCATGAGACAGTTGTAGACGTCATATTCCAAGACGAGCGGGGTTCCCGCATGCTCCTCAAAAAGCGCCGACAGATTTGTTTTTGAGAAATGATCAAGCACAGGCTGAAGCGGCTGCTCCCACTGAAAAATGTGTTTGATCCGTTCAATCATCTCCTCGCGGTCCGTTTCTCCGCTGACGAGGAAGACCGGGTCTGCGGCGGTGCCTTCCGCTTGAACCGTGATGACGGACAGTTTGCCGTCCCGTGTTCTGAGCGGCACTTTGATTGATCTTGCATGAAGATCGACCGCATTCAGCGGATCGAGCGACAGCCTTTCAAGGACTTTATCAAAATGATACGGCGGTGTGACCGAAACCGTTTCCTTCCACATATGCTCCACCCCTTTTTGTCCAAGTATATCATGAAGCGGCCGGGCGGCAATTCGTATACTTTTCTTCATAACGCCGCATGATATAATGGCAGGCGGAGGGTTGTTTATGATACATATAACCGCAATCACAACACATAATGAGATATTAGATAATATCCCCCTATCACGTACAGAACAACCGGACATCGCATGGTACTGGATTGATTTTTTCGGCGCTGAGATGCATGAAACCGAGCTGCTGCGTGATTATTTTCACTTTCATCCGCTTGCGATCGAGGATTGCTTTCAGCATATGCAGCGGCCGAAAATCGACCATTATGACGGCTACCGTTTTTATGTGCTCCACGCTCTGAACCCGGACACACTGGAAATGGAAGAGGTGGACATTTTTCAGTCCGACCGTTTCATCGTCAGCTTCCATTTGCACGAATCGCCCGGCGTCTCAAAGGTGAGAGAACGGTTTTTCGCTTCTCCGGG
This sequence comes from Bacillus sp. JNUCC-21, assembly GCF_041222765.1. Taxonomy (NCBI): domain Bacteria; kingdom Bacillati; phylum Bacillota; class Bacilli; order Caryophanales; family Bacillaceae; genus Bacillus; species Bacillus sp. JNUCC-21. The sequence goes on along the minus strand of NZ_CP166019.1, from coordinate 791,209 downwards.
ATTAGCCAAAAAAGGGCCCGGGCACATCACTTATATGATTATGGATCAGCTTGTCGATGAATATTTCCCCGTGCTGTACAAAATTGAAGACCGGCTGAATGAAATTGAAGACAGCAGAACACATAAATCTTACGGCACTTTAATGAATGAAGTGTTTGAATTGCGGACTGATCTTTTGAACCTGAGGCGGACGATCATTCCGATGCGCGATTTAATGTACCGGATTTTGAGCCTTGACCATGTAAAAGAAAGCCGTGAAACGAAAGCGTATTTCAGCGATATTTATGACCACCTGTTAAAACTGGCTGAGCTGATCGAGTCAAACCGTGATATGACGTCAGATTTGCGGGACAGCTATGTGACGCTGAATTCAAACCGGATGAACGCCATTATGATGACATTAACCATCGTCTCGACCATTTTTATCCCGCTGACGTTCATCGCAGGGGTTTACGGCATGAATTTCGATAACATGCCTGAGCTTCATTGGAAATACGGGTATTTTATCGTTTTGGGCGTAATGGCCGTTCTTGTGGCCGCCATGCTGTTTTGGTTCGCCCGCAAAGGCTGGTTTAATATTTTCAAGTAAGAACGGCTGCCGGCTGTTCTTTTTTTTGAGAAAACATGATAGTCTGGAAAAAAACGTAAAGAGGTGTGCGCCGTTACCATCCTTTCTCACAAAATCATTTCTTCTGTCCTCCTGGCTTTCAGTGTCATGTCCATTGCCCCGCTGTATAACGGCCGTACGGTGTCTGATTACATCTTTGAGTTACTCGGCTTTTCCTCTTGGCCGGAAGATGGAGCCCATATCTCCGTCATTCCCGGGGTCGTGCTTTACTTTGCGGCGTTAATCTGGTGTGCCGCCGCGTTCAGGCGGACGCTTCCCGCGGCGGGGCTGTTTCTGATCTTTCTCAGTATGGGGGCCGCTTCCGGTATCAGTCCTGCCACCGAATATGCCGTTTTTTCCTTAAAACAGTTCGCGCCCGAAAAAGAGGCTGTCGAGTATTTGAAGCACCGCAGCGAATGCAGTCATCTGGTTGAGCGAAAAAGAGCGGGCATGAGCTGCACGCTTTATATCAATCATTACGGAAAAGGGGAACAAACCATTTCTGTCACCCCGGATTTATCAGAAAACATAAAGGACGTCACATTCAAATCAAAAACGTTCACTGTAAAACCCCGTTCAAAAACAATCATCAAAACCCGATTTACCGGATTTTATAAGGGGAAAGCCGCCTCAGACTCCGGATGGTCTTCAGAACCTGAACTGAAAGTGGCAATCCTGTACACAGCAGATTAACCATTTTGCATGTATAATGGTGGAAAACTTTTCATTGGAGGGACTGTGAAATGAAGATCGCCATCGTCGGACTCGGCAATATGGGCCGCCCCATCGCCGAAAATATCATGAAAGCCGGATACAGTCTGACTGTATATAACCGGACGAAAGAAAAAGCGGCTGACCTGCTGGATAAAGGGGCAGAATATGCCGAAACGCCCCGACAGGCAGCTGAACATGCCGACATCGTGCTGTCCATGCTGTCAGACGATGACGCCGTAACAGACGTGACTTTCGGAGCTTGCGGCATTATTGCCGGGTTATCTGAAAACGGCATTCATATTTCAATGAGCACGATCAGTACGGCGCTGTCAGAACAGCTTTCCGCCGCACATTCGGGCAGAGGGCAGTCCTTTATTGCCGCTCCCGTCCTCGGCCGCCCCGATGCCGCCGAGAAGGCCGAGCTTCGCATCATCACAGCCGGACCGGCGGAAGCGAAGAAAAAGGCCGAACCGCTGCTTAACATCCTGAGTCAGCAAGTATTTGACACTGGTGAAGAAACAAAAACGGCCAATGCCGCGAAAATCAGCGTCAATTTCTTGCTGGTGTCCATGCTTGAGGCGTTATCTGAATCGTTCTTAATGATGGAGAAGTACGGGTTAGAACAAAAACAATTTTTAGAAATCGCCGGCGCGCTCTTTGGCTCTCCCGTCTATCAAAATTACGGCACGATCATGGCTGAGGAGAAATTTGAGCCGGCCGGTTTCAAAATGTCTTTAGGGCTGAAGGATACCAATCTGGCGCTCGCCGCCGCAGAACAGGTTTCCGCAAAACTCCCTCTTGCCGAACTGGCCAAGAGCCATTTTGAAAGCGGGATCGCACAAGGCTTCGGGGATCTGGATTGGGCCGCTTTGATTAAATGCCTGAAATAACAAAACACCTCTCCATTACCAGGAGAGGTGTTTTCTACAGGCGCGGCAGCTTCATTTCTTTCTCAAACATCAGGTCATCAATGCTTTTAAACGTGTAGCCTTCTTTTTTCAAATCGGTAATGGCATCGTCCAGAGCTTCTGAATTGTCCTTTGAAACGGTGTGAAGAAGGTAGATCGCGCCGGGATGCGCCTGCTTTATCATGTGATCATAGGCGTATTGTTTCCCTTTTTGCTCGTTAACCTTCCAGTCGACAAATGCGACGGACCAGAAAACGGTTTGGTAGCCGAGGCGCTTCGTCTCTTTCAGGACATATTCGCTGAATACGCCGCGCGGCGGACGGAGATACAGGTTGTCTCGCTTTCCGGTAATGTTGTACACGGCTTCCGTGACTGAATCGAGTTCGTCTTGAATCTGATCGCCCGTTTTTGTCGTCAGATCAGGATGATGAAAAGAATGATTGCCGATGATATGGCCTTCCTTTGACATCCGTTTAATCAAATCAGGCTGCTCTTTCACAAAATGACCTGTGACAAAAAAAGTGCCCGTGACGTGATGTTTTTTTAACACATCAAGCACTTTCGGGGTGTACCCATTTTCATATCCGTTATCAAATGTTAAATAGATGGTCTTTTCTTTCGTATTGCCCAAATAAAAGGCATCATATTTTTTAACCAGATTGTCCAGCTGTCTGCCGGCATCCGGCGGCTGATGATTGACGCTGCGTTTAAATCCCCAGTTTATCCGTTCATTCGGCACGGCTTCTGCACTGTTGATGCCTCCCGCAAGTAAAACGGCCATGCAGCAAATTGAACAAAACCATTTCATGACCAGCACTCCTTCTGCATTTTTCCTTATTTTGCAGTAGGCTCTGCTCTTTTATACAGCCGCATTATGGAAAAAGAAAAACCCCGGCATCCGCCGGGGTTTATTCCCAATCCTTTTTAAAGCGTTCGTATTTTGCTTCCAGATCATCAAGCATGCCGATGAGCCGGTCTATATCTTCAACATCCGTTGATTCAGGGTCTAAGGAATCAATGACATTCATAAACATATCGAGTCTGTTCTTCAGGTAATCGAGCTGCTGATCTTTGCTGTTTACTGCATTCCCCATACTTCCACTCCATTCATTTTTTATAATGGTAGCGTATTTTTTGCCGTTTTTCAATGGTTCCGCTACTTGCGATCTTGGCAGATCAGGTCTAAAATTAACAGTTGGCAGACGTTAGTATGCCCCATTTATAAAGGAGTTAGATAGTCATGACACAAAACACAACACTGCGTCCGATCACACCGGAGTACGATCCTTGGGAAGCGTACATGGATGTCGACCAGTATGGAGATATGAAACTGACGAACGTTGAATTCACAACGACGACTTTGTGCAATATGAGATGCGAGCACTGCGCCGTCGGGTACACGCTCCAGCCGAAAGACCCGAATGCGCTGCCGATCGACCTTTTATTAAAGCGGCTTGATGAAATTCCTCTGTTACGCTCTATCAGCATTACGGGCGGCGAACCGATGCTTTCGCTGAAATCGGTAAAGGAATACGTCGTCCCGCTTTTGAAATATGCCCATGAACGCGGCGTGCGCACACAGATCAATTCAAACCTGACGCTTGATATCGGGCGCTACGAACGGATTATTCCTTATTTGGACGTCCTTCACATTTCTCACAACTGGGGAACGGTCGAGGACTTTGCCGACATCGGATTTGCGATGATGGAGAAGAAACCGACATTTGAACAGCGGGCGCGCTATTTTGACAAAATGATTGAAAACAGCCGCACGCTGGTCGAAGCAGGCGTAATGGTTTCAGCGGAAACGATGCTGAACAAACGGACGCTGCCGCATATTGAACATATTCATCGGCAAATTACCGAAGAAATGAAATGCCAGCGGCACGAAGTCCATCCGATGTATCCGAGTGATTTCGCCAGCGCGCTTGAATCACTCAGTCTGAAGGACATGAGACAGGCCATTCATCATCTGCTCGACATTCGCGATGAAGAGACATGGATGCTGTTCGGTACGCTCCCGTTTTACGCATGCAGCCCTGATGAAGAAGACCAGAAGCTCCTCCGCCGCCTGCGGGAAGCGAAAAACGTTACGGTGCGAAACGACCCTGACGGCCGCTCCCGCCTGAATGTCAACATTTTTGACGGAAATATCATTGTCACGGATTTCGGCGATACACCGCCGCTCGGCAATATTAAAACAGACAGCCTTCCCGAAGCATATGACAAGTGGAGACAGACGAAGCTGAGCAAAGAGCTGAACTGCCGCTGCACAAACGTCCGGTGCCTCGGCCCGAACGTCCTTGTCAAAAACAGTTATTATCAGGACACAGATTTTTCATTACGAAAAGCCAGAGGTTAACAAAAGATGGAAACGACAATTACGGACATTTTGAAAAGCAAAGTGGTTGAGATCATCATCGTCGCTCTCGTGCTTTACGCCGGTGTTTTTCTGATCAACCGCTTTGTCCAGGTGTTATTTAAACGCACGGATTTCTTGGAGGAACGGAAAGGGAAAACGATTGAAAGCCTCGTCCGATCCATCACCCAGTATACGGCGACGATCGGTTTTATCTTTTACGTCATTTCTTTATTCGTTCATGATTTCGGCCGAATTTTAGCCGGGGCGGGTGTTGCCGGTATCGTCATCGGTTTCGGCGCCCAGTCGTTAATCAAGGACATATTGGCCGGTGTCTTTTTAATATACGAACGCCAGCTTCATAAAGGTGATTACGTGACGATTAACAATCTGTTCAACGGCACAGTCGAAGAAATCGGACTCCGTTCCCTCCAGATCCGTGAGTGGACCGGCAAGCTGCTTACCATATCTAACGGTGAGGTCAGACAGCTTCAAAACTATAACATTGATTTTATGCGGATTACCGAGTCCGTCGTGATCAGTTACAAGGAAGATCCCGAGCGGGTATATGCCGTGTTAGAAAAAGCCTGCGACATGCTCAATGATGAGCTTCGCGATTCACTGAAGCGGGATGAATTTCTCAATGCGACGGAGCCGTTTCAAGTGCATGGAATTATGAGTCTGAACAAATTAACCAGAGGCATTGAATTTACAGTAAAAGGCATGGTTCAAGACACAGAATACTTCTCGGCGAGCCTTGCGGTGAGACGCGTTCTTGCCCGGGAGCTGTACAACAACAATGTGCAATTGCTCGAGGAAATGTATCACACACAAAAAAGCTGATTCCCGAACCGGAATCAGCTTTTTTTATTTATCTCGGCTGCGCTGTCATTTGAAAACCGAATGTGACGTGATCCTGCACCGGAATCCAAGCCCCGATTCCTTGCGAAGTCACATTTTTGACGACAAGTTTCCGCTTGCTGCCTTTCAGCACCAAATACACTTCACCGTATGTTACTTTTCCTTTTTCATTAACGGCCGGAGCGTAGGCATGCAGGTAGCCGAGCCGCTGCGGAGAAATTTTGTAGGTTTGATCGCGTTTTGTGCCTGCGCCGATAACCGTTTCAAACGCGAGCGGCAGTTTTGTTTTCTTCATCGCTTTTTGCATCATCATGCTTTTTACGTCTTCTGCGTTCGGCACCTTCGCTGTGAGCCCGCCTTTGATTTTGTATTGCTGTTCTTGGGCGTATGAGATAACCGCGGTTTGCTGTCCGCCCCGGTTATCCGCTCTGTTTGTGTTGATTTTTTTATATTCCCAGTTGGCGACCGTTTCGTTCGACTGATAGCCGAGCGCCCATTTCCCGAGAAATATTGTCGCCCGGTATCCGATGGCAAGCGGGGAACCGGAAACCGAGGATTCATTCAGCATCTTTATCAGATGCGGATTTTCGATGTTGATCTCTGATGTATCTAACAATTCCTTCGCCAGTTTGCTCGGCTGAAGCATCGGCTGGTCCTGAGAAGCATTCGGATACGTATTTTCCTTTGAAATGCTTACGACAGAGTTGGGAACTTTAAACGGTTTTTTTGCACCGGCAGACGGCGTTGCGAAAAAACTAAAGGATAACAGCAGAATCAGTGTGGCATGAAACAGCTTTCTCATCATATCACTCTTTCTATAGCATTTTCCTTTAGTCTTTTCCTCCGCAATCGTTGTTATCCGCATTTTTTACAGGTTAAAGCAGGAAAAAACCGATCGCCATAATGACATAAGCGGCAAGGAGCGTAGCCCCTTCAAACCAGTTCGAATCACCGTCATTTGAAATCATCGTCATCAAAAGGACGGATGAGATCATCGCGACAAGCTCGGGCAATGTGAATACAAGCGGCATATTGACCGGAAAAAAGATGGAACAGATCACAAGAACCGGAGCCACAAACATGGCGATCTGCAAAGTCGAGCCTACCGCGATTTCAACGGCGACATCCATCTTGTCTTTGTACGCCATAATAATCGCCGACGCATGCTCTGCGGCATTTCCGACGATTGCGACGATAATCACTCCGATAAACAGCTCGCTCCAGCCGAACTGTTCAGCCACCGCATGAAACGTATGGACAAGGTTTTCAGATATGTAGGCGACGATAATGGTTGAAATAAATAAGACGGCTGTCGCTCTTTTCCCCGACCACTCAGGCTGCTCCTCTTCTTCCTTTGCCTCCGGCTGATTCGGCTGATAAACACCGCGGTGGGTGACGAGCTTGAAATAAAGAGCTGCCACGTACAAAAGGATCATGATGATGCTGATGCCGACACTCAAATCAAGCTTGTTTTTTTCCCCCATATCCATGGAAAACACTTCGGGAATGACAAAAGCAACGATAATGGCAAAAATCAGCAGGCCAGAATTATGCCGTGCATCATGAATATTGAATTCCTGCCGCTTGTATTTCAAACCGCCGATAAAAAACGACAGTCCCGCGACGAGCAGAAGATTGCCGAGCACCGAACCGGTCAGTGAAGCAAGAACGATGCCCGTCAGCCCTTCTTTTAAGGCGAAAAGCGATATAATCAGCTCTACCGCATTGCCGAACGTGGCATTCAGCAGACCGCCGATCCGCGGTCCCGCGATAATGGCAAGAGATTCAGTCGCTCTCCCCATATAACTTGCAAGCGCAATAATCGTCAAGCAATAAATAATAAACAAAACCGCTGACGGCCAGTGCATCAGGCCGCCGATGACTGAAAGCGGCACTCCCGCCGCAGCCGTAAAGAAAAAAATCCGATTCATATCTGCCTGGCTCCTTTTTTCGAATGAGTCTTCTTATATCCTTCTCAAAAACTCCCTCAATTACACTTCCGCGGCAGCCCGAATTGGCATTTTCAGGTTGCCGGACGCAGCAAATCCGTGTACGATCAAGAAAGATACTGAAGAAGGAGAAATACGCGATGTCACGACTGTACTTCTTTATTTTGGTTCTGCTTGTTTCCATCTCCGGATTTTCCCAAGGCATGCTTCTGCCGGTGATCTCCGTCATTTTTGAAACGAACGGGGAATCAGCCGCTATAAACGGACTTCACGCAACCGGCCTTTATATCGGCGTGCTTCTGGCGTCGCCGTTTATGGAGGCCCCGCTGCGCAAGCTCGGATTCAAACCTCTGATGGTCATGGGCGGATTTCTTGTTATCATCAGCTTATTCAGTTTTATTTGGCTTCAATCCATATGGTTATGGTTTTTTCTTCGGCTGCTTATCGGAATCGGGGATCATATGCTGCATTTTTCAACCCAAACGTGGGTGACGTCAAAGTCAACGCCCCGAAACAGAGGAAGAAACATTTCGCTGTACGGACTGTCCTTCGGGCTCGGATTCGCTGTCGGCCCGTTCATGGTCCCTCTTGTGAAAACAAGTCCGTCCCTTCCGTTTATCGTATCCGGCTGTATCAGTCTTGCCGCCTGGCTGTTTGTATTTGTCTTACGTAACGAGTACCCGGCGCAAGGTCCGGATGAAACATCCGGGGACAACAGCGCAAAACGTTTTTACCGCGCCCTTCTTTTCGGCTGGGTCGCTTTTCTCCCGGCTTTCGGGTACGGTTTTTTAGAAACGGCGCTGAACGGAAGCTTTCCCGTGTACGCCCTGCGCTTAGGCATATCCGTCGATGCCGTCGCGCTGATATTGCCCGCTTTTGCCATCGGAAGTATTGTATTCCAGTTCCCTCTCGGTTTATTAAGCGATCGATTCGGGAGAAAACGTGTCCTGCTCGTCATCTTATTAACGGGTGCCCTTTGCTTTTTGACGGCCGGACTGTTTCCGTCGCCTTCTGTCATCGGCTGCTGCTTTTTCACGGCGGGAATGGCGGTCGGCAGTATGTTTTCCCTCGGCATCAGCTATATGAGCGACCTGCTGCCGTCCCATCTGCTGCCGGCGGGCAATCTGCTCTGCGGCATTTCCTTCAGCCTCGGCAGCATGATCGGCCCGGTGGCGGGCGGCTGGTATATGCAACGGTTTGAAAGCGCCAATTTGTTTTACTTTATTACGGTGATTCTGGTCTGTATTTGGCTTGCGCTCGTCTTCGGGAAAACAAAGCACAGTCCCGCATCCGAATCCCATTCTTTTCCGGCCTCATAAAAAAAGCCGCCTGATCTAAGTCAGGCGGCTGCTTTCTAGTGGTATCCGTTCTGCCCGTTAGCGCTTCCGCTTGTTTTATTCTTCGGGCCGTTTTTGGAGTTTTGTTTATTATGGCTTCCGCCTTTTTTCGTATGCTTGGTCATAATCGATTCCCCTCCGTTTTTCAGCTTGAACGTCTCCGTTCCTCTATAGCTTGCTCCCGCGGTACGGATTTTCATCAGGAAGCTTTTTACGTTTATGTAAAAGCGCGTTGATTTCTCCTCCTAAAATCAGCAGTGTTCCCGTAAGGTAAAACCAGATCATAAGGACGATAATTCCCCCGATGCTCCCGTATGTGGCGCTGTAGTTGGCAAAGGTGCCGACGTAAAATGAGAACAGCATACTGACGATAATCCAGCCGGCTGCCGCAAATACGGCTCCCGGCAGCACAAAACGGAGGGAAAGCCTTTTATTCGGCGCGAAAATGTAAAGCGCGGTAAACACGATTAAAAGGATAAGCGGACTGATCCCCCAGCGGACAACCGACCACACCTGCAAAAACAGGCCGGAGGCGCCGATGAAATCTGCGGCCAGCATTCCGATTTCTCTGCCGAACACCGGCAGAAGCAGTGCGATTAAAATCGTAACCACCATCGCGATGGTTAAAAAAATTGAGGTCAGGCGAATGATGATAAATGAGCGGTTTTCCTCGACTTCGTAGGCATGGTTAAATGCTCTGACAATCGCGTTCATACCATTCGAAGCCGACCAGATGACGGCGATAATCCCGAATGACAAAAGTCCGCCGCTGCGCTTGTTCAGCGTTTGCTCCGTTATGGATTTCACCATGGACATGGCGCTGTCGGGCGCGTATTGATCGACCGCCCCGAGCACGTCTTCTGCCGATATGGGAAGATAGGCGGTGAGCGTCAGCATGAAAATCATCAACGGAAACAATGACAGCAGGAAAAAATACGCCAGCTCCGCCGATTTACTTTGTCCTTCATGGAGAGAAAACCTTGCAAACAGCTCCTTTATAAAACTCATGACATCCCACCTCAATGATCGTTTTTCGAAAAATGCTCCTTCGTTTCTTTTAACAGGTCAATGACCTGCGGCGTCGTCTGCTTCAGCTTGGTGATCTGCCCGTTTAAAAAACTCAGATCTTCCGATACGGTATTGGCGATGATTTTCACTTGATCCAGTTTTGCAGAAGCCTGCTGTTTCAGGGCTTCAGGATGTTTTCGGTAAAATGCCGCACGCTGCCTGCACGCGTCCATGTTCCGGAAACATGCCTCTCTCGTCGGCTTATGTAATAAGGACAGTGCTCCGCCGGCGGCAGCGCCGATCAGAATCGCTTTTGCCATGATGCGTGTCTGCTTCATCGGTCAATCCCCCTTATAAATGATGATCTTTCTTTATTGTCTCCAGCAAATGACGGCACCCGGACTCGACCAAAGCGTACACCTCGCTGAAATTCCCGGTATAATACGGATCGGGCACGTCCGCAAGGTCCGACTCCGGTACATAATCAAGCAGCCTTGCAATACGCGGCGCCGCTTTTTTATAACCGGCCATGCTGCGCAGATGTCCGATATTTTCTGCATCCATCGCAATGACGTAATCAAAATCGGTCAGATCAGACTCACGCACCTGCCTCGCCGTGATGCCGCTTGCGCTGATCCCTTTCTTCTTCAGGATCTCCTTCGTCCCTTCATGCGGCGGATTTCCCGCATGCCAGGCGCCGATTCCCGCTGAATCAATGTTAATCTGCCCGTTCAGCCCGTTTTTCTTCACCATATCAGAAAATACCGCCTCTGCCATAGGCGACCGGCAAATATTTCCCAGACAGACAAACAGCACATGTATCATATCGATAACCTCCCTATTCTTTCCCCGCATTTTGAGGATCAAAAACCTTATCATCATCTTAGCAACTTTTCTGCGGCTGTGGAAATAAGCTTTTATTCTAAATGAATTCTGTTAGAATAAAGGGTACGAAAACGGTCATGAAAGGATGCATGAATTTGCCGAGCCAACAAACAGAAACGTTAAACAAAATGATTGAAGACATTTCGCAAAAGCTCAACATGCTCAATGTCGGCGTCATCAGAGCGGAAGATTTCAGTGATGAAAAAATAGAAGATCTTACATACCTTCATCAAATGGTCATGAAAAAAGCATCATTCAGCCCGAGTGAAATGCAGGCCATTGCCGAGGAGCTCGCCTCTCTCAGAAAATAAACCCATGTCAGACCTGCCGAAAAACGGCGGGTCTTTTTTTGATTTAAAAAAGTGAAAAATAAAAGTTCATCGGTTTGACACATATAAAAAGAAGGAGTATAGTAACTGTGAACTTGGTAGAACGATATACTAAATGAGCGGGCCGCTTATCTTTTTTTATTTAGTAGAACGATATACTCGTTGTGATATCAGCGTTATACAAGTTTGTATCTGCAACCGTTTTATCAAACCAGTTTTCAAAGAAAGGCAGTGGTTCAATAAAGGGGAATGGTTCTGTGCTTTTGTTAATTTAAAAATTAATTTAATTCTTTATTAACCGCATTAGGGGATGTCATCATGAAAAACATATACACCAAAATGGCAGCGGGTCTTTATATTAATTATTTCCTGCTGGGCATGATCAATATTATTATCGCATCCAATATGGAGGCATTATCAAAACAGCTTCATACATCCGCAGCCGGGGTCAGCTATTTGGTCTCCGCCATCGGGATCGGGAAGCTGATTTCACTTCTGTTTGCCGGGAAGCTTTCGGATACATTCGGGAGACGGCCGTTTATCGTGTCGGGCGCCTTTCTGTATCTGATTTTCCTAATCGGAATTCCGCTTTCGACAAACTATACGGCCGCGTTTATCTTCGCCATTTTCGCCGGGATCGCCAATTCCTTTTTGGATTCCGGGACATATCCGGCGCTTATTGAAGGATTTCCGAAAAACGCAAGCTCTGCAACCGTGTTAATCAAAGCGTTTGTATCCATCGGCGCGACGGTGCTTCCGTTTTTCATCGCGTTTATTGCGGACAGGCATTTGTTTTACGGCTGGACGTTTTTCGTACCGGGTATTATTTTCTTCCTGAACGGCTTTTTCCTGTTAAAAGTTCCGTTTCCGAATCATAAGCAAAAAGAAGACGGCGGCCGGACGGAAGCCTCTCCGTCTGATGACGCGTTCACATCACAGCCGTCGATATGGCGTGAAGGCCTTGCGATCATTCTGTTAGGCTTTTCATCTACGGCGCTGTTTATGCTCGTTCAAGTATGGCTTCCTAAGTTCGGGCAAACCGTTTTGGGCATGCCTGAGGTGCAGGCTGTCAAATTGCTGAGCTATTACAGCATCGGTGCGCTTGTGTCCGTATTATTGCTGGCCGTGCTGTTAAACAGAGTGATTCAGCCGATTACGGTAATGGTGCTGTACCCTGTGATCGCGGCAATCGCGCTGCTTGCTCTGATTTTCATTCATCAGCCGGCCGTATCAGTCATCAGCTCCTTTGTCATCGGACTTTCAACTGCGGGCATTCTGCAATTGGCGATGACGGTTATGGCTGTTTTATTCCCTAAAAATAAAGGTACAATCACATCTTTTGTTAATATAGCATCAAGCTTATCTTTTATTGTCATTCCGCTTGTAACGGGAGCGATATCCAAAGCGGCCGGCCTGACGCCTGTTTTTCTGCTTGATATCGGAATTGCGGCCGTCAGCGCCCTTCTCGCATTGTTTATCGGAATCCGCTTTAAGCAAGTGATGAAAGCCTGACTATTTTTTAAGGGAGAGGATTTATCATGCAATCTATCACGATCAGAAACACGGTCATCGGCGAAGGGCTTCCGAAGATCATTGTGCCGCTGATGGCGGCCGGAGAGAAAGAACTGCTCGAAGAAATTGAAGCCGTCAACAGGCTTCGCCCGGATATCATTGAGTGGCGGGCGGATGTGTACGAGCACGTTGACAGCCTGGATGCCGTAAAAGGCATGCTTGAAAAGCTGCGGAAAGCCGCAGGCGCAACACCGCTGCTTTTCACATTCAGAACTCATAAAGAAGGCGGAAATAAAGTTATTGATGACTGCTTTTACATTGAATTGCTTAAAACCGCCATCGAAACAAAACACACTGACCTTGCAGACGTTGAGTTGTTTACGGGAGAAGCGGAAGTCAAATCAATTGTGAAAACCGCTGAAGACAACGGCGTATATGTCGTCATGTCCAATCATGATTTTCATCAGACACCGAAAAAAGAAGAAATCATTTCCCGGCTGCGGAACATGCAGGCGTACGGCGCGCACATTCCGAAAATCGCGGTGATGCCGCAAAGCACTGAAGATGTTTTCGTCTTATTGGATGCCACTCATACGATGAAAACACAATACGCAGACCGGCCGATCATCACGATGTCAATGGCGGGAACAGGTCTGATCAGCCGCCTGGCCGGCGAAGTCTTCGGCTCAGCGTGCACGTTCGGAGCGGGCAAAGAAGCATCAGCGCCCGGACAGATTCCCGTTGAAGAATTGCGCAGCGTACTCAGCATTTTAAATAATCATATGTAATCAGCGTTTTTCTGCCCTCAAAGCGGGATGAAAAACAAATGAATGGACTAACGGAGGAATACATCATGAAGAAAGATTTAGGACGGATTAACGGAAAAACTCAGCTTATCGGATTATTCGCGACACCGATCGGACACTCTTTATCCCCGGCGATGCACAACCTGGCGTTTAAAAAATTAGGATTGAACTACGCTTACCTCGCGTTTGAAGTCGGCAATGAACAGCTGGAAGATGTGGTAACGGGAATGCGCGCCTTAAACGTCAGAGGCTTCAATGTCTCGATGCCGAACAAGATGAACATTCTCCCTTACCTCGATGAACTCGCGGATTCAGCGAAATTCACCGGCGCGGTAAATACAGTCGTTAATGAAAACGGCAGACTGATCGGACACTCCACTGACGGTATGGGATACGTCCGCAACTTAAAAGAACACGGCATCGATATCACAGGCAAAAAAATGACGCTGGTCGGTTCCGGCGGGGCCGCCACTCCGATAGCGATTCAATCCGCATTGGAAGGCCTCGGAGAAATCTCTATTTTCGCCCGCAATGACGCGTTTTTCGAAAAAGCGGAAGAAAACGTCCGCATCATCAATGAAGAAATGAAGGGATCTTCTTGCAAAGCGAAAGTCTTCCCGCTCGAAGATCAAGATGCGCTGCGTGCTGAAATCGCTTCAAGCGATATTTTCACGAACGGAACGGGTGTCGGCATGAAACCGCTTGAAGGCTTGAGCGTCATTGAAGATACATCCATGCTCCGTCCGGATTTGATTGTGACAGACGTCGTTTACAACCCCGTTACGTCGAAATTGCTTGAACAAGCTCAAGCGGCCGGCTGCAACACCATTAACGGCCTCGGCATGATGCTTTGGCAGGGCGCCATGGCGTTTGAATATTGGACAGGCCGTGAAATGCCTGTTCAGTATATTAAAGAGCAAATGTTTGAATAACCTATTGTGACAGAAGCGCCGAAGGACAATCCGTCTTCCGGCGCTTTGTCATTTTCTCCCCTCTCTCTTTCTTCTCATGCGCCAAAACGCTTATAATGGATGTAACGAATAAAAACCAAGTGAGGAATGCGACGTATGAAACAGCAAAAAAAACGCCGGGTGACATTGCAGCAGGTCGCTGAACATGCCGGCGTCTCAACATCCACCGCTTCATTAATCGTCCGCAATAATCCGCGAATTTCCGAAGCGACCCGTGAGAAAGTGCTGCAATCCATGCGGGAGCTGGGGTACGTATATGATCGGGTCGCCGCGAATTTGCGATCACAGACGTCCACAACGGTCGGATTGATTATTACTGACATTTCCAATACGTTTTTCTCAGAGTTTCTGATCGGCGTTCAGAATACGCTTGAGGAAGTCGGATTAACGGTGCTGTTAGGCACGACATTTGATTCCGTCGCCAAGCAGGAGCAGCTGATCTCGACCATGCTGGAGCACAGGGTCGGCGGATTGATTTTGTGTCCGGTTTCAGGTACGGCTGAGGAAACCCTTTCCCGCCTTGAGCAGCTTGACATTCCGGTCGTGCTCGCCGTCAGGGAGATTGCCGAGGCCGACTGTGATTTTGTCGGAGCCGATTATGAGGAAGGCACCTATAAGGCAGTGCGTCATTTCATTGAGAAAGGCCATCAGGAGATTGCGTTTCTGGGCGGCGTGAAGCACTCGTCAACATGGACGAAGCGCATGAAAGGGTTTAAAAAAGCGCTCCGTGAAGCGGATCTGGAAGTAAAAAATGACTATGTCATTGACAGCGCGCCGACCCGCGAAGCAGGCTGTGAAGCCGTGACGGAGCTCCTCCGCCGGTCTGAGCGCCCGACCGCGATTTTCTGCTTCAGTGATTTGGTCGCGTTCGGCGTCATGCAAGGGATCAGAAAAGCCGGGCTCATTCCGGGCGAAGATATTGACATTGTCGGCTTTGATAACGTGCCGGAAGCTGAAATTTCTTATCCCCCGCTTACAACCGTTTCTTCCTTTCCGCGGCAGTCGGGAAAAGAAGCGGCTCAATTGCTGCATCATAAAATCACCAGTTCCCAGCACAAAAAACAACGCATTATTCTGGCGCCTGAGCTGGTCATCCGGGAATCTTCACAAAAAAAGCGGAACGCCTGATACGGCGCTCCGCTTTTATATTACGCAAGCAGTTTTAATGATTCGCGGTTGAATGCCGGTATGTCATCCGGTGTGCGGCTTGTGACCAGCTGGTTCTGGCAGACGACGACTTCTTCATCCACAACATTCGCGCCCGCGTTTTCCATGTCGATTCGGATTGATGTAAACCCTGTCGCTTTGCGCCCGTCCAATGCTTTCGCGTTAATGAGAAGCTGAGGTCCGTGGCAAATGGCGAACACCGGTTTTTTGTCATCCATAAACGCTTTGGCAAATTGGACGAAACGATCATCCGCACGCAGCATATCAGGCGAGAATCCGCCCGGGATCAGCAATGCGTCAAAGTCTTTCGGATTCACTTCATCGATGGACGCGTCTACTTTCACTTCCGCTTCCCCTTGTTTGCCTTTGACTGTTTTTCCTTTTTCCTGTTCAATTACGGTTAATTCATGACCTGCATCTTTAAAAGCTTTCGCAGGTTCAGTATACTCGACATCCTCAAAATAATCCGTTAATACAACTGCAATTTTTTTACCCATAGTTACTACCTCCTGCTTGATGAAGTCTACATAAATCCATGTACCCCAGCCACACTAACATCAAACATAGGTAACGCGTTTGCCGCTCATCCGTTTTACATAGGTCATTATCCTCATTTTTCATCTTTTTACAAGAATCATCATGAAATCTATATGAACTTTCACAAAATATTCTTACAATGGTACTGCATGACAAAATTTGTTGAAAGGTGGAGAACAGGTGAGAATACAGAAAAGACGATGCAGCGTCAATATGACACTCCGTATTCTGCTGCCCCTAGTTATGATACTTAGTCTAATCCTCCCAACATCACCCATTAAAGCAGAAGAAAACAAATCCTCCAGTGTGAATCTCAGCATTTTAGCCACAACTGACGTTCACGCTAACATGATGGACTACGATTACTACAGCGACAAACCGACAACGGAATTCGGGCTGGCCCGAACGGCTCAGCTTATTGAGAAGCACAGGCGCGAAAACCCGAATACGCTGCTTGTCGATAACGGAGACCTGATTCAGGGGAATCCCCTCGGAGAATACGCCGTAAAATATGAGAAAAATGATATTATTTCAGGCGCAAAGACCCATCCGATCATTGAAGTGATGAACAGTCTGCATTATGACGCAGGAACACTCGGCAATCATGAATTTAATTACGGGCTTGAATTTCTGGACGGGACAATCAAAGGCGCTGATTATCCGATCGTTAACGCCAATGTGAAAACATTAAGCGGCGAAAACCGTTATACGCCTTATGTCATAAAAGACAAAACCGTCACGGATGAAAACGGCGGCAAGCATCAGATAAAAGTCGGCTACATCGGCTTTGTTCCTCCCCAAATCATGACGTGGGATAAGAAAAATCTCGAAGGCCGCGTTCAGGTCGAAGACATTGTGGAATCCGCAAAGAAAACCGTTCCGAAAATGAAAGCTGAAGGAGCCGATATCGTCATCGCCCTCGCCCACAGCGGCATCGAAAAAAAAGCGCAGTCTTCCGGAGCGGAAAACGCCGTTTTTGACCTGGCAACGAAAGTCAGCGGAATTGATGCGATCGTATCCGGCCATCAGCACGGGCTTTTCCCTGATGCCGAATACAAAGGCGCTGATCAATTTGACGTCGATAAAGGCACGATTAACGGCATCCCCGTTGTCATGTCAAGCAGCTGGGGCAAATATGCGGGCGTCATCGACCTCCGGCTTGAAAAAACAGACAGCGCGTGGCATGTGGAAGATGCAAAAGGCAGCATCGAGCCGATTGCCGGCAATGTGACGTCGGAAAACGAAACCGTCGTCAATACCGTCAAAAAAGCGCACGAAGGCACATTGAAATACATCAGAGAACCCGTCGGCCAGACAAAAGCCGATATCAACAGTTTCTTCGCCCAAGTCAAAGATGATCCGTCCATTCAAATCGTAACGGATGCGCAAAGATGGTACGCCGAAAATAAGATGAAGGATACGGAATACAAAGATCTGCCTATCCTCTCGGCGGGCGCCCCATTTAAAGCCGGCGGGCGGAACGGCTCAAACTACTATACAAACATTTCCGCTGGCGACCTCGCCATCAAAAACATCGGCGATTTGTACCTGTATGACAACACGGTTCAGATCGTCAAGCTGAACGGAAGCGAAGTGAAAGACTGGCTCGAAATGTCCGCGGGGCAATTTAATCAGATCGATCAGGCAAAAGGCGGCAGCCAAGCGCTTTTAAATGACGCCTACCGCTCATACAATTTTGATGTCATTGACGGTGTCACCTATCAGATCGATGTCACAAAACCGGCGAAATACAACGAAAACGGAACAGTCATTCATCCCGATGCAAGCCGGATCGTCAACCTTTCTTATCAAGGAAAGCCCGTCAGCGCCAAGCAGGAATTTCTGATCGTCACAAATAATTACCGCGCTTCAGGCGGCGGAGGATTCCCTCACTTAAGCAATGATAAAATCGTATACTCTTCTGCCGATGAGAACAGGCAGGTCTTAATGGATTACATCATCCAGCAGAAAACGATTAATCCGCAGGCTGATCATAACTGGTCCATCCTTCCGGTCAAAGGGACAAACATGACATTTGAATCTTCCTTGGCCGCAAAGCCGTTTGCCGACCGCGCAGATGACGTCGCCTATATCGGTGAATCACAAAACGCGGGCTACGGACAGTACAAGCTCCAATTCAAAGATGATGAACCGGGCACAGATCCGCCGAAAGATGACGCATGGAAACTCACCGTTATGCATACAAACGACACGCACGCCCACCTTGATAACGCGGCGAGGCGGATGACGAAAATCAAAGAAATCAGAAGCGAAACCGACCGCAGCATTTTACTGGATGCGGGAGACGTTTTTTCAGGCGATCTCTATTTCACAAAGTGGCAGGGGCTGGCTGATTTAAAATTGATGAACAGCATGGGCTACGACGCAATGACCTTCGGAAACCATGAGTTTGATAAAGGCCCGGGTGCTCTCGCCAGCTTCCTGAGCGGTAACGGGAGCGCGGCTGACCCGTCCGGAAAATACAATTTTCAAGCGCCTGACTTTCCGCTCGTCAGCTCAAATGTCGATGTGTCCAAAGAGTCAAAACTCAGACCATTCATGAAAAAAGCAGACACATTTACGGCAGGGAAAAAGAAAAAAGCAGGCATCTATCCATACATTCTGCTTGATGTAAACGGAGAAAAAGTCGCCGTATTCGGCTTAACGACAGAAGATACGTCCGTCACATCAAGCCCGGGAAAAAGCATTGTCTTTCATGATGCCTTCCAATCCGCACAAGATACGGTAAAAGAAATACAGAATAAGGAACATGTCAATAAAATTATCGCCCTGACCCATATCGGGCATCAGCGTGATCTCGATCTTGCCAAAAAGGTAAAAGGCATCGACTTGATCGTCGGCGGACATACGCATACGCTTGTAGATAAAATGGAAGTTGTCAAAAACGAAGAGCCGACCATCGTCGCCCAGGCAAAAGAATATGGCGAATATTTAGGCCGTGTCGATGTCGCATTTGACAAAAACGGCATCGTCCTGCCGGAACAATCCTCTCTTCAGGCGCTGCCAGTGAACGAGCAGACGAAAGAAGACCCGGATCTGAAAAAAGAGCTTGATCCGTTTAAAAAAGAGCTCGTCTCCGTCAAAAATGAAAAAGTCGGCTCAACAAAGGTCGCACTTGACGGCCAGCGCGAGCATGTCCGCTCCAAAGAAACCAATCTCGGAAACTTCATCGCGGACGGCATGCTGCAAAAAGCGAAGGAAGCGGCCGGCGCCCAAATCGCGATCACAAACGGGGGCGGCATCCGCGCAGGCATTGATAAAGGAGACATCACACTCGGCGATGTGCTGAATGTGATGCCGTTCGGCAACACGCTTTACGTCGCGGATTTAACCGGAAAACAGATCAAACAAGCCCTGGAACAAGGGTTAAGCGGAATTGAGGCTCAAGGCGGCGCCTTCCCTCAAGTTGCCGGTTTAACATACACGTTTACACTGAATAAAAAGCCGGGACACCGCGTTCTTCAAGCTGCGGCCGTACAGGATGACGGCAGCGTAAAGCCGATTTCTGATAAAAAGACATACAGAGTCGCCACCAGTAACTTTGTCGGTGAAGGCGGAGACGGATATTCCGTCTTTAACGAAGCGTCCCATAAAGAAGACCTTGGCTTTGTCGACTATGAGGTCTTCACCGAGCAGCTTGAAAAAGCGGGAAAAGCGGTGGAACCGAAAGTTGACGGCCGCGCGCAGGAAGTGTACCTGCCGACGAAACAAAAAAACGGTTCGTGGACGCTTGAAGATGACAGCGCATTTGCCGCCTATGCCAAAAACGCCAACACGCCGATCGTGTATTACGATAAGAATGACGGCGCCAAAAAGCCGATTGATCTCAGCGTGACCAAAAAACAAATCGGCCTGTTAAAGGACAGAACATCGGATTCTTCCCTTACGATCCTGCATGACAAGTTCAGCATGAAAATGCCGATGGCAAACGCTGCTTCAGCTGATACACGATTCGGCGTGACGCCGAAAGGAAAAGTAAGCGGGGCGCTTTCAAATGTATACGACTTTACAATGAAGCAGAAAAACAAAGACATCAAAACATTCAAAGCGCCGGTAAAGCTCACCCTGCGCATTGAGAATACGAAAAAGGCGAAACAGCCGGGCATTTACCATGTAGACCGGAAAAAGAACGTCTATACAAAAATAGACAACGGTTCGGTTTCACACGATCTCGTCACGGGCTATACAAATCATTTCAGTGAATACACCATATTAAACGCAAACACGAAGAGCGCGCCGCCGCCAAGCGGAGACCAAGGCTCCGGAAAGCAGCCAAGCGGACAAAAACCGTCATCCGGCCCTGCACAGGACGGAGTATCGCCGGGCGGCCTGCTTCCTGATACGGCCACAACGATGTATTCCATCCTTCTTGCCGGGTTACTCATCAGCGCGCTCGGAACGGCACTGTATCTGCATCAAAGAAGAAAAGCAAAAAAAGTGAACGAAGCATAAAAAGACCGCTTTTATCGAGCGGTTCATCCAAAAGCTCTCCTGATCTGATTTCAGGGGAGCTTTTTCTCTCGGTCCCCCTCTTAGTCGACAGCCGTACGGCCGAGTGATAAAATATGAACGTTATTCGCGAGAGACATACATCCGCATCGTTTAACACTTCACGGCAGGGCCTCTCTTTCATACGGCGCCGCCTGTTTGGAGGACTTTTTTTGAAGATAACAGGACACAAACGAAACCGCATGTCTTACAAGAAAAAGCTGTTTTACGTGATAACAGCGCTCTGTTTTATCAGCTCGTTCATTTTCGTCACTCACAATGCTTCTTTTTATGAGCGGCCGATTGCCAAAGTGACGAAAACAACATTGGAACATCAGTCTGACGTACAGGACATGCATAAAAACAAAGATAAGATTTTCAATCAGACGATCACTGCCAGACTTGAAAACGGCAGTCAGAAAGGACAGCTCATTCATTTGCCCAATCAGTATTCATCATCCGGAGCGAACGATCAAAAATATTCGATTGGCGATGAAGTATTCGTTTCTATTGATAAAGGGAAACCATCAAACAAGGATATATCGGGAAGCATTATAGATAAAAAACGGGATAAACAGCTTTTGCTGATCGCGTGGGTTTTCATTTTCACCTTGCTTATCGTCGGCAAAAAACAAGGCTTCTTTTCGATCGTCAGCCTGATGTTTAACGCCGTTTTACTGTCGTTTGCATTAGATTTGTACAGGAAGCATCCTAATATAGGGTTAATTTTCATCTGCGGTGTCTGTATTCTCATCTTTACTGTCATCTCATTGCTGCTTGTCAGCGGTTTTCACGCGAAAACATATGCCGCCATTGCCGCGACGCTCGCAGGCACTTTCGTTTCCCTGCTGATTACGTATCTGGTGATGCTGGCAACCGGAGAGAAAGGTCTCAGATATGAGGAAATGCAGTATTTAACCCGCCCTTATCACACGGTGTTTATGGCCGGGGTATTTATCGGATCACTGGGAGCGGTCATGGATGTAGCCATTACCATGACGTCATCTGTCTTCGGATTATATGAAGAAAACAACGGTATCTCATTACAAGCTCTCAGACGTTCAGGGATGGAGATCGGAAAAGACATCATGGGGGCGATGACCAATATTCTGTTTTTTGCTTATATAAGCGGCTCTATTCCGATGATGCTTTTGTATCTGAAAAATGATTCCCCGATAGGATTCACTCTTTCTATGAACATTTCCTTGGAAATAGCCAGAGCATTGGCCGGAGGGATCGGAATTGTATTAGCCATACCCGCCAGTCTGTATGCTTCTATCTTTTTTATTAAACGAAAGAAGGCAAGCTCATGAATGTCATCGTAATTCTCGCGGCGATTTTATTTCTATTGATGGTCATCATCGGCGGAAAAAAAGGAGCGAGATCTTTTATTGCGTTATTCTTAAATTTCGGTGTTCTCTTTCTCACCATCATTTTCATGACAGACCCGCATATCAATCCGATTGTTTTAACATTGCTCTCTTCCGCCGTGATTTGCAGCATTACTCTTTTTTATATTAATGGAGGAAACGTCAAAACCGTAACCGCCTTTATTTCTGCAATGCTGACGATTGTACTGCTGCTGTTTTTTATTATGTCTGTAACAAAACATACTTCGATTCAGGGATTCGGTGAAGAAGAATTGGGTGATATCGGCATATTCACACTGTTTGTCGGGGTGGATTTTGTGAAGGTTACCGCAGCCATGATCATCATGGGCACGATAGGGGCGATTACCGATGTCGCGATTTCCATTACTTCACCCATGCGGGAAATTTACAGTCATAATCCGTCCATGAGCAGAAAAGATCTGTACACATTCGGATTAAACATCGGGAGAGATATTTTAGGAACGAATACGAATACGTTATTCTTTGCTTTTTTCGGCAGCTATTTGGCTTTAATTATCTGGTTTAAAGACTTATCATACTCAGCTGAAAAAATAGTGAACTCAAAAGTATTCAGTGCGGAAGCCGTCACCATTCTTTGTGCCGGAATCGGGATCGGCATCATCATTCCCGTTACGTCCTGGATCACCGCCTGTTTTTTAGCAAAACCAAATAAACGTTAAAAGCTGCCGGGACACGCCCGGCAGCCTTTTTTATCTTATACCCACTTTACAACGTCTTTTGAGGCAGATCTTGTTTTCGGGCGCGGTTCTCTGACACGGTAGCCGAATGCGGCCATAACAGAGATGTCGAAACTTCCGTTTTCCAGAAGCCCTTCTTCTTCAAGAATCCGGTGAATTTCTTTGTAGTTGAAGCCTTCTACAGGGCAGGAGTCGATTCCGATCTGCGCAGCGGCTGTCATCATATTGCCGAGGGCGATGTAAGTCTGTTTGGATGCCCAGTCAAACAGCGCGCGATCTGATTCTAGCAGATTGAAATCATTTTTCTGAAAGTCTTCCGTTTTGCTGATATAGCCTTCATACATATCTTCCGGCATTTTTTTGACTTCCCGCAAGTGGTTTTTGACATAGTCGGCGTCAAAACGGATATCCTTTGCCGTCCGGGCAAGCAGAAGTACGAAATGGCTTGCGGTCGGCAGCTGCTTTTGCGCGCCCCAGGTGAACTCGCGGAGTTTTTCACGAAGCTCCGGATTTTGAACGACGACAAATTTCCAAGGCTCCAAACCGAGTGAGCTTGGGGATAATCTTCCCGTTTCTAAAATGAATTCAAAATCGCTTTCTGAAATTTTTTTCTCAGGATCAAATTCCTTTGTGGCGTGTCTGAATTGATACGCTTCGATGATCTGCTGTTTTTTATCTGACATTCATGATCTCTCCTTTTCAATCGTTATGTACTATTGTAGCCATTATTTTTGAAAGTACCAGTACGCACATTTTTGTTGGATAGTATTCATTTTGATACTGACAAAAAAACGGGCTGCCGCGGCAGTCCGTTTTTATTTTTCTCTTCTCGCAAAGTCGACGAAACGGAATTTATCGAGCCTGTGCCGGCTTTCCGTGTACTGAAAGAGGCTGGTATCCTCCAAAAAGACGCGGTTTTTCACGACCGCCATTTGGCTGAATCCGCCGAGATCCAAATACTTCCGGTCCTCTTCCCCCGCCGGCTCCACGACAATTTCCTTTTGCGCGTAGCTGATGGACAAGCCGAGCTCTCCTTCGAGATACTCATAGATCGAATCTTCGCAAATCGCCTTCGTCAATAAAGTCACATGTTTTTTCACAAAGTAATCCTTGTCCAAAATAATATGTTCTCCGTCAATCCGTCTTGATCTGACGACTTCCCACACCTTTTCATCCGCTTCTGTACCAAGCTCTTTTGCGGCTTCTGAGGGAGGCAGGATCAGCCCGAGACGGTGAACCGTCGTTCTCGTCTCTTTTCCGAGCGTTTCCGAAAGCTCTTTGAAGCTGATCAGGCCTGAGACGGGAAAACGCATTTTTTCTCTGTCTAATATGACGGAGCCTTTGCCTTTGATTTTCTGGATGTAGCCGTTTTGCGCCAGCATATTGAGCGCTTTGCGGACGGTTTCTCGTGATGTGCCGTATTGATCGCACAAATCATTTTCAGACGGAAGAACGTCTTCAGCCTTCCGCTGGCCGCTTTCGATCTGCCGCACCATATCTTTATAGATTGTGATGTATTTATTCACTTTCATTTGACCACCCAGATTAGTGTATCACGCTTTTGTCAGATGATAAACGATCGATTCATACGGACGGAGCGTCAATCGTTCCGGCCGCCCTTCCCTCGGTTCATCATTCGTCAGCAGCACCGTAAACCGCCAGCCGTCCGTGTCTTTAAGCGGAACCGTAAAGTCCGCTTCTTTCCCGTAGAAGTTGTTGATGCACAGCAGTTTTTCATCCTTGCCGTGTCTGACGTACGCCAGAACCGCCGGATCGTCTTCAGCAAGCAGCTCAAACGTTCCTTCCGTCACGATGTCATATTCTTTTCTGAGCTTGATGAGCTTCTGATAATGATAGAAAATTGAATCCGGGTCCCGCAAAGCCGCTTCCGCGTTAACGTCCCGATAATCATCCGCCGCCGGAATCCAAGGCGTTCCCGTCGTGAAACCGCCGTGCGGCCCGCTGTTCCACTGAATGGGGGTTCTTGCATTGTCTCTTGATTTCTCTTTTAAAATGGCGATAATGTCTTTTTCGGGCACGCCTTCTTCCTTCATCTTTTTGTAAATGTTCAATGATTCGACATCGCGGTATGAGCCGATGTCATCGAACTTCGGATTGCCCATGCCGATCTCTTCACCTTGATAAATGTAAGGCGTGCCCTGCATCATATGAATGGCCGCCGCCAGCATTTTGGCTGATTTCGTCCGGTATACGCCGTCGTCTCCGTATCTGGATACGGCCCGCGGCTGGTCATGGTTGCACCAGAATAATGCGTTCCAGCCTCCGCCTTTTTGCATCTCCGTCTGCCAAAACGCTAAAATCCGTTTCAGCTTCAGAAAATCAAACGGAGCGAGCGCCCATTTTTCACCATTCGGATAATCCACTTTTAAATGATGAAAGTTAAAAGTCATATCGAGTTCTTTATTCTCAGGGTTTGTGTACCGGATGCAGTGGTCAGCCGTTGTCGAGGACATTTCACCGACCGTCATGCTGTCATATTTCGAAAACACTTCCCTGTTCATCTCATGGAGAAATTCGTGCACGCGCGGCCCGTCCGTATAATAAGGGCGCCCGTCACGCCCATCTTTGGCATCAGGAAACGATTGGTCTTTAGAAATGAGGTTGATCACATCCAGCCGGAAGCCGTCGATCCCTTTCCGGAACCAAAAATGCATCATGTCGTAAACCTGTTTTCTCATCTCTTCATTTTCCCAGTTCAAATCGGCCTGCGACACATCAAATAAATGCAGATAGTGCTTGCCTGACGCCTGGTCGAGCTCCCAAGCGGAACCGCCGAATTTTGAATCCCAGTTGTTCGGCGCCCGGCCGTCTTCCTTTCCGTCTTTCCAAATGTAAAAATCCCGATACGGACTGTCGGGTGACGAGACCGCTTTTTTGAACCATTGATGCTCGACTGATGTATGGTTTACGACAAGATCCATGACGACCTTGATTCCTCTTTTGTGCGCTTCATCGAGGAGGCGTTCAAAATCCTCCATCGTTCCGTATTCTTCATAAATGGTGCAGTAATCGCGAATGTCATAACCGTTGTCATTCTGCGGCGAATCGTAAATCGGCGTAAGCCAAATGACATCAATCAAAAGCTTCTGCAAATAATCAAGCTTCTCGATAATACCGTTCAGATCACCGATCCCGTTTCCCGTCGTATCATTAAAGCTCTTCGGATAAATTTGATATACCGCTGCCTTTTTCCACCATGGTGTGCTGTCTGTTTTCATTTTTCTTCACCGCCTGTAATGTTTTGTATTGAAAGGGAAAAGGGACAGCCTGATAGAAGGCGCCCCGCAGGTTTTTTATTTTTGCCGTTTCAGCCGCGCATACCCGTATGTTCCCGCAAACGGGAGAATCAGCACGATCAGCATTCCGATCGCAAACGGACCCCAGTACCGGCTCATAATGGAGAAGATCCCCGGCACGCCGCCGACTCCGACCGAGCTTGCGAGAACGCCTTTGACGGAGATGAACATCCCCGCGATTCCCGAGCTGATCATGGCGATCACAAACGGAAATTTGTAACGCAGATTCACGCCGAAAATCGCCGGTTCGGTAATGCCCAAATATGCGGAAATGCCGGCCGTCAGTGAAAGCCCCCGCTGTTTTTTATCTTTTGTAATCAACATCATGGCCAAAGCTGCCGACCCTTGAGCGATATTTGACAATGCGAGCATCGGCCATAAAAATGTGCCGCCGAGCTTTGATCCGATTAATTGAAGATCGACCGCGAGAAACGTATGGTGCATCCCCGTGATCACAAGCGCCGAATACAGCCCTCCGTACAGCAGGCCTCCGATGGCGGAGAATTGGCCGAAAACGGCAATCAATCCCGCCGTCAGCGCGTTACCGATCGCAAAGGTGATCGGACCGATGATGACAAAGGATAGAAAACCGATGACCAAAAGCGTCACCGGCGCGACGACCAACAGCTGAATGCCCTCCGGCGTCCGTTTCGTCAAAAAGAGCTCAAGCCTGGCAAGTAAATAAGACGCCAGCAGAATTGGGAGCACCTGACCTTGATACCCGACTTTCTGCACCTCAAGGCCGAACAGGTTCCACACCGGAATATCGCCGCTCTGCTCGGCGGCCCCGTAGCCCCATGCGTTTAACAGATCAGGATGCACCAGCATCAGCCCGAGCACGATACCCAAGAGCGGGCTTCCTCCGAACCGCTTCACTGCTGACCAGCCGATTAAAGCCGGCAGAAAAGCGAAGGCCGTCCCCGCGATCAGATTAATCATATTGGCGAGATCCGCCCATTGCGGATACACTTGGACAATCGATTTTTCGCTGTAGAAAATGCCTTCCGCCGTTAAGATGTTGTTCAGACCCATTAAAAGCCCGGCCGTGACGATCGCCGGCAAGATCGGAATAAAGATGTCCGCAAGCGTTTTCACAGCACGCTGTAAAGGATTCATTTTTTGCGCTGCCGCCTTCTTCACGTCATCCTTGGACGCTTCACCCATCCCCGTTTCCTTCACTAATTCCGCATATACTTTGTTGACCGTCCCCTGCCCGATCACGACTTGAAACTGCCCGTTTACCGCAAAAGATCCTTTGACAATGTCTATTGCATCAAGCATTTTTTGGTTTACTTTGGTTTCATCTATTAATGCAAACCGCAAACGCGTCACACAATGAGTCGCCGCCTCAATATTTTCGATTCCGCCGACAGCTTCAGCGATCTGCCGCGCAGCCCGGTTAAACTCACCCATGCCAACCCCTCCGTAACCGTTTTCATTTTGTCTTACAAACTTGTATATACATGTTTATGACTCTATTGTAATGATGTATATACATGTCGTCAATCTATTTTTATAGCGCTTTCATCACAAATATACTGCGAAAGACCCTGAAACAAAAAAAGCCCCGCCGGAACCGGGCCTTGACTTCTTGTTTTATCGGGAACATGTCCGGGCGGAATTCACAACAGGAGCACAAAAAGCATACAGTACTGTACAACTAAGTTAAAGAGGTGTGAAGAGATGCCATCCACTGTTATCAACCTGTACTATTTGAAGATTAACAGTATTTCTGGCAACGGATCTATTACGATTGGGGAAGCGGCATACAACAGTCCCACCACAAATAACAAATCACAAGGACTGAACTCTTCATTCGGCGATACGTCACCTATAGAATCGATGATGGAGAACTTGTTAAATGATCCTGATGTCAACGACCAGACAGCCATCGGAACCGCAGATACCGCAAATATTACGCCGGTGCCGCCCATTATAGATTAAAGGGGTTTTTATGAATGCCTTACCAAATTAACGTCGTCAATATAAAAGTAAACGGAGCAACGCAAAACGGAAACGTTGATATCGGTCAGACCGTACAAAACAGCCACACCGCCAACAGCAAATTTGTCGGCGCGAACTTTTCTTTAGGGGATTTTTCGCCGGCCGCCGGATGTTTGAATTCGGGCCATCTTGACCCTGACGTGAGCGATCAGGATCAGATCGCCAACCCGTCAATGCCGATCGCAAATCAAATATAGGGAGGTTCTGCCGAAGTGGATATCGAAAAAATGAGAAAGTGGCTTGAGATTACGAACGAGCACAAGCCCAGCGACTTTTGGACCAATGTCCTGAAACGGAAATCTCCCGAAGATTTTTTCTCCTTACAAAAAAACACCCTGACTTATGATATTTATCAGGATGAACAGCACACATTCGTCATTGTGGAAATGCCCGGCGTTTACGAAGAAGAATTGACATTGAGGCTGCTGTCAAGAACACGGCTGCATATCAGAGGAAACATCACACCCCTTTTTCCAAAGAACATGGGCGTCTGCCAAAACCGGTATTACGGGGAAATCGATGAGACGATTGAGCTTCCTGAACCGGCTGAGCCCCACCTGTTACAGGCGCAGTGCGTAAACGGCCTGCTCCACATTTCCTACCCGCGCCTTATGGAGCACATTCCTTTTCAGAAAAAAATCTAAAGAGCCGGCTTACGGGCGGCCCAGCCGTCTGTACACTTTCTCCTTATAATGAGAAGATGCGGGTTTTGAGAACATGGCTTTCTCCTCCGTCAGTTTGTCGAGTCTGACTTGTTTTTCCGTCCGTTTGTTCCGCAAGTGATCCCGCTCCTGTTCATTGCGGCACTTGGCGATCAAATAATCGAGCGTCATCAGCTCTTTCTTCAGCGCGCCCTCATCCTCGGCGATCCCGGCGTTTTTTAATATGCGGTAGCCCATTCTGAGCGACTCCGGAAGATGTGCGGCATCGTCTTTCGGCAGGGGCTTTCCCATTCCTTTGATGCCGGCGAACTCTCCGTCCTTAATGGCGCGCTTGATTTTATCTTCAGCCACGATATGGGCAATATCCATCACTGTTCACCTCTTTTTTCAATAGAACCGGGTATGATCATACGGAAACACAAATCCCAGTTTGTTCCATTTATATGTTTTAAAGCTGTCATTCAACAGATTAACCGCCGTTGCGACAGCGTTTTTCGCCCTTTTTCCGATGAGCCTTTTCCACCTTTTCTATTTGCTGGTTTCATGGTATATTGATTACGTTCGTTTTTTCTATCGTTCCGTTTAAACCGTGATCGGAAAAAAGGAGTGTAACAATGAAAACATTTATAAAAGAAAGAGGACTTGCCTTCTTCTTGATAGCGGTCGTGTTATTGTGGGTGAAAACATATGTCGCTTATATTTTAAACTTTAACCTCGGCATAGACAACACGATCCAGAAAATATTGCTTTTTGTGAATCCGCTGAGCTCCAGCTTGTTCTTTCTTGGATTTGGGCTTCTTTTCAAGAAAAAATTACAGCAGACAGCCATTATTGTGATTCATTTTTTATTGTCTTTTTTGCTTTTTGCAAACATCGTCTATTATAGATTCTTTAATGATTTCATTACCATCCCGGTCATGATGCAGGCAAAGACAAACGGCGGCCAGCTCGGAGACAGCGCGTTCTCGTTAATGAGATGGACAGACGCCTTCTACTTCCTGGATACCGTCATTTTGATTATTTTGGCCCTTAAGATGAGAAAATCGGCTGAAAAACCGGCGAAGAAATCATTCAGAATCGTTTTGGCTTCCGCCGTGCTTATGTTCCTGATCAACCTCGCCGTCGCGGAATCCGACCGTCCTGAGCTTTTGACACGCTCATTTGACCGAAACTATCTGGTGAAATACTTGGGCACGTACAACTTTACGATTTACGATGCCGTGCAGAATGTGAAATCAAACAGCCAGCGCGCGCTTGCCGATTCAAGCGATGTAACGGATGTGGAAAACTATATGAAGGCCAACTATGACGTGCCGAATAACGTCTACTTCGGAAAAGCCGAAGGAAAAAACGTCATCTACGTCTCATTAGAGTCTCTGCAATCCTTTATCATTGACTATAAAATTAACGGCAAGGAAGTGACGCCGTTTTTAAATAAGCTGGCGCACGATAATCAAACATTCTACTTTGATAACTTTTTCCACCAAACGGGACAAGGTAAAACATCTGATGCGGAATTTATGATGGAGAACTCTCTGTACCCGCTTTCGCAAGGTTCGGTTTTCGTCAATAAAGCGCAAAACACGCTGCAGTCCGTTCCTGCGATCTTAAAAGGCAAAAAGTACACGTCTGCCGCTTTCCACGGAAATACGCAGACTTTCTGGAACCGTAACGAAATGTACAAAGCGGAAGGCATCGATAAGTTTTTCGATTCCGCTTATTATGACATGAGCGAAGAAAACACGAAAAACTACGGCATGAAAGACAAACCGTATTTCAAAGAATCCATGCCGCTCTTAAAGAGCCTGCCGCAGCCGTTCTATACGAAGTTCATTACGCTGTCAAACCACTTCCCGTTCGGAATGGATAAAGAAGACACGGACTTCCCGGCGGGAGACTTTGGCGATTCAGTCGTCAATAACTACTTCCAGTCCGCGAACTATTTGGATGAATCAATTGAACAGTTCTTTCATGACCTGAAAAAAGACGGCCTGTACGATAAGTCGATTATCGTGATGTACGGAGACCACTACGGCATCTCCGAAAACCATAATAAAGCGATGGCGAAAGTGCTCGGCAAAGATGAGATCACTGAATACGACAATGCCCAGCTTCAGCGGGTGCCGCTCTTTATCCACGCTCCCGGCGTGAAAGGCGGCCGCAATCACAAATTTGCCGGTGAAGTCGATGTCGCGCCGACCGTTCTTCATCTGCTCGGCGTCGATACGAAAGATTATCTCATGTCAGGTTCAGATATCTTATCGAAAGAGCACAGAGAAGTCATTCCGTTCCGTAACGGAGACTTCATCTCACCGAACTATACGAAAGTGTCCGGCAAGTATTACGATACGAAAACCGGAAGACTTTTAGATGATTCAGAAGTCGACAAAAAAGAAGACTCTCTCGTCAAGACTGAGCTTGAAATGTCTGATAAGATCATCAACGGCGATCTGCTTCGTTTCTATCAGCCGAAAGGCTTTAAGAAAGTGGACCCTTCACAATTCGATTATACGAAGCGTGAAGATTCCTCAGCAGATGATCAAAAAGAATAAACAAAAGCCAGATCATATCAATGATCTGGCTTTTTTATGTTCAGCTCCCGGCGGCCATAGAGCGCTTTTGCAGGCTGTCGGAAAGAACTGAATAAGCGACGACTTTCTTTTTCTGCTGTTTGACGACATCTACATGATCTTCGTAGCTGTATACAAACACCGTCACATCTTTTTTTCCTTTTCTCGTCTTAATGACAAGCGGATCAGCTCCGTTTTGCGGATGAAGATAACGCTCTTCATCCCCTGGGTATATATAATGCCGTTCGATAAACACGGCTTCGTTAAAATCATCAATCACCCGGCGTTTGTCTTCGCCTTCCAGACGTTTTCCGCCGAGGGAAACGGCAGCGGACGCGTCACTGAGCTTTGAATGGGTTTCAAACTTGCGGAGGATCCATTCCACCGCTCCGGTAGGAAGGCATGTCAGCACAATCTTAATCAGGCTTATGACAACAATTGAAACAACTGCAATCCATGTCACCTTACATCATCTCCATACTTGTTCTACATGAATCTTAACATAGAAGAAAACGTTGTTTTTTGTACATTATGTGAAACTTGATATATGTTCAAAAAAAATCCGGATCACATAGGTGATCCGGATTTATCAAGTCTGCTTCTGATCGTCAAGGCGGACGGCTTCTCTCAGCTCTTCCGCGACAAATTCGACGTTCGGCCCGATAATGACCTGTGCCGTTTTATTCCCCGTTTTGATAACCCCTTTTGCTCCCGCTTTTTTAAGCGCCGCCTCATTAATGAGAGACGTATCCTGCACGGTCAGCCTGAGGCGGGTCGCACAGTGATCAATCGTTTCGAGGTTTTGCCTGCCGCCGAGCCCCTTGAGCATGGCATGTTCTTCGACGGAACCGGCCGTATCTTCACTAAGCACTTCTTCCTCTTCCTCATCATCTTCCCGTCCCGGCGTTTTCAAGTTTAACGTTTTGATGAGCATATAGAAGACGACAAAATAGATCACTGCATAACAAAGCCCGACAACGAGCAGCAAAAGCGGTTTTTCGGCAATGCCGTAGCTGAGGAGATAATCGATCGCCCCCGCCGAGAATGAAAAACCTGACCTGATTCCGAGAACATTCACGATAAATAAAGAGAACCCGGTTAATATAGCATGAACCCCGTATAAAAGCGGTGATAAAAACATAAATGCAAATTCAATCGGCTCTGTAATTCCGGTAATAAATGCCGTCAGCGCGAGACCGATCATCATCCCGGCCGTCGCTTTGCGCTTGCTTGGCTTAGCCGCGGCAATCATTGCCAGACATGCGGCAGGAAGCCCGAACATCATAATCGGGAAGAATCCCGTCATATAAGTTCCCGCCGTCGGATCCTTCGCAAAGAAGCGGGCCAGATCTCCCGTTTTTCCGTGAAAATCGCCAAACTGGAACCAAAAAATATTATTCAGCACATGATGAAGGCCGAATGGAATCAAAAGCCGGTTAAAAATCCCGTAAATCCCGGCGCCGATTCCGCCAAGCCCGATCATCCATTCCCCGAAAGACGTAATCACCGACTGAATCGGCGGCCACACAAATCCGAAGATCCCCGCCAAAATAATGGTAATCAGCGCCGTTACAATCGGAACGAGCCTGCGCCCGCTGAAAAACCCGAGATATTCGGGCAGCTTCGTATCCTTAAAGCGATTATACGTGTATCCCGCAATTAACCCCGCGATAATCCCTCCGAAAACGGCCATATTATTTGTCGAATTGATTGATTTTACAGCCGCGTCCAGCATGATATAAGAAATTGCTCCCGACAGAGCGGCGGCCCCGTTGCTGTCTTTCGAAATCCCGATCGCAATTCCGATCGCGAAAATCAGCGGCAGATGATCAAATACCGCGGTCCCCGCCGCGTAAATGAACGGAATATTTAATAAGTCCTCTCTGCCGATGGCCAAAATAATACCAACGGCGGGCAGAACGGCAATCGGAAGCATAAATGATTTTCCGAGTTTTTGCAAAAATTGAAGCATTTTACCCATCCCCCTTCTTTTTTCTTAAATATACCACATAAGTTATCTAGTGATCTATACCAATTTTCCTTCATTTATTCACATAAGGCTTGTTGGTTTTCTATTTATAAACCAGTTGTGGTAAGCTTGAATCAGATGATTAAAAATAGAAAGCGGGAATGACAATGATTGTAACGAACGATCAAGAATTAGAAGGCCTTAAAAAAATCGGCAGAATCGTCGCGCTGGCGCGTGAAGAAATGAAGAAAAAAGCCGAGCCCGGCATGAGCACGAAAGATCTTGACCTGATCGGAAAAGCGGTGCTTGACGAGCACGGAGCCGCTTCCGCTCCGGAGAAGGAATACGATTTCCCGGGCGTGACATGCATCAGCGTAAATGACGAAGTCGCTCACGGCATTCCGAGCGCCTCTAAAATCTTAAAAGCCGGAGATCTTGTAAATATCGATATTTCGGCGGAGTTCGGCGGTTTTTATTCCGATACGGGAATTTCATTTGTGCTCGGAGAAGGCGATGAACGTCTGCAAAAGCTTTGTAACTGCGCAGCATCCGCATTTCAGAAAGGATTGGATCAGGCAAAAGCCGGCAAACGCCAAAACCAGATCGGCAGAGCCGTCTACCATGAAGCCCGCTCCAACGGATTTACCGTCATTAAAACGCTGACGGGCCACGGGATCGGCAGAAACCTCCACGAAGCGCCGAACCACATCATGAATTACTACGATCCGTTTGATAACGCGCTGTTTAAAAACGGAACCGTGATCGCGCTTGAGCCGTTTATTTCCACGAAAGCGGAAACGATTGTTGAAGCGGGAGACGGCTGGACGTTTAAAACGCCGGATAAAAGCCTTGTCGCCCAAGTGGAACACACCATCGTGATCACAAAAGATAAACCGATTATTTTAACTGCATTGTAATGTTTCATCTCCCTTCCAAACAGGTATACAACAACTAACCCGAAGGAGGGAGACGCATGAAAAAAGATAAAGAAAAAATCAAAATCGAAAACGAAATACACGCCATGCACGGCGTAACGAAACAGCAAATTTTAGAGGATTTCGAGGAATTTAAGGCGTACCTTCATCAGAAAATTTCCGCCGGAAAAAAACTGGGTCTGGATGACAGCAAAATTATCAAAAGCGCCGCCATCCTCGGGGACTATCTCGCCAAACACGAGGAGCCCCGCAATGCGGAAGAAAAACTCTTACAAGAACTGTGGGACATTGCGGATGACAATGAAAAACAGCATTTGGCCCAGCTTCTCGTCAAACTTGCCGGACACTGATACAGTGCCCGGCTTTTTTATGCTCCGTTATAAGAGTTGTGCTACACTGGACATATGTCTGTGAAAGGAGCCATTTTTCAACATGTGGTTTATTATCTTCGGGTTTATTTTCTTTATTGAAAGCATCATTCTCACCGTTTACGGAGTGAAGAAAAAGAAGGGGATGCTGATTTATTTCGGCGTCGTTTTCGGAATCATGACACTCGGAACGGTGCTGTTAAAATTAACCGGCCATTAAGCATGAAAAGACCGCCCTTTACATATATATGTAAGAAAGCTTTACATCTCTGAATCGAAAGTCTCAGTTTTTGCATTATCCCTTTTCAGCGTCTTTTTATAGATGTTACAATGCCAAAAGTTTGGCAAAAGCTGAAGAAACCTCCCCAGCGGGAGAACGGAGAAAGGAGTTTTCTGACATGCATTATGGCAGTAAAGGCTGGTATGTAGAAGAGTTAAAGAAAAAAGGAATTACCCACTATGAAGGAAGAAAGCTTCAAAGCTTCAAAAAGTACTTCCTTGCCAATCTGCTGGAAACAAAAAAACAAGCATAACGTAAATCAGCCGTGCTGTCAGTGCAGCACGGCTTTTTTTCTATACATTAGTGAGCCTGTCTCTTTTTTTAAGGAAGGACTCCCTCCAGCTTTCTGACAGCGCTTCTTCCCGCAGTATTTCTTCAATCGCTGACAGATTGCCGGAATCACGATATTTCACTTCATTCGCATACCAGACGGAAATGCTTTCTTTTCCTCTCGACAGACGCTTGAGGACGGGACGCGGATCGACATATCCTTCTTCAAGCACCCTGAAATAAAAGCCGGTAAATCCCGTCTGCTGTACACGGAGCACCATATCTTTGATGCCATATTTGAGCGCGAGTTTGACGCAGGGCTGGCGCGGCTGGCTTACTTGAACGACGGCTTCCCCCAGCTGAAAGACGTCTCCGATCCACACGTCTTGTTCGGCCAGTCCTTTGACCGTTACATTCTCCCCGAACGCGGCGGCGGGAAGTTTTCTCGCGAGCGTTGTTTCCCAATATGAATAATGCTCGGCGGGATACACGCACACCGCTTTATCGGGGCCTCCGTGATGCTTCAAGTCGGCTTGCCCGTCCCCGTCAAAATGGGTTTTATACAGCATGACGGGAGAATCTGCGGGCCGCTTTATGATGCCGGAATTGATTTGTCTGCCGGCAAATTCATGAATTGCGGGCTTTCCGAGATTGATAGATAAGACAGAATAGTCTTGCGTCACCTCGTTCACATCCTTTGCGAAATCTCATATCTTTCCTTTATCATAGTAAGAAAAAGGTGGTTTTTCCATGCTTCAATATCATATGATTGCAGACGGCCGGGTTCAGGGCGTAGGTTTTCGCTACTTCGTCCAGATGGAAGCCGACAGACATAAGGTAGCCGGCTGGGTAAAAAACCGTGATGACGGCCGGGTGGAAATCCTTGCCGAAGGTCCTGAAGAGTCGTTAAAACAATTTGCCGAAGCAGTCAGAAAAGGCAGCCCCTTCTCAAATGTCACCGGCATAACCATCGAAGAATCACACCGTCTGAAAGGGTACCGCACTTTTACCATCAGTTACTGATAAGGCTTGTCCTGATAATAATAATTCGGCTTCACAATCGTATTGTCATATGATTTATGGAAAATGTGGGTGGAAGCCGGCGAGATCGGCGGAATCAGCCAGGTCCAGTCGCCCGTCAGCTTTCTTCCCGCGTCTTGTTCCTGTTCTTCAAAGCGTTTAAATTGATTCGCCGCCGTATGGTGATCGACAATGCTGACACCGTGTTTTTTGTATGAATAGAGCACTGCCTTATTCAGTTCCACCAGCACCTGATCCTTCCACAGGTCGGTATTCAGGCTGGCGGAAATCCCCATGACCGCAGCGGCTTTTTTGAGCATATCATACCGTTTTTCGTCAGCAAGGTTCCTTGCGCCGATTTCGGTTCCCATATACCATCCGTTAAAAGGCGCCGCGTTGTACGACAGCCCGCCGATTTCAAGCCTCATATCGGCGATAATCGGAACCCCGTACCACCTGAGATTTAAATCGGCAAACTCTTCAATATCCGGATGGGTGATCGGCACTTCTTTCACGAGCGTCTGAGGCAGGTCATACCAGACCGGCTGCCCGTCCCCTTTCATCCGGAAAAGCAGCGGCAGAATATCAAAATCGGTCCGCTTCCCGCGCCAGCCGAGTTTTTCGCAGACAGCCGTCAGCTCATATGATGCCGGATCACCGACTCTTCCTTTTTCAGTCTCATATCCCGCATAGCGGATGAGCTGGTGATTCCAGATTTCCACTTGTTTCTCCCCGTTCTTCTCAGGAGGGAAAATCGTAATCGTCGGTTTAATTTTTCCGCCGTTCGTGGCGATTTCAATATGTTCAAATAATGCGTCACGCACCTCTTCTTTCGTGTTCACATTGCGCCGGTCAATGACGTTCAGCGATTGCCAGAACAGACGCCCGATACAGCGGTTGCTGTTGCGCCACGCCATTTTCGCCCCGTGTTCAAGCTCTTCCGCCGTATGGACGTAACTTCCCGTCCGATCTATCTCATCTTTTATCGCGTGCAGACGCGCGTTGATTTGCGATTCCATTCCGAGTTCCTGATAGCAGACATCAATAAAATCCTTCGCCTCATCCCAAAGTATTTCCGTATGTTTCAAAAAACTCTCTCCTTCAATTTACATCTGTTTCCCATTGTATCGTTTTTAGGAGTGAACACAATGGTTTTTTTGTATCATACTGGAAACTGCAAAGAAAAAACACCTGTGATGTTCGCAGGTGTTTTACAAAACGGAATGCAGTTTTTCAGCCAGTGTAAGCAAATCCTCACGGTAGTTTTTTCCCGTCATCGGAATTCCGTGACCCGTCAAAAGCGCTTCCGGCTCCAGTTCGGCCAGTTTCTGAACGGATGCGGCCGCCGTCTGCGTATCCGCTGTAAAATAAGCGGGCGGCCCATGAAGCTCTTGCTTTTGAATGACAACGTCCGCAAGCGATTCCTGTTCAACAGTGATCACGGCATCACCGGCAAGCAGAACGCGGTCTTTATCCCGGAATAATGAAATATGGCCGGGTGTGTGACCGGGCGTATGCACCCATTTCCATTCTTCAAGAAACGGAACGGTACCGTCTGAAGGCAGTGCCTGAACGGACGGAATGCGGATCGAATGGCGCGGAAACAGCGGTGACAGCTTTGCGACAAGCCCTTTTTTCGCATCGGGCCTGGCAGGCGGATAATCCGCTTTCCCCGTGACGTACGGGAGCTCCTTTTCATGAATGTAAACCGGCACATCCCAAAGCTCAAGCAGCTCTTCAATCGCACCGACATGATCAAAATGACCGTGTGTCAAAATGACCGCCTTCAGCTGATACCCCTCTTTGAACCGGCGTTTCATTTCTTCTGTTATCATCTCCGCCGATTGAGGCATTCCCGCGTCAACCAGAATGATTTCCCGCGGAGCTGAGGGATTTTCGATAAAGTAAACATTCGCAATCTGCACGGTCAGTCCGTAAACGCCGTCCGCCGCTTTAAAACCGGCTCCGCTTCTCACTGAAAAAAGCGGCATAAACGGATCACTCATCATGGCACCTCCTCTGATGCCTTTAGTGTGCGACGAACCGGGTGTTTTATGTTAAAAAATCGTGATTGCGCCGATGATGAGCGCAAAGGCCGTCATGACGATAACGGCAAGAACCGCCCATTTCATGGCAAATTTCTGGTGTTCATCAATCGTGACCCCGGCAAGCCCGACTAATAAATGCGTCGACGGCACGAGCGGGCTTAACATATGAATCGGCTGGCCGATGATCGAAGCGCGGGCGATTTCCACCTTATCTACACCGTACGCCACGGCGGTCTCGGATAAAATGGGCAGCACGCCGTAAAAATAGGCGTCATTGGGCATCAGAAACGTAAAGATACCGCTCGTTAAGGCAACAATCGCCGGAATAAATCCCCCCATCTGTTCCGGAATAAGCGATACGAGGGAAATGGCCATCTCATCAACCATCTTCGTCCCCGTTAAAATTCCGGTAAACACGCCTGCGGCAAAAATCATCGAACCGATCGCAAGCACATTGCTCGAATGGGCTGAAATACGCTCCCTTTGATCGTTAAGCTTCGGATAGTTGACAATCAGCGCGATACAAAACGCAATGATGAACAGCACGGTTAAATTCACTTTTCCTGACACTAAAAATCCCACTAAAGAAAGCGTTAACAGTAAATTGAACCACCACAGTTTCGGCCGCCTCCATTCATCTTCCGCAGCCGCAGCCGTTTCATTTGTATGGGACGGCTGCTTTAATTCGATCACCCCGAGCCGTTTCCTTTCCATCCTTCCGAGTACATAAGCGACCACAATCATACACACCATTCCGCTGGCAATGACAGGCAGCATCGGCCCCGTCAGCTCTGCCGGGTCAACGCCGAGCGCACTCGCCGCACGCGGCGTCGCGCCGCCCCATGGTATCGTGTTCATGATACCCATGCCGACACCGGCGATTCCCGCTAAAATAATCGGACGGATTCCGAGCATGATATACAAAGGCAGCATTGCGCTTGTCGTAATCATATACGTCGTCGAGCCGTCTCCGTCCAGTGCGACAAGCATGGTTAAAACGGCTGTTCCGACTACAATTTTGAGCGGGTCGCCTTTAACCAGCTTTAAAATGCGCGACACCATCGGATCAAATAAACCGGTATCAATCATAATGCCGAAATAAAGAATCGCAAACATAATCATGACTGCAATCGGCGCCACCTGTTCAATCCCGGAAATCATCATCTCGCCGACCCGGTTAAAAGAAAACCCGGCAAACAGCGCAAACACGATCGGCGTTAATACGAGCGCCGTTAACACTGAAAGCCGTTTTGTCATAATCAGTACCATAAAAACAAGCATCATAAGAAAGCCTAAGATTGCTAACACAGTATGTCCCCCTTATCATGAATACGCTTACATTTTAAAGGCCCGATCCCCTTTATCCGCCTTTTTGCTATCTTATGAGAATTGGATATTGAAGTAAATATTTTGGATTTTAAAGATTTTTAATTTTTTATAACCTTTTCGTTCATTTTGTTCATTTATAAATAAAAAGCCTCCCGCAAATATGCGGAAGGCTTATTTTTCGCTGCTCATCATCTCTTTATAAAACTCGGTCTGCTCTTCTAAAAAGCGTTTTGCGCCGCTGCTGTTTTTATAAAAGCTCTCCCAATCCCGTTTTTTCAACATTTGCTTCCACTCCGCGGATGAGGTAATCTGTTTCAAAGCCTGATCCCAATAGGCGATCTCGCCTTCGGTCATGTCTTTCGGCCCCATGATGCCTCTCCAGTGCGCAAAGACAAACGGCACCCCCTGCTCTTTCCATGTCGGCACATCGCTGAAGCCGGAGAGCCTTTTGTCCGACGTAACGGCCGCCAATGTGATTTTCCCTTTTCGATAGGCGTCTCTCGCTTCTGAAATGGTCATTGAAGCGGCGTCTATCTCGTGGCTGATAAGAGCTTCAATGACTTCATTGCTGCTCCCGTATTGAAAAAAGCGGATATCAAACGGAGAAATTCCGGCCATTTCCGCCGCTCTCGCAAAGGAGAGCTGGTCATCATTTCCGAGGCCGGGCGCAAATCCGATTTTTATGCCGCCCGGATGTGCTTTAATATCGCCGAGCAGCTGCTTTCCGCTTTTTATCTTTGAATCCTTCGGAAGAGCGACGGTCTGCCACTCTTTTGCGATAATGGCCAAAGGCGTAAAATCAGCTGCCTTCAGCCGGCTTTGTCCCAAAATTTCATTGCTTAACAGCAGGCTTGAATTCATACTGATGACATCCGTTTTTCGTTCGTTTACATATTTCCAGCCGCTGTCTCCGCCTCCGCCGGGTTTATAGACGATCTTTACGGGCCGGCCTAATATTTGCTTCCGCTCTATTACCGATTGCAAAGCTTTTGCCGTTACGTCCCAGCCCCCTTGAGGCGCTGCCGGGACGACAATTTCAACCGGCCCTTCGGCTGAACGGATGCCCGCCATCTGCCGTCCGTCAAAAGAAACCAGCGCCGCCAGCATGACAAGAAGCACTCCCAACCGCTTCATTTCTCCCATCCCTTATTCATGTGCTAAATAATATTTCCGTTCCGGCCTGCCGATAATGCCGTACTCTAATTCAGCGAGCGCTTCTTCCTGAGAAACGAGAAACTCGGCGTAGCGCCGCGCCGTTGTTCTGGAGGCGCCCATTTTTTCGCCCAGTTCTTCGGCCGTCATCCCTTTTTGGGCTTCCCTGAGCGCGTTTTTGATTTTTTGAAGTGTAATCGAATTAATCCCGGTCGGCAGATCATTGAGCTGTTTTTGTTCTTTCTGACCGCTTCCGAAAAACATGTCGATAACGGACTGGCTCAGCTCCGGCTGTGAGTGCAGCCATTCTCTTTTTTCCCGGTACTGCAAAAGCACTTCTGTAAATTTATGTGCCGACACCGGCTTTATAACATAGTGGGAAACGCCTGACCTGAGCGCTTCCTGCAGCAGTCTTGTTTCGGCAGAAGCCGTAATAATGATGATATCAACGGAAGGAAAACGGCCTCGGATAAGGGGAAGCAGATCTGTTCCCAGCTCATCCGGCATATAAATATCCAAAAGCAGCAGATCAGGCTGCCGTTTCTCAAGCAGCGATATGGTGTCTTTGGCATTGATTGCTTTACCGATGACATTGAATCCATCCAGATGTTCGATAAATTTTTCGTGAATTTGCGCTATTCGAAAGTCGTCCTCTGCAATCGCGATGTTAATCACACCGATTCCCCCTTTGGCGTTTCTTTCGGTATAAACACCGTAAATACGGCACCGCCGCTCTTTTGCTGCGAAATCTCTATCGATCCCTGCAATTCACTGACGGCTTCTTTCAGATTGGCTAAGCCGTATCCTCTCCTCGTCCCCTTTGAAGAGTAGCCCTTTTCAAATATGGTTTCTGTTTTTTCCTGAGGCACGCCGTCTCCTGAATCCGCCACTTCGATGACGATATCCCTGCCGATATCGGTCATAAAAAAGGCGACCTCTTTTTTCTCTTTTTCGGCGACGGCTTCGAAAGCGTTATCAATAAGATTTCCGATGATCGTAATGAGCTGAGATGAACCCACATGCTCCGGCAGCGATTCTAAAAAGCTGTTTTCATCTATTGAAAGCTTCACTTTCTTCTCAGACGCCTTTCCCATTTTTCCTAATAGTATGGCCTGAACCCGCTGTGAATGAATGTTTTGAAAGAGGATTTCGTGCTGTTCATTCTGGATGGCGTACTCTTCTTTTATCAGTTCAATGGCTTCATTATATTCTCCCAGCTCTAACAGACCGAGTATCGCGTAAAGCTTATTCGAGAATTCATGCGTTTGCGCCCGGAGATCCTCCGAGTATTTTTTCATTTCAGTCAGCTTGTTAATCAGTTTCTTGAGCTCTGTTTTCTCCCGGAAGCTGATCACCGCTCCGTATACTTGTCCGGTCTGCTTCATTTCTTTCACGTTTAAGATAAATACTTTATTTCCGGCACGCACCTCCACGTTCGGCGGTAATTCTCCCCCTGCCAACACCGGCATGAGATTTGCGCCCGGCATGATTTCTTTTATATGCCTTCCGATCATCGGTTCCGGCAGATTCAGCATATCAGCCGCAGATAAATTCATCATGGTTACCGCGCCTTCTTTGTTTACGGCGATAATCCCTTCTTTAATCGCAAGGAGCATCGCATTGCGCTCCCTGTACAGCGCTGCAATTTCATGCGGTTCAAGGCCGAGTGTATCTTTACGGATGCTTTTTGCGAGCGCCGCCGCTCCCCCGATGCCGATAAGAAACACCAAACATGCAAAATAGCCTAAATGCCGCAGATGCGCTTTCATATCTTTTTCTATCTCATCTTGTAAAAACTCGACTGTCACCGTTCCGACGACTTCGTTATGATTTTTTTCCTCCAAAATAACCGGGGCGCTCCCCCGGACAGCCTTCATTCCGTCGGAAACCGGTGACCCGCCGAACATGATGGTTTTATTTTGCAGATTTTGATTTTCTTTCGGAATACTGCTTCGGGCCGAATGAAATGCAACATGCCCTTTTTGATCAGTGATGTAGACGGCGTGCGCGCCTGCCTGTTCTTTCATTTGTTCAATGACATCTAACTTTGTAAAAGCCTCTTGATCCGCAAGCCGGAACGCCTCTTTTACAGGAGGCATGTATGAAATGGTTTTTGCCGTTTGCACCGCCAGCTGTTCAGCCTGCTTCTGCCCTTCCTTTAATTGCTGAAAGGCAAATATAACCGTGAGCGTTCCGATGACAAGTATTAATAAAGCCGTAATTAATCCGGCGATTTTCATTTGCAGAGAGACATAAAACCGCTTCGCTTCCAACACAGCACCAGCCGTCCTTTCCTCCTAAAATCATACCATTTTTTAAATCTTCATTTCTCATTTTTGAGAATTTTCGTGATCTTTTTCTCTTGTGGCTTACCAAAAAGGTGATGATAGATATATATTTACTTTTACACAATTGATATAACACATAAAAAAGACTGACCGAAGTCAGTCTGGCAATCTATCAGGAAATCGTAACTCCCGCGCTTGCATATCCCGCCACTGTATTAATAAGCGAAAGGCCTGTCGCAGTGGCGGAGAATACCATTAACAGCCGGGTTTGAGGAGTTACCGCAATGTTCAGCCCTGTCGTGATTCCGTTGCTGATGCTGCCGATTGACAATATGCCGGTGAGGGGAGGAGCTAAAGTGACGGATGCTCCGGGGATCGGCGTGAACGTATTGTTCGGCACTGTGGAACTGTATAATTGTGCGGTTATCGTAACAGTCGAGCCGACAAGCGACAATGCTGCGGTTGTACTGAAATAAGCGGCAATTGATGTAATGGTTCCGCTTCTCGGAGCAGAAAAAGCAAAGTTCAGCAGAGTTCCTCCGGCTCCTGTAAGATCAATTGCGCCTCCCCCTCCGACATTGACGCCCGTCACAGAATTGCCGAACCCGACAAGGCTCACCGTTCCGATTAATCCGCCGGCAATGGTCGTCACGGCAGTTGGGAGACCTGAAGCAAAAGGAATGATTGCGCCTGCTCCTGTTGCGCCGGTTATTCCGGTTGTTCCCGTTACCCCAGTTGCACCTGTGGCTCCCGTTACTCCGGTTGCACCCGTTATTCCGGTAGATCCAGTATCTCCGGTTGCTCCGGTCGAGCCTGTTACTCCGGTCGCTCCTGTTACTCCGGTGGCTCCTGTTACTCCAGTTGATCCCGTTACTCCGGTTACTCCGGTTACTCCTGTTACTCCGGTCGCTCCGGTTACTCCGGTTACTCCGGTGGCTCCCGTTATTCCTGTCGCTCCTGTTGCTCCGGTTATTCCAGTGGCTCCGGTGATCCCGGTTGCTCCTGTTGCTCCGGTTACTCCGGTTGCTCCAGTTACTCCCGTGGCTCCCGTTACCCCGGTGGCTCCGGTTGCTCCTGTTGCCCCGGTGGCGCCGGTGAGCCCGGTTACTCCCGTTATCCCGGTTGCTCCGGTTACTCCTGTTGCCCCGGTGGCTCCCGTTATCCCAGCTGCGCCGGTTACTCCGGTTGAGCCTGTTACTCCCGTTGCTCCCGTTATTCCGGTCGATCCAGTAGCTCCGGTTACCCCGGTTGCTCCTGTTACTCCCGTTCCCCCGGTTGCTCCGGTTATTCCGGTGGCGCCGGTTACTCCGGTTGAGCCTGTTACTCCGGTTGTTCCCGTTACTCCAGTTGCGCCGGTTGCTCCCGTTATCCCAGTGGCTCCCGTATCCCCGGTTACCCCCGTTGCTCCGGTTGCTCCCGTTATCCCAGTGGCTCCCGTATCCCCGGTTACCCCCGTTACTCCTGTTGAGCCTGTTACTCCGGTGGCGCCTGTTACCCCGGTGGCGCCTGTTACCCCGGTGGCGCCCGTTATTCCGGTCGCTCCTGTTACTCCCGTTACCCCGGTGGCCCCGGTAATCCCGGTTGCTCCAGTTACTCCAGTATCCCCGGTTACACCGGTAGCACCTGTTACTCCGGTGAGCCCGGTTGCTCCTGTTAACCCTGTTGCTCCCGTTACACCAGTGGCTCCTGTTACTCCGGTTGAGCCGGTTACTCCGGTTGCTCCCGTTACCCCGGTCGCTCCAGTATCTCCGGTTACTCCGGTCGCTCCCATTATTCCAGTTGCGCCGGTTACTCCGGTCGCTCCCGTTATCCCAGTTGCGCCGGTTACTCCGGTCGCTCCCGTTATCCCAGTTGCGCCGGTTACTCCGGTTGCTCCTAATACCCCAGTTGCCCCCGTTACCCCGGTGGCGCCGGTGATCCCAGTTGCGCCGGTTACTCCGGTTGTTCCCGTTACCCCAGTTGCACCTGTTACTCCGGTCGCTCCGGTTACTCCAGTGGCGCCGGTTACTCCGGTTGCTCCAGTATCCCCGGTCGCTCCCGTTACCCCGGTGGCACCGGTTATTCCAGTCGCGCCGGTTGCTCCGGTCGAGCCTGTTACTCCCGTTGCTCCCGTTACTCCCGTGGCGCCGGGATCTCCAGTGACGCCGGTTACCCCAGTCGCTCCGGTATTCCCGGTCGAGCCCGTTGCTCCAGTGAATCCCGTTGCTCCAGT
Organism: Bacillus sp. JNUCC-21; assembly: GCF_041222765.1. Classification (NCBI taxonomy): domain Bacteria; kingdom Bacillati; phylum Bacillota; class Bacilli; order Caryophanales; family Bacillaceae; genus Bacillus; species Bacillus sp. JNUCC-21. The sequence goes on along the minus strand of NZ_CP166019.1, from coordinate 746,237 downwards.
AAACCCCGTTGCTCCAGTCAGCCCTGTTGCTCCGGTCAGCCCCGTTGCTCCGGTCAGCCCCGTTGCTCCGGTCAGCCCCGTTGCTCCGGTGAATCCTCTTACATGAAAATGATTTGGATGACAGCATGGACACCATCTTTCATGACAGCAAGAAGTTTTGCAACAGAATTCTTCACAGCAATGGGCCCGATTTTGATAACTGCGCCTTTGATTTCTTCTTTTATGTTGAAAATGACAGCAACACTCATTACTATTCCGGCAGTCGTAATCCCAAGAGTCGTATCTGTTATACCAAGTATCTCCTTTTCTCATTACACCACCTCTATTTGCATAATATTTCCACAAGAAAAAAAGGTGTGGCAAAATCCCACTTCTATTGGGCAAATTTTTAAATGTTCTTTAAGGCTGCATCATGCAGCATTTACAGAAAAAAAGACCTAACTTTGCATAAGTCAGGTCTTTCATCTTTAAAATATCAGACTGCTGTTGTCATTAGGTTGTCGGGAAACGAATGCTGTTAAAATCGATATTGAGAGCTGTCGCTGTTGTTATATTATTCGCAGTTGTGAAAATAACTCTCAGCTGGTACGTATTTGTTCCTGCGGTCGGTGCTGTATCCACTGTTGTATCAGCAATCGAAAAACTATCCGTAGCTGCGAGAGTACTGGTTCGCGACAGAGTTCTTGTATGAATTTGCACTGCTCCCCTATATAATCTCACTTCATAAACAAAGTTTGAATTGGCTGCAGTTGTTAACGCGACACTGAGTGCATAATCAAGCTTTACATTCTGCAAAGCATTAACCGGGACTGCCAGCGTAGCAACGGGAACTTCTGTATTTAACGGCGGATAAACAGTGAGCGGCCCGTTGGTTCTTGTGAAGAGCAAGGTTGGTGTACTGCCTGTGGCGCCGGTTGGTCCTGTTGCTCCAGTTGGGCCCGTTACTCCTGTTACTCCTGTTGCCCCGGTTACACCAGTCGAGCCGGTTGAGCCTGTTGCTCCAGTCACTCCCGTTGAACCGGTTACTCCGGTTGAGCCTGTTGCGCCGGTTGCGCCTGTTAATCCCGTTACACCTGTTGGACCAGTCACTCCTGTTGCACCAGTTAACCCAGTTCCTCCCGTTGGGCCGGTTGATCCGGTTGCGCCTGTTAATCCCGTTACACCTGTTGGGCCAGTCACTCCTGTTGCACCAGTTAACCCAGTTCCTCCCGTTGGGCCGGTTGATCCGGTTATTCCTGTCGCGCCTGTTAATCCAGTTGAGCCGGTTAGGCCCGTTGCGCCTGTCGATCCGGTTTCTCCAGTTACCCCCGTTGACCCTGTTGGGCCGGTTACTCCTGTTACACCCGTTGATCCGGTTAAACCAGTTACACCTGTTGGGCCTGTTATGCCGGTTGATCCGGTTGACCCCGTTACCCCGGATGCACCCGTTGCTCCGGTTGATCCTGTTTCTCCGGTCGCACCAGTCACTCCGGTTGTGCCTGTTGGACCAGTTGGGCCAGTCACACCGGTTAAGCCTGTCGCGCCTGTTATTCCGGTCGATCCCGTTACGCCGGTTACTCCTGTTGACCCTGTTACTCCGGTTGCGCCAGTCGCTCCTGTTATCCCCGTTGCCCCAGTCACTCCAGTTGAGCCCGTTTCTCCGGTTATACCAGTTGGGCCTGTTACTCCGGTTGTGCCGGTTTCTCCCGTGGCACCGGTTACTCCGGTTGGACCGATTTCTCCAGTTACCCCTGTTGCACCGGTTGACCCAGTTCCTCCCGTTGCTCCAGTTACTCCAGTTGCACCGGTTGAGCCGGTTACACCAGTTGGGCCTGTTGAACCAGTCGAGCCGGTTGCTCCTGTTGGGCCGGTTGAGCCCGTGGTTCCGGTTATTCCTGTTGCTCCTGTTATTCCTGTCGACCCGGTTACTCCGGTTGGACCCGTTACTCCCGTTGCACCCGTTTCTCCTGTTGAGCCAGTTGCCCCAGTTGAGCCCGTGGTTCCGGTTTCTCCGGTTGATCCTGTTGCTCCTGATGGTCCAGTTGCTCCGGTTTCTCCTGCTGGGCCGGTTGCCCCAGTCACTCCAGTTGACCCCGTTTCTCCTGTCGATCCGGTTGGGCCTGTTACACCAGTTGGACCCGTTTCTCCCGTTGAGCCAGTTGCTCCTGTTGCACCTGTTACTCCGGTCACTCCAGTTAATCCCGTCGCACCAGTTGATCCGGTTTCTCCTGTCGATCCGGCTACTCCTGTTGGGCCGGTCGCTCCGGTTGCACCTGTTGGGCCAGTTTCTCCCGTTGATCCCATTACTCCTGTTGAGCCTGTTACTCCAGTCACTCCTGTTGAGCCCGTTACCCCAGTTGGGCCGGTTTCTCCGGTTGATCCAGTCGGTCCTGTTGCACCAGTCGAGCCGGTTGTTCCCGTTCCCCCGGTTACACCAGTTACCCCAGTCGCTCCTGTCGATCCCGTTTCTCCGGTTGTTCCTGTTACACCGGTCTCTCCTATTGCGCCGGTTGGGCCGGTTGCCCCAGTCACTCCTGTATCCCCGATTGGCCCGGTTAATCCGGTGGCTCCTGTTACTCCCGTTGCACCGGTTACTCCTATTGGCCCTGTTGCTCCGGTTGAGCCGGTTTCTCCCGTTGCACCAGTTGGACCGGTTGATCCTGTTACTCCAGTTGAGCCCGTGACTCCGGTTGGACCCGTGATTCCGGTGGGGCCAGTTTCTCCGGTTGAACCAGTTGCTCCTGTTGAGCCAGTTGCTCCTGTCGCTCCTGTTACTCCCGTTGAACCAGTTGCTCCGGTTTCTCCTGTTGGACCGTTTTCTCCCGTTGGGCCTGTTGCACCAGTCGAGCCAGTTGTTCCCGTTCCGCCAGTTACACCAGTTACCCCAGTCACTCCAGTTGAACCGGTTTCTCCTGTTGGGCCGATTGGACCAGTTGCTCCGGTTGAACCAGTTATACCAGTTGAGCCTGTTACTCCAGTCGCCCCTGTTGCACCGGTTGATCCGGTTTCTCCAGTTGTTCCTGTTGAACCTGTCGATCCCGTTGCTCCGGTTATTCCTGTTGCACCAGTTACACCGGTCGCTCCGGTTTCTCCTGTCAACCCCGTTACTCCGGTTGGACCTGCTGCGCCAGTTATGCCTGTCGCTCCTGTTACTCCTGTTACCCCAGTTGTCCCCGTTACACCAGTCGCCCCTGTTACTCCGGTGGGGCCCGTTTCTCCGCTTGACCCTGTTGATCCGGTTACACCAGTTATGCCTGTTACTCCTGTTGCACCCGTTGGGCCTGTCGCCCCGGTTATCCCTGTTACTCCTGTCGATCCCGTGACCCCCGTCGGGCCAGTCACACCAGTTGCGCCGGTGAACCCCGTTACTCCGATTGGACCTGCTACCCCAGTTGCTCCGGTTATGCCAGTGGCACCCGTTGCGCCGGTTGATCCAGTTGCACCGGTCGCTCCTGTTACTCCCGTTGGGCCTGTTACTCCAGTTGAGCCTGTTTCTCCGGTTATACCTGTTGAGCCAGTTGCGCCTGTCGAGCCGGTTGAACCGGTTTCTCCGGTTGCGCCTGTTGGGCCGGTTTCTCCTGTCGCTCCGGTTGAGCCGGTTACACCAGTTGCGCCTGTTTCTCCGGTTGCTCCAGTTACCCCCGTTGCACCAGTCGCTCCGGTTTCTCCTATCGCCCCGGTTGCTCCAGTTGGACCCGTTGCTCCGGTTATACCAGTTGGGCCGGTTACTCCAGTAGCTCCGGTATCCCCGGTTGAGCCAGTAATCCCTGTTGCACCGGTTACTCCAGTTGGACCCGTTGCTCCGGTTGAGCCTGTTCCACCAGTTATGCCTGTTACTCCTGTTGCACCCGTTGGGCCTGTTGCCCCGGTTACCCCTGTTACTCCTGTCAATCCCGTGACCCCCGTCGGGCCAGTCACACCAGTTGCTCCGGTTATGCCAGTGGCGCCCGTTGATCCTGTTGAGCCGGTTGGACCGGTCTCTCCCGTTGGGCCAGTTTCTCCCATTGCACCGGTTACTCCTGTTGCTCCAGTTACACCGGTTATTCCTGTTGACCCTGTTACACCAGTCGCTCCGGTTTCTCCTGTTGACCCTGTTACACCGGTTGTTCCCGTTACTCCGGTTGGGCCGGTTTCTCCCGTTAAGCCAGTCGGTCCGGTTGAACCAGTCACTCCCGTTGAACCTGTTGATCCTGTTGATCCTGTTGGACCCGTTACCCCAGTCACTCCTGTTGAGCCAGTTTCTCCGGTTGCGCCAGTAACTCCAGTTGGACCTGTTACTCCAGTTGAGCCGGTTATCCCCGTCGCCCCGGTTGCTCCTGTTGCTCCCGTGACCCCAATCGGGCCAGTCACACCAGTTTCTCCGGTTGAGCCTGTTGCTCCTGTTGAACCAGTTGGGCCTGTTGCACCAGTCGAGCCGGTTTCTCCTGTTGACCCTGCTACACCGGTTGAGCCAGTCGCTCCGGTTATCCCCGTTGACCCTGTCGCTCCTGTTGAACCGGTTGCACCTGTTACTCCTGTTGGGCCGGTTCCTCCCGTTGAGCCAGTCGGTCCGGTTGAACCAATTGCTCCTGTCGCTCCAGTTGCACCTGTTATCCCGGTTGAGCCCGTGACCCCAGTTGCTCCGGTTGCGCCAGTCGCTCCGGTTTCTCCTGTTACTCCAGTCGCCCCTGTTACTCCAGTTGAGCCCGTTGATCCTGTTGAGCCGGTTGGACCGGTCTCTCCCGTTGGGCCAGTTTCTCCCATTGCACCGGTTACTCCTGTTGCTCCAGTTACACCGGTTATTCCTGTTGACCCTGTTACACCAGTCGCTCCGGTTTCTCCTGTTGACCCTGTTACACCGGTTGTTCCCGTTACTCCGGTTGGGCCGGTTTCTCCCGTTAAGCCAGTCGGTCCGGTTGATCCTGTCGCTCCAGTTGCACCGGTTTCTCCTGTTGAGCCAGTAACCCCTGTTGGTCCAGTCACACCGGTTGGGCCCGTCGCGCCTGTTATTCCAGTTAGCCCGGTTACACCAGTTGAGCCTGTTGCACCGGTTGAGCCTGTTGCTCCTGTTATCCCCGTTTCTCCAGTTGCTCCGGTTTCTCCTGTTACACCGGTTGGGCCGGTTGATCCGGTTACACCCGTTACCCCAGTCGCTCCTGTTGTTCCCGTTTCTCCGGTTATACCAGTTGGGCCTGTTGCGCCTGTCGATCCTGTTGCACCCGTTTCTCCGGTTGGGCCGGTTGGGCCTGTTGGGCCGATTTCTCCCGTTGGGCCAGTTTCTCCCATTGCCCCGGTTACTCCTGTTGCTCCAGTTACACCGGTTATTCCTGTTGACCCTGTTACACCAGTTATCCCCGTTACACCAGTTGGACCCGTTGCTCCGGTTGGGCCGGTTTCTCCCGTTAAGCCAGTCGGTCCGGTTGATCCTGTCGCTCCAGTTGCACCGGTTTCTCCTGTTGAGCCAGTAACCCCTGTTGGTCCAGTCACACCGGTTGGGCCCGTCGCGCCTGTTATTCCAGTTAGCCCGGTTACACCAGTTGAGCCTGTTGCACCGGTTGAGCCTGTTGCTCCTGTTATCCCCGTTTCTCCAGTTGCTCCGGTTTCTCCTGTTACACCGGTTGGGCCGGTTGATCCGGTTACACCCGTTACCCCAGTCGCTCCTGTTGTTCCCGTTTCTCCGGTTATACCAGTTGGGCCTGTTGCGCCTGTCGATCCTGTTGCACCCGTTTCTCCGGTTGGGCCGGTTGGGCCTGTTGGGCCGATTTCTCCCGTTGGGCCAGTTTCTCCCATTGCCCCGGTTACTCCTGTTGCTCCAGTTACACCGGTTATTCCTGTTGACCCTGTTACACCAGTTATCCCCGTTACACCAGTTGGACCCGTTGCTCCGGTTGGGCCGGTTTCTCCCGTTAAGCCAGTCGGTCCGGTTGATCCTGTCGCTCCAGTTGCACCGGTTTCTCCTGTTGAGCCAGTAACCCCTGTTGGTCCAGTCACACCGGTTGGGCCCGTCGCGCCTGTTATTCCAGTTAGCCCGGTTACACCAGTTGAGCCTGTTGCACCGGTTGAGCCTGTTGCTCCTGTTATCCCCGTTTCTCCAGTTGCTCCGGTTTCTCCTGTTACACCGGTTGGGCCGGTTGATCCGGTTACACCCGTTACCCCAGTCGCTCCTGTTGTTCCCGTTTCTCCGGTTATACCAGTTGGGCCTGTTGCGCCTGTCGATCCTGTTGCACCCGTTTCTCCGGTTGGGCCGGTTGGGCCTGTTGGGCCGATTTCTCCCGTTGGGCCAGTTTCTCCCATTGCCCCGGTTACTCCTGTTGCTCCAGTTACACCGGTTATTCCTGTTGACCCTGTTACACCAGTCGCTCCGGTTTCTCCTGTTACACCGGTTAAACCTGTTACCCCGGTTGCGCCAGTCGCTCCTGTTATCCCCGTTGCACCAGTCGCTCCAGTTGCACCGGTTTCACCTGTTGAGCCAGTAATCCCTGTTGCACCGGTTTCTCCGGTTGAACCTGTTGATCCGGTTGGACCGGTCTCTCCCGTTGAGCCGATTTCTCCAGTTGCTCCGGTTGGGCCGGTTGATCCTGTTACACCGTTTTCTCCGGTTGAACCAGTTGAACCAGTCGACCCTGTTGGCCCGGTTGGACCTGTTATTCCGGTTGCCCCAGTTACACCAGTCGCTCCTGTTACACCAGTCGCTCCTGTTACTCCAGTTGGGCCGGTTGAGCCCGTGGTTCCGGTTTCTCCGGTTGCTCCCGTTGAGCCGGTTTCTCCCGTCGCCCCAGTTACTCCAGTTTGACCGGTTGAGCCAGTTACACCAGTTGGGCCTGTTACTCCCGTTGCACCGGTTGGGCCTGTTGATCCTGTTGGTCCTGTCGATCCGGTTGGGCCTGTTGCACCAGTTGGGCCTGTTACTCCCGTTGCACCGGTTGGGCCTGTTGATCCTGTTGGTCCTGTCGATCCGGTTGGGCCTGTTGCACCAGTTGAGCCGGTCGTTCCTGTTGAGCCTGTTATTCCGGTTCGGCCGGTTACACCAGTTGAGCCAGTCACTCCCGTTGGACCTGTTTCTCCGGTTGCACCTGTTACACCAGTCACTCCAGTTGCACCGGTTTCTCCTGTTACACCCGTTGGACCTGTTCCCCCGGTTGCGCCTGTTTCTCCAGTTAATCCCGTCGCTCCTGTTGAACCAGTTGGGCCTGTTGCACCAGTCAAGCCAGTTGTTCCTGTTACTCCAGTCACTCCGGTTGAGCCAGTAGTTCCGGTTGCTCCCGTTGCACCAGTTACTCCGGTCGCTCCTCTTGCTCCAGTCACTCCGGTTGAGCCAGTAGTTCCGGTTACTCCTCTTGCTCCTGTTACACCAGTCGAGCCGATAGCTCCAGTTACTCCCGTCGCCCCTGTTACTCCTGTCGGACCAGTCACTCCGGTTTGGCCGGTTACACCCGTTGATCCTGTCGACCCCGTCGCTCCTCTTGCTCCGGTCACTCCTGTAGGGCCCGTCACTCCTGTGGGACCTGTAATTCCCGTTACGCCAGGTTCACCCCCGGTTTGCGCCAATGAAACGTCGTCTATTAAAACCGTGCCGGAAGAAACTTTACTTAATACAATGACGGCAGAGGCCGCGCCAGAAGGCACACTGCTTGTTTTATAGATTTCAGACCATGTGTGAAAGAGCACGTTCGGCAAATTTCCGGGTGTAATATTTTCTTGAATGGAACTGATTTGTTCACCTGCTGCGCTGACATAGATGATCTGGAGAGTTACTTGGGGACTTGGCTCATTTCCGAGCGTTGCGAGTGATACGAATAGAGTCACTGACTTGGCTGAAATTGGAACGATTTGACTGAGGTAAGCATATGGCTGAGCTCCAATAAATTGCGCAGAATATCTCCCTGAATGTGCAAACAAACTGTTAATCTGGGTATTTGCCGAACTCCACCCCGCTAATGTACCGGTTTCAAAGCTTCCGTTTATAATCGGATTATTCATTCAATCTTTTTCCCTCTCCTTCCCGTTGTTGACCGTCTTACTTATTAAGACAGCATATTAATACGGGCTGTGTTTTGACAACCTAAATAAAAAAGGTGATTTCTTTTCATCACCTTAATCCGATCCTTGAATGGGGAATCCCGTCGCAATGAGGGAGCGGTTTGCCGCTGCGACTTGTGTTACGTAATTCGAAGAAAGGACGGATAAATAGAGCTGGTACGCGGCTGTTTCATCCGCCTTCATTTCGTCGATGTACGTAAAAGGAATTCCTATGATTTGTCCGCCTGAAGAAAAGAGGTTCCGCTCTTGTCTCTGTGTTTGTATCGATACGCCATTTCTTTGCAGATCGACAGCTAAGACCAATGAGAAATGAGACGCGAGCGGATCTAATTCCACATTTACTTGTATGACGGCATCCGTTTTCACCAATTGATCTGTCGGCGCGGCTATCACTGCGCTTAACACGTTTATCGGTGTTCCTTCTAACGGAATCATCATTTGGTCTGCTGTATTTTGAAAAGCTACCGCAGGAACCGCTCCCGGCGGACCCTCAGGCCCCGGGGGACCGGGCGGACCCGCCTCCCCTTGCGGACCGCGGGAGCCGGCGGGTCCTCTTTTGCCTTCGGGACCTCGCAGCCCGGGTACGCACAAGGCAGATCGATTTTCATCTGAAGACGGAAACCGTTTTTCTGTCCCTGTTTCCGGCCTTTCATGTTCACATGGTAATTGTTCATACCGGCGTTTCATATGTCTGCTCATATATTTGTAAGGTTTCTGTTTCAATATCATGTATTGATTACGGCCGCTGCTCATATTATCACCCCGTCCATATTCTATTCGCACTGGAGTCATCATGTGCAGGCCCTTCCCCTTCCTTACAGAAATAAAAAAAAGGCAGACCTGAGTCTGCCTTTTTTTCTTCTACCATAACCCTAATACTTTCCACCATAATCCGCCGATCACAAGCCATGTCACAATATGGACGATTGACAGGATAAAGCCGATGGACCACCATTTGCTTTGCGATATATAACCCGCTCCGAAAAAGACCGGAGCCGCTCCTGAGCCGTAATGCGTCGTCGAACCGAAAAGGTTGCTGAAAAACGCCAGGCTGAGCGCCGCCAACAGCGGCGGAGCGCCTGCCGCCACGATGACGGCGAGAAATGCCGCATACATGGCGCTGATATGCGCGGTTGCGCTCGCAAAGAAGTAATGCGTGTAATAATACACGACAATCAGAATCATAAATGCCACAATCCATGAAAAACCGGAAACAGAAGATTTCATCATATTGCTGAACCAAGACACCATGCCGAGCTCATTCAGGAAATTCGCCAGCATCACAAGCGCCGCGAACCAAGTCAGCGTATCCCATGCACCTTGTTCCTTTTTGATGTCCTCCCATGTTAATACCTGTGACAAAAGCAAAACGGATAATCCGATCAGGGCCGTCGTCGTTGCGTCAATATTTAAGCTTCCTCCGAAAATCCACAGCGCAAGCACCAATAAAAAGACGATGACCATGGAGAGTTCGGATTTTTTAAACGGACCCATTTCTTTCAATTTTTCCGTTGCGATTTTAGCCGCATCCGGTGTTTCTTTAATTTCCGGCGGATACAGCTTATAAATGACGAGCGGCGTAATGATTAAGCTCGCCAATCCCGGTACAATGGCCGCGATTGCCCAGCTTGTCCATGTGATGTCCACCCCTGCGACATCGTGGGCCAGCTTGGCGATCAGCGGGTTCGCCGCCATTGCCGTCAAAAACATCGCAGACGTAATCAAGTTTCCTTGAAAACCGGTTTTTAATAAGAAAGCGCCGATTTTCCGCTCTGTTCCGTCTGCCGGCGTTGATCCGAAAGTTTCGGATAATGATCTGATAATAGGAAAAATAATGCCGCCCGCCCGTGCCGTGTTGCTCGGAATGGCAGGTGATAAAATTAAATCACTGAAAAGCAGTGAATAAGAAAGGCCGAGTGTTTTCTTCCCGAACCGTTGTACGAATACGTAAGAAATCCTGGCGCCGAGCCCGGTTTTGATGAAACCCCGGGAAATAAAAAAGGCGATGACAATCAGCCAGATTGTCTTGTTTCCAAATCCGCTTAACGTATTTTCAATAGATAGCGTTCCCGTTAACGCGGTGACTGCCAATGCAAAAATTGCAATTGCGCCCATTGGCAAGGGCTTGGAGATAAAGCCGATAATTGTTGCGACAAAAATAGCGAACAAATGCCATGCTTTAGGTTCAAGTCCGGACGGCGCGGGAATAAACCAAATGATTAATCCCACAGCAACAGTAATAAGCAAAGGAATGATTTTTACTGCCTGCTGTTTTTTTGCGTCTTTTTCTGAAGCCATTACAGGTCTCCTCCTATTTTGTTGTCTTCCATCCCCTATCCCATTTTACTACTTAACTAAGTTAATAAACGTTTTTGTTAATTAAAAAACACAAAGGAATATTTTCCTTTGTGCTTCTTGTTTATTATTTTAATATGCCCGACCCGGCTTTAGATATAACATCTGATTTTACATTTGATGATGAGCCGATGGAACCGTGCAATGACGGTGTCCAGCCGACGGACTGACTTAATCCGTTGGCGGCCGACGCGTTAATGGCGGCGCCGTTTAAAAGAGTGCCGTCTTCATGAAGCGCTTTTCCGCCGCTGAAGACGCTGATGACTTTATCAGCAGCCAGTCCCGGCACTTCAAAAACATTATTCTGGGCATATATTTTCGACGCGTGGCCCGCGCCCCACGCATAGCTGAACGGGTATGCGGCGCTTTTAGAGCCTGCGTAAAAATTATTATAAATATGAACCTGCCCGTACCGGACCCGCGGTGCGCGCTGGACGATGTTCTGGTAATAGTTATGGTGAAGGGTCACCTTCAGTTTTCCTTCATCCGACGTCTTGCTGTCGCTGTTTCCGATGACGGAGCCTTTGTCATGGTCATGATATTTATTATAGGATAATGTAATATAATTCGCCCCGTTGGCTATATCCGTCTGGCCGTCATGGTGCTGATATTTTCTCCCGTAATAGTAGGGAAAACCGCTGTCGGGATTCGATCCGTCATTAAAGGTGCAATGATCGATCCAGATGTGCGTCGCGCCGTTAATGGTGATATTGTCATATTCCGAGTTCCAGTTGCCGCTGCTGCCGTCCGTCGGGTCCCATTGCGGAAAATAGTCGTAAGCGTCTTGAAATTCAATGTTGCGGATGATGACATTGTCGACGCCGTTCTTAATATTAAAATTCCCGCCTGTCACTTTGGCATTTGAACCCGAGCCGATGATCGTCGTATTTGAAGGAATGTCAACCACGACCCGTGCCTTCTGGTTTTTTTGCGATCGCTGTCTGGCGTCTTCCTGGGTGCCTGACGGCGCTTTTTTTCCCCATTTGTCCGGGTCGTACGCCTTCAGATAGGCGTTCGGATCATATGCCGGATCTTTATAATCATCAAAGCCGAGCGTTTTATTGCGGTCGTCCGTATTCATATTGATTGTGCCTTGTATGTAAATAATCTTCGGTGTGCTGTTGGCGCTTCCCCCTAATGCAGAAACGAGCTGCTGTCTGTTTGATACGGTGTATACATTCGATGAAGAGGCTTTCGCGCCGCCGGTTGTCCCGCCGGAAGCGGCTCCCCAGCCGTCATTTGTTCCTAACGTCTGCCGTCCCAGATCAGCGGCATAGACGTCCGCAGGGATCATACATAAACAAACCGCCAGCATAAATAACATTTTTTTCATGAATTGTGCTCCTCCTGATTCTTTGTTCCAATTTATTACAATCGAATTGTATCAAATCAGTTGAGAAACAGCACCGAAAATGTACAGAATGTGCCTTTCGGTTTTATTGCGGAAACCGCAAAAAAATCCCAAGGGACCGAAAACCCCTTGGGATCTGTTCAGCTTACGCCCATGATTTTACTTTTTCGTTATCCGTGACAAACAGAAGAACTTTTCCTTCATCTAAGCGCTTTTCAAATTGCGATGCTTCCTCTTCCGAAAAGCCGATTTCGTGAATTTTGTTGCGGAGCTCGTCGCCTTTTTTATTAAACATATTGCCGACCGCGTGTTTAATGCCCGTTTCTTTCGCTCCGATGGTATTGACATCAGTATTATCGGCCAGGCGGTCCGTTCTGTCGTCATCATGAGAAAGCACATATACGTCTTCTTTTGCGACACCCAATTGCTGAAGCTCTTTTACGTCCTGCATCAGTTTTTGATCATTTGTATATTCTCTTACTACCGGTTTCATTGATAAGTCCTCCCTTTTGTTTTGTATATTGGATGTTTACCCGATCAATCAAGGATCAAACAAAAGAAAGAGAGTTCAGTGGGAAAACGGGCAGATTGTCGGTGGATATTTTCTTGCGGGACATGTTACAGTAGAAAAAGCAACTTTTATCAGAAAAATAAAAATCTTCTTGAGCCGATTAAGCAGGGAGGTGGTTCCTATTCATTACTTTTCACCGGAACAGCGATTTAACGCTTGGGTTGTCAGTGATTTAGTGAAGCAGGTATTCCGCCGGCATACCCGCTGCCCGGATGGAATAAAAGAGCTTACGGCCTTTGCTGAAGATACTTTTCATATTAATATCGATTTCGTTTTCTCTATCATTATCAATATCGGTGATATCGAATCCGTTCTGCCGAAAGAAATTGAAAATAGGCTGGGTTCTTATCTGACCGCGCTTCAGCCCGTCGTTACCGCTGACATGCTTCATTCTTCAAAAACGAATGCCTATGAATATTTGGAACATGAGAAAAACACCGATGTGTACCGGTTATTCTATTAAATATGCATATAAGGAAAGAAGGGCCCTGGGCCCTTCTTTTTTTATGGCCGCTGACGGTTTGATTTTGTAATCGGGAAATGGTTCGTGTTACATTTGGAACAACCACTTATCTTGAAGGAGGATTCAGTATGCCGAATCATCAGCAGCAAATTCAATTGGCAAGACGCCCCAAAGGCGTTCCCGCCCATGACGATTTCCGCTTTGAAACGATTGCCGTGCCCGAACCGAAAGACGGCGAAGTGCTTGTGAAAACGAGTTATGTGTCCGTTGATCCGTACATGCGCGGACGGATGCAGGATACAAAATCATATGTAGAGCCGTTCGCTTTAGATGAAGCCATAACAGGCGGAGTGATTGCCGAGGTTCTGACAGACGGCGATAAGCTGAAAAAAGGAGATGTTGTGATCGGAAATCTCGCGTGGCAGGAATATTCAGCCGTCAATGAGTCCGCCCTCCGCAAGTTGGATACGGATATCGCACCCGCCCAGGCGTATCTCGGCATTTTAGGGATGACCGGACTGACCGCTTACTTCGGGCTGCTCGATATCGGCCGTCCGAAAAAAGGCGAAACCGTCGTCGTTTCAGGCGCGGCGGGCGCCGTCGGCTCAACAGTCGGACAGATTGCCAAAATCAAAGGCGCGCGGGTTGTCGGCATCGCCGGATCTGATGAAAAAATCGCGTATTTGACAGAGGAGCTTCAATTTGATGAAGCCATTAATTACAAAACGGCGGATGATATTCAAAAAGCGCTGGAACAGGCATGTCCTGACGGCGTCGATGTCTATTTTGACAATGTCGGCGGACCGATTTCAGATGCGGTGATAAACCTGCTGAATGAATTCGCCCGCATTCCGGTATGCGGAGCGATCTCATCGTACAATACCGAAAGTGAAGAAGAAGACATGGGCCCCCGCGTCCAGCCGAAGCTGATCAAAACAAAAGCGCTGATGCAGGGATTCATCGTCAGTGATTATGCTGACCGCTTTTCCGAAGGTGCGAAACAATTGGCCGAATGGCTTAAGGACGGAAAGCTTCATTATGAAGAAACGATTACGGAAGGATTCAGCAATATTCCTGACGCGTTCCTCGGCCTGTTTAAAGGAGAAAACAAAGGCAAACAGATCATCAAAGTCAGTGATCCAAGTTAACATGATGATGACAAAAAGGAGGGCTTTGTCCCCTCCTTTTCTTCTTTTTCGGATCAGCCGCGAAGAATCAAAGTAAGAAAGCCGTCTTCACCAGGCTCCGTATCTTCCAAAGTGAATCCCGCTGCTTGAAAGCAGGCTAAACTGATTTGATTGTCTTTTTCGATGCTTGCCGCCCATTCCCGCACGCTACTAACATCAGGGTCAGTCAGCAGTTTTTGCAAGATCTGTTTTCCGTACCCTTGAAGCTGGTACAAAGGATTGACGATCAATCCGATATACGCCGCTCCTCCACAAACTCTATAGAGACCATGCCTGCCGGACACTCCCCGTCATATGCCATAATGACAGTATCGTCTTCATCTTTATTCAATCGTGCATACCACGCGTCTAATGGCAGCATCGCATCCATTCTCCGTCTGATATCATCGTTCTTAAACCAGTGTTCAAGTATTTTCAGCTCACGTTCCTTCAATATTTGAAATCTGTCTATTGAAACCATCTTCCCGCCCCCGCCTGAACCTTTTCTATTATTTTACAACAAAAAAAACGAAGGGCTTCCCGCCCTCCGTTTCTTATTTCTCAGATAATTTTCCGCCTGAATAAACGGCCTCTTTCAGCGCAATTCCGAGTGATTTGGCCATTTTTTTCAATTTGGATTCTTCCATCGGCGTAACAAGGCTGAGTACGGTTCCTTCTTTACCGGCCCGCCCCGTCCGGCCTGATCTGTGAATGTACCCGTCTTCATTCGGGATGTCCGCGTGAATGACGTACGGAAGATCATCGATATCGAGTCCGCGCGCCGCAATGTCAGTGGCCAGAAGCAGCGGAAATTCTCCCCGTTCAAACGCTGATAATATCTTTGCCCGCTCCATTTTTTTCGCTTCTCCATGCAGAATGCCGAGATCCACGTGGTGATAGGCGAGTTTTTCCGCATAGACGCTTAAATTTCCGATATCTCTGACGAACACGAGCGCCTGCATGCCGTTCAGCCGTGACAGCTTTTGCAATAGCTTTACTTTATCCCGCTGATCGCAGACGAGATATTGATGTGTGACGCGCGCTTTTTCCGCCGTATTCCGCTCCACTTTCAAAACGGCCGGTTCGTGCGCGATGGTATTCAGCACCTGTTCTGTTTCCGGCTGCAGCGTAGCGGAAAAGCTTAAAAGCTGTCGGTCTTTCAGCGTCGTTTTAATGATTTTTTTCATCGTTTCGCGGTGTTCCTGTGTCACGAGCTGATCCGCTTCATCAAGAACGATCGTCTTGACTTCATGCATTTTCAGCTTTTTCGCCTGAATCAATTCGAGCACCCTGCCCGGTGTGCCCGCAATGATATGCGGTTTATTTTTGAGCTTTTCCACCTGCTTTTTCACGTTTGCCCCGCCGATCAAAGACAAAGCGCGAAGATCGGAGCCTTTTATCCACTCCTGAATCACTTGAAAAATCTGCATCACAAGCTCGCGGGACGGCGCTAAAATGATCACTTGCGGATGTTTCTGTTCCGGGTTGATCCGCTCCAGAACCGGAAGCGTGTACGCCAATGTTTTTCCCGTTCCCGTCGGGGATTCGGCGATGACGTCTTTCCCTTCCATAATCACCTGAGCGGCTTTTTCCTGAATGACGGTCGGCTCCTGAAAACCTGACGCCTCCCAGTTTTCGGCGATAAATGGTTGTGTATGCTGTAAAAATGGCCATGTTTGGGTCATGTCGTTCTCCTCAATTCTTAAAATCTACTCCATAGTATCTCAAATGCACGCGCCAAACGCAATTTTCTTTTTCCTTCCAAGCCTTTTAACAAACGGTCTCCTCCTTTATAATCATAAATGAGAAAGACACATGATAAAAAAAGCGTGTCTGATAACGATAGAGGTGTAATGATGAGTATTTTATCCGTAAAAGATTTAAGCCACGGCTTTGGTGACCGTGCGCTTTTTAACAATGTATCGTTCCGTCTTTTAAAAGGGGAGCACGTCGGCTTAATCGGAGCAAACGGCGAAGGTAAATCAACGTTTATGAATATTATTACCGGAAAGCTTGAGCCTGATGAGGGTAAAGTTGAATGGGCGAAAAACGTGCGCGTCGGCTACCTCGATCAGCATACCGTGCTTGAAAAAGGAAAAACGATCCGCGACGTGCTGAAAGATGCGTTCCATTACTTATTTGCGATGGAAGAGGAAATGAATGAGATTTACAACAAAATGGGCGAAGCGGACCCTGATGAGCTTGAGCAGCTGCTTGAAGATGTCGGTGTCATTCAAGACGCCCTGACAAACAATGATTTCTACGTGATTGACAGCAAAGTTGAAGAAATCGCCCGCGGCCTCGGCCTGCAGGATGTCGGACTTGACCGCGACGTCACAGATTTAAGCGGCGGACAGCGGACGAAAGTGCTGCTCGCCAAACTGCTTTTGGAAAAACCGGAAATCCTTCTGTTGGACGAACCGACCAACTACCTTGATGAGCAGCATATTGAATGGCTGAAACGCTATTTGCAGGAATATGAAAATGCGTTCATCTTAATTTCTCACGACATTCCGTTTTTAAACAGCGTGATCAATTTGATTTATCATGTGGAAAATCAGGAGCTGACTCGTTATGTCGGCGACTACCATCAGTTTATGGAAGTCTACGAAGTGAAAAAACAGCAGCTCGAAGCCGCCTATAAAAAACAGCAGCAGGAAGTGGCTGAGCTGAAAGATTTCGTCGCCCGCAACAAAGCGCGCGTCAGCACGAGAAATATGGCGATGTCCCGCCAGAAAAAGCTTGATAAGATGGATATGATCGAACTGGCGGCCGAAAAACCGAAACCGGAATTCCATTTCAAGCCTGCGAGAACGTCAGGCAAGCTCATTTTTGAAACGAAGGACTTAGTCATCGGCTACGATACTCCGCTGTCACGCCCGCTCAATCTCAGAATGGAGCGCGGACAGAAAGTCGCCCTGTACGGCGCAAACGGCATCGGGAAGACGACGCTGTTAAAAAGCCTGCTCGGTGAAATCCAGCCGCTGGAAGGCACGGTGGAACGGGGCGAGCATCAATACACGGGCTATTTCGAGCAGGAAGTGAAAGAAACCAATAACAATACGTGCATCGAAGAAGTGTGGAGCGAATTTCCTTCCTTTACCCAGTACGAAATCCGCGCCGCCCTCGCCAAATGCGGCCTGACGACCAAACACATTGAAAGCCGCGTCTCCGTTCTCAGCGGAGGAGAAAAAGCGAAGGTCAGACTGTGCAAGCTGATCAATTCAGAAACAAACCTGCTCGTGCTTGACGAACCGACAAACCACCTGGATGTCGATGCGAAAGAAGAGCTGAAACGTGCGCTGAAAGAATACAAAGGCTCTATTCTGCTGATTTCCCACGAACCCGAGTTCTACATGGATATCGCGACGGAAACATGGAATTGTGAATCTTGGACGACGAAAGTGCTGTAAACACAAAAAGGAACTCCCGCCTGTGCGGAAGTTCCTTTTTTTCTTAATGTCCGGCTTTTATTCCGGCGAGATGTTTGCGTCCCATGAGAAGGACAAGCATGCCGACAAAAACGACGATCCCGCCTACTGTATATGGAGTGCTTGCGGTGAAGTGTTCTGACAGCATCCCCGCAATCCACGGAGCGAGCGCACCGCCGATAAAACGGACTGAGCTGTAGGCTGAAGACGCGATTGAACGTTCAACCGGCGCAGAACCCATCACAGCGGTTGTCATGATCGTATTCACCATACCGAGAACAGCACCGGCGACAACGATACACGTAATGATCAACGTCTGATGGTCAGTCCAGATCCCCATGACGATGAGAATGACCGCAAAGGCGATAAAGAGAACGACGAGCGAACCCACTGTTCCCAGCGCTTTGTGCACGAGCGGCGCCGTAAAGACTGACGTAATTGCCAGCAATAACCCCCAGCCGAAGAAGACGTATCCAAGGCCGTGTTCATCTAAATCCAGCACGAACGGAGAATAAGCAAGCAAAATAAAAAATCCAAAGTTGTATAAGAATGCAGATACTGCCATTGTCAAAAGGCCTTTATATTTGAGCGCCTTCATCGCATCAAACACACCGACGCGTTTCGCCGGTTTCGGCAGCTTCGGCAGCATGAGTGAAATCGCGCAAAGCGCTATGAACATGAGGACAGACACTCCGAAGAACGGAGCGCGCCATGAGATGCTGCCAAGCTCTCCGCCTGCAAGCGGCCCGACGGAAATCCCCAAGCCGAGTGCAGCCTCATACAGAATAATGGCTTTGGCGCTGCCGCCGACGGATACCCCGACAATGACGGCAAGCGCGGTTGAAATAAAGAGAGCATTCCCAAGCCCCCAGCCGCCGCGATAGCCGACAAGCTGAGCGATTGAACTTGAGCTTCCGCCGAGGGCGGCAAACACGATGATAAAAATAAGTCCGAGAAGCAGCGTCCATTTTGCGCCGATCCGGCTTGAAATCGCGCCGGAGAAAAACATCATAAAACCGGTAACGAGCAAATAACTTGTAAATAACAGAGATACTTCACTAGGTGAAGCATGTAATTGTGCGGCGATCGCCGGAAGAATCGGATCGACAAGACCGATTCCCATAAAGGAAATAACACAGGCAAACGCAACCGCCCAAACGGCTTTCGGCTGGCTGAATAAGCCTGTTTTCTGTTGTGATGATGTATCCATTTGACCAGACCTCCTGTTTCATCCATTAAAAGAAACGCTATATCCATAGCGTTTACAGCAAAATCATTCGATTGATTGAATGGCGCGGTCAGCTTTTTCTTTCATTCCGTTAAGGCGCGTTTTAAAATGCTGAAATGTGCTGATCTTCTCATCAATCATCTCAAGCTGGTGGTTCAAAGCCTGCTGAATCTCTTCCAGCTTTTCTTTCCGTTCCTTCGGATCCAGTGACAACAAGTACCCCTCTTTGTTTAATTCCAGCTGACGGCTCATCTCCATAAACTGCTGAAGCTCCTGAAGGGAAAAACCGAGCACTTCTTTTGTGCTGGTTACTTTTTCGAGCTCCTCCATATCATCTTCAGAGTATAGCCGGACGCCGCCTTCTGTCCGTTTAGGAGCAGGAATCAAACCAATCTCCTCGTAAAAACGAATGGTTCGTTTTGTCAATCCGCTTCGCTTGGCAACTTGATCAATCTTCATCCATTCCAAGGTGAATCCCCCTCTTGTCGTATCTGTTTCTATTATACACCATTTGAACCTTAACGTAAACGTTAACTTTTTATGACTGATAAACTTTGCTTGGACAAAACGTTTGTCTTTAAAGCGCCGGGAGACATCTGTGTAAGATAAAAAAAGCCGGTATGACCCGCCATCTTTCTCGGGGGCCGTACCGGCTTTTCTTAATTCTCAAGTTCTTCAATTATCAGTGACAATTCGGTCCAGCGCTCCATCGCCGCTTCAAGCTCTTCAGCCGTTTTTGCCTGTTCGGCCATCAGTTCTTGAATCTTTCCGAAATCACTTCCCGCTTCAGCGATTTCCGCTTCCAGACGCTGATGCTTTTCTTCAAGGCCGGCGATTTTGTCTTCGATGCCGTCCCATTCGATCTGATCCTTATATGAAAGCTTTTTGCGCTTTTTCTTCGGCTCTTCCTCCGTCTTTTTCTCTTCGGCCGGCTGTTTTACCGCCGTCTTCTTCGCTTTTGCGTGTTCCATGTATTCACTGTACGAACCTTGGAAACGGGAAATGACACCGTTTCCTTCAAATACGATCAGGCGGTCAATGACGCGGTCAAGGAAATAGCGGTCATGGGATACGGTGATGACGACGCCTGGGAACTGTTCGATATAATCTTCGAGCACGCTTAATGTTTCCGTGTCCAGATCATTGGTCGGCTCATCTAAAAACAGCACATTCGGTTCCTGCATCAGTACATTCAGCAAGTACAGACGGCGCTTTTCCCCGCCCGACAGCTTTCTGATATATGTCTGCTGCATCGGACGCGGGAACAGAAAACGCTCAAGCATTTGTTCCGCGGTGATGACATCGCCTTCCGCCGTTTTGACGATTTCAGCCGTCTCTTTTATATATTCAATGACTTTCATATCACCGTTCATTTCGCTGTGGTCCTGGGTGTAGTAGCCGATCCGGACCGTCTGCCCGATGATGATATTGCCGCTGTCAGGCTGAATTCTGCCGGCGAGGCTGTTTAAAAGTGTCGTTTTCCCGATTCCGTTCGGCCCGATGATGCCGATTCGTTCCCCCGGGATGACAAGCTCATTAAACCGGCTGATCAGCGCTTGGCCGTTATAGGTAATGGTGACGTTATCGGCTTCGATCACCTGTTTTCCGAGACGGTGGGAGCCGATCGCGAAATCGAGTGATCCGGAGACTGCCGGCCCTTTTTGCTCTTTGAGCGCCTCCGCTCTGTCCACTCTCGCTTTTTGTTTCGTCGAGCGCGCTTTCGCCCCTCTTCTGAGCCACGCCAATTCGCGGCGCAGGAGGTTTTGACGTTTTGTTTCTTTCTGCTCCGCCAGCGCTTCCCGTTCGGCCCGTTTTTCCAGGAATACTTCATAGTTTCCTTTATACGTATAAAGGCTTCCTCTCTCAAGCTCGTAAATTCTGTTCGTCACCCTGTTCAGAAAATATCTGTCGTGCGTGACAAGCATAACGGCGCCCGGATATTGCGATAAGTAGCCTTCCAGCCATTCAATCGTTTCATTGTCCAAGTGGTTTGTCGGTTCATCCAAAATGAGCAGGTCAGCCGGCTGGATGACGTTTTTCGCAATCGCGACGCGCTTTCTCTGGCCGCCGGACAGCTCACTGACATCCTTCATCAGATCGGTGACGCCAAGTTTGGTTAAAACCGTTTTGGCTAACGTATTCGCCTCCCACGCATCATTCGCGTCCATTCGGGCCTGCGCATCAAGCAGCTGTTTCTGGCGCTGGTCATTTTCCGGTTCTTCATTCAGCGCCTGAAGCGCTTTTTCGTATTCTCTCATCGTTCTCATGACGGCTGATCCGCCGGAATAAATATGCTCAAGTACGGTTTGTCCGGCCGGAAGATCAGGGTCCTGATGCAAAAACTCAATATGCACGTTTCCTGAAGCCGTAATCTCGCCTTCCTCCGTTGATTCAAGGCCGGCAATGGTTTTCAGAAGCGTAGACTTCCCCGTTCCGTTCGGGCCGATTAAACCGATTCTTTCATTCTCTTCAATATGAAAGGAGATATGGTCGAATAATGTCTTATCTCCGTATGTTTTATAAAGGTTTTCCGCTTTTATGATGCTCATGGTCCCTATCAATCCTCACGTAAGTTCATGTGTTCATTTTAAATCAGGCGCTGGAATAAAACTAGTAAAAGGACAGACAAATTTCTTGGAAGAGATCATTTTGTCCGAAGAATGTTTCCGCCTCTCCTTTTATACACTGGAGGTGAAGAGGTGATGACATGATCAGCGTCAGTTTGTGCGTTATCGTGAAAAATGAAGAGGAAGTGCTTGCGGGCTGTCTTGATTCCGTCAAAGACATTGCGGATGAAATTGTGATTGCTGATACGGGCTCGACCGACCGGACGAAAGAAATCGCGGCCCGTTATACGGATAAGATTTATGATTTTGAATGGATCGATCACTTTGCGGCCGCTCGTAACTTTGTGTTTTCGAAAGCGGAAATGGATTATATTCTGTGGCTGGACGCCGACGATATATTGACGGAAAAGGACCGTGAAAAGCTGATTGAACTGAAGGCGTCGCTTTCAAAAGAGGTGGACGCGGTATCCATGTATTATCACGTCGGCTTTGATGCTCGGGGAGAGGTCAGCTTCAGATACCGCCGCAACCGTCTCGTTAAGCGTGAAAAAGGATTCCGCTGGATCGGAGCCGTGCATGAGTATCTTGAAGTATACGGAAACATCATAGAAACCGATATTGCCGTCACACACCGGAAATCCGCGAAAAAGCACTCGCCTCCCTCAGACCGCAACTTGAAGATTTATGAGAAAATGGCGGAAAACAGTGAAACGATGACACCGCGCGATTTGTTTTACTTCGCGAATGAATTAAAGGATCACGGCCAGTATCAGCGCGCCATCACGTATTATCACCATTTTCTTTCCACAAAACAGTGCTGGATCGAAGACGAGATCAGAACATGCCAATATCTATCCGATTGCTACAGGGCGGTCGGCCATGAAGAGGCCGCCATGACGTCTCTCTTAAAATCATTTCTGATCGATTGTCCGCGACCGGAGTTCTGCTGCAGGCTCGGCGACTATTTTGCGGAGAAACGGCAATACCGGCAGGGCGTGTTTTGGTATGAGCTCGCCCTATCCGCCAAAAGCAGTGATGCAGGCTTTACCCAGCTCGAATATTCCACCTGGTATCCCCATCTTCAGCTCTGCGTCTGCCACTGGCAGCTCGGCGACAGAGAAAAAGCGAAGATTCATAACGACAAAGCCGCCTCCTATCATCCATCACATCCGAGTGTCCTGTATAATCAAAACGTGCTCGGCACATAACATCAAAAAAAGAGCTGCCCCGTATGAAGGGCAGCTCCTTATTGATTACGCTGTCGGAATTCCTCCGCTTACACTGTAAATTTGGGATGTCACATAGCTCGATTCTTCTGAGGCCAAAAAGACATAAATCCCTGCTAGCTCCGCCGGCTGTCCGGCGCGCTTTAATGGAACGGCCGGTGTTTCCTTGCCGAATTTCGGAATGTTTTCACCGGGCTGCCCTCCCGAAATCTGCAGCGGCGTCCAGATCGGCCCCGGCGCTACCGAGTTGACTCTGATTCCTTTATTCGCCAGCTGTTTTCCTAAGCCGACGGTAAAACCGATAATGGCATGTTTCGTCGCGGCATAATCCAACAGCATCGGGCTTGGATTATACCCTTCTACGGACGTTGTCGTGATAATAGACGCGCCTTCCGGCAGATACGGAAGCGCGGCTTTGACGAGCCAATACAGCGAGAATACGTTGACTTCAAATGTTTGATAGATTTGTTCTGTGGCAAGATCGCTGATATCATCCACTGCCTGCTGTTTGCCGGCGACAAGAGCGAGCGTGTCAAGACCGCCAAGCTCTTGATACGCTTTTTCCGCCAATTCTCCGCAAAACGCTTCATCGCTTAAATCTCCCGGCAGCAGAACGGCTTTTCTTCCCTCTTTTTCAATTAACGCTTTCACTTCTTCGGCATCCGGCTGTTCCTCAGGCAGATAGTTAATCGCCACATCCGCCCCTTCCCGGGCATAAGCAATCGCGGCGGCCCGGCCGATACCTGAATCGCCGCCGGTGACGAGGGCTTTTCTTCCCTTCAGCTTTCCGGCTCCTTTATAGCTTGTTTCACCGCAGTCCGGCACAGGCTTCATCTCTTTCTGCAAACCGGGCGGTTCTTGATATTGTTTTGGAAATTCATCATGATCATATTTCGTCAGCGGGTTGTGCAGATTTGCATCAGACATACAAGACTCTCCTTTATCATTGGTGATGTATTCGTATGTGTACCCCTTTAGCATGACGGATCAAACGTGTAAGTGCAGTTTCCGATTGATAAAGGAAAAACAAAAAAGGAGCCCGTAAGCTCCCTTTTTTTATGACTCTCCGAGTACGTTTTCAGCCATTTTCGCTAAATGCTGGGCGCTTCCCGAAATTTCCTGCATCGTGGCAGAAATTTGTTCAACCGCCGCCGCTTGGCCGTTTGTGTTCTGGTTGATGGATTCAATAGAGTCCTCCAGCCCTTTCAGCAGGCTGTGGATTTTTTTCGTAATCTGGTCAATTTGGCCGACGTTGTCTTTTGAATGAGTGGCAAGCTTGCGGATCTCATCCGCCACCACGGAAAAGCCCTTGCCGGATTCTCCTGCTCTCGCGGCTTCAATGGCCGCATTCAAACCGAGCAGATTGCTTTGATCCGAGATGCCCTTGACAGTGACGGAAATGTCGGCGATTTCTCCCGCGCTTTCACTGACTTGTTTCGCCTGAGCGGAAATTCCGGTCATCTGTGCTGAGAAACCGCTGATGGATTCTGAGATATCCGCGATGGCCGAAGCGGTCTGTTCCACGACGGCGGACAGGCTTTCAGCGACATCATGAAGCTTGGCTGATTTTTCAAGGCTCGTGCCGAGACCGACGCCGCCGATGACTTTTCCGTTTTCATCGTGAAGCGGAATCGCTCTGGCGATCAGCGGAAATCCGAACAGCTCTTTCGGCACCATGCTTGTCTTCTTCTGATTCATGCGGATCGCGTCTGTAATGATGTCCCCTTTTTGCAGCGGGTCTCCCGGCTTTACGTTAAGAGAAAACGTTTTAGCCGGAATATTCACGATTAATTTTTCTGTATCATAAATTCCGATGGTGATGTCATCTTGGATCAGGCTGTTTAAAAAAGGCGCAACTTTGACAAATGCGTCAAGCAGGCTGTGCGTTTGCTGCTCCGTCTGTATACTCATTTCTTTCACTCCTTCTTAATATGGGAATTGCCGTTTTTCATGCTGAACCGAAATCCATTTCAGCGTGGTGAATTCTTCAAGGCTCCATTCGCCGTTCAGCCTGCCGAGACCTGATTGCTTCTCGCCGCCGAACGCGACGTTCGGTTCATCATTAATGGTCGTATCGTTGACGTGAATCATGCCGGTTTCGATCCGCTTAGCAAACTCAACGCCGCGCTCAACGTTTGCCGTATGCACGGCTCCGCTTAAACCGAACGGTGTCGCGTTTGCGATGCTTACCGCTTCATCCTCCGTTTCAAACGGCATGATGCAGACGGCCGGTCCGAACAGCTCCTCCTTCGCAATGCTCATCTCAGGTTTCACATCTTTTAAAATGACGGGCTCAGCGACCGTTCCGCTGAATCGGCCGGACAGCACCGGAACCGCTCCCTCTTCTATCGCTTTTTCGACAGACCGTCTCAAACCTTCCGCCTGTCTCTCATTGATTAAAGGGCCGATAACCGTATCAGGGTCCATCGGATCGCCGACTTTCAGCGATGACACTTTCGCTTCGTAAAGCTCTGTAAATTTGTCATATACAGATGTGTGAACGAGCACGCGGTTCGCCGACATACAGATCTGGCCTTGATGCGTAAACCGGCTGAATACAGCCGCATTGACGGCGTATTCAAGATCAGCATCCTCAAGCACGATCAGCGCGCTGTTTCCGCCAAGCTCCAACAGCGGTTTTTTAAAGTGTTTGACCGCAAGCTGTCCGATATAGCTGCCCACTCCGGTTGAGCCTGTAAATGAGATTATCCGCGGGACGGGATGCTCAACAAAGCTGTCGCCGATCTCCCCGATATCCGTCACGATAACATTCAGCAGCCCGTCCGGTACGCCGGCCGCTTCAAAAATTTTCGCGATAAGCGTTCCGCCGCAGATCGGTGTTTCTTCATGAGGCTTCAGCACGACGCCGTTCCCCGCGCCGAGTGCCGGCGCAACAGATTTCATCGAAAGGAAAAACGGGAAATTAAACGGGCTGATCACCCCCACGACTCCGGCGGGTATTCTGTACAGCCTGTTTTCTTTTCCGTCAATCGTGGACGGAAGAATTTTCCCTTCCATCCGCACCGGAAATGTTGCGGCTTCTTTTATCATATTTTTGACAAGTCCGATTTCAAACTCAGCCTTCAGCCGTGTTCCGCCAAGCTCCTCCATGATTAAGTAAATAATCGCTTCTTCGTGCTCTTCAATGAAAGAAACGGCTTTTTCCAAAATGGCCCGCTTTTTAAAAGGGTTTACTTTGTCCCATTCTTGTTTCGCAAGAGCCGCGGCGCAATATGCCGCATCCACGTCATCAGACGTCGCTTTTTGGAATGAGGTGATGACTTTTTGAGTATAAGGATTTCTGTTTTCCAATACGTTCCGGCTGCTCCCATCCCTCCATCGGCCGCCGATAAACTGCTTATTTAGTTCTTCATATTGAAACATGTAAAACATCTCCCTTTCACCGAAACTTGAAATTAGTTGATGAGTCATCTTTTGTATCGGTCTTAAGGTGAGAAAATTGAACTATTTCACAATAAAATTCCCGTTCCTTCCGTGCATCGACGCTTTTTAGCTTTGTCCTTTTAAAGTGGAAAATTCTTTAATTGACTGCGAGAAATTTCGACAATATAATACAAACGTCAGTGTATATAATGATAAGAATATTATGAATTTTCAGGAGGACCCATATGTCTTTACTATTTCGGAAAAAGCCGCTGGCCGACTTAAAGGCCCAGAGCAAACAGACCAGCCTGTCCCGCTCGTTAAGCGCTTTTGACTTGGTTTTGCTCGGAATCGGCTGTGTTGTCGGCACGGGGATTTTTGTGATTACCGGGACTGTGGCCGCGACAGGCGCAGGACCGGCTTTGATTCTGTCGTTTGTGCTCGCGGGCCTTGCCTGCGCGCTCGCCGCGTTTTGTTATGCGGAATTTTCTTCATCCATTCCGATTTCAGGCAGCGTATATACGTATTCATATGTCACTCTCGGGGAGTGTCTCGCGTTTTTAATCGGATGGGACTTAATGCTTGAATATGTCATCGCGCTCGCCGCCGTCGCAACCGGCTGGTCATCCTATTTCCAGTCGCTTCTTGCGGGTTTCGGGCTGCATCTTCCGGAGGCGCTGACCGCCGCACCCGGCAGCAAAACGGGTGCCGTGTTCAACCTGCCGGCCGTTATCATTATTTTGGTCATTACCGCGATTGTTTCAAGGGGCGTGAAAGAAAGCACCCGCTTTAACAATGTCATTGTATTGATGAAAATTGCGATCATTCTGCTGTTTATCATCGTCGGTTTCGGCTACGTGAAACCGGAAAACTGGTCGCCGTTTATGCCGTTCGGAATGAAAGGCGTCATCACGAGCGCCGCGACCGTTTTCTTCGCGTATCTCGGATTTGATGCCGTGTCAAACGCGTCGGAAGAAGTGAAAAACCCGCAGAAATCAATGCCGGTCGGAATCATCGGTGCGCTCGCCATCTGCACCGTCCTTTACATTACGGTATCGCTCGTCCTGACGGGAATGCTTTCGTACACTAAGCTGAATGTCGGGGATCCGGTATCTTTCGCGCTCCAATTTGTCGGCCAGAACAAGATAGCAGGCATTATTTCCGTCGGCGCGATTATCGGGATTACAACGGTCATGCTCGCTCTGCTTTACGCTCAGGTGCGCCTTACATTTGCGATGAGCAGAGACGGCCTTTTGCCCCGCATGTTTTCCAAGGTTCACCCGCGTTTTAAAACACCGTTTCAAAACACATGGGTGACGGGGATCGTTGCCGCCGGGATCGCGGGTTTTATTGATCTGGGAACCTTGGCGCATCTCGTCAACATGGGAACCTTGGCGGCCTTTACGGTCATTGCGATCGCCGTCATCGTTTTAAGAAAGAAACATCCGGAGATCAAATCTTCCTTCCGTGTTCCTTTCGTGCCTTTTGTGCCGATCATCAGCGCATGCTTATGCCTGTATCTCGCAAGCAGCCTGCCGGGCGTGACATGGCTCGCCTTTGTCATCTGGATCGCCGCCGGGATCGTCGTTTATATGATGTATTCGAGAAAACACAGTTTGTTAAATAAATAAAAAGGGAGGCTCTTTTTTCTGTTTGAGAAAGAAGAGCCTTTTTTGCACTTGATAATTCATTCACCTTATGAATAATATGGTGTATGCTTCGTTTACATAAAAAGGAGGAGAATCACTTTGGCAATTGCCGCCCCGCTTAAAGAAAAACCTGTCCATCGTCCCGAGACAACCATGTATTCTATTTTGTTCATTATCGGGATCTGTCATTTGCTGAACGATTCACTGCAAGCGGTGATTCCGGCGATGTTTCCGATATTGGAACGTTCCATGAATCTTACATTTACGCAGCTCGGAATTATCGCCTTTACGCTGAATATGGTGTCTTCCGTGATGCAGCCCGTCATCGGCTGGTATACGGATAAACGCCCGATGCCGTATGCTTTGCCGCTCGGACTCACCGCAAGCATGCTCGGCATTTTAGGTCTCGCGTTCGCCCCGTCTTTTCTGACGATTTTATGCTGTGTCTTTTTTATCGGCCTTGGCTCCGCCGTCTTTCATCCTGAAGGATCGCGTGTCGCCTACATGGCCGCCGGCGAAAAGCGCGGGTTGGCGCAATCGATTTACCAAGTCGGAGGGAATACCGGCCAGGCGATGGCGCCCTTGATTACCGCGCTGATTCTCGTTCCGCTTGGTCAATTCGGCTCTGTCTGGTTTACGCTAGTCGCCGCAATCGCTGTGCTGTTTCTCATCTATATCGCCAAATGGTATAAAGGCCGCCTTATTCATTTGCGCGCCGTAAGTAAAAAATCACCGGCCTCCGCTGTGCAGACCGTGATTACAAAACCGATTATTCTCGCCCTTATCATGATTATCTTCTTAATTTTCGCGCGCTCCTGGTATGTGAGCGCGATCGGCAACTTTTATACGTTCTATGCGATGAATGCCTATCATGTCAGCATTCAGCAGGCACAGAGCTACATCTTCGTCTTTTTATTTTTCGGAGCTGTCGGAACGTTTCTCGGCGGGCCGCTTGCAGACCGTTTCGGAAAGCGGAACGTCATCATTGTTTCGATGATAGCATCGGCTCCCTTGACGATTTTCCTTCCGTTTGCGGGGCCTGTCATCGCCTATGGCGTACTGGCGCTGATCGGCGTTGTTCTGATGTCCAGCTTCTCCGTGACGGTTGTCTACGCGCAGGAGCTTGTTCCAGGCAAAATCGGAACGATGTCAGGGCTTACAGTCGGGCTCGCCTTCGGAATGGGCGCGATCGGAGCCGTTGCGCTCGGAGCTCTTATTGATTCAGCGGGATTGACGCCGACCATGACAGCCGTCGCCTTTCTGCCCGTTTTAGGTCTGCTCGCCTTTGTCCTGCCGAGCGACAAAACATTAAAAGAATGGCATTCATAAAAATAATCCCTGCCTTTTCGGCAGGGATTTTATGTTTCAACCGTATAAAAATGAGTATCAGGAACCGCATATTTCGGAATAAACCCGTCTCTGAAATCAGGAAACGCTTTTTGAATTTCATCAATCCATTTTTTTACGTTTTTGATGTACGGCACGTAAATCATATTGACTGTCGCCTCGTCATCAATGTGATAGTACCAGCACAGATTGAATTCGTTCTCCGTGACGAGCGTAAAGCCTGAAAAATGATAAAAAATCAGCGGGGTGTCATTGACATATACAGCCCCGCCGCGCAGGCTGACGTCATATTGCTCAATATTCCACAGCGCCGCATTCGCGCCGATCGACTCCGTGACATGAACGTCTTCAAACTGCGCGGGCCACTTTTCAACATACCTTTGATCACCGTATGTCTTTTTTTCTTCATTCATCTCCACCGTACAATAAGAGATGCAATCCTGCCTCCACTGCCAGACCGCCCGATACGCTTCCCCGGTATTCCGCGCGCCGACAAACCCGGTGTTGTACTGCCCTGTCAGCTTGTAATAAGACGCAAACCGTTCTGAATTGCGGTGGTCCGTCAGAAAAAGGGAAGCATCCGGCTTTTCCGCAAACAGCTCGCCCGCATCTGAGAAGAAAAAGAGATCGGTGTCCAAGTGGGCAAAATATTCGGCTTCATCATACTCCGTCATCACATGGAACAGAAATGCCGGCTTCAGCGTCCAGCAATATTCATGAAACGTCCGGCCGCCCTTTGCTTCAAGCAGCTCCGGGTCCTCCATTTCATGGAGCTGAACCGCCGTGATATGTTCCCACGGCACCTGCTGAAGCAGTTCGTACGCTTTCTGATCGACACACAGCACATACAGATGAAAATCCCGGCAATGCTCATGGAGAGAATGAATCATCGGCATCAGTTTAAAGATATGCGTTCTGGAAACAATGGTTGAAAAATGATATTTACTCACCATATCACATCCAATTTATTTAAGATCCACATGCAGTAAATCAGCAGCCAGCGCTTTGAACGCCCTTGCAAAGTGCGTGACGCCCAGCTTTTTTTCTGCTTTTGCCAAAAGCTTTCCGACCTCCGGCAGATTGAAGCTGTTCGCCGTGATCCGCGGGCTTTTCGTCTTCCAGTCCGGGTCGAGGTTGCGGTCTTTAACCGCGTGCAGCAGCTCGAGAAAAATGTGCAGCAGGCTTTCATATTTCTCATAATTAAGCAGCACTTCGATGTCTGCCATCATGCTGTTGGTTAACTCCGCGTCAAACGGGCCGTTAAACGCGAGGTGCACGTCAAGCGAATGAATGTCATTATACTTGTCGCACATGTACGCGATATTCGCCCTGATGTCATCAACGGAAGCGCAGTTGCTCGGATGCTCCTGATGGACGCTCATGATATCGCGCCGCAGCTGAAATCTCATTCCCGACTGATGAAGCCTGATGCCGAGATCATAATCTTCAAAGCCGTATCTGACAATGCCTTCATCAAACAGGCCGAGATCTGCCACGTGCTGTCTCTTGACTGACGAATTGTTCGTAATGAAAAAACGCCACGGCAGACGGTAGCCGTTCAAATCATCTCCGTATTTTTCCAAAATGCTTTTCAGCACCCGGATAAAGTCGGTATCTAAATCAAAACATTGGTCAAGAAAACTTCCGTCTCTGATATCACTTTCATCAAGGAGCGGCTCTTTATCGCCCGGCAGCTCTTCATACAGTTCGGCGAGTTTTTCCTTATGCTCTTTTTCAAAACGGTCATAATAAAAGCTGTAAATCCGCTTCCAGAACATACCGCATACGACAAGATCGTCCCGGTTCTCATGAGCCTTGATATGCTTCGCCACCAAATCCTTTTCGGCAAGCATATCGCTGTCATGGAAGATCAAAATATTGCCTCTGGCATTGCGGACCGCCTGATTCCGGCCGTAAGCGATCCCTCTGTTTTCTTTAATTCTCACAAAAATCAGCGGAAAATTCGCGCTGAATGATTCAAGCATGGATAAGGTTCCGTCTTCCGAACCGTTGTCAGCCACAATCACTTCGAACGGCTCTGTGCATTCCTGTTCATTCAGGGACAGCAGGCTGTTATAAAGCCGCTCCTTGGAATTATATGCGGGAACAATGACGCTTGCCTTCACTTTTCGTTCACTTCCTGTATATGATCATTTATTTGTTATCATCCTCAGATGCAAAGCCGCTGAACTCCGGGCAGACGGCGCTGACCGTCCCGATCACCCGCTTCAGAATGTCCTGATAAAGCTGATGGACAAACGGCAGGTCGGTCCGGTCCGTCTCATGAATCTGCCGAATGTCGCCGGCTGTAACGATCCGGTATCCGCTGAAATGATAGAAAATCAGCGGACTTCCGTCTTCGAGCACAAGACGCCCGTCCTTCCATGAAAACGTGTGGCGGCCGTAATTCCAATGGCCGATATTCACGCCGGGCGTGGTGATGTCACACACATTCGGGAACAGGCCGGACATGTAATCCAAGTAGCCTTGATCTCCGAATTTTCCTTCGCCCGGCGCATTTTTGCATTCTTCCAGGCAGCGTTCTTTCCACCATCTGAGACAATCTGTGCCGGCACTGTCGGTTTTGAAGCTGAGAAAACCGGAATTATACCGGCCTAAAAGACGCTGCAGCATGTCGATTTCCTGTTTTTCAAATGAGGGAATGACGATATCGCCCCGTGACAGAAGCACCGAACAATCCGGCTGATTGTCAAAAATCGCGCGCGGATCAGCGAAGAAAAACAAATCGGCATCAATGTACGTGACACGCTCTAATTCCGGATGTCCGTCCAGCACGAATTCGAGAAATACCGGCTTCACCGTCCAGCAGTATTCGCTCTGATCCCTCGTCCGCTTCAGTTCAAGGAGCTCCTCATTTTCCAGTGCGGACACCTGAATCAAGGTGACATTATCCTGCCGCATTGCCTGAAGCACGTCATAGGTGTCTTGATCCATACACAAAGTAAAAATGGGGGCGTCCGCCTGAACCGCTTTCAATGAGCCGAACAAAGCGATAGCCTGATACAGCCTTCCTTTTGATAAAACTGTGCAATATGCGCTTGTCACGTCTTTCTCTCACCTCTGTTTCTGTTACTTTTGAAAAAAGGCTTTATACCATTCGATCGTTTTTTCCAATCCTTCATCAATGGTATGTGCGGGCGTCCAATTCAGAAGCTTCCTCGCCTTTTCCGCCGATAAATATTGGTGCTTGATTTCATGGCTTCCCTGGTTGAGCACTTTCGGCTTGAGGTCACTGTCCATGGCCTTAAGAATTTTTTCTACAAGCTCCAGCACCGTCAGCTGAATCTCATTGCTGAAGTTGAACGCTTCTCCCGCAAGATTGAGCTCCTCCATCTTTTCCGCCAGCAAAAGGTATGCCTCGACCGCATCCTCGATGTAAAAATAATCACGGATAAATGTGCCGTCGCTGCGGATTTCCGGCGCTTCACCGTTCAGCACGAGCTGAATCGTCTGCGGAATAATCCGGTTGAAGTTCAAATCTCCGCCGCCGTACAAGTTGCCGCAGCGCGTAATACAGACCGGAAGTCCGTACGTATTAAAATATGTGTGGCTTAACAAATCGGCACAGCTTTTTGATACGTCATACGGATGTTTGCCCTGAAGAGGCATGTTTTCATCGTACGGCAGTGTCGGCTGGTCGCCGTACGCTTTATCACTGGACGCGACGATCACCCGCTTGATGAGCGGATGCCTGCGGCACGCTTCAAGGATGTTCCATGTGCCGAGAATATTGGCTTCAAATGTGGAAATCGGATTGCGGTTTGCGACGCCGACGATCGCCTGAGCGGCTAAATGAAAGACCGTGTCAATTTCATATTCGCCCAGCGCCCGCTCAATCACATCCAGATCTTCAAGCGCACCCTGCACGATATTCATTTGCTTCACTTGTTCTCCCTGATACAGGTTCGACTTGGGCACAGTGTCACGGACAAGTCCCGTCACATTGGCCCCCTGATCGATCAGTTCCTTCACCAAGCAGCTTCCTAAAAGACCTGTACATCCCGTCACAAACACATTTTTATTTTTCCAGAAACTCAAACTTGATCACCATACCTTCCATACATGTTGTCCCCGGTCCCACATCTTGTTGATTTCCAGCAGGTTTTTATACGTATCGATCGCCGTCCAGAAACCGTAATGCCGGTATACCGCCAATTCGCCGTCTTTCGCCAGCTCCTTCAGCGGTTCTTCTTCAAACATGACATCCCTGTCTTTCGGCAGATAATCAAATACCTTCGGGCTGAGCACGAAAAATCCGCCGTTGATGATGCCGTCACTTGAGGTTTTTTCAGAAAAGCTTTTCGCCATACCGTCTTCAACCGTCAGCGTTCCGAATTGCGAGGTCTTTTCTATACCGGTGACGGTCACCGCAGCCCCTTTTGATTGATGATAGCTGATCAGATGAAACAGGTTGATGTTGGCCAGTCCGTCCCCGTACGTCATAAGAAAGGTTTCATCACCGATGATGTCCTTCGCCTGTAAAAGCCGCCCCGCTGTCTGCGTGTGTTCCCCCGTGTCTAAAAAAGTGATTTTCCACGGCTCGGATTTTCCCAATATCCGCACTTCTCCGGTAGAGCTGTCCAGCGTCATGCTGTGATTCTTCCAGTCATAATCTAAGAAATATTCCTTAATCATCTCTCCTTTGAAACCAAGAAGCAGGATAAATTCGTTCACGCCATAGTATTGATAGAGTTTCATAATATGCCATAGAATCGGTTTGCCGCCTATCATGGCGAGCGGTTTGGGACGTTCATTGGTGATTTCGCTCATTCTCGTTCCTTTTCCGCCGCAGAGAATGACTGCTTTCATCTCTACCCCTCTTCTCTGTGAATATTGGATTCGAAACCGCCCGTATAAGAGAAACCAACCCGATAATTTGTCCGATTCTCTACCACCGGTTTCAAAATCTACTGTAAGATATGAGAGATTGGCGCCCTTTGTGACCAAAAGCTCTCTCTTTTTTCAGATTGGTGAAGATACACACAAAAAAAGAGCCTCACGGAAATTCCGTAAGGCTCTTTCTATTATTTATTATCCTGATTCAGCTTTTCTTTGCCGTAATGATATTTAGACGGATCAACCGGCGTAAAGTCGCTCAATTTGTGGAATCTGAGCAAGTCTTTGTACATCACGCTGTCAGACAGCTTCAGCTGCTCTGTGACTCTGGCTTTCAGGTTTTTCGTTTCCTGATTGCCTTTCAGTTCTTTTCCTGTCTTCGTATCGTATACGACATTGGAGATGGAAGTATATTTCGGCGTGACGTAATCTCCGTTACGGAACGTCACCGTATCATCATGGTCTTTCGAGAAGAGATCGGTGCCGAAATTAATATATTTCTTAGAATCGATGCCTTCCAAGTGAAGGATCGTCGGCACAACGTCCATTTCACCGCCGTACGTATGGTTCACCCCGCCTTTTTTGCCGGGGATGCGAAGCATAAGCGGCACACGCTGATTCTGCGCGTTTTGATAAGGCGTAATTTCTTTGCCGAGAATTTCTTTCATCGCGCGGTTATGGTTTTCAGAGATTCCGTAATGGTCTCCGTAAAGCATAATCACCGAGTTGTCATATAAACCGGATGACTTCAGGTCTTTAAAGAACTGTTCAAGCGCCTCGTCGAGATAACGCGCCGTCTGGAAATAGTCATCCACAGTCGCGTCGCCCGTTTTCGCTTTTTCGATCGTTGCGTCTTTTTCATCAAGCGTAAACGGATAATGGTTCGTCAGCGTGAGCAAATGCGCGTAGAACGGCTGTTTCAGCGATTGAAGCTTCGGAATGGATTCTTTGAAGAATGGTTTATCCTTCAGTCCCATATTGACAAGGTTGTCATCAGACATATCGTATGTGCTGGCGTCAAAGAATTTATCGTAGCCGATATGTTTGTAAATCTGGTCACGGTTCCAGAATGATTTGTAGTCACCGTGTAAAACGGCGCTTGTATAGCCCTCACTTTGGTCAAGGATGGCAGGAAGCGATTGATACGTGTTTTCCCCTTTTGTCACGAAGGCTGATCCTTCAGGCAGTCCGAACAGGCTGTTATCCATCATCAGCTCGGCGTCAGATGTTTTACCTTGGCCCGTTTGGTGGAAAAAGTTATCAAAGTACGTCATGTCCTCTCCGCCGCGGGCGAGTTTATTCAGGAACGGCGTGACTTCTTTTCCGTCAAGTTTGTAGTTGATCAAAAACGATTGGAAGCTCTCCAGGTGAATCTTAATGATGTTTTTGCCTTTGGCCTTGCCGAAATACTCGGCGTTCGGCTTCGCATAATGCGACGATGTGTAGTTTTCAACGCTCGTCAGGTCATCGCTGCTGGCATATGCCCGCTGTGATTCCGTCTGCGCCGTCTGTACGCCGTCATAAATTGTGTAATTATAAAGGCCTAAGTATTTTACAATGTAATTGCGGTCAAACGTTCTTGTCAGCAGCTCCGGGCGGTCCTCTTCGGCAATCGCCAGGTTCACGAAGAACAAAACAATACCCGTCACGATAATTAATGACGTATACCGTTTTTTCAGCTTGAATTCCTTCAGCTCACGTCTCCACACCAGAAGCGCGATTAAAATAATAATATCAACAAAGTATAAAATATCATGGCCGGACATAATGCTGAAGATGCCGTCTCCCATATTTCCCACATTACCGGATTGCTTTAAGTTCGGGAATGTCAAGAAATCATCGAAGAATCGATAGAATAGGATATTTGCATACAAAATAAACGTCATGATGAAATCAATAATCACCATGATAATCGCTGATTTGCGGCCTTTCGCAAACAATGCCAGTCCTAAAAAGAAAATGGCGCTTGAGAACGGATTGATCACAAGCAGAAACTGCTGCGTCGGACCCTTCACCCCAAGGTTGAATTCAGCATGATAGGCTAAATACGTTTTGGCCCAAAACAAAATAATAGCCAGTACAAAAAAACTAAGTCTGTAAGAAAATAATTTCTTCATGGCAACCTCTACTTTCCTAAACACTTTAAATCTGTATTCTTACTTTTTGCTTCAATTCCTGCTTTCCGAGCAAAACGAAAGCATCACACAGCCCCATAAACACACCATTTAAAAAAACGATATATTTATCATTCGTGTCATGCCCATTGAACATCTTATCCCGCCAGCCATTAGACGCAGGATATCCGTTCTTCGTTTCACATTTTTTTCTGGCATTAAAAGGTACCGTATCAGACCGGGTCTGAAAATAGGAGATACCAAATATAAGAATAACACAAACTTCTAAAAACGAAAAATGAATATCAAAGGCAGCCGCCCAACAGGCGGGCTGAAGTTATTGTATGCAAAGGGGTTGAAAAACTTGAAGGTTTTTTTGGCTGATGTAAAAAAAGGACTGGAGTCATCCAGTCCTTTTTTTACATCAAATCGGTCAAATCCCCGCCCAAACATCTTTTGCGTAAATGCCTTTTGTCTGGAGGTCCAAAAGCCATTCTTGCGCTTGCCGTTCGTCTGTTTCGCGGACCGACTGATACGCTTTTTGCAGCGTTGCCTCTACATCGGGCGCCATTTTGCTGCCGTCGCCGCATACGTAGAGGTGCCCTCCCCGGCCGAGGATGGAAATTAAAGCGCCGGCGTCTTTCGCCATTAAGTGCTGCACATACGTTTTCGGTACGCCTTCTTTGCGGGAGAAAGCCGTATGAAGCGTCACGATTCCGTCTTTTTCATAAGCTTCAAGCTCGTCACGGTAAATAAAATCATGATCGTTTCTGCATCCGAAATACAGATGAGCCTCCCCCAGCTCTTTTCCTTCTTTTTTTAACGCCGCCCGGGCCTGCAGAAATCCGCGGAACGGGGCGACTCCTGTGCCGGGACCGACCATAATAATCGGTTTTTCCGGATCTTCCGGCAGCCGGAATCGTGTTTCCGGAGTGCGGACAAACATCACGATACTATCCTCAGGGCCGCGGTCCGCTAAATAATTCGATGCGACTCCGCGATACTCACCCAAACCGCTCCGGGCGGGGCCGCGAACGACGCCGACGGTAATTGAAGCCTGCCCGGGATGTTTCCGGGGCGAACTTGAAATCGAATAATACCGCGGCTTCAACGGGCGCAAAAGCTCCAGAAATCGCTCAAACGGAAGTTCACACGCTTCATATTTTTCAAGGAGATCGAGCATCGAGACGCGCGATGTTAAGATTTGCTCCTGATAGACGCCCTCCTCAAGAAAATCTTCCAATTCCCGTTTGTGCGGCGGGCAGACCGTATAAGCGGCCATTTCCCGGATTTGAGCCCTTGATGCCGCTTCCTGCAATTCGACACAGCTGCTCAGAAGATCATGCAGCCTGACCGGCCGATCGAGCGGGAGATGAGCCGCGCTCTGTCCGCTGGCCGTCAGCAGCACTTGATCATTCCCGTTCAGATTGAACCGGCGGAGAACACGGCTGACCTGCTCTTTGCTGTTTACCGGCAGCACGCCGAGATGATCCCCTTCATGATAGGCAGCCTCTTTCGGCAGAGTGATTTCGATATGCCTTGTGCTCCGGCCGCTTTCCGGCGCCTGAAGTTCCCTGTTTTCTGCAACGGATGCGTAAACCGCTTCATACGTCTGTGCCAAAGGAGACCCGCCAAGCCCGCTGACAAATTGAAGGCCCAGCGCACTTCTCTCTTTTTCTGCATTTTCATTCAGCTTGAGACCGAATGCCTTCATGGCGTCCGTCCACATGCTTTTTTTCCATCCATCAAGCTTTCCTTCAAAATCGCCGCTGACGTCCCCCTCGCCTCGGGAGGAAAAGCGTTCCGCCCCTTTTTCGGCAAGCTTCTCATCAATAAGCCTCGGTACAGCCTGATATGTCGCCGCCCAGTTATGATCACCGCAGCCGAAGACGGCATATCGGACGCCTTCCAGCTCCCCGGGTTTGACTTCTTCAAGCCATTGAACGAATTGTCCCGCGTTGCTCGGAGGCTTTCCGTTATAAGAGGACGTAATGATCAAGAGAGCTCCTTCTTTCGGCAGTTTTCCGATCCGGTCATTTAAAGGCGCCGTTTCAGTCCGGACGCCGTGCATCCCGGCAGTATCGGCAAGCTCCCGCGCCACGCCTTCTGCGGTTCCCGTATCTGAGCCGTACAGAATCAGAAGCGGTCGGTTATCAAGCCCGATAATGGATGCTCCTTTTGTTTCCCGTTTTTCTTTTTCGACGTCTTCCGCCGCTTTTTCAGCCGCCGGGAGAGCAGCCGCAACGTCTTCTTTGTTTCGCGGCCGCACCCGGATATGAAAGTCGCCGGGCTTGATCGTCAGTGTCTGTTTAATATCGAGCTCATAATCGGTGTGATCGATAAAGGTAAAATGCTGAAGAATCATCCCCAGAACAAGAGTTGCTTCATGCAGGGCGAACTGCATACCGATACACGCCCTCTGACCGTTTCCGAACGGCTTATACGCATGGTGAGGCACTTGATCAGGATGTTCAAACCGCTCCGGATAAAATTCCTCCGCATTGTCTCCCCACGCGTCTTTATCACGGTGAAGCTGGGGAATTAAGACGGAAATTCTGTCTTTCGGCGTGATCGGATATTTCCCGCCGATCACCGTATCCTCTTTCGCATAAAGGCTGAACGCAGGAGCGGTCGGCCATAAACGCAATGACTCCTGCAAAATCATTCGGATATAAGTAAGATCCAGCACTTGTTTATATGAAGGAACGGGATCGGTCAAAACCCGATCGGCTTCTTCATAGGCTTTTTCCAAAACACGGGGATGTTTCAGCAGAAAATAGATGGCAAAGGAAAGCAGGCCGCTTGTCGTTTCATGGCCGGCAATTAAAAACGTGATGATTTGAAACCGGATATTTTCATCATCAAGCTTTTCGCCCGTTTCCGGGTCTTCCGCATTCAGCATTCTGGCCAGCAGATCCTTTTCATCCCGGCCGCCTGACCGGCGCTCTGCGATAATACTGTCTACTAACGAAAACATCGCCTGAATGTCATGATGAAATTGGCGCTTCGTCCTGATCATAAGCTTATCCTGAACATCAAGGCGCTGCATTTGGTGCATCGCTTCATCAAGGGCGCGCACCATGCTGTTGATAAACGGATGAGGCGTTTCCCTGTAATAGCTGTTAAACCGATAGTTAAAGCCGCAAAGCCCGATCGTATCGAGCGTCAGGCGGGTCATATCAGCAGGCACATCAACGGCCTCATCCGGGTTGAGCCTAGCCCATTTTTGAATCAGCTGCACCGCGATATCAGTCATCATCGAATGATAATCTTTCATCGCGCGCTGGCTGAAGGTCGGCATCAGAATATGATGCGCCTTTCGCCAGTTAGGCTCATGCGTCCAGCTTGTAAACAGCCCGTCACCGGAAAACGCCCGGACTTTCTCTAAAGCCCCTTCAATGCTTTTATCGAACCGTTCTTCATCACAAACCTCTTTCACCAGTTCATGGCCGGACACGACGATAATGGCGCCCGCCGGCGTATGCAGCTGAAAAATAGGCCCCTGCTCGTTTGCCAGTTTGATCAGCGACATTGTAGGCTTGTCTTTATCAAGCAAAGGAAGATTGCCGAGCGGGCCGAATGTCTTCGGCTGCGGAATCGGACCTGTTTCCTTCATAAATAACACCCTTTCTTACACGTTGATGCGTTCCTTCCAACTACGGTGCCCTTTTCACCGGCCGATTATCCGCCGTCACGGAGCAATCATCGGATTGACGATCGATAACGGTTTTTTCTATACTGGAGAGGCTTGTTAAATACAGAAATAAGGTGAGTTCACATATGGATTTTGAAATCAAGTTTTTATCGTTTTATGTCATTCAAGTGGAAGGAAAAGACGAACAGGCAAACAAACAGTTCAAACATTTCCAGACCCTTGACACGGAAGAATTTGAAGAAAGCGAGCTGAAGGATTTTCTTGACGGGGAATTGAAGAAAATCGTCAAACGGAAAGCCGAACGGCATCCGCAATCCGAGCAAGTCCCAACAAAAATCGGCCATTTTATCACGGAGCCGGGCCATGAGCTTGATTCAAATCCGAATTACAACCTTTTCAACCGCGCCAGACTTGCGGATACGAAGGAAGCATTTATCGAAGCAAGCGAGCAGTTCGTCCGCACTTACCTTGACACGAGCGCCGTGCGCGGCGGTGTTTTTATCGTGGCATCGGCCGTTCCGCGCAAGTATTTTGAAGACAAATTCGTCTTTATGATGAAATGCGATTTCGAGCCGAAGGTCGCCCGCATCTCAGACGCCTCGTCTCTCATTAAAAAGGTCGAAATGGCCATCACGACAAAAAACATGAAAAGCATTCAATATCCGTATATGCCGGAAGAAGGCATGACGGAAGAGCATGAGCTGAAAATCCATCAGGCCTCGCACGCCCGTTATTTCGAAGATTTTCTCAAATTTGTCGAATACGGCGAATCGATGCCGGAAATCATGAAAAACCAAGTCATGAACATGGTGCAGGAACACGTGTATGAAACTTTTGAAGAAAACAGCGAAGAGCTTCAGCAGTTTGAGCACGACATTGAAATTTGGGAAGCGAGTGAAAAGCGGGAAATTCAGGAGCGCCTCGACACTCATCAAGTCATCGAGGCATCCGCGCAGATCATTGAACACACGCCGGAAGCCGAGCTGAAAATGAAAGTCGGAGAAACAGAGATTAAAGGATTACTGGCTGATTTCGGCGAATCCATCCATCTCGCAAAAGTGAACGGGCGCTATGTCGCGCTCATTGAGGCGGAGACGATCTCGTTTGAAAAAGGCAGTTCGCCGGTGGAGTTTCACAAGCCTGAGGGGCTGCATGAGGTAATTGAACGGATACGGAATAAATCTGAACAAGACTGACAAAAGTCCAGACGCCATGTTCTGGACTTTCTTTATTTAATAAGGCTCTTTGAGCAATCGATAGCATTCACTGATGATGTCTTGGACGCCAGGCGTTCCCTTTATCTCGCGGCGGACGATTTCAGATGAGAGATTCTGCACCTGTAATGCCCGCTCCGCCCGTCTTTCGAAGTATGCTTGACATGCAGTTTCATGGTTTTCGTGTTTTCGCAGTTCTTCACTAAGCACAATCGCGTCTTCAATCGCCATCGCCGCTCCCTGCGCCAATGTCGGCGCTCCTGCATGGACGGCATCCCCGCCCAGAACGACGCGGCCTCTGTGCCACGGTTCTTTGACCGCCATCTGCTCAATCTTATGAAACAAAACGGGATATTCCTTTGACATATTCTCTGTCACAAACTTCACTCCCGGAATTCCGCGCAGCAAGTCTTTCACCCGTTCAAAACGCGTGTCCTCGTCATCCCTGAAGTCAGCGTCATACGGCCGGATGATAAATACGTATCCTGTTTTTTCAGAGAGCGGCACGACTCCGACCTGCGTCTGCCCTTTTTTATACATCAGTGTCGAATCATGAAATATCGGCTCGGGAAAAGAAATGTAAAATCTGTGCGCTCCCATGCCGAGATACTCTGTTTTCACTTCTCTTTGCAGCATTTGATCGCGGACAGCGGAGCGAATGCCGTCAAAGCCGGCGAGGATGTCAGCCGTCATCGCGGTTCCGTCTGCACAATGCACCGTTATTTCATCTGCCGTTTCTTCGTAAGACACGACTTTTTTACCGGGCAGAATCGTGACCCCCGCCGCTTCAGCATGCTTTTTGAGGATATCGTTTAACGTTTGCCGCAATATATTATTCCGCCCCGGCAATGAATCATCTAAAAACGCCTCACTCACTTTAAACTGCAGCGTTCCGTTTTCATCATGCTGCTTCAGCCATTCCGTTTGAAAGCCGTGTTGACAGCATTCATCATACACACCGATTTCCCGCAGCACCCGCAGCGCATTTTGGGGCTGGAGAATGCCCGCTCCGCTTTTTCGCATGTCGGACGCCGCCTCGCAAAGGGTCACTTCAAAACCCGCTCTGCCGAGAGAAATCGCTGCGGACAGGCCGCCGATCCCTCCTCCCGCTATGATGATCTTTTTCACTTCATGGTTCATCACGATACCGCCTTCTCTATTTATTTATTATTCATTAACTATTAGCCACCTTACTATATGAGCTGAAAAACTGTCAATCTTTATAGGTTGCCTTTTGAATCCGGCAAGCTTATACTTTGAATCACTAAAATGGTACGGAGGCTTACAAAAATGGAGTTGAGACATTTGCCGGATTATTCGCAGATTGCCGGACGCGCTGAGATTTACGCCGATATGGATGCTGAATCATTGAAAACATTTTTGACGTTATTTGATATGTCTAAAAAAATGAATCAGGTCATGGAGCATTATTTCTCAAGTCACGGATTGTCCGAAGGGAAATTCAAAATTTTGATGTTTCTGTTTGACGCACCCGGACACAGCCTGAGTCCGACAGAGCTGGCAAAAAAATCCAATGTCACCAAAGCGACCATCACCGGATTGATCGACGGACTCGCACGGGACGGCTTTGTAAACCGCAGCCGGCATACCGGCGACAGACGAAAA
Source organism: Bacillus sp. JNUCC-21 (assembly GCF_041222765.1). Classification (NCBI taxonomy): domain Bacteria; kingdom Bacillati; phylum Bacillota; class Bacilli; order Caryophanales; family Bacillaceae; genus Bacillus; species Bacillus sp. JNUCC-21. The sequence goes on along the minus strand of NZ_CP166019.1, from coordinate 704,035 downwards.
ATCAGCATCGAACTCACAAAAGAAGGAAAAGAAAAGCTGATGCTGTTTCTTCCCGGCCACTTCTCCAATATTTCAGGAGTCATGGAAAGCTTCACCGCTGAACAAAAAGCGGAATTGACAAAAATGCTTGAAGTATTATTTGATAAGCTTCTGCTGTTTTCCGGCGGCAGAACATAAAAAGGCGCCCCTCTCAGCAGGGCGCCTTTTTCGCGCGGTTAATCATCACTGTTTAAAATTCCGAAAAACCGTAGCAGGTTGATAAACAGGTTAATAAAGTCGATATAAAGCGTCAATGCCATCAAAGGAATCAGGTCAGCCGTGATGTCCCGGTGCTTGATCTGGTTCAGATCGTATAAGATGTACATTGAAAACACAATCGTCCCGATGACGGAATACGCCATCATGGCGGCGGAATTCAGCGGGCTGAAAATATTAAAGATCCCCACTGCGAGAAGCGCGATGACAGCGACAAGCAAGAAGGACCATAAAAACGACAAGTCCTTTTTCGTCTTAGCGCCGATCGTGCCGAGCACCGCAAAAATCACAAACGATGAACCGAATGCCTCCAATACGACATAGGCCCCCGCTGCGGACGCATAATGGCTGATAATCGGAAACAGCGTCATTCCGGAAATGAAAGCGAATGAAAAGACAAACACATATCCGACGGCTTTTTTTCGGCGCAGCCAAAATGCGGCGATGATCATGACAACCTCTAAGATCGACAGCGGCAGCATCAATGCCGGCGGAATGAACTGACCCGTATACAGGCCGATTGTCGCAACTAACAGTGTAAACACAAATACCGTTATAATGCGCTGCATAATAGATTGTTTGCTCTCATAAGCAGCAGTTTGCATGTCAAAAGTCCTCCCAAAAAAATGATCTTGATAGGTCTATTATAAATAAAATGGGAGAAATTCGCATGATTTTAAGAAGATTTTAAGGATGTCAGGCCTGACGTTTTGCTGCGCACTCCTGCCTATCCATGAAATCATGCAGTTTTTTCGTCAAGCCGCCGTGCCCGAATCGGATATTCCCCTTCTGCCCCGGCGTTTTCGCGAAATCGAGAAATGCCAGCACATAAAGACGCCTGACGGGAATCGGAATGACGCCCGCATCATAAAACCAGCCGTCAATTGTATTGAGCACGCCTTTGTTAATGCCGTATTGCTTCGTGCACCAATGCAGAAAGCGCACTTCGGGCAGGTGCAGATACCGGCTCTCCCGGAAAGGAACAGTTGAATGCTTCATATGTACCGCCTCCTGTCATTGGCTGTTTTTTAAGATTGTTTTACTTCTTTGCTCTTCAGGGAAAATCGATATTTCTCCACCTTATCAATTTGTGTCACTTGGGAATTATGAACCGTAATCTGAACTGTCCCGAAATCGAGCGTTTCCAGCGCGCTGATAATCTTTTCGATCACATGCGGATCTACGTTTCCTTTGGACGTCATCATGCTCCCCCCTTTATGTCTGGCCGTTCGTCTTTTGACAATGAGTGTTTTAATTCATACTATTCTGATAAGAAATATATAATTATACTATTATGTTTTCATTCAGAAATCAATAACATTTACACAATTTTTGGATATGTTTTCTTTGCGAAAACTTTCACTTCCTTCGCTTTGATATAAACCGTGTCATCCCGAAATCGACTCCCAAGGCGTCATATTGCTCTTTTTAAGAACGCAATCTTCACGTTCCGACATATTTACGTTGTTTTCCGCTGACAAAAAAAGCGCCCCGCCTCTGGCCGGAGCACCTTTTTACTATGCTTTTGCTTCCTCGATCACACATGTGACGCCCATGCTGGCGAGCGCCTGCTCCAGGGAGCCGTAAGTTTGATACTCTGAAAAATCAAGCCCCAATTGGATAGAAGTCTGTGCCACATCAGGCCGAATGCCGGAAAACACGGTTCTGATGCCGAGGAGAAATAATGTTTTCGACAGCATGTACAATTGCTGCGCCACCATCGTATCGACAATTGGTACACCGGACAGATCAATCACAAGATTTGTGATCCGTTTGGCGACACAGTTTTCCGGCACCGACTCCAAAATCACGCGCGCCCGTCTCGTATCAATTGATCCGATGAGCGGCAGAGTGCCGATCGTATCCGCGATCAAAATAACCGGACAGCTCAATTCGGAAATAAGCTCCTGCTGAGATGACAGCCTCGCGATCATTAATTTCTGAAACTGTTCAGTAAAATCCGTCATCAGCTGATCAAACGAGCCGTTGACAAGGTGATTCCAGCGGCGGGCATCCTCGTTTGTTACGATGTCCTGATGCTCATCCATAAAACGGGTGACCGCCTCCCAAAAGACGGTTCTTGAATTGCCGATCGCCTCAACGACCTCATGAACCTCCGCGTCTTGCTCCACTCTGCTTTTCGCTACCTGTGCGGCCCATTTTTCTTTGTTATGCTGAAAAACGGCCGGATCTTCCAAAAAAGCGCTTGCGATGACCGTGTTTGTAAAGGTATGCTGCTCGATCAGCAGCCGTTTCATTTCCTCACTTAATTGATCCGCAGAATAAAAACGCCCTCTCAGCTTCCGTCTCAGCTTGAGCCATTTTTCCGTCAGCTCTGCCGAATGTGTAATAATATAATCATGAAGTAATTGGTCTTTGTTCACTGCCGTCTCCTCTTTCAAGAATATGTACTTTTGTCTAAATTATAAATCGGAATCGCCGATCGTACTAGAGAAATAAAAAAAAGCCTGCACATTAAAGCTTTTGATTGCTTTTTTCGGCAGGAGGATACACTATAATAGAAATGAAACAGGAGGTCAGTATGATGATCAAAAAAATCGCGACAGTCGCCGTATACACTGATGATCAGCAAAAAGCAAAAACATTCTGGACGGAAAAAGCGGGGTTTGAAACCGTCGCCGAGCATCCGATGGGCCCGGGCGCCTTCTGGCTTGAGGTAGCGCCCAAAGGGGCCGCCACTCATTTGGTTATTTATCCGAAATCAATGATGAAAGGGGCCGAGCATATGAAGGCTTCTATCGTATTTGAGTGTGAAGATGTCTTTGCCGCATACGAACAGATGAAAAAGAACGGCATCACCTTTTTAGATGAACCGAAACAAATGGAATGGGGCAGCTTCGTGCAATTTAAAGATGAGGATGGTCATGTCTTTCTCCTGAAATCGTAAGCCGTCAGGCATCTCAATTGACTGTGAGAATCATTTTCATTTAAAATGTTGGATAAAGCGTGAAAAGGATTGGAGAGTTGCCAAATGTTCGTGCAAATCAGAAAAATGACCGTAAAAGAAGGACATGCCGACAAAGTAATCGAACGCTTCAGTTCAGAAGGCGTGATTGAAAAGCAGGAAGGTTTGATAGACGTAACGGTCCTGGAAAAAAAAGTCCGCCGCGGTGATGAAGAAGTCGTCGTGTTAATCCGCTGGGAGTCAGAAGACCATTGGAAACAATGGGAAAAAAGCGAAGACCACATCGCGGCCCACAAAGCAAACCAAGGCAAGCCGAAACCTGATTATATGCTTGGGACGGATGTCGGTATGTATCATGTCAGAGCCGTTAAAACAGGCGTACATGAAAAATAATAAAGAGCATTTGCCCCAGGGCAATGCTCTTTTTATTTTTTCTCCTCATACGGCAGGACAAACAGCGGTTTATCGGGCTTCCATTCCGCATACAGCACATCCTCCGTTTTTTTGATGTTCAGCTTTTTCAGCTCCTGATTCAGCTGCTTTTCTTCCAGCCCGGCTTCTTTCAGATTTTCATACAGCACTTCGCCGTCAATAATCAGCGTGACCGGCAAAGAGACCTGCTTCGGCTTTATTTGCATGTCGCCGTTTTTCGTCGTGTCATATTGAAATTTCGGCAGGACGCTGACCATCCCGTTTGTTTCTAAAATCGCGTACTCCGCTTCCTGTATGGAAAAGCAATTCGCCTGTCTGAGAAGGCTTTGCAATTGATTAATGTCCAGCTTATTCTTTTTCAGCACATCATATTTCAGTTTTCCTTTATGTATGATAATACTCGGCTCGCCTTCCAACAGCTTTCTGGAGCTTTTTACTTTCTGCGTAATCAGTTCGATGAGATAAATTAAAATCCCCCATAACAGAGAGGCAAAAATGATTTCAAAAATCCTGACGCCTTTATCATACACCGCATTTCCGACCAGTTCGCCGAGGATGAGCGCGGAAATAAAATCAAACGGCGTAATTTGCGAGAATTGAGTTTTTCCAAGCAATTTTAAAATCACAAATAAAATACCCAAACCGCATACTAACTCCCAAGCCACTGTAAGTAAATGTCCCATATTCGCACCTTCTTCTTAAAAGTCATTACCATTATGGACATTCGCCTGTTTTCTATACAGCGGCCGGCAACACACAAAAAAACGCAGCCGAGGCCGCGTTTTTTCACTTCTGCTTACTGTTTTCGATTCGATCTGACGACCCGTAAGCACACCTCAGCGGCATAACCGGCGGCCGCTCCGGAACCCGCAAACATCGCGGCAAGCCCCAAGCCCATTCCTTCCCAGCCGCCGACACCGAAAATGCTGTAAACAACCGTACCGAAAGCAGTCAGGCCCAGCACCGCCAAAAGGCACTCAGACCACATCTTTTTCGGCCATTTCTTGCGGAGCACAGCCGATACGGCAAAGTTAAGACAAAATGCGGCCAGACAGATCAGATAAAAAAACCCCATGTCTTTTACCTCCGTCATGAGAAGCTTTTTATTTACTCACCTTTTTTTCAAACAAATGATAACCCGGCGCGGATCCTTTTGGTTCGTACCCCATTCCGCTGTAAAACGACTGAAGCGCCTTGTTTTCGGACACGCAATCGAGCCGGATTTTCGTTTTTCCCGGACAAGACACACCCGTCTCCGCCCAAGTCATGATTGTCCGGCCGAGCCCCGCCCCTGCAAACCGCCTGTCAATCGCCAGCCGGTGGAGATATACGGACTCCTCATGTCCTTCATCGCCCCAAAGACGTCTGTCCCACCCGCTTGCTTCGGGAAGCAGCATGACGACGCCGGCCAGCTCTTCATTCTGCCTGAATAAAAAAACACACCCTTGGGCGATCGCCTCCCGCATATTGTGGGTATCTTCCCCTTGCAGAAGGCCGCTCCACTGGTTCGATCCTTTATCGCGAAGCCATTCTGCCGCTTGCACGAGCAGATCCATGACCTCTTTTGCATCATCTTTCCGGGCGGGGGTGACCCGGAATGCCCCCGCCTTCTCCTCCGTGATCGTAAAAGGTGTCATAAAATCCTCCTGTAATCAGAATATTCGACACCTTTATTATAGACCAAACGCAGAAAGGAAAAAAACAGCCGTCGTGTTTGAGGGCCGTTTAAAAAATTTTCTTCTTATCACGTTCTTCTTTTAAAATCTCAACCGCTTCCCTGAAACGCATAGAGTGGACGATTTCACGCTCACGCAGAAAACGGAGTGAATCATTCAGGTCAGGATCATCGGAAATATCAATAATCCATTGATACGTCGCTCTCGCCTTTTCTTCAGCCGCAATATCTTCATATAAATCAGCGATCGGATCTCCCTTCGCCTGTATGTAAGACGCTGTGAACGGAACTCCGGCCGCATTGTGATAAAACAGCGCGCTGTCATGGTTGACGTAATGATCACTGAGCCCTGCATCACGCAGCTGCTCCGGGGTCGCATCTTTTGTCAGCTTATAAATCATCGTCGCAATCATTTCTAAATGCGCAAACTCCTCCGTGCCGATATCCGTCAGCAGGCCGATCACCTTGTCAGGAATCGTGTAGCGCTGGTTTAAGTACCGGAGCGCTGCGGCCAATTCGCCGTCCGCCCCGCCGTATTGTTCAATGAGAAACTTAGCCAGCATCGGGTTGCATGTACTGACTTTAACCGGATACTGCAGCTTTTTTTCATATACCCACATTTACAGATCCCTCCTTATACTTGCCATGGCCAAGGACCGCGGCCCCAGTCCCATTGAGCGCCGACCTGACTCACGCCGAATTGCAGAAGCGGTCCGTACTCAGGCTCAAACCGCTTTCTCAGCTGTCTTGAGTACCGGGAATATTCATGAAACTGCTGAAGCGCGAGACGGTCATGGGGATGCGTATCCAGATAAAGCGTCAGCTCCACCAAGACAAAGTCCGCCGCCTGAATTTGCTCCAGCAGCCGATAGTATTCATCATCAATCTTTTTCGCCATATTCGATTCCCCCCCGATAAGGATTATCATAGAAATCGTAAAGATCCTTCCAAAGGGTCCCTTTTCTCAATGCCTCCATCGGAGAAAACTGCTCCAAGTGATACGGCTGAAACCGCATATAAAGATGCGGCGGCGTTCTGTAGTATTTTCTCCCGATCGGCGGGCAGGGATCAAACCGGCTGTGGAAGGGTTTATAGGATTTGACCGGTGTAAACGGCTGATTTTCTTTCATTACGATCCTCCTTTCCTAAACACATGACCTTAATAGGTATGAATCCGTATCGGCATTTATGCCCTGTAAGAAATGAAAAAAGCCAGCGCTTAGAAACGGTCACAAAAAAACACTCTTGCTGTTCCAAGAGTGCTTTTTCCCGAATGGTCAGATATATTGGCTTTCCCGATGATGATGATGGAACGGGTAGCCGCCGTAGCCTCCGCCATAGCCGCCAAAACCGTACCCCGGATATCCCCCGAAGCCGCCGTAGCCGCCAAAACCGCCGTAACCGCCAAAACCGTATCCCGGGTATCCGTAGCCTCCGCCGAAACCGTATCCCGGATATCCTCCGAAGCCTCCGTAGCCGCCAAAACCGTACCCCGGGTAGCCTCCGAAGCCGCCATAGCCTCCGCCGTAGCCTCCGCCGTAAATCGGTCTTCTTTCATTCATGATTTATCGCTCCTTCACATAGGTTACAGTCCAGTTTATGACATCCGGAAGGAAACGTATGGGCATCCGCCCAGTTTTGGCGAAATAATAAATAATTGCTTACGGAGAAAAATACGATACAGGCCGACCGCTTAAGCAAAATAAAAAGGCCGGAACTTATGCCGCCCCGGCCTTTTTGTCTTTATTCGCCTAAATCTACATTGTGATAAACCTGCTGTACGTCTTCGAGGTCTTCCAGCACATCGATTAGCTTTTCAAATTGAGCTTTCGCATCTTCCGGAAGCTCGACTTCATTTTGCGCAAGCATCGTCAGCTCCGCAACCGTGAACTCTTCAACGCCGGCATTTTTGAATGCCTCCTGTACCGCATGGAATTGATCAGGCTCGGCATATACGATAACACTGTCATCCTCTTCTAAAATATCGCGCACGTCCACATCAGCTTCCATCAGCAATTCCAGCGCTTCATCCGCCGTCTTGCCTTCAACGCCGATAACGGCAGTCGCATCGAACATGTAAGCGACAGACCCGCTCACACCCATATTTCCGCCGTTTTTCCCGAATGCGGCACGCACTTCAGGCGCCGTGCGGTTTACATTATTGGTTAACGCATCAACGATGATCATTGAACCGTTCGGCCCGAAACCTTCGTAACGCAGCTCGTCAAAGTTCTCCTCCGCGCCGCCTTTCGCCTTTTCAATCGCACGCTCAATAATATTTTTCGGCACACTGTACGTCTTCGCGCGCTCAAGCACCACTTTTAACGCCTGGTTCGATTCCGGATCTGGCTCGCCTTGTTTTGCCGCCACATAAATCTCACGGCCGAACTTCGCGTAAATCCGGCTCGTATTTGCGTCCTTTGATGCTTTCTTTTCTTTAATATTGTTCCACTTACGGCCCATTTTGTTCCACTCTCTTTCACGAATTGAATCTGTATGATAAATACTCTGCTTCTATTATACCTCAGCGGTTGGGTTGTTTCGAGTGTAAGACATTAGAAAAAACAGGCACGCTTAAAATCACCGGAGCGCAGTAAGCCGAATGTGAGGGTTATTATACAAAATATAAAAAGCCTCCCTTCATACAGGAAGGAAGTCGCAAGCCAAAAGATTCATTTTATTCTCATTACCTATTTCCTACACTGTATATCCTGACTCACGTGGTAAAATTTTGATATCGAACAAATGAAAGGATATGGTCATGAAAGTTTTCGAAGCAAACAGCCTGCTGGCCGCTGCTAAACAGCGCGCGGGTGAATATAAAAAACTGCGCGGTCAGATGGTCAACCTGAAAAAAGCGTTTCAAGGTATGGCTGATCTCGGTGACAATGATTTCTCAGGCCGGGGCGCTGACAACATCAAAGCTTTTTTTAAGGACCACGCCGGCGTCACAGACAGCTGGCTTGATCTGATCGACATGAAAATCGCATTTCTCACAAGCCTTCCCGGTAAGGTCGAAGATGCCGGACTTTCCAATTCGCATGTGGAGGAATCATTTCTGGAGCATGAGCTCACCCACGCCCTCAGTAAATCAAAGGCAATTATGGAAGGGCAAAAAAAGGACATGGGGTCCATCCTCAGAGAGATCGAAGACATCATCTCGCTTGATCTGTTTTCAACCGAAAGCACAGATCAGAAGCTTTCTTCAGCTGACAAAAAAAGAAGCGAAACAATACATAAGCTCGACAAGCTTGATCACGATCTAACGAAGGAATACACAGAAACCGAAGCGAACGAACAGTTCATTCAGGCCGACTTTGAGCAGCTCCAAAACGCCACAGGCAAAGGAAAAAGCGCCACGCCGCTTCACTACAACGCCAAAGCGTACCGAGAAAGCGACATCCATAAGAAGAAAGGCGATATCGCAAGACATTCGGATGCTTATTTGACGATTAAAAAGGAAGAGGCGAAAGAGCGAGCGATCAAGGATCTGAAGAAAAAGCTGGCCGCTGGTGTCACCGATCCGGATGAATACTTAGAAATCGCGAAGAAAATCAGCTATGAAAACCTTGAACCTGCTCAGGTGGAATATGTGATGCAGCTTGAACAAGCAAAACAGCTAGAAGAAGTCGGAGAAACGGCTTGGGATATCGTTAAAGGAATAGGCGTCGGCCTTTATGATGTCGGGAAAGACACCATAACAGGCGTCAAAGATCTCGCTGTCGGCGCATGGGATTTTTACCATCTCTCTGATGAACAAAAAGTCGCTAAAACCATATCGGCCGTATTGAACACACCCTCCTACGCAAAAATCATATGGACAAACCTGGCGGATTCATGGAATGATAAAATGGTTAACGGGGATGCGTATTCAAGATCACATTACATCACCTACGCCATCGGGAGCATTGTGGGACTCAAAGGTTCCGGCTCAGCTGTAAAAGTATCAAGCAAGCTCGCGAAAACAGGTGCCGCCAAAGTGGATAACGTCTTGGAAGCTGGAGAAAAAGCAGCCGCAAAACATGTAAAAACCGGGATTGAAAAAGGACAAAACTACATCAATTCCTTTTCGAAAAACAAGTACGAACCCGCGCTTGCCGGAATAGCACAGGATATTGAAAACACTCACAATGTGAAGAATACTCCTTTGTTGAAAAGTATTATTGAAGATCAGAAAGAGAGTGTGCTCAGTAAATCTGTGACTTCTGGCATACATAGTGTTAAACAAGGAGACAGCAGTCCTCTCGCACCGGGCGGGGGTTTAGCTGCTCACGAAGCAAAAGGCGGACACCTTATAGAAAGACATGTTGGTAAGAGCGACCAAGAACTCATGGAAAGGCTTGAAAAAAGCAAAATGAGTAACAAGAAAATATCCGGATCATCCTCTTTTAAGGATAGAGCAACTGCAGAAAAGATTGCTAATATTACCTTATCAGATAATAAAGATAAAATAGAAAAATGGTTAAATAATGATGTAAAAAAACCTTTGGTACTCTCCTATAAAGGATCAGAAGTGTTAGGCAGAGGAATTACCAAAGGCACAACTGAAATTTCTGACTTAACTAACGCTAAAATTATATTGAAAAAGAATAATGATGGTAGCTTTATATTAACAGGCTATCCCACGAGGTGAGATCAATGATTGAAACAAATATTTCTGAACCTGTATTTCAATTTTTAGGAGGTATTTTCCATCAAGATATAGACACTCCTGAGTCAGCTCTTGAAGAATACTTAGCAGAGATACCTAAAAAAGAACAAGAAAACGATGTAGAAGCACTCAAAGCGTTTATAAATAGTGATTACTCAGAAGAACAAAAAAACGTTTTTATAGAAGAATCTGCTGATGGTGTAGATATCAATAGTTACGAACTATCCCCAATACTATGGCTCAGACAAGTCATTCAAAAAATCGAAAAAAATATTGAGTCTTTATAGATTCAGGGAAACCCTATTCCTATGTTTACACAGTCCCTGATAAGTTTCTTAATCTTTCCCTCTATAAACTGAAAAAATAACCCCGAATGAAAGGGGAAAGGATATGGTCATGAAAGTTTTCGAAGCAAACAGCCTGATGGCCGCCGCCAAACAGCGCGCGGGTGAATACAAAGAACTGCGCGGCCAGATGGTCAATCTAAAAAAAGCGTTTCAAGGTATGGCTGACCTCGGTGACAGCGACTTTTCAGGCCGGGGCGCTGACAATATCAAAGCCTTTTTCCAGGACCACGCCGGCGTCACAGACAGCTGGCTTGATCTGATCGATATGAAAATCGCATTTCTCACAAGCCTTTCCGGCAAAGTCGAAGACGCAGGTCTTTCCGAATCTCATGTAGAAGAATCTTTTCTGGAGCACGAGCTCACCCATGCCCTCAGTAAATCAAAGGCGATTATGGAAGCGCAGAAAAAGGACATGCGCTCCATCCTCGGAGAGATCGAAGACATCATCTCGCTCGAATTGTTTTCAACCGAAAGCACAGAACAAAAGCTTTCTTCAGCTGACAAAAAAAGAAGCGAAACAATACATAAGCTCGACAAGCTTGATCACGATCTAACGAAGGAATACACAGAAACCGAAGCGAACGAACAGTTCATTCAGGCCGACTTTGAGCAGCTCCAAAACGCCACAGGCAAAGGAAAAAGCGCCACGCCGCTTCACTACAACGCCAAAGCGTACCGAGAAAGCGACATCCATAAGAAAAAAGGCGATATCGCAAGACATTCGGATGCTTATTTGACGATTAAAAAGGAAGAAGCGAAAGAGCGGGAAATTGAAAAACTGAAAGAAAGACTGAAAAACTATGATTATGCGAATGCCGATGAATTCTACTCAATGGCCAAAACAATCGGCTATAAAAACCTGACAAAAGAACAGCAGCGCTACTTCACTCAAATTGAAAACACGCGTGAACTTACAGACGGTTTCAAAGGCGTTGCCGTCGGCCTTTATGATTCCGGAAAAGACGCGGTCACAGGCCTGTGGGATATGGTCACAGATCCGGGCGGAACGGTTGAAGCCATTACAGGAGCGGTGGCTCACCCGATCAAAACGTATGAAGCCATTTCAGCGGCAATCGAAGAATCGTACCAAAAAGACATGGTGAATGGCGACACCTACTCCAGAGCAAGATGGGTGTCATATGCAGTAGGCACCGTTGTGACATCAGTTGTCGGCACAAAAGGCGTCGGCGCCGTCTCAAAAACTGGCACAGCCGCCAAAGTGACAACCAAAGTCAAAACAGCAGCAAGCAAATCCGCAACAGCACAAAAAGCGATAACGGTCTCAAAACAAACCGTTGATCACATCAAACAAAAAGTAAACACAGGCATGGAAGTATCAAAAAAACGTGCCAAAACCAAGTTAAATCAAATCGGAGATCTCACCCTGGCTGATATTCTCCCGTATCATCCGCGTCACGACTTAGTGCCGGCAGGCGTTCCTTACAACGCAGTCAACGGGGTCACACTTAAAGAAGGACTTCAGAAATTCGCCAAGGTCATCCTGCCGAAACCGTACGGAACCTCCGCAAGCGGCAGGCGGACACCGGCACCGCATGTACCGCCGGTAACGGTCAAATACGGCGAGCATTTTGCGAAATGGACCAGAAAGAAAGTATTGAAGCCGAATGTCATCTACAAAACAAAAGAAGGCTACACGTACACTACTGACAACTATGGTAGAATTACAAGTGTCAAAGCAGACTTGCAGCTGGGAGAAGCAAAACGCAACCAATATGCGCAGTCAAAAGCAGGTAAACCAGACCGTCTGACAGATGACGACGGAGGCCACCTAATCGCTACTCAATTCAAGGGCTCAGGCCAGTTCGACAACATCGTGCCGATGAATTCTCAGATTAATAGGAGCGGCGGGAAATGGTATGAGATGGAGCAGGAGTGGGCAAAAGCTCTTAAAGAAGAACCTCCTAAATTAGTAACAATTGAAATTAAGCCTATTTATAGTGGAGACTCTTTAAGACCTAATTTATTTAAGGTCAAATATAAGATCGGAAATAAAAGATTTAAAAATGTTAGAATAAAAAATCAAGCAGGAGGCTGATATTGTGGAAACTGAAAAGATGGGAATACTATATCAAAAAATCGCTGAGCAAATAAATGAAATTATCCCCTCTGAGTGGGAGAAGGTTGCTCTTTATGCCGAAATTTTAGATGATTCTTCAGAAGTTTACTTCTTCTTTACTACTCCACAAAATCAGGAATATATATATTCACACGATATTCCTGAACATTTTAATGTTGATGAAGATATATATGACGAACTTCTATATGAATTGCATGATTACTTTGAAGAGTTACGGGATGAATTTAAAACAAACAACGAGGACTTATGGACAAACCTCACTTTACATCTCGAACGAAGCGGTAAATTCTCAATTGACTACGATTACACCGATGTCATCGCCTCAGACTTAAACGGAACACAACGGCAAGTGGTATGGGAATATCAAAACTTGGGGATTTTGCCTGAAGATGAGGACGATAAAGAATTTGTAATAAGTTACTGCAGTCTATAAAACAATAATGGCTCAGCACTTCCTTGCTGGGCTATTTTTTATAACTAGGATTTCTCGACGATTGAAGGTGAAAAGGTTGGAAAATAAGAAAATGCAAGATCTGTACCAGATTATTGGTGAGAAATTAAATGACATCATACCTTGTGAATGGACAAAAATATATCTTTATGCAGAAGTATTAGATGACTCTACCATGGTTCTCTTTCACTTCAAGACACCAGAAAAACGTCAACTGATTTATTCGCAAGATATACCTGTCCGATACAGTGTAAGTAAAGATATCTTCAAAACTTTATTAAGAGAAATCCGTGAACTTTTTGACGAATTACGAGCTGAGCACAAAAACAATAATGATCAGGTTTGGACGAACCTAACATTGACATTGGAGAGCAACGGTCAATTCCAACTTGATTATAATGATGACGATATTTTGGCATCTGAGCTTGATGGGTATCAAAGAATTGCATTATGGGAGTACAAAACTCTTGGAATTTTGCCCGAAGACGAGGAAGATCAAGAATTTTTAATTAGCTACCTAAATCTATAAATTTGAACTGGAGGTTAGCATGGAAACAGAAAAAATGGGTGAATTATATCAACAGATAGCAGAAGGCATTAACGAAATAATTCCTTCTGAATGGGAAAAGGTCATTCTTTATGCAGAAATACTCGACGATTCTTCTGAAGTTTTCTTTTATTTCAATCCTCCGCAAAGTGAGGATTATATCTATTCTCATAATATTCCTGAACATTTTCAAGTAAGCGAAGATCTTTATGACAATCTATTAATCAAACTTCAAGAAGCCTTCGAAGAACTGCGCAAAGAATATAAAGAAAATAATCTGCATATTTGGACGAACTTGACTTTAAAACTAGATAGGACAGGCCAGTTTTCTATAGATTATAACTATGAAGATGTAATCGGTTCAGAGCTAAATGGAGCTCAAAGAAAAGCTGTTTGGGTGTATAAAAACCTAGGCTTGATGCCAAAAAGGAAAACGGTAAGAACCTTCCTAGAAGATTTCATCAAGACTAGCGAAAGATAAATGAAAAGCTGACAATCAGGATATCTTGACTAATGTAACATGTTATTGCATTAGAATTAAGCGGAACACAAAGACAGAATTTGCGGAAGCACAAAAATATGGGCATGCTCCCATAAGACTAAGCAAAACAGGCAGCATCCAGTAAACGGATGCTGCCTGTTAAATCGTTATGTATCGTCTGAAGAGGTCATTTATTTTGTTTTTTAAATATGAAAATAGATATGACGGTAAATATGATGGCTGTAATGACAATGACCCACAAGCTCGCGAAAACAGGTGCCGCCAAAGTGGGTAACGTCTTGGAAGCCGGTGAAAAAGCGGCTGCAAAACATGTGAAGACAGGTATCCAGAAAACTAAAGATTTCACCAATTCATTATCAAAAGGAAATCAACCAGCTTTTGCAGGAATTGTCCAGGATATTGAGAATACGCATAATGTGAAGAATACACCGCTTTTGAAGAAAGAGATTGAAGGACAGAAGTCGAAAGCTTTACAAGAAACTGAGATAATAAAAACCCAGAATGTAAAGAAACCTAGAAAAACAATAGTTCCTACAGTAAAAAGTGGTGAATTTAATAATTGGTTCAACTCATTAACCACAAAACAACTTGATGAACTTTGGGCAGATAAAAGAGTTAGAAGAGCAATTGAAAGACAACTAAGAGCACCCGGTGGAATGCACGAATGGCATTTAGTTTCCCGAGCTCCTACCTTTAAACATTGGAATATTACAGCGGAACAAATAAGAGATTTAAGAACTGCTATAAACGAAGTTGAGTTTGTAAATCCTGTTGGTAAACATGGGGGATTGGGCTCTACAGCTGCCCATAATGAATTGCTGGGAATTATTGATTCATCTCTGAACTATAATATATTTGTCCGCAGATTGAACAATTGGGCAAACTATAGACTTAAAGGTGGAGTAGAAGCCCTGCCAAAAGGATTGAGGATTAAATAATAGGAGGTTTATATGGAACGTCAAAATTACGTATCATTGTGGATCGGAAGTATAAAGGATAATGAATCATTAAGTAAATATGTTGAATTAGTTTACAATGAAGATGAAGGTGATTTTCTTCCTTCCCAATTTTTAATTGACTTTGATATAGATATCGATGATTTAGATGAAGATTTTATAGAAAAAGTTGCACATGAAAATAATCGTAACAATTTACCTGCACTAATTGACGGCTGTTCATACGATAGTGTCATCTTACCTCGTTTCGAAAACATGGTAGGTACCACACTCCCTGATCAAATCAATGCTGCTGTTCTTTTATATAATTTTGAATATGACGGCAGGGAGAAAGAAATAACTGCAAAAAACTATTCATTTAAATTTATTGGTGCAGTTTCCTATGTTTAAAAGAAAAAATCATAATAAAGTATAATTCAGAATTACGTTTTCATAATGTAGTGATTATATGAGATGGTTATTCATACTACTTGGAAGAAGATAAAAAGTAGGATGACTAGAAGAAGGCTCTCTTTTTTTCAGAGGCCTTTTTTGTTTGCGTGTAAAACCTAAAAGACTATAAATATCCATAGATAAACAAAAGGAGGGGCGTTCTCTCACAGACAAAGTACTAACTATAACTGGAGGTTATTCTCCACTATCGCCCACTCCATGCGTGGTACCGCCGAAGGAGTGCCTTACAACAAAAGTTTAAAAGAAGCACTGCAAGCATTCGCCAAAGTGGTACTGCCGAAACCGTACGGAACCTCCGCAAGCGGCAGACGGACACCGGCACCGCATGTACCGCCGGTAACAGTCAAATACGGCGAGCATTTTGCGAAATGGACCAGAAAGAAAGTATTGAAGCCGAATGTCATCTACAAAACAAAAGAAGGCTACACGTACACCACTGACAACTATGGTAGAATTACAAGTGTCAAAGCAGACTTGCAGCTGGGAGAAGCAAAACGCAACCAATATGCACAGTCAAAAGCAGGTAAACCAGACCGTCTGACAGATGACGACGGAGGCCACCTAATCGCCACCCAATTCAAAGGCTCAGGCCAATTCGACAACATCGTGCCGATGAATTCTCAGATTAATAGGAGCGGCGGGAAATGGTACAAAATGGAGCAAGTGTGGTCAAAGGCATTAAACGGAAAACCTCCTAAGCAAGTAAAAGTTAATATAGAACCCGTTTATCAGGGAGATTCACTAAGACCTGTATTATTTAATGTTGAATATAAGATAGGTAATCGTAGAGCGAGACAAGTTACTATAGAAAATAAACCAGGGGGTTAATCTAATGGAAACAAAAAAGATGGAAGTTCTATATCAAAAGATAGCAGAACAAATTAATGATATGATCCCTTCCGAATGGAGCAAAGTTGTTCTTTATGCAGAAATATTAGACGGCTCTAGAGAAGTGTATTTTTTCTTTCAAACACCAGAAAACGATGAATATATATACTCTCACGACATTCCAGAACAATTTCAAGTTAGTAAAAAAATTTATACAGAACTATTATTAGATCTTCAAGAGTTATTTAAACAGTTACACAATGAATTTAAAGAAAATAATCCTGAAGCATGGACAAATTTGACACTGAATCTTGAAAACGATGGAACGTTCTCAATTGATTATGATTATGAAGATGTTATTGAATCTGATTTGGACGAATACGAAAGGCAAATGATTTGGGAGTTCAATAACTTGGGGATTTTCCCTGAAGACGAAGAGGACAAAGAATTTGTTAAGGATTATCTAAATATTAAGTAAGGCTTCGGAATAATGATAAACAAAACAGACAGCATCCAGTAAACGGATGCTGCCTGTTACATCGTTATGTATCGTCTGAAGAAGTCATTTATTTTGTTTTTTAAATATGAAAATAGATATGACGGTAAATATGATGGCTGTAATGACAATGATCCACAAGCTTGCTGCTGTACTGATAAAATGGCCGTTTAACTTGTAGACGATCCCGTAATGCTTTTCATATTCCTGTATTTGGTCCGCAGAGGCATGTTTAAATACTTTATCAACTGAGTCTGTCATAAACGCTTTTCTGAACAGAACGGCGGTGTGGCTGATAGGGAAGTACATAATAATCTTCTGCACAAACACCGGTACGCCGCCGATCGGCACATATACTCCGCATAAAAAACCGATGGCTGTTCCGACAATCGTACTTAACGTCGAAAATGCATTTTGTGTGTGAATAAACAGCGTTAAAAATAAATTTATGGAACTTGAGAGTGCAACTGAAAGAATAATGATCCCCAATACTTCAAGTATATCTGTTCCGCTTAAAAGTTTGCTGCCTGTTGAAACGAGAAAAATTTCACAGCCTAAAAAGGCGATGAAAGAAAAGATCAAGCCGATGACAAATGAATGAATGACATAGCTCAATTGGATGGTCGCCCTTGATAAAGGAGCTGTTAAAAAGTCATACGTTCTCTTGCTTTCTTTATCTTTCACCATAATTCCGAAAGCGCCTAAAGTCGTTGTCACAGCTGTAATGGACAGCAATCCCGCCACCATCCATTCGTTCACCATTGCTTTGGAATCATCTGTCGAACCGACCAAGGCCTTAATGGCGTCCAGCTGTGTCTGCTGTAAGAACACGGCATATAACAGAATGACGATAAATACTGACAGCAAAGAAAGAAGCAAAAGCGTTCGATCACGGAAGTATATTTTTATATTTCTGCTGATTAAACTGGATAAAGACTTCATTTATGCAATGCTCCCCTTTACTGGCAAACTGCTTCCTTGTTCTTCGATAATGTGGATAAACACATCATCCATATTCCCTTTAATCACCTCGAAAGATTCAATTTTTCCTTCAAGACCTTTCAAAATGTCAAACGCTTGGAGAGTGGACTCTACACGAAGGGAATAAATAGAGTTTTTAACCGTAAAATCCAGTTGTTTATTTTCAAACCATGCAGTCGGATCAACGCCTTGCTTAAACATCATATGCAGACTGTCAAACGCATATTGATCTTTCAGCTGACTCGGTGTACCCTCTGCGATCAGACGTCCTTCTTTGATGACCACAACGTTATCAGCCACAGCGGCCTCCTCCATGTAATGGGTCGTTAAAAAGATCGTCATGTTTGTTTCTTCCTGCAGCCTTTTAATCGCATTCCAAACAAAAACTCTCGTTTGCGGATCAAGACCTGTAGTAGGCTCATCTAAAAATAATATAGTCGGTTTATGGATGATGGCACGGGCAATATCTGCTCTTCTTCTTTGTCCGCCTGACAAATCGCTGTATTTTTTCTCCTTAATATCATCCAATTTTAAATAGTCTGTTACAAACTGATAGTTCTCTTGCACTTGTGCCTTGCTTAAATGATAATATTGTCCGCGGTTCATGATATTTTCATAAACGGTCAATCGTTCATCCAAAATGCTCTCTTGGAAAACGACTCCGATCTTTTTGCGGATATGATTATTCTCTTTCCCCTCACCAAGCGTATAACCGTCTATTACCACTTTTCCGGATGTCTTTTTAATCAGCGTACAGAGAATATCGATAGTGGTCGATTTCCCTGCACCGTTCGTTCCCAGAAATGCAAACAGCTCGCCGCGTTTGACAGAAAAGGATACCCCTTTCACTGCTTCAAATGATCCATATTTTTTACGAAGATCCGTTACTGTAATAATGTCTTGTTCTTCTCCCATTCTGTTCACCTCGAAAAGTAAGATTACTAAATTATGCTAGATTGTTAGTCCTCCGTCAACTGCAATCATTTGCCCAGTAATGTATTTGGATCTATTTTCCGCCAAAAAAAGTGATAATTCACTTACATCATCCGGACTTCCTACACACTGCATTGGGATAAGATTGATCATCCTGTCCTCGTCCAAATTACTTGTCATGTCTGATTCTATAAAGCCTGGGCAAACGGAATTGACCCTAACATTATACTTTGCCAACTCTTTCGCTAAAGTTTTTGTTAGCCCGTTAACCCCTGCTTTTGCCGCACCATAATTAGTCTGACCTTCAATACCTTTTATACCTGAAACCGAGGACATGTTAATAATTGAACCATAACCTTGATTGATCATATATTTCGAGACGAATTTACAACAATTGAAAGTACCGTTCAGATTTGTATCGATCACTTCTAACCAAGACTTTTGATTCATAAAAGAAATTGTTTTATCTTTATTAATTCCGGCATTATTAATCAGACAATCTATTCGTTCATGCGTGTTATATATTCGCTCGATAAATTCTTTCACAAGGCTGTATTCTCTGACATCGACCTTTATAGCTTTTGTTTCAGGGTATTTTTCTTCAATCATTTTAGCTCTCTCGACATTTCCGAAATACGTAAAATAAACAATATAATTATTATGATGAAATTTATCAATAAGTGATTGTCCTAAATCTCCGGTACCACCCGTTATAATGGCTATTTTTTTCATAATCTGATCCTCAACTAATTTTTGAATTTATTTTAATGATGCTATCGTTTCCAACTTCATTCGTCTCGATCACTAATGTTTCACCTTCCATGTCCATTGATACCAGCAACTTCAAAAACCCGGATAAAGCATTTGACATCCCGGAGCTTCGAGATATATCCAATATATTTAATTCATCGTCAAATTTTTTGCTTTTTAAATAGTTAAAAATGATTTCATCATTGCAATTATTTGAACCATAAATTAAATTTTTTGTTATTCCGTCATTTAAATCTTTTTCTAAGTTCATAATGATTTTATCTCTATTATCTTCAGTATGTTGGAAACTATTTATATTTTCTATATTTGGATGGTTATTTTCATCTTTTTCTATAATAAACGAAATTGCGCCTGTAACAGCATTTACTTTTTTTTGAAGGTTCCCTTGTTGATAAATGGATCCTGCTTCGTTTCCCTCAACAGCAGTCACAATGGCAATATCAATAACATTATTATTTATGTATGAAACTGCCATTTTCAAAGCGTCTATTCCAGAAAGATTTCCTGAAATTACAGTTGAGTTTAAGCCTGTTATTCCATAAACAATGGAAGCCCATCCGGAAATATTATTTAATACAGAACTAGAGAATTTAACCGGACTCACAAAATCCGGAGAAGCTTCATAGACATCTGTCATAAAATGATAAGCGGCATCCAAAGGGTTTAATGTACTTCCCACAAAAACACCGATTCTTTCTGGAGAATGTTCACTGTATCTGCTTCCCGCATCTGTAATTGCCTCACTTATTGATGCAATTGCTAAATTAGTTGCTTTTGTTAATGAACGGAGTCCTTTATATTTAACATACTGTTTTATATCAAAATTCTCAGGTTCAAGGATACCGTTTATCTCTACGTTATTTCTTATGCTTTCCACGCTTATTGTTTCAGAAAGGACTTTACCTCTTCCAATAATATTCATTTTACTCATCTCCATTTTTAGCAATTGTCTCTGAATTTCTTGAAAATGATGCTGGAATTGGCGCCGCCAAAAGCGTAAGAATTATTCATAGCATAATCAATAGGAAATGACCGTTTATTATTTGGAATACAATCAACATCACAATTTATATCTTTTAGTTCAAAGTTTATTGTTGGAGGTGCAACGTCTTCTTTTACAGCGTTACAACATACAATCGCTTCAAGAAGACTTGCAGCCCCCATAGAATGACCTATCATGGACTTAATTGAACTCATCGGCACTTTTTTATTAAATAATTGGTTAACTGCAAACGACTCCGCTTTATCATTAGCTTGAGTACCTGTACCATGAGCGCTGATGTAATCTACATCATCAGTTGTAATACCAGCCTTTTTTATAGCTTTTTCCATGGCTTGTATTATCCCTGTCGAATTAGGATGCGGCGCAGTGATATGATAGGCATCACATGAAACTCCATACCCTTTAACTTCTGCCAGGATATTAGCCCCTCTTTTTTGGGCGTGTTCTAATTCTTCTAATACTAAACAGCCCGCTCCTTCAGCAACAAGCATTCCATCTCTGTGAGCATCAAATGGTTTACATTCTTTTGCTGCAATAGCCTTTAATCGGTTAAACCCGTAATAAGCAATAGTCGAGAAAGGATCTTCTCCTGCTGTAAAACAGATAGATTGTTCTCCGTTTCTGATCTTTTCATAGCCTTGAATAATTGCATAATTACCTGCAGAACAAGCATTTGCAACAAGCATTGTCTCTCCTTGTAACTCAAATTCTCTGCAGGCATTTGCTAATAACGTATGCAAGAATCCTTGATCTAAAAGATGTTGAGGGCTAGCTTCTTCCAAATGACGATTATAGTCAGTTTTTTCAATGGATATTTCACCCATAGTGGTTCCAACATATAAATCTGCCATTTTATAAGTTTCAGGCTTCAATTCAGCATTTTTGATTGCATCATACATACTTGCAATTAATAATTGAGAACCTCTTCCAATTGACTTATAATCGTTAACTTTAATCCATTCAGAAGCATTGAAGTTATGAATTTGACCGCCATACTTAGGATCCAATAATTGAAGTCCGTCTTTTTGAATAGGTGAAATGCCGGACTCTCCACTCAAACAAGATCTCCAAAAATCTTTTGAATTAAGGCCTATCGAAGTAATAGCTCCTGTACCGGTTACTACAACTCTTTTCAAATTATTCATCTCCCACAAGTGTAAAGGTCAATTCTCCCGATGCGCATTTAGAATCATCTACTTTCACTTCAGCTTTCACAATTGCAGCCTTACTAATTTTCTTTATTATATTTAATGTAATAATCATTTGATCTCCCGGTACAATTGGCTTTTTAAATTTCACATTTGTGTGGTAAAGGAGAGGAAGAGTTTGTTTTGTTTCTGCTGAATTTTCGTTCTGTGAGAACAAAAGAATAGCTGCTTGAGCAATCGCTTCTGTGATATACACACCCGGAAATATCTTCTTTTCAGGGAAATGCCCTTGGAAGCACGGTTCATTTCCTGATACATTTTTCATAGCTGTTATGTAAGTTTCATTAGCCTCGATCACTCGATCTATCATTACAAAAGGGTATCTCTGCGGTAATTTCTCTAAAACCTCATCATGCGACAATGAATTCATATTATTTTTCCTTTATTCTTTCTTCAATAATTGAAATAATATTATTTACTGTGGTGAAGTTTTGTAACTCTTCTTCCGGTATTTTTATTTGAAACTCCTTTTCGACACAGGCTAAGATTTCTAAAGCCATCATTGAGTCAGCATCTAATTCTTCAACCAGATCTGTATCATCCTTTATTTCTTCTGGTTCCACTTCCAAGATTTCTGCGATCATTCCCACTAGCTTTTCTTTTTTTTCTACACTAATTAATGTTTCCAGACTCATTTAGCTCCATCCCTTTCATTAAATAAATTCCGATATATTTACTACCTTTTCGCTTACTTTCATCACGTCAAGTTTCATAGGACATTGGTATGATTTCTCTCTGTATAATCTGAAATCACCGATTTGTTTAAACCCTATTTTTTCGTACATTTTTTTAGATTTCTCTCTGCTCTGCAAGAGAAGATGAGTAATATTTTCAGAGATAATAATATCTTTCACTGTTTCAAATAGAAGGTTCATTACTTTACCTTTCATTGAAATCGTTTTAGTAAAAGATGTTTCTAACACGACTAATCTCATGACTTCTGCATATTTTTCATTCTCTTGCGGTATCAAATTATGAGTTTGTTCAACCTCTAATAATTCATCATCTTTTTTTACAATTAAAGTCATAAACCCAACTAATAAACTGCCTTCATAACAACCGATTTGGTAAGCATGATCATCAGAATGATCCTTTAATAAACCGTCCTTATAATTTTCAGCAGGCACTGATTTTTCCTGTTCAACAAAGATTTTATATCTCGTTGTATATAGTTCTTTTTTCTCTTCTTCGGTTTCTAAGATCTTTACTTTTAACATTATTACCCCTCCCTTTGTCCCGTCTCAAGATTGAATCCTGATTCTGTAACTCTTTAAAAAGTTTACTCTGTCTACGCCTTAGCTGAAGTGCATCACAGTATTTTTTGAGGTGTATCAAAAACACAACATCAGTGAAAATAGTATATTCTACCTCTATTTAACCAATATTTTCTTCTCTATATAAAAATATCAAAATATTGACTCAGATGAAATCCGTAAATCCCGCCAAAGAACTGGCGCGATGTCGCCAACTTATTATTGTTAATTGCAGGTTTTTAGAGGCGATTATCAATTTAGGCAATTTGAGTAATAAAAAAAATGAGTTATTAAGAAATAACTAACAAAAAAGAGATAGTATATTATACTTTTATCTAGATTAAAAACAAGGAAAACGATATAATATTCCATAAGGACCATATTATAGATATATATTATAAACCTTCTTACCAATGATCAGGATCTACATCATTTTAGAAATAACTAAAGCCCAAAGCAGATATCTTATATTCGATCCTTTTCTGTTTTAATTTATAACCAAAGAGAAAAACGTTTTAACACATTATTGTTACAACTACTTTTCCAATGAATGGAGTAAATCAGTTGAAAATCAAAGTATTGCTGTTAGATGATCATATGATGATGGTACAAGGTATTAAACAATTGCTAGAACACGACAGAGTTATTGAAGTAGTTAGCACTTTATCAAATCCTGCAGAGATATATGATGAAATTGACCATCATTGCCCCAATATTCTAATTATTGATATTAGGATGAAATCTTTCAATGGAATCTCCTTGACAAGAAACATTAAGAAAACATTTCCAGAGTTAAAAATTGTAATTTTATCCGGTTATGAGTATGATGAATATATATATGCAGCATACAATGCCGGAGCGGCTGCTTATGTAAAGAAAGAAAATTCAATTAATGAACTAATAACTGCAGTCAAACAATCTTTTGCAGGAAACCATGTATTTCCTCAACATTCTGTAAACCTATCTGTTGATCGCCTTACTCATAAGGAACTGGAGGTACTGAAGTTGATAGCAGAGGATAAAACAAATATGGAAATCAGTTCTGCATTAAAGTTAAGTAAAAGAACTGTAGAACGTCACATTTCTTCTATTATTCAAAAAATGGACGCCAACTCAAGAGTTGGAGCAGTGGTGAACGGAATTAAACAAGGGCTGCTGCATGTATAACTTAAGGATTAAAAAATAGCGACTTTCTTACAAATGAAAGGAGTAAAGATATTTATTATCTTTACTCCTTCTTCTTAGTAACAGTTAACTGCACCCTTAGAATAAAGCACAGCCACACACTCCACATGATTCGTATGCGGAAACATATCCACAGGCTGCACTTCGAGCGTCTGATACCCGCCATCCTCAAGCACCCGCAGGTCTCTTGCAAGCGTTCCTGGATTGCAGGACACGTACACCACCCGCTTCGGTTTCATGTCGATGATTGTCCGCAGGAGGGCTTCGTCGCAGCCTTTTCTTGGCGGGTCGACGACGAGGGTGTCGGCCGTGATGCCTTCTTCATACCATTTCGGAATGACGGTTTCCGCTTCTCCGACTGCGAATTCTGCGTTTGTGATGCCGTTCAGCTCAGCGTTGCGTTTTGCATCCTCGATGGCTTCCGGCACGATTTCGACGCCGTATACTTTCTTCGCCTGCTTCGCCAGAAATAGAGAAATCGTTCCGATGCCGCAGTAGGCGTCGATGACGGTTTCTTCCCCTTGCAGCTCCGCGTACTCAAGCGCTTTGTCGTAGAGCACTTTTGTCTGTTCCGGGTTGACCTGATAGAACGATCTGGCGGAGATGGCGAATTTGACGTCTCCGATGAGGTCGTAGATGTATTCTTCGCCCCAGATGACGTTTGTTTCGTTCCCAAAGATCACGTTTGTTTTATTTGGGTTGATGTTTTGCACGATAGATGTAACGTGCGGGAATTGCGCTGTGATGTCTTCGATGATCTTCGCTTTGTGCGGGAAATCGCTTGTTCTTGTGATGAAGACGATCATCATTTCGCCTGTGACGACGCCGTATCTGACCATGATGTGGCGGAGCCAGCCTTTGTGGCGTTCTTCGTTGTAGGCTTTGACGCCGTATGAGGTGCAAATGTCTTTGACAGCTTGAACGGCTTCGTCGTTTTTGGATTGCTGGATCAGGCAGGCGCTCATATCGATGATGTCATGGCTTCTTTGCTGATAGAATCCGGCGACGAGTCCGCCTTCTCTTTCTCCTACCGGCACCTGTGCTTTGTTTCTGTAGTTCCACGGGTCTTCCATGCCGAGCGTCGGGTGCACGGTGACTTTTGAGAGGTCCAGCTTGCCGATCCGTTCTAAGACGTCTTTGACTTGTTTCTGTTTAAACAAGAGCTGGCCTTCATAGGTCATGTGCTGAAGCTGGCAGCCTCCGCATTGCTTGTAGATCGGACACGGGGCATCCGTTCTGTGCGGGCTTTCTTCTTTCAGTTCAATCAAGCGGCCGAAAGCGAAGCCTTTTTTGACGCGTGTCACTTTGATTTGCGCTTTTTCCTCAGGCAGGGCGTTCGGCACGAAAATCGGGAAGCCCTGAACCTTTGCGACGCCCGCTCCTTCGTGCGTCAAATCCTCAAATGTCACATCATAGTATTCATTTTTTTCTATCGGGGGTTTCATTTTCATCTATAATCACCTCTAGTTTTACCAATAGCCTTGTTTCAGCGTGCTGGAAAACCTTCAAATTCAATGTCAGCCTTCAAAGGTTTCCGATCACGCTGAAAAGATGACAAAATCCTAAAACGAATACTGTTTTAGGATTTTGTCCGCGTATTAATCATCCAGCTGTTCCGCTTTCTCCTTCGGCATGATGACGTGAATATGCCGGTACAGGTTCACGAATTCGCCCGGCAGCATGCCGCCGTATTCGCCGTCCAGGTTCAGCTGCATCTTTTCTGATACATTGACTTTCACACGGTTCGCTTTTGTGTAAATAATGTGCTGATCGTTAATATGATCGCCTCTGAGCGCCATGCTCGCGACTCTGATAAACTCCGCGAGATTGGCTTTTTTCAAAATAATCAAATCAAACATGCCGTCATTCAGGCTGGAATCAGGGGCCAGCTTCTCGAATCCGCCGACCGAGTTGGTCAGCGTCACTAAAAACAGCATAATTTCGCCTTGAAACAGCTTGCCGTCATATTCAATCTCGACTTCTGTCGGTCGAAGTGAAGGCAGCATTTCCATTCCCTTTAAATAATAAGCAAGCTGGCCGAGCATCGTTTTCAGTTTGCTTGGCACATCATACGTCAGCTCCGTCAGACGGCCTCCGCCGGCGATGTTGATAAAATACTGACCGTTCACCTGTCCGATGTCGATCGGGCGGGCTACGCCGTTAATGACGGTATCAGCGGCATTCAGTATATTCTCTCTCGGAATGCCCAGCGCTCTGGCGAAGTCATTTGTCGTGCCGACCGGAATGATGCCGAGTGTCGGGCGTTTGTCTAACGGTGCAAGGCCGTTGACGACTTCATTAATCGTTCCGTCTCCGCCGGCTGCGATAATCAGGTCAAACTCCCGCAAAGCGGCTTCTTTTGCGGCGTTGGTGGCATCCCCCGCGCATGTGGTGGCATGGGTAGAGGTTTCATAACCGGCTTGTTCAAATTTTTGCAGGACCTGGGCAAGATTTTTCTTAAAAAGCTCCCGTCCTGAAGTCGGATTGTATATTATGCGTGCACGTTTCATTATCTCATCATCCTACTTAAGAGTATCCGATCCATTATTAACACTAACAACCTTTAATTATACTATGACTTGAGAAAATCGCAACAATATGTACAGGAATTGCCAGAAGAAAAAAGGGCCCGGCTCCGTTTAAGGAGCCAAGGCCCGCTGTCTTACTCTTCTTCCGTTCCAGGTTTTTTCTTACGGAATTTCGCTAATACTTCATATACGATCGGCACAATCAGCAGGGTAAGCAGAGTCGAACTGATTAAACCGCCGATAACAGTGACACCGAGTCCTTTAGAAATGACCTGGCTTCCGCCTTCGAAGCCCAATGCCAATGGAAGCAGGGCGCCGATTGTCGCGATCGCCGTCATCAGAATCGGACGCAATCTCGTAGAGCCGGCTTCCAGGAGCGCTTCTCTCGTCGATAAGCCTTCCGCTTCTTTATGGATGACGCGGTCAATTAAGACAATCGCATTTGTGACGACGATTCCGATCAGCATCAGCATACCGATCATGGCATTCAGACTGATCGTCTCTCCGGATACATACAGTCCGGCTAATGCGCCGATGACTGTAAACGGAAGCGAGAACAGAATCGCAAACGGCGCTAATGCTCCGCCGAACGTGATCACAAGAACGAGGTATACGATGGCGATTGCGGCAAGCATTGCTAAGCCGAGTTTCGTAAAGGAATCAGCAATATCCGCTGATACACCGCCGGTATCAATCGATACATTGTCCGGGTGATCCAGTTTGTCAACTTTCTTTTGAACGGCTGATGACACCTTCGTGACGTTGTCAGAAGTGACGGTTGCCGTTACGTCAGCGTACACTTTGCCGTCGCGTTTGGAAATGGTATCGGATGTCGTGCCGTTTTTCACTTTCGCCACATCGCCGATTTTTACTTCTTGGCCTGCAGGCGATGTGATGGTTTTATCCTCTAATTCTTTTACACTCTTATACTGGTCTTTTTCTGTTTTGATGTTGACGTCAAGCTCTTTGCCGTCCTTTTTCACCGTTGTCAAAGGAGACTGTGACGTTTGGGACATCAGGGCTTGGGAGATTTGCGAAGCCGTCAGGCCCTGCTTGCTGAGTTTCTCCTGGTCAGCGACGAACGTGTACTCATCATATGTGCTGGAAAGGCCTGAGTTGATGTCTTTCAGATCCTTCTGCTTTTTCATGATGCCTTCGATGTCTTTGACCGTGCCTTTAATATCAGACTCTGAATCTCCGTACACATAGTACGTTAATTCGTTGTTGTTGCCTGACGAACTGAAATTTTGTGATTTCCATTCGCCGCGGCTGGATGTTTTTTTGATTTCTTTTAAGACATTGTCTTTTTCTTTGTCAAAATCAGGCGTGTCATCCTCGTATTTCACGTAGAACAATGCGCCGTTTGAGCTTCCGCCGAGCGGACTTTGCGAGCCTAAAGAATACTGAACGGTATCGACATGTTTGCGTTTAAGCAGCATGTCTTCCGCTTTTTGCGCAGCTTTTTCAGCTTCGCTTTTCGTTTCGCCCGGTTCAGGCGTGTATGTGAGCTGCATCGTTTTGTCCGCTTGCGCAGGCAGGTAGCTCGCGCCGATCAGAGGTACGAGGAACAAACTGCCGACAAGCATCAGAACCGCGATGATAGATGTAATCCATTTATGTCTTAATGACCAATTCAGCACTTTTTTATAGAAATTGGCCAATCTGCCCGGCTTATGCTCTTTCGCTTTAACAGGCGCGCCTGTGAGCGATTTTTTGAATAAGCTGTGCGCAAGCATCGGCACCAGTGTGATCGAAATCAACAGCGATGCGGCAAGCGCGAAGACGATTGTTAATGCAAACGGCATAAACAGTTCGCCGATCTGTCCGCCGACCATGGCAAGCGGCAGGAATACGGCAATGGTTACGATCGTTGATGACATGATCGGTTTAAACATTTCTTTCGTCGCTTCACGCACCAATTGCTTCCCGCGTAAAGGTTCATCTTTCAGCCTCATGCGGCGGTAAATGTTTTCGATCACGACAATCGAGTCGTCGACTACCCGTCCGATGGCGACCGTCATCGCACCGAGCGTCATTATGTTCAATGTGACATCAAGCTGATTCAGCACAAGAAGCGCAATCAGCAGTGACAGCGGGATGGAAACGATAGAAATCATCGTTGATTTAATATCTCTTAAGAATAAGAGAATGATCACGACCGCAAAAATCGCGCCGAAAATCGCTTTGCTTAACATCGTATCCACCGACTCTGTAATCGGCTCTGCCATATCAAGAGTCGAGCTGTACTTGAACCCTTTATGGTCTTTTTTGTATTGATTCAGTTCATCTTTAATCGCATCGGCCACTTCTACCGTGTTGGCGTCATTGGCTTTTACGATATTAATTCCGATGCTGTCCTTTCCGTTCGTGCGGGAAATGGATTCAGCTTTTTTCACATCTTTAATGTCGGCAATGTCAGAAAGCTTGACTGTCGGCACCCCTGCTGCCTCGCTTTGCTGTGCCTGCTGCATAGCCTGAGCGTCCGCCGCAGATGCCGCACCGGCTCCGCCCGCTTGACCTTGAGCGGCAGAAGAAGATGTGACCGGAATTCTCATATCTTTCAGATCTTTAATTGACGTAATATCTCCGTTAACGACAACTGATTTTTCTTTGTTGCCGAACGTGTACAATCCAAGCGGCGTATTGACGTCAGAGCCTTGGATCACTTTCTTGACGGTATCTTCATCAAGTCCGTACTCTTTCATTTTTTTGTCTTTGAAAGAGAATTCCACCTGCTCTTCCTGCTGTCCGGAAACTTGCACAGACGCAACGCCCTGAATGCCTTCAAGCTTAGGAACGAGAGTGTTTTCCACATTTTTGGTCAGGTCTTCAAGCGAGCTTTTGCCGCTTGTCACACTGAGCGTCAAAATCGGGAAAGAGTTGAGGCTGTAACGGGAAATGTCAGGTTTTTTCGCGTCGTCAGGAAGGCTGACACTGTCCAGCGCTTCAGCGACTTCGGTTTTCGCCTTGTCCATATCCTTGTTGTAATCATATTCAATCATAACCGATGAGACGTTTTCAGAGGATGTGGACGTTACGACGCTCACTCCTTCTAAATTCTGGACCGCCTGCTCGATCGGTTTTGTCACGTCATCCGCAACTTGACTCGGAGCAGCTCCGGGATAAGTCGTATTTACTGAAAGGTAAGGCATGTTGACGTCCGGTATGGATTCCTGCTTCATATTCATACCGGCATACAGCCCTGCTACAGTAACGATAATCGTCATCAGCCAAACTGCGAATTTGTTCTTCAGTACAAAGTTAATAATGTGGTTCATCATGTCCTCCGTTAATTTTTATTGACTGACTGGTCATTCTATATAATACTAAACGGTATAACTCAACATCGTCAACTAATAAGGCAGTAAATTTTTCTAAATTTTTCAGGATTAAGGGGAAGCACGTCATGAACGAAAAAAAAGAGAAAATCATAAAAACAGGCATCCATTTATTTGCCAAAAAAGGGTTTTCTTCAACAACCATTCAGGAAATCGCCGGTGAATGCGGAATTTCAAAAGGGGCCTTCTATCTCCATTTCAAATCAAAAGAAGACCTTTTGCTCTCAGCATGTGAGTATTACATCGGCATGTCTATGGAAGAAATAAAGAAAATTAAAACAGAACATCAGCATAAACCGCCTAAGGACGTATTCCGAAAACAAATCGCATATCAATTCCAGGAATTTATGGAACACAAGGACTTTATCATCCTCTTGCTGAGCGAAAAGGTCATTCCTGAAAATCAAAAGGTCAAACAGTATTTTCATGAGGCCAATATTCAATTTAACATGCTGTATCGGGATGCGTTGCTCTCCGTTTACGGAGATGCCGTCACACCGTTTTTAGCGGATGCGTCCGTTATGGCGCAAGGAATTGTGAGCTCCTATATTCATTTCTTGATTTTTAATGAACATACGGCATTCCGGACGGAAAACGTGGCGGCCTTTCTGATTGCCAGAATCGATGATCTGATTACGGGGCTGATAAGAGACAATCCCGATCCGCTGCTGCCTGAGGATATCTTCACTCAGCCCGCGGCGGACAGAGAAAGACTGCTTGCGGATATTCAAAAGATAAAAGCACAGCAGGAGCTGCCTGAGGACGTCCTCGTATCGCTTGAAGTCATTGAAGAGGAATGTGCAAAGGAAGAGCCGCGAAAACCGATTATTAAAGGAATGCTGTCCAACTTGGCAGGCAGCGGAAATGAGCAGATTGAAACGCTGCGGGCTTCCATTGAAACCTATTTCATCTTATAAAAAAAGAGACCGGCGCTTACCGGTCTCCGTGTCAGCAGCGCCCTTAGAGGCGGCTGCTTTTTTTTATCGTTTTTTGATTTCTTCAAGTAAGATCTTGTTGACCATCGGCGGGTTGGCCTGTCCTTTGGAGGCTTTCATAATCTGCCCGACAAGGAAGCCGATCGCGCGGTCTTTTCCGTTTTTGAAGTCTTCAATTGACTGCGGGTTGCTGTCAAGCGCATCTGTTACCAGCTTCAGAAGCACGCTTTCGTCAGAAATCTGCACGAGGCCTTTTTCTTTGACGATTTTTTCTGCGTCGCCGCCTTTTTCAATTAATTCTTTAAAGACTTTCTTCGCGATTTTAGACGAGATGGTTCCTTTTTCAATCAGCTTAATCATGCCGGCAAGGCCTTCAGGAGTCAGTGCGACATCCTCAAGCTCTTTTTGTTCGGCGTTCAGGTAAGCTGAGACTTCACCCATCAGCCAGTTTGATGCCTGCTTGGCTTCTGCGCCTTTATTGACCGTTTCTTCGAAGAAATCAGCCATTTCTTTCGTCAGCGTCAGAACCATTGCGTCATAAGCAGGCAGACCGAGCTCTTCGATATAACGCTTGCGGCGCTCGTCCGGAAGCTCAGGAATGGTTGCTCTTACGCGTTCTTTCCATTCGTCATCAATGTAGAGCTCGACAAGGTCAGGCTCAGGGAAATAGCGATAGTCGTCCGAACCTTCTTTGACACGCATCAAAATGGTTTTTTTCGTCGCTTCATCATAGCGGCGCGTCTCCTGCTGAATGACTCCGCCTGACAGAAGCACCTGCTCTTGGCGTTTCTCTTCATGCTCAAGTCCTTTTTGCACGAACGCGAAGGAGTTCAGGTTTTTCAGCTCCGTTTTTGTGCCGAATTTCTCCTGGCCGATCGGACGGAGGGAAATGTTGGCGTCACAGCGCAGTGAACCTTCTTCCATTTTACAGTCGGAAACGCCTGTGTATTGGATAATTGATTTCAGCTTTTCGAGATATGCGTAAGCTTCCTCCGGTGTACGGATATCCGGCTCAGATACAATCTCGACAAGCGGCGTGCCCTGGCGGTTGAAGTCAACGAGAGAATAGCCGTCGCCCGTATGCGTCAGTTTTCCCGCATCTTCTTCAAGGTGAAGACGGGTAATGCCGATTTTTTTCGTTTTTCCGCCGACTTCAATTTCGATCCAGCCGTTTTCGCCGATCGGCTTGTCAAATTGAGAAATTTGATATGCCTTCGGGTTATCCGGGTAGAAATAGTTTTTCCGGTCAAACTTCGTATCCGTTGCGATTTCGCAGTTCAAAGCCATTGCGGCTTTCATCGCGAATTCGACCGCTTCTTTGTTCAAAACGGGCAGCACGCCGGGATAGCCGAGGTCGATGACGCTCGTTTGGGTATTCGCTTCCGCGCCGAATGGCGTCGGTGAGCTTGAGAAAATTTTAGATTTTGTTTTTAATTCCACATGGACTTCAAGTCCGATTACCGTTTCAAAGTTCACTTCATTTCACCCCTTACAGTTCAGGTTTCGCTTTATGATGATCTGTTGCCTGCTCAAAAGCATGAGCGACGCGGTATACAGTGCCTTCATCGAAGTGTTTTCCGATGATTTGCAGTCCGAGCGGCAGTCCGTCCGCAAATCCGCACGGCACGCTGATTCCCGGCACACCCGCGAGGTTGACAGGGATCGTTAAAATATCGTTGGCGTACATTGTGAGCGGATCGCTGGTTTTTTCGCCGATTTTGAATGCCGGTGTCGGCGTTGTCGGTCCGACGATGACATCGTATTTCTCAAATACGTCTTCAAAATCTTTCTTAATAAGCGTGCGCACTTTTTGCGCTTTTTTGTAATACGCGTCATAGTAGCCGGAGCTGAGCGCGAAGGTGCCGAGCATGATGCGGCGCTTCACTTCATTGCCGAAGCCTTCAGAGCGTGTCTGTTTATAAAGGTCGATCAGGTTGTCCGCATTGTCTGAGCGGTAGCCGTAGCGGATGCCGTCAAAGCGCGCAAGGTTTGCAGACGCTTCGGAAGAAGACAGCAGATAATACGTCGCAAGCGCGTATTTGCTGTGCGGCAGAGATACTTCTTCCCATGTCGCTCCGAGGTCTTCAAGCACTTTTAAAGCGGCTAAAACCGATTCTTTCGCTTCTTTGCCGACGCCTTCTCCGAGATATTCTTTCGGTACGGCGATTTTTAAGCCTTTAATATCGCCAGTTAATGAAGAAAGAAAGTCCGGCACTTCGACATTGGCGCTCGTAGAGTCCATTTTGTCCGGGCCTGAAATCGCCTGAAGCAGGAATGCGTTATCTTCTACGGTTCTTGTGATCGGCCCGATCTGGTCCAGTGAAGACGCAAAAGCGACCAAACCGTAACGCGACACGCGTCCGTATGTAGGCTTTAATCCGACGACGCCGCAGAAAGAAGCCGGCTGGCGGATGGAGCCGCCCGTATCAGATCCGAGTGAAAACGGCACTTCGCCCGCGGCAACCGCAGCTGCGGAACCGCCGCTTGATCCGCCGGGAACCGTATCGAGATTCCAAGGGTTTTTCGTCGCTTTGTACGCGGAGTTTTCAGTAGAAGAACCCATCGCGAACTCGTCCATATTCAGCTTTCCGATCGTTACGGCTTCAGCGGCTTGAAGGCGCTCCACAACCGTCGCATCGTAAATCGGATCGAAGTTTTCGAGGATTTTGCTTGAGCATGTTGTGCGAAGCCCTTTGGTCACGATGTTGTCTTTGACGCCGATCGGCATTCCGAAGAGAAGACCGTGTTCAGACCGTCCGTCAACCGCTTCGTCAAGTTCTTTCGCGTAAGCGCGGGCTCTTTCTTCATCAAGCTGTAAAAACGCCTGCACCTTATCATCCACGGATGCGATCCGTTTGTAAGATTCATCAACAAGATCGGAAATCTTGATTTCTTTTTTATGTATCATTTGTTTCAGTTCTGTGATTTTGTGATCAAATAATGACATACTGTCTCCCTCCTTTAATCCAGAATAGATGGCACACGGACATAGCCGTCTTTATGATCGGGAGCATTTTTCATGACATCCTCGACCGGAAGGCCTTTACCCGCTTCATCTTCTCTCATTACGTTTTTCATTTTCAGCACGTGTGTTGTCGGTTCCACGTTATCCGTGTCCACTTCATTAAGCTCCTCGGCAAACGAGATGATGCTGTCAAGCTGTTCTGTGAACATTTCAGCTTCTTCATCCGTAATGGCGAGTCTCGCCAAATGAGCGACATGCTTTACTTCTTCTATAGAAATTCGTGACATAAGATCCACCTCCGCATAATTCTCCGTTTCGTCATATAATACTGATCATATCAAAAACGAGCCCTCTAAAGCAACAAAACGCCGCCTTCTGAGGCATGATGAAACCCTCTCTATTTTATCCTAAATCGGGGAGAAAGAGAAACGAATTATATGTCAGAAAATTTTTACTTTTATAATTTATTGGTAGCGTTTTCATCTCTAAGCTGTTCTATGTTGGCGGGGATTTTTTCCTTGAGCGGGCCAGGTTTCGAGAGTTGATTGATCGGGGATACTTTGTTAGGTTTAGTAACCATAGCCAGCACTAAATCATGCGATCCGCATGGAATGACGACTAAAGGCTGGATCGCCGGCGCATATTCCGGCACTACTAATCTACAGAGGTGATGCAACATTTACATGAAAGAAGAGAGGGTCCAAAAACGTGAGTATTGAACTAATTATATCTCTTGGCATTTACTTTGCTGCCATGCTGTTAATCGGCTGGTACGCATTCAGGAAGACAACGAATATTAATGATTACATGCTGGGCGGAAGAGGACTCGGCCCGTTCGTAACGGCACTGTCCGCAGGTGCGGCCGATATGAGCGCATGGATGCTGATGGGAGTTCCCGGCGCAATGTTCGCAACGGGGTTATCGACCTTATGGCTGGCGCTCGGTTTGACGATCGGCGCGTATTCAAATTATCTGCTGCTTGCTCCGAGGCTGCGCGCTTACACGGAAGTTGCGGATGATGCGATTACGATTCCCGATTTTTTCGATAAACGGTTCCGCCACTCGTCATCATTGCTGAAAATTGTTTCCGCCGTGATTATTATGATCTTTTTCACACTGTACACATCGTCCGGGATGGTATCCGGAGGCAGGTTATTTGAATCGGCATTCGGCGCCGACTACAAATTCGGTTTGTTTTTAACGGCCGGTGTTGTTGTGCTTTACACGCTGTTTGGCGGTTTCCTCGCTGTCAGTCTGACTGACTTTGTACAGGGAGCGATCATGTTTGCGGCATTAGTGCTTGTGCCGATCGTTGCTTTTACCCAGCTCGGGAGCGTTTCAACGACGATTGATTCGATCAACGCCGTTAACCCGAAACTATTGGATATCTTTAAAGGCGCGAGCGTCATTAGCATTATTTCTTATTTGGCATGGGGACTCGGCTATTACGGCCAGCCTCATATCATCGTACGATTTATGGCGATTAAAGAAGTGAAAGATTTAAAACCCGCCCGCAGAATCGGGATGAGCTGGATGGTTATTTCAGTTGTCGGTTCATTGCTTACCGGGATTATCGGGGTTGCGTATTCTCATCACTTCGGAGTCTCCGTAAAAGATCCGGAAACGATTTTCATTATTTTTTCTAAAATCTTGTTCCATCCGCTGATTACGGGCTTCTTGCTGTCCGCGATTTTAGCGGCGATCATGAGTTCCATTTCCTCACAGCTTCTCGTAACGGCAAGCGCCATTACGGAAGATTTATACCGCGCCTTTTTCAGACGGGAAGCGAGCGATAAAGAATTGGTCATGACCGGACGCCTGTCGGTATTGATCGTGGCCGTTATCGCCATTTTGCTTTCCATGAATCCGAACAGCACCATTCTTGATCTGGTCGGATATGCGTGGGCAGGCTTCGGTTCGGCTATCGGCCCGGCGCTCTTGCTCAGTCTGTACTGGAAACGGATGAATGAATGGGGAGCGCTTGCGGCGATGATTACCGGGGCCGCGGCCGTTTTAATCTGGATCACGACAGGGCTTGCCGCTTCAACCGGCGTATACGAAATCATTCCGGGGTTCTTCCTCAGTCTGATTGCCGGTATTGCCGTCAGCCTGCTGACCAAAAAACCGGCCGATGCTTCTTATCAGCTGTTCAGCCGGATGGAAGCTCTTTTGAAAAACAAGAAATAGACAAAAAGCCGTCAGATTTTATCCCTGACGGCTTTTTTCTTCCGCACTTGTCCTGCTATAAATACTGTGAGAAAATCATATCAATTTATTATAAGAAAAATTGCGGAGGTGCTGTGCAAATTGAGCTGGCCTATCGAACCAGAGATTTTATTAAAGCTGGGCATTGCCACGCTGATCGGCATGATCATCGGTCTTGAACGCGAGCTGAAAAACAAACCGCTCGGACTGAAAACCTGTATCGTCATCGCCGTCAGCTCCTGTATGCTGACGATCGTCAGCATTAATGCGGCATATCATTTCCCAAAATATTACCGAATCATGATGGATCCGCTCCGCCTTCCCGCCCAAATCATTTCCGGCGTCGGTTTTATCGGCGCGGGCGTGATCCTGCGTAAAAGCAATGACGTCATATCCGGCCTGACGACATCGGCCATCATCTGGGGCGCAGCCGGGCTCGGTCTGGCTACAGGCGCCGGCTTTTATAAAGAGGCGTTCGCAAGCCTCTTGTTTATCCTGATCAGCGTCGAATTTCTTCCGTGGCTGATCAGAAAAATCGGTCCCAACCGCTTGAAGGAAAAAGATATCCGCGTGAGAATGTCTCTTTCCGATAAAGACAAAATGACCGAGATTTTAAAGGAAATGAAAAGCAAACAGCTCCGCATTCACTCCGTCCGGATTGATGATCTGGGCGAAAAAGAATTTCCGATTATGGAAGTGAAAGTCAGTGTTCATAAAAACCGCTACACCACTGACGTCTATTATGATATTAAAGAAATTCAAGGTGTCGTCGGAGTGAAGTGTGATACGTTATAAAAAACGCCGGGCTGGATTCAGCCGGCGTTTTTCTATTTATACGAATGTAGAAAAGTTATACTCCGTAATCGGGGTTTCATTTTCGATATCGCGCCTGAAGGTTTTCAGCATCTCAAGTTCCTCGTCCCCGAGTGAATTGAGGTCAAACGCCTGATGCAATAATCCGTAGATCAACATATGGCGCAGCCGGAGGAAATCCGGGATGTGTTCAAGCCATGCGGGGTCAAGGTCATTTTCTTCCCTGTAGCCTTTCATAAAGTGAGTCATGAATTCACCCGTAAACGCGGCCTTGTCTTCATACGGGATGACCGGATACCACAACATGTTGTACAGCAGAATACTGATATCATTCACAAACCAATTGTAGCCGATATCATCAAAATCAAATGCAGTGATTTTTCCATTGTCCCAATTGAAATTGCCGTGGTGCAGATCGGCGTGCACAAGGCCGTAGTTTTCAGGGTTCTTCGGCAAACGGCGCAGTTTTTCCATTAGAGCATCCGCCCGCTCAAATACGAGATGCTGATCTGCGGGTACGTATTTTCTCAGCTTCAGCTGCTCCTCTTCATCCCATTCCTGCCTTTTATATAACGGATCACTCAGACGGTAGCTTTTCGTCAGCCGGTGCATGTTCCCCGTGTACTTTCCAAGCTCGTAAAACAGAGTTCCGTTCCAGTCTGATTCCTCCACTTTGCGTCCGGGCGCTTTTTCATAGACTCTTACTAAAAACGCTCCGCCTTTTCCATCCGGCACTTCTTCGACATCTTTGCCATTTAATGAAGGAATCGGCTTTGCTGCTGAAAGCCCTCCCTTTGCCAGATGATGAAGCCATTCCATTTCTCCGAGAATATATTCCGGTGTTCTTCTGATCGTATGCGTAATTTTTAAAATATAAGGTTCGTTATCTTTCACAATTTCATATACGTAGTTCTCTGCGTCCGCAATAAATTGAAACTTGGTAAAGCCGTATATTTCACCTGCTTCAGCGAGCACCTTATCTTCCTCAAAAATCGCTTTAATATCTTTATGCATGCTGATTCACCCTTTTCATAACGTTTGTAGGCGGTGTGTGTACTCAGCAAATGTCATTCATCAACATTCCTGCCCTTCTTTTTTCACAGCAGATTAGTAACATCCGCTTAGAATGAAATGTGTTTTCCTGTTAATTCCTAATTATACAAATATCTTAACATACCTCATTTCCTCGCTCCAACGATATCACAATAAAAAAAACCCTTGCTCATACAGAAATGAACAAGGGCATCTTGGTTAATCGTAAATATGGACGGTCGGTTCTTTGTCACCCGCATTGCGGACGATCAGCGCTTCCTGCCCGTCAGACGAGGTAATGTTAATTTCGACATCAACTGAGCCTTTTGAATAATAATCCATCAGCTCACCTGTTAAGTATTGGGTAAAGGCGATGACTTCGCTTTTCCCGTAAAATTGCATCGGGATTTCAATTTTCATTTTTCTCATTTCATCGTTTTCGTACATTGCCGTTCCGACGACTCCGGTGTAATTCGGGAAGTAGCTGTCGATGGCGTTTTTGAAGCGTTTAAATACTTCGGAATCATCAGGGTATTTCTTTGCCGTGTCTGTATCCGCCGGATAGAAGACGTACTTTTCTTTGACATCATCCCAGTTTGAAATGGTGGATGAGCCGGCTTTGACTTCAGTTTTTGCAATGTAATTCCCCGGTACGATTGATGTTTTCGGCGCTTGTTTATAAAGGGCGACGGTAATCGGCACATTTTTCAGGTTATCCATTTTCCGAAGGCGGTTAACGACTTCCTGGGCGATTTCTTCACCGTGGCTGCGGATCGTTTTGTCACTGAGCTCCACTTCCTGCTGCGGATCACCTGTGTTTTCACGGTAATAGTATACAGAGTTGAGAGCGAGACCGATCATGATACCGCCAAGCTGGATGGAATTTTTATCTTTTCTTACTAAGTAATCCTGCTCAAGCATGGACGCTAAGTAAATCGGGCTGTTTTCATTTTTCTCTTTTGCCGATCCCGAGCTTGGCAGCACGGGGTTTAAGCCGAGATTCTGGAAATTGGCGTCTGCCTTTTTCGCCTTTTTCAGATCACTGCCCTCTTTTTTGCGGTCAAGCCAGCTGAGTACCGTGTCCTCATCTAAATACTGGCCTTCCTGATACAAATAGTCATCCGTCGGGAACGTGTCTTGAGCGAGCCGCATCAGACCCGTCTCGAATTCATCGATGTCCAGCCTCGTGTTCAGCCGGTCCGCGGTCAGGCCGCGCGCTTTTCCGGCCTTAAACGGAAGCACCATTTTATAGTAGGAATCAGAGATATTATATTTCGGTATGATCGCTTTTTCAGAAGACTTTGCCGTTTTCTGCGTGATCTCTTCCTCTTTGTTCCCCCCGAAACTCGGCGAACAGGCCGACAGCATGAGTACTGCCGCCGTTGCCGTCGCCGCCAATGCCAACATCTTTTTCAATAGAAAACACTCCTCTTATTTCTTTAGCTCTCCCAATAGCTGTGCTTCATTCCATACTTCAATATTTAATTCCTGCGCTTTTGTCAGCTTGCTTCCGGCCGCTTCTCCGGCAATCAGCAAGTCTGTTTTTTTGCTGACAGATCCCGTCAGCTTTCCGCCGAGCGCTTCAATCTGCGCCTTGGCTTCATTTCTGGACAGCTCTTCAAGCTTTCCGGTCAACACGATGGTTTTGCCGGCAAAATAAGAGTCGCTGTCCTCCGCTTTTACTTTTTTCGGGCCTTTGTAGAGTGTGTTCACACCGAGTTCCTCAAGTTCATTCAATAGCTCAAGCATTTCTTCTTTGCGGAAATAGGTGATAACGGCATCGGCCATCTTTTCGCCGATTTCATCTACCGCAAGCAGCTCTTCTTCCGTAGCTTGTTTCAGATTTTCCAGGCTTTCAAAATGCATGGCGAGTGTTTTGGCCGCTTTTGAGCCGATAAAACGGATGCCGAGACCGAACAGCAGGCGTTCCAGCGAATTCTCTTTCGACTTTTGGATGGAGCTGATCAGATTGTCAGTTGATTTTTCCCCCATCCGCTCAAGCCGGATGACCTGCTCTTTCGTCAGCTTATACAAATCAGCGACATTACGGACGAGATGTTCACGGAAAAGCTGTGTGATGACACGTTCTCCGAGTCCGTCAATATTCATCGCGTTGCGTGAGACAAAGTGAATCAGGCCTTCTCTGATCTGCGCCGGACATTCCGGATTGATGCAGCGCAGCGCGACTTCTCCTTCAATGCGGACAAGTTCGCTTTCGCACTCAGGGCAGCTGGTCGGCATATTGAATTCTTTTTCTTCCCCGGTCCGCTGTTCGATTAAGACATTGACGACCTCAGGGATGATGTCGCCCGCTTTTTTGACGACCACTTTATCGAGAATGCGGATATCCTTCTCTTTAATTAAATCTTCGTTATGAAGGGATGCTCTTGAGACCGTCGTTCCCGCGACTTTTACCGGTTCCAGAACGGCGGTCGGCGTAATGACGCCCGTTCTTCCGACATTCAGTTCGATATCGAGCAGTTTTGTCACGACCTCTTCCGCCGGGAATTTATAAGCAATCGCCCAGCGCGGGCTTTTTGCCGTATACCCGAGCTCTTCCTGCTGGTCGAGCGAATCGACTTTGATGACGATTCCGTCAATTTCATACGGGAGATCGGCCCGCTTCGCCTGCAGCTCTTCGATCATTTCAATGACTTCATCTATCGTGGCGCATTTTTTCCGTTCCTGGTTTGTTTTAAAACCGAGCTCATCCAGAAAATCCAGGCCCTGACTCTGTGTTTCCACACCCATTTCGTCAAGCTCCGCTATACTGTAGACGAAGATGTCAAGATTTCGTTTCGCTGCAATTTTCGGATCGAGCTGTCTGAGTGAGCCCGCAGCCGCGTTCCGGGGATTGGCGAACGGCTCCTCTTCATGTTTCAGCCTTTCTTCATTGAGCGCTTCAAATGACTGTTTCGGCATGTACGCCTCTCCGCGCACTTCTATGGAAAGATTCCGTTTCATTTTCAGCGGAATGTTGCGGATCGTTTTTAAGTTTTCCGTGATATCTTCGCCCGTCGTTCCGTCTCCTCTTGTCGCGCCTCTGACGAAATAGCCGTCTTCATAACGGAGAGAAACAGCAAGACCGTCTATTTTCAGCTCCACATTATAAGCGACGCCGTCACCGACAGCCTGACGGACGCGGCGGTCAAAATCGCGGAGATCATCATCGTTAAATGCGTTGCCGAGACTGAGCATCGGCGTGCCGTGCTGCACCTTTTGAAACGATTCAAGCACCGCTCCCCCGACCCGCTGTGTGGGCGAATCAGGCGTTCTGAGTTCCGGGTGCTCTTCCTCTATGGCAATCAGCTCCTGCATCAGTCTGTCGTACTCGGAATCCGGCACGCTCGGTTCATCTAAGGTGTAATATTCATAACTGTACTGATCGATGGTGCGGCGCAATTCTTCTGCCCGGTGTTTCGCTGTTTCTTTGTCCATCATGTTCTTCCTTTCCTCTTCAGGTTACTGCTTTTCAATCGGCGCAAAAGCGGCAAGCAGACGCTTCACGCCGACTGGGCTCGGGAATGCGATATCAAGCTCGGTGCTTTCGCCTTCTCCTTTTACGCTGACAACCGTTCCGGTGCCCCATTTTTTATGGCCCGCTTTATCGCCGACCGCCCAGCTGAGCGAGTCGCCGCCTGTTTTGTTCGCATAGGAAACGGGACGGGATACGGGCCCGCGTTTTGGCTGCACTTTTCTTCCCGGCTGCATGCGAGGTGTTTTCTTCTCATTTAGGTTCTCCAATAAATCGCCAGGTATTTCCCTGATAAAGCGGGATTCCGGATTCATATTGGTGCGGCCGAATAAGGTACGCATTTTGGCATTCGTTAAATACAGTTCTTCTTCCGCCCTCGTAATGCCTACATATGCGAGCCTGCGTTCTTCTTCCATCTCGGCTTCTTCCATCAGGGAGCGGCTGTGCGGGAACACGCCTTCTTCCATGCCCATTAAGAACACGACAGGAAATTCAAGCCCCTTAGCGGCGTGCAGTGTCATTAAAGTGACGGCATCCTTTCCGCCTGATTCCTCTTCCTTCTCGTCGAGCTGGTCAATATCCGCAATCAGCGCCAAATCAGTCAGAAACGCGACGAGAGACTTGTCTTCGCTTTTTTGTTCGAAGTTTTTCGTCACGGAAAGAAACTCGTCGATATTTTCAAGGCGGCTTTGGGCTTCGATTGATTTTTCGGCCTTCAGCATTTCTCTGTATTCCGTTTTCTCGAGAATTTCTTCCGTGAGTTCCGTAATGGACAGGTAATCCTGCATGTTCGTCAGATTTTCAATCATCGCGCCAAAGCCGTCAAGCGCGTTTGCCGCTTTCGCGCTGACGCCGATGAAATCAACCTGTTTGACCGCCTGGAACATTGACATTCCGTTCATCGCCGCATATGAAGCGATTTTTTCTAGTGAAGTGGCGCCGACGCCCCGCTTCGGCACATTGACGATCCGCGTAAAACTGATGTCGTCGTCCGGGTTTGACACAAGGCGCAGGTATGCGAGAATGTCTTTAATTTCTTTCCTGTCGTAGAACTTGGTTCCGCCGACGATATTGTAGTTCAGTCCGGATTTTAAAAGGGTTTCCTCAATGACGCGCGACTGGGCGTTTGTCCGGTATAAAATCGCGATATCGGAAAGCTTCCGCCGGCCCGAGCTGTGCAGCTCATAAATTTTGCCCGCGACGAATTGGCCTTCGCCGAATTCATTGTCGCCGCTGTAATAAGAAAGCTTGATGCCTTCGTCATTTTCCGTCCACAGGTTTTTCGGCTTGCGGTTTGAGTTGTTTTTGATCACTTCGTTAGCCGCTTGCAGAATACGCTTTGTTGAGCGGTAATTTTGCTCGAGCAAAATCACGTTTGCGCTCGGATAATCTTTTTCAAAGGAAAGGATATTCGCGATATCCGCCCCGCGCCATCTGTAAATGGACTGGTCGGAGTCACCGACGACGCAGATATTTTCAAGACGGGCCGCAAGCTGCTTCACAAGCAGGTATTGCGCCCTGTTCGTATCCTGATACTCGTCTACGTGAATGTATTGGAATTTGCGCTGATAAAACTCAAGCACTTCCGGCACACGCTCGAAAAGCTTAATCGTCGTCATGATTAAATCATCAAAATCGAGCGATTGGTTTTTCAGCAGTTTTTTCTGATAATCGGTATACACGTCACTCGTGACCTGATCGTAGTAGCCGCCGGCCGTTTTTGCGAATTCCTCAGGTTCGATCAGCTCGTTTTTTGCGCTGCTGATGGAGCCTAAAATACTTCTCGGATCAAACTTTTTCGGATCGATATTCCGCTCTTTCAGAATCCCTTTAATAACGGAAAGCTGATCAGCCGTATCAAGAATGGAGAAATTTCGGTTGATGCCGATTCTGTCAATATCCCTGCGCAGAATCCGCACGCACATGCTGTGGAAGGTGGAAATCCAGATTTCATCCGCGCCGGGTCCGAGAATGCTCTCCACCCGCTCCTTCATTTCTCTGGCTGCTTTATTTGTAAATGTAATCGCCAGAATGTTCCATGGCGCCACGTGTTTTTCCGCCATTAAGTATGCGATTCTGTGCGTCAGCACACGTGTTTTTCCGCTTCCCGCGCCCGCCATCAGAAGCAGCGGACCGTCCGTCGTCTTGACCGCTTCCTGCTGAACGGGATTTAATCCGCTTAATAATTGATTGCTAATGTAATTCATATCCGTTCACCGCCTATCAAACATATGTTCTATCATAAATCAATTTCGTCCGCTTGGCTACTTTGTCTTTACAGCCGCCACCGTTTTAAGCGCCTGATCAAAATCTTCATATACGGCATTTCCGACAACGATGACATCGGCATGACGGCCGAACCGTTCCGCCGTTTCCGCGTCTTTAATGCCGCCTCCGTAAAACAGGACGGACTTGTCCAGCACAGCCTTCGTTTTCTCCACCGTTTCTATGTCCGCCAGCATCCCGCTGTATTCCAGATAAAAAATCGGGAGATGAAGCAAATGCTCCGCGACCCGCGCATAGGCGAGAATATCTTCTGTTTCTATATGTGTATCCGCCTCCGTCAAAGCGGCCGCCTTACAATCAGGGTTGACGATGCAGTAGCCCTCCGTCACGATTTCCTCCATTGACATGAGCTCTCCGTATTCTTTCATCGCCTGATGATGCATGCCGACAATCCAGTCCGCCTTTTTGCTGTTGAGCACACTCGGAATGAAATAAAGATCAAACCCGGGCACAATGGAATCAATCGTCGACACCTCAAGTACGCACGGCACTAAAAACCGCCGCACCTTTGACATCAGTCTCAGCACATTGTCCTCGGTGATATTGTCGCTTCCTCCGATCACAATGGCGTCAGTCCCTGATTCACA
Source organism: Bacillus sp. JNUCC-21 (assembly GCF_041222765.1). Lineage (NCBI taxonomy): Bacteria > Bacillati > Bacillota > Bacilli > Caryophanales > Bacillaceae > Bacillus > Bacillus sp. JNUCC-21. The sequence goes on along the minus strand of NZ_CP166019.1, from coordinate 659,920 downwards.
AAGCCGTTCCAGTTGTTCATCCGGTAAATCTTTATTCGGATCGAGTTTAAAAACATGCTTCCACTCGTTAACATCGTACATGCGTTTTCGTTCCTCCATTCGTTTCTTGCCATTTAAACATTATAACAAATTCGTTTGGCCCGGAAAAACGGAAAAAGACGTCATTCACCTGATTCACAAAAAAAGATTGCGCTCCGCCGGACGGGAAACGGCTATGTTTGAAAACAGACAATATGTGGAATGTCAAAGAGAAAAAAGACAAGGAGTCTGATCTCAATGGAACAAGCCATTATCGTACTGATTTGTATATTGATTTTTATTATTTTAGTTCCCGCCGCACTGTTTCTCTGGATATACATAAGAGACGAAAAGCAGGAAGAACATTCAGTGCTGCGCAATTATCCCGTAGCGGGAAAACTGCGCTATATATTTGAAAAAATCGGACCTGAGCTGCGGCAGTATTTATTCAGCAATGATAACGAAGAACAGCCGTTTTCCCGGAGAGAATATGAACAGACGGTCATGTCCGGAAAGTATAAGAGCAGAATGATGGGCTTCGGCTCAGAACGGGATTTCAATCAGCCGGGCTATTATATCCGTAACGCCCTCTTCCCGAAACAAAGGGAGGAGCTGCGCGCAGATCAGACGCCGAAGATCGACACGATGGTATACAAGATTGACAAAGACAACCTGCTGAAACGCAGCGAACACCGCGAAAAAGCAAAAGCGGACCCTTATTACCTGCATCCGGACGATGTGCAAGTGATCGGCCGCGATACATGCAAGAAGCCGTTTTATGTGAAAGGGTTAATCGGACAATCAGCGATGAGCTACGGCTCACTTGGCGACCGGGCAATCACCGCCCTGTCAAAAGGGCTGCACCAGGCCGGCGGCACATGGATGAATACAGGCGAAGGCGGCCTGTCTGAGTATCACCTGAAAGGCGGCGCGGATATTATCTGCCAAATCGGCCCCGGGCTGTTCGGCGTCCGCACCGAAGATGGAGAATTTTCGTGGGAAGAATTCAAGAAAAAAAGCCGCCTCGAGCAGATTAAAGCCTTTGAATTAAAGCTTGCGCAAGGGGCGAAAGCAAGAGGCGGGCATATTGACGGTTCAAAGGTGACCGAAGAAATTGCCGCCATCAGAAATGTGCAGCCCGGACAATCCATTGACAGCCCAAACCGCTTCAACGAGTTCTCAAATGTTCCGGACATGCTTGATTTCATTGAGAAATTAAGGACTGTCGGTGAAAAACCGGTCGGTATCAAAATTGTCCCGGGCAGCCGCAAAGACCTTGAAGACCTTATTTCCTGTATGAGTTCATCAGGCAAACTTCCCGACTTTATTACGATTGACGGCAGTGAAGGGGGAACGGGAGCTTCTTTCCATGAGCTGGCGGATTCCGTCGGCCTGCCGATTCTGACCGGCCTCCCCCTTGTTGACGGCCTTTTGAAGACATACGGGATAAGAGATAAGCTGAAAATTTTCGCATCCGGAAAGCTGCTCACTCCGGATAAGATTGCCGTTGCCCTCGCGTTAGGCGCGGATTTTGTCAATATTGCCCGGGGAATGATGTTTTCAGTCGGCTGTATCCGCGCTCAAGTATGCCACACCAATCATTGTCCTGTCGGAGTGGCGACAACCGACCCAAAACTTCAGCGCGCGCTCAGTATCGAGGATAAACAGCACCGCGTCTGCAACTACGTGCTCTCGTTGCGTGAAGGGCTGTTTCACCTTGCCGCTGCGGCGGGCATCAGCTCACCGATTCATTTTTCAGCTGAACACATCGTATACCGGGAGGAAGACGGAAGCCTGAGGGAACTTCCCGGCCTTTTGAATCAGCACGCATAAAAAAAACCGCCTGCCGTCATCGGCAGAGCGGTTTTTTACGTAGCTGAGGAGGATTCTCCTTTGTTTACGCGGTCAAGCGCCATTTCATAGGCGTCGTTACCGTAATTTAAGCATCTCTTCACCCGGGAAATCGTCGCTGTGGAAGCACCCGTTTCGCTTTCTATTTTGTGATACGTATTTCCTTCGCGGAGCATTCTTGCCACTTCCAAACGCTGCGCCAGCGATTGGATTTCATTAATCGTACAAAGATCGTCAAAGAAACGATAGCATTCCTCCAGATCTTTCAGCGATAAAATAGATAAAAATAACTGGTCCAGTTCTTTTCCGCGTAATTTATCGATTTGCATCGTCAAACACCTTCTCCTTTACTAATGGAAGCTGCATCGAGATCAGGCACGATATTAATCCATGTCTTTCCTGGCACAAACGGAAGAATCTCACCGCCTTTTACGGGCAGAATACGGCCGTCTTTATATTCCCAGTCTGACTCTATAACATCGCCGTGCTGAAGCAGGAGGCCCTTCCCCCCTGACTGAATATCGATGGCCCGCCTTCCATCTTTGTCTGTCATGCGATGGCCGGCTTCAACAATAAAAATGTTGTGCATGGCTAAAGGCTTTCCGGTCTCCCGGTCTGTCGCTTTCACACCATCAGAGCTTCTTGTATAAGCATCAGCTTTTTTATCATAATCGTATTCGACAAGATTTGTAATGTTTTGTGTTCCATAATCTATCCGAATATTGTAGGTTTCATTTCCTGGTTTTGCATCTGATGTCTGAAATGGGAGCGGTTCTGTTTTTCCGTTCAGCTTGTATCCTTTTTGTTCCGCCGCCTTCCTGATATTGTCATACGACGTGTAGGAATTGTGGGGCGGCTTGCTGAAATCGGCTCTCCAAAACAGGCTTCCGTCAAAATCCAAACCGTTTATATAATCGTAAGCTCCGGACTCCAGCTGCTTTTTTGCGCCGGGACTCCAGCCATGATGGACAAATATGCTGTTAAACCCGCTGCTGAGCGTGACAAAATATTCCCTCGCGCTCCGCACAGGCCCGACCGTTTCCGGCATCTCACTTTGAAAAATCGCGAGAAACCGCGTAATCCGGCCCTCCGCGAGCGCTTCGATGACAACATCCGCCTTTGACAGCCCGGATTGGGGCCTCGCCTTCGGATGATTGTTCACTGCGACTGCAATCGGACGGCGTTCTGCAAGCTTCTGCTCAGTTTTCAGCCCCGTTAAAGGAGCTTCCGCTTCTTTCGGCTGCACCTGATCGGCATTGTTCTGCCGGCAGGCGGCAAGCAGCAAAAACGCAAAACAAAGCATACAAACGGTTTTCCATCTTTTCATATGTCGGCTCCCTGCTTTTATATTTTAACGCATTATCGATGGAAAGAGTACAGTTTTTTTCATCACGTCGAATATTCCTCTCGGCGTAATGCGGATATAAGGCAGGTGTGTGCTCTGCAAAAAGAGCAGCGTATAGATCGGATCGCAGAATCGGTAGCCCCGCTCCTCCAGCAGCGTCCTCAGTTTTTGCTCTTTCTCAAGCACTTCTTCATAATTCTCCGCAGATGCAGAACCGTTTAAGGCGAGGGGAATCTCATGCAGAATCTTCCCGTTTTCGGCAAGCACGATTCCGCCGCCGATTTCTTTCATCCGAGAGAAAGCGAGCAGGATATCTTCCTTATTTTTTCCGACAGCGATAATATCTCCGGTTGTCGTGTATGAACTGACAAAGCCCTGCACCCGATCGGCAAAACCTTTCAGCATTGTATTGACCCGCCATTTTCCATGCTTATCGAGAAGCGTGAGATAGCATTCATCATGATCAAAAGAAAGCTGGTCAACAGAATTATCAATCGCAATCATATACGGCTCCATAATGACCGCGTTGCGCATGGTCACACCCATCGGCATTGAAAACTGTAAATCATCCATCGTCATATCATATGAAAGCTCAAGAGGGACAAGACCGCCCTTTTTCCAATCCGTTTCTGTAAACGCCTTCATATTTCGGCCGTCTTCCCTCAGCAGGATGCCTTTGGAGATCACCGTGACCGGGTCCGGATTCATCGGGTCATCGAGAATGTTCAATGAAGCAAGCCGTCCCGGACCGATCACACCGAGAAAGTCGTCCATCTGATAATACTTCGCGATATTAAAGGACGCCATATTATAGGCATCGATCGCCGGAACTCCTTCCTCCAAAGCGATTTTGATCAATTCATTCGTCATGCCGCCTTTATAAAAATGCGGCGTCGCTCCATCCGTCGTGTAGAAGAAATGATCATAATGCCGGAAGCCTTTTTGATGGAGATCCTGCAAAATCGTTCTCAAATCAGGGCGGATGGATGAATGTCTGAGCGAAACATAGTAGCCCAATTCAAGCCGTCTCATCACCTCGCCGCCATTCATCGCCTCGTGGTCGGAATCCGCTCCGAACAGTTTCATCTTCGTCAGTGTTTTTTCAGAGGCTCCGGGAAAATGCCCTTCTATCCGCTTGCGCAGTTTCTTTGTCGCCTGCATGCAATGAAGCATCAAGTCATCGCCGTCCATGAGGCGCGGCCATCCGGTCAATTCTCCGCCTTGAATGACATCCGGGTGCTCAATCCATTGCTTTCGGACATCAAAAGAAAGAAGCTGATCCTCATTCAGCACTTCAGTCTGCAGATCATATCTGGACCACCAGAAATATTGCACCGGCTGTTTTTTCAGTTCCTCCAATATAGTAAGCGCTTTCTTTTTACCGCTATGCAAAAGAAAAAACAAGTTATCATTAACAAACGTCGTTGTTCCGAATTGAGACACATATTCGGCGAGCGTTTGGGGATTATATATTTGAAAAGGATGTGTATGCGGTTCAATGTAACCTGGCACAATGTATTTTCCTTCACAATTTATGGTATGAATGTGCTCTGCTGCATCAGGAAGCTCATCACCAACATATACAATTCGGTCTCCGTAAATCCAGACATTCTTTTTCAGCCATTGTTTTAAAAAAGGATTTAATACGAGAGCATCCCGTAAAAGTAGCGTTGGAAGCAGCTTTGAGTCTACAACATCCGCCTGTGATCTGATGTCTTTATTTTTCCAGTTAAAGGTACGTTCGGACATTCACATACTCTCCTTCGCTTATATTAGACCCATCGTATCACATCCGCACAATTATCGCACGGCTAAAACGTTACAAATTATTGAAGATGAATGAAAAACTTTTTCTAAGGGAGCTGAAATGATGAAACCGAATATCAGTTTATTAAATGCCGTTATGCGCATCACTTGCGGCCTCACCATTTTGTCTGCTGCGTCAGCGAAATACACGAGAAAACCTTGGTGCAAGATGCATCTCTTCTGTATGATGATGGGCGCGATGAAAGCGGCGTCCGGCATCCTCCGCTTCTGTCCGGTGACATATATGTTCCAAACCGGAATGAATCAGGATGACAGCCATCAGCAAGAAAAATAACAAGCCGTTTCGGCTTGTTATTTAATTTCTCCTGTCCCGCGAGTCTGAGAAGAATCCGTCTATACGCCGGAGGACTTCATCGATGACTGCGTGTCACACGGCAAGCCGACAGTCTTAGTCGTCTTTTCAGAAGAAAACCCGCATCTGATATGACGCGGGGTTTTCCTCTTTATCGCTGCGATGCTTTCAGCGCACGGGCGCCGATGTCGCTTCTGTAAAACAGTCCGGGTTTTGTCAGCCCTGAAACGGCGCTGTACACTTTATCTCTCGCCGCTTCAAATGTCTCCGCAAATGCCGTGACATTGGCGACCCGGCCGCCATTTGTAACAAATTGTCCGCCGTCTTTTTTCGTTCCGGCATGAAAAACGGCGATCCCGTCTTCAGCGGACGTCAAACTGCCGATCGGAGTGCCTTTCGCATAGCTTTCCGGATAGCCTTCAGAAGCCAGCACAACGCTGACGGCGGCCGTATCCTTCCACCTTAGGTCAACATCCTTCTCATGCAGAAGATCTAAGAGCACCTGAATGAGGTCAGATTCCATTCTCGGCACGACGACCTGTGTTTCCGGATCTCCGAAGCGCGCGTTGAATTCAATGACTTTTGATCCGTTTTCCGTCAGAATCAGCCCCGCGTACAGCACGCCCGTGAAGGAACGCCCCTCTTTGACCATTGCTTTTGCCGCCGGCTTCACAATCGTTTCGACTGCGCTTCTGACGATATCATCGGAAATGTGCGGCACTGGTGAGTAGGCTCCCATTCCGCCCGTATTCGGCCCTTTATCCCCATCGAAGGCGCGTTTATGATCTTGAGCGATTACCATCGGATAGACGGTCTCCCCTTTTACAAACGCCATTAAAGAAAATTCTTCGCCGGCGAGGAACTCTTCAATGACCACAGATGCGCTCGCCTCCCCGAATTTCTCATCCTCAAGAAAATCGTGCAGGCATTCAATCGCTTCTTCTTCCGTCATCGCGACCGTGACACCTTTTCCGGCGGCAAGCCCGTCCGCTTTAATGACAATCGGCGCACCTTTTTGCTGCACATATGCTTTCGCCTCTTCAAATGAAGTAAACGTCTCATAATCCGCCGTCGGAATGCCGTATTTTTTCATTAAATCCTTGGCAAACTGTTTGCTTCCTTCAATGATAGCCGCTTTTTCAGACGGTCCGAAAACAAGCAGTCTGGCTTTTTCAAACTCGTCCGCTATCCCTTCAATCAGAGGAACTTCGGGGCCGATAATCGTCAGCCCGACATGATGTTCTTTCGCAAACGCAATGAGTGCGGCATGATCGCTTTCTTCAATGTTGACCAGCGTCGCGCAGTCTGCCATACCGTCATTTCCGGGCGCGGCGTACACCGTGTCAACAAGCGGGCTTTGCGCCGCTTTCCAAGCCAATGTATGCTCTCTGCCGCCTTTTCCGATAATCAATACATTCACGCTTCGTTCCCCCTCTTAATGTTTGAAATGTCTGATGCCGGTGAATACCATGGCGATCCCGTATTCATCCGCTTTTTTAATCGAATCTTCATCGCGGACCGATCCGCCTGGCTGGATAATCGCCGTGACGCCCGCTTTTGCGGCTTCTTCGACTGTATCCGGCATCGGGAAAAACGCGTCTGATCCGAGCGCGCTGCCTTTTGCTTTTTCTCCGGCCTGCTCAATGGCGATTTTAGCTGAACCGACGCGATTCATCTGTCCCGCTCCCACACCGACCGTCATATGGTCTTTTGCAAGAACGATCGCGTTGGATTTCACATGTTTGACGACTTTCCAAGCCAGCTTCAAATCTTCCCATTCCTGCTCGCTCGGCTCTCTTTTTGTCGGGATGCTGATGTCGGCGTCATCAAATCCATGGACGTCTAAATCTTGAATCAAAAGACCGCCCTGTACGGATGTCAGCTGTTTTTCTTTCTTCCCTGATGCGGACACGTCAAGCGTGAGCAGACGAAGGTTTTTCTTCGCCGTCAGTACGTTCAGCGCTTCTTCACTGAAAGAAGGGGCGATAATGATTTCTAAAAAGATGCCGTGAAGGGCTTCAGCCGTTGCCTGATCAACTTCACGGTTCAGCGCGATGATGCCGCCGAAAATGGAGGTTTTATCAGCTTCATACGCTTTATTGAATGCTTCCTCAATTGAAGCTCCCGTACCGACTCCGCACGGGTTCATATGTTTAACGGCAACAGCTGCGGGTTCTGTAAATTCCCGGACGATTTGAACGGCCGCATCTGCGTCCTTAATATTGTTGTAAGAAAGCTCTTTGCCGTGAAGCTGTTTTGCCGCCGCGATGGAACCGGAGACGGGAAGTGCGCTTTGATAGAAAACAGCCTCTTGGTGAGGGTTTTCACCGTAGCGGAGCGATTGTTTTTTCTCAAATGTAACGGTGAATTGCTCAGAGTCTTTCTCACCGGCCTCGCGTGTTAAGTAATCAGCGATTAATGCGTCGTATGCCGCGGTATGGCGGAATACTTTGGCCGCAAGCTCGCGTTTTCTTTTAAGCGAAACGCCGCCGTGTTCTTTAATCTCATTGAGCACGGAGCTGTAATCGGCCGGATCTGTGATGACCGTCACATCCTGATGGTTTTTCGATGCGGCGCGCAGCATGCCGGGACCGCCGATATCAATGTTTTCTATCGCTTCATCGTATGTTACGTCTTCTTTCGAAATCGTTTCTTTAAACGGGTAAAGGTTGACGACCACAAGGTCAATGGGGGCAATGCCATGCTCATTGATCTGCGCCATATGCTCTTCATTGTCTCTTACGGCAAGCAGTCCGCCGTGAATATTAGGATGGAGCGTTTTTAACCGTCCATCCATAATTTCAGGAAATCCGGTCACTTCTGAAATGCCGATGACATCCACACCGTTTTCCTGAAGAAGTTTTTTTGTTCCTCCGGTCGAAATGACTTCGACGCCGAGCTCTGTCAGTTCCTTTACGAAAGGTACGAGATTTGTTTTATCAGAAACACTGATTAGTGCGCGTTTGATTGTCATGCCTTTTCACCTCTGTTATTTAGTCCCAGCAGCTGTTTCACAACGCTCGGATACCATTTGTGCTCAAGCTCGTGTATTGTATGCTCTATGTTTTCAAGCGTATCGTTTTCCTGTATTTCGAATGCTTTTTGCGCGATAATCGGTCCGGTGTCCATGCCTTCGTCGACGTAATGAACGGTAATGCCCGCCACTTTCACACCGGCCCGATACGCCTGTCCGACAGCGTCAATCCCGGGGAATGCCGGAAGAAGCGAGGGATGTATATTAATAATGCGGCCCCCGTATGCTTCAAGCAGCGTATCTCCAATCAGTCTCATATAGCCGGCGAGAACGATTAATTCCGCCCCGTGCAGGCGCAGCTGTTCAATAACGGCCCGTTCAAAGGCCGCTTTGTTTTCAAAAGATGACGGTTCAAAGGCGAATGACGGAATGTGTAAAGCCTCCGCCCTTTCCACCGCCTTTGCCTGAGGCTTATCCGTCACGAGAAGCGAGAGCTCCGCATCCCACTTCTCTTCTCTCATGCGTTTGGCAATGGCCTCGAAGTTCGATCCGTTTCCTGAAGCAAATACCGCAAACTTTTTCATGAAAGAGCCGCACCGCCGAAAGAAATGCCTTCGCCCCGCTTGACCCGGCCGATCAAATAAGCCTTCTCGCCCTGAGCTTCAAGCGTGTCGATAACGTCTGTCAAGTCCTCTTCTTTAACGGCAAGGACAAAACCGATGCCCATATTAAAGACATTGAACATTTCTTCTTCTTTCAGCTTGCCGTGCTCCTGCAGAAACGGAAAAATCGGCGGGATCGGCCATGATCCGTGATCAATTTCCGCGCTCAATCCGTCCGGCAGCATCCGCGGGATGTTCTCGATGAATCCTCCGCCTGTCACATGCGCCATGCCGTCCACCTTACCGCTTTTCACCGCCTTGAGCACCGGCTTCACATATATTCTCGTCGGTTCCAGCAATTCTTCTCCGAGAGGACGCGCAAACGGTTCATAGACAGTATCCAAATCAAGTCCGCCGTCATCAAGAAGCACTTTTCTCACTAGGGAAAATCCGTTGCTGTGAAGGCCGCTTGAAGTAAGTCCGATTAAGAGATGCCCCTCTTCAATATGTTCACCGGTGACGATTTCGTCTTTTTCCGCGACGCCGACTGAAAAGCCCGCAATATCGTATTCATCAGCCGTATACAGCCCCGGCATTTCCGCCGTCTCACCGCCGATAAGCGCTGATCCTGACTGCTCGCATCCGTCCGCCACGCCCTGAACGATCTGCTCAATTTTTACCGGATCGGCCTTGCCGACCGCTAAATAATCAAGGAAAAACAGCGGCTCCGCTCCTTGGGCAAGCACATCATTTACACACATCGCGACCGCATCGACGCCGATCGTGTCATGCTTATCCATTGAAAATGCGAGTTTCAGCTTAGTGCCGACACCGTCTGTTCCGGAAATTAAAACAGGCTTTTGATACGGAAGCTCTGACAGATCAAACATTCCGCCAAAACCGCCCAGGCTTCCCATAACGCCGAGCCTTTTCGTACGCTCCACGTGTTTTTTCATTCGTTTGACGGCTTCGTATCCGGCTTCGATGTCAACTCCGGCATTTTTATAAGCATCAGACATCCCTATCACTCCTTGTCAATTCGTTTCTCCTTAAAAGGCAGAAAGAGAAAGGCAGCCTGAATTCCCGCTGCCTTTATGTCATTTTCACATTTTATTTTGTCAGCACCGCTTCTTTTACGTGAGGAAGCACTGTATCCTGATAAATTTCCGTCGGATATTTGCCCGTAAAACAAGCGAGGCATTGTCCGCAATTGGTGTCTTCAAATTTTCGGCCGACTCCTTTTAACAATCCGTCTACACTTAAGAAAGAAAGCGTGTCAGCACCGATGATCTGGCGGATTTCTTCCACAGAATGAGAGGAAGCGATCAGCTCCTCATGGGTTGATGTGTCGATGCCGTAGAAGCACGGATGAGCGATCGGCGGTGAACTGATCTTGACGTGCACCTCTGTCGCTCCCGCTTCTCTGAGCATTGTGACAATCCGGCGGCTTGTCGTCCCGCGCACGATGGAATCATCAACCATGACGACCCGTTTTCCTTCGACAACACCGCGGACGGCGGACAGCTTCATTCTGACACCTTGCTCACGGAGAGCCTGTGACGGCTGGATAAACGTTCTGCCGACATAACGATTTTTAATGAGACCGAGTTCGTACGGGATGCCCGTTGCCTCGGCATAGCCGATGGCTGCAGAAATACTGGAATCCGGCACGCCTGTGACGACATCCGCTTCAACCGCGGACTCCTGGGCAAGCATTTTTCCGAGGTTTTTCCGGGCGCTGTGCACGTTAATGCCGTCGATATTGCTGTCAGGTCTTGAGAAATAAATGTACTCCATGCTGCAGATGGAACGGTTGATATTCATGGAGAAACGCTCTGATTTCATGCCTTCATCATTGATGATCAGCATTTCGCCCGGCTCTACCTCGCGAAGGTATGTCGCGCCGACCACATCGAATGCGCATGTTTCTGATGCGACGACGTAAGCATCGCCCATCATGCCGATTGACAGCGGTCTGAGTCCGTTCGGGTCAAGCGCTACGATCATTTCTGTTTCAGTCATGATTAAAAAGGCATAAGCGCCTTTCAGCATAGATAGCGAATTTTTGATTTGATCCTTCAGCGAAAAGTGGCCGCTGCGTTTAATCAGGTGAGCCAGCACTTCCGTATCGGAGGAAGTCTGAAAGATGCTCCCTTGGTTTTCAAGCTGCTGCTTCAACTGTGTGGCGTTGACCAAGTTGCCGTTATGGGCGAGCGCGAGGCTGCCGTTGTTTTGCGAACGGAACAGGAGCGGCTGGACATTTTCATATCCGCCTCCGCCTGCCGTCGCATAACGGACGTGCCCGATCGCGCCTTTTCCCTTCACTTTGCTCAGTTCGCCGTTTTGAAAAACCTCGGTAATAAGCCCCTGTCCTTTATGCGCCGTCAGTTTTTCACCGTCAGTCGCCACGATGCCGGCGCCTTCCTGTCCTCTGTGCTGGAGGCTGTGCAGGCCGTAATACGTGATCTGCGGAGCTTCTTCATGTCCCCAGATGCCAAACACACCGCATTCTTCATTCAGGCCTTTGATTTCAGCAAGCATGGAATAGCTCCTTTCCACGCGCGCTCAAGTTCTTTCGTTTGCGCGTGAACCAATTGTTGTCCGTCCTGGTTTTGAATCGCCAGAAGTCCGTCAGCCGTTACCTCGCCGATATGAACCGCATCGGCCGCAGCCGCTTCAAACGCCGCTTGGTGTTCTTTTTTCACCGAAACGACGAAGCGGGATTGAGATTCAGAGAATAATAATGCCGCTTCCCCTTCTACAGTCACGTTGGCGCCAAGGTTTTCCGTCGTCATGACGCTTTCTGCAATCGCTACGCCTAAGCCGCCTTCTGATACGTCATGCGCTGATTGAACGAAGCCTTTTTTAATCGCGTCAAGCAATGCTTTTTGGCGTGACAGCTCTATATCAAGATCGATTTGCGGCGCTTTGCCGTAAATGCGGCCTTCTGTCATTTTTTGCAGTTCGCTTCCGGCAAACTCAGGTTTTGTTTCGCCGATCACGTATACAAGATCCCCCGCTTGTTTGAAATGCTGTGTCGTAATATGAGCGGTATCTTCAATTAAGCCGACCATGCCGATAACAGGCGTCGGGTAGATCGCCGTTCCGTTCGATTCATTATAAAGTGATACGTTTCCGCCGATGACGGGTGTGCTGAGAACATTGCACGCCTCGCTGATGCCGTCGGCCGCTTTTTCGATCTGCCAGAAAATTTCAGGTTTTTCCGGGTTTCCGAAATTCAGATTATCCGTGACCGCAAGCGGTTCGGCGCCGGAGCATACGATGTTGCGCGCCGCTTCGGCAACGGCGATTTTTCCGCCTTCTTCTGGATCAAGATATAAATAACGGGCGTTACAATCCGTCGTCATCGCCAGCGCTTTTTTCGTGCCGCGGATTCTGAGCACTCCCGCGTCAGAGCCCGGAGCGACCACCGTATTTGTGCGCACCATGTAGTCATATTGATCGTACACCCACTCTTTGCTGGCGATTGTCGGCTGCTGCAGCAGGGCAAAAAGCGTCTCTGTCGCATCTTTTACTTCAGGCGCGGGAACTTCCGTTTCCTGAAACTCGCGGTAGTACGCGGGTTCTGCTGACGGCTTGTGGTATACAGGTGCTTCTTCCGCCAGCGCGTCGACCGGAAGCTCGCAAACAACCTCTCCGTTATGGCGGAGGCGGAGCATTTTATCATCCGTAACATGACCTACGGAAACCGCTTCAAGATCATATTTATCAAAAATATCGACAATTTCCTGTTCACGTCCGCGTTCAATGACGAGAAGCATGCGTTCCTGAGACTCAGAAAGCATCATTTCGTAAGCGGTCATACCTGTTTCCCGCTGTGGAATGAGATCAAGGTTCATTTCAATGCCTGAGCCGGCTTTGCTTGCCATTTCAGCACTCGAACTTGTCAGACCGGCCGCCCCCATATCCTGAATGCCGACTAAGGCGTCGCATTGGATGACTTCAAGGCATGCTTCCAGGAGAAGTTTTTCCATGAAAGGATCGCCGACCTGCACCGCGGAACGTTTTTCTTCAGATGAATCTGACATTTCTTCTGATGCGAAAGTAGCGCCGTGTATGCCGTCGCGGCCCGTTTTAGCGCCGACGTACATGACCGTGTTGCCGACACCTTTCGCCTGGCCTTTTTTAATATCTTTATGATCAATTAAGCCGACGCACATTGCATTGACAAGCGGATTGCCCTCATAGCTTGCGTCAAACTGCACTTCTCCGCCGACCGTCGGAATTCCGATACAGTTTCCGTATCCCGCGATTCCCGCCACTACTTCTTCAAACAAGTACTTCACACGAGGTGAAGTGAGCTCACCAAATCGAAGAGAGTTTAATACAGCTATCGGACGGGCGCCCATTGAGAAAACGTCACGGATGATGCCGCCCACTCCCGTCGCAGCACCTTGGTATGGCTCAATCGCTGACGGATGGTTATGAGATTCAATTTTGAACACGACCGCCTGATTGTCACCGATGTCAACGATTCCCGCGCCTTCACCGGGACCCTGCAGCACGCGTTCGCCGCTAGTCGGGAATTTGCGTAAAACCGGTTTTGAGTTTTTATAGCTGCAGTGCTCTGACCACATGACGGAAAAAATCCCGATTTCCGTGTAGTTCGGCAATCTTCCGATAATAGATTCAATGAGTGCGAACTCGTCATCACTGACACCCATTTGCTGATAGAGTTTCTCTTCTTTTATTTGTTCTTTACTTGGTTCAAGCAGTAGCGACATGAGTTTCCCTCCAATTTTTCACGATAGACCGGAACAATGTAAGACCGTCTGCGCTGCCGAGCAGTTCATCGACTGCGCGCTCAGGGTGAGGCATCATGCCTAATACGTTGCCTTTCTCATTCACGACGCCGGCAATGCCGCTGACGCTTCCGTTAATATCGCCGCCGTATGTGAAGGCGATTTGATTGTTTTCTTTTAATCTTTCAAGCGTTTCGTCATCACAGTAGAAATTGCCTTCGCCGTGAGCAACCGGAATCGTAATCGATTGTCCTTTTTCATAGGAAGATGTGAATAACGTGCCGCCGTTCTGCACGATTAATTCAACCGGGCGGCAGATGAACTTTAAATCTTTGTTGCGTCTCATCGCGCCGGGCAGAAGTCCGAGCTCCTGCAGAATCTGAAATCCGTTGCAGACGCCGAGAACCGGTTTTCCTTCGGCAGCCGCTTTTTTCACAGCCGGCATGATGTTTGCGAATCTGGCGATGGCGCCGCATCTCAAGTAGTCGCCGTATGAAAACCCGCCGGGGATGAGCACGCCGTCAAATCCGTCAAGGCTTGTTTCCTCGTGCCAGACATACTCGACTTCTTCGCCGAGTTCGTCTTTTACGGCGTGGAACATATCAATATCACAGTTGGAGCCGGGTAACACAATCACCGCAAATTTCACTGTGCGACAACCTCCTCAACTTCATATCGGTAGTCTTCAATGACTGTATTGGCAAGAAGCTTTTCACACATTTCTTTCACGAGCGCGTCAAGATCGCGGTCAGATTTTTCAATCGTCAGCTCCATGTATTTTCCGATGCGCACATCCTGCACTTCATTGTAGGTCATGCTGTGCAATGCATGCTGCACCGCGCTTCCTTGAGGATCGAGCACACTTTCTTTTAAGCTGACATAAACTTTCACTTTATACATTATGAAATGCCTCCCAGTCTTTTGAAAATCTCTTCATATGCGTCGGTTAAGCTTCCCAGGTTCCGTCTGAACAAATCTTTATCGAGCTTTTCGTTTGTGTCTTTGTCCCACAGACGGCACGTGTCAGGAGAAATTTCATCCGCTAAAAGCACCCGTCCCTCTGCGTCTAAGCCGAATTCCAGCTTAAAATCTATTAATCTGACGCCGCAGTCTTCAAAAATATGCTGCAGCTCTTGATTCACCTGTTTTGTAATCGATTTGATGGTTTCCACCTGCTCAGGAGCCGCCGCTTTTAAAAGCCAGATATGATCTTCTGTGATGAGCGGATCACCCAGCGCGTCATCCTTGTAGTAAAATTCGATAATCGGCTGCGGAAGCTCAGTTCCTTCCGGGATGCCGAGACGTTTCGACATGCTTCCGGCGGCAACGTTTCTGACCACGACTTCAAGCGGAATGATGCTCACTTTTTTGATAAGCTGCTCTGATTCTGAAACACGCTCCACAAAGTGGTTGTCAATTCCTTTGGCGTGCAGATGTTTGAAAATCAGGCTTGAAATTTCATTGTTCAGACGGCCCTTTCCGCTGATCTCCGCTTTTTTCTCACCGTTAAAGGCTGTTGCGGAATCCTTGTAGACCACGCGGAGAATCTGTTCGTCTTCAGTTTGATAAATCCGTTTCGCTTTTCCTTCATAAAGAAGATTATTGTTCACAATATTCACGGAAGGCCTCCTAACCCGAATGTTGGGAATATTCAATCTATGGCGGCTGAAGAAGCCGCCTCCGGCTGGCTTCTTCTATAAACCTAAACGCTCAAAGATCAAGTCGACGTTTTTCAAATGATAATTGTAGTCAAAGCAATCGGCAATCTGTTCCGGTGTGAGACGGGACGTGATTTTTTCCTCCGCTTCGACAAGCTGGCGGAACGGCACTTGTTTTTCCCACGCTTCCATTGCTTTCGGCTGAACCGTGTCATATGCTTCTTCACGAGGCAGACCCGTGTCGATTAAAGCAAGCAGCACGCGCTGAGAATAGATCAAACCGAGTGTGCGGTCCATGTTGCGTTTCATATTTTCCGGGAATACCGTTAAGTTTTTGACGATATTGCTGAATCGGTTCAGCATGTAATTCAGCGCGATTGTCGCGTCAGGAAGAATGATGCGCTCAGCTGATGAATGAGAAATATCACGCTCATGCCATAACGGTACATTTTCGTATGCCGTCAGCATGTACCCGCGGATCACGCGCGCCATGCCCGTCATATTTTCTGACCCGATCGGATTGCGTTTATGAGGCATAGCCGATGAGCCTTTTTGTCCTTTTGCAAAAAACTCTTCCACTTCACGTGTTTCACTCTTTTGCAGACCGCGGATTTCCACTGCGAATTTTTCAATGCTCGTCGCGATCAAAGCCAGTGCCCCCATGTAATCCGCATGTCGGTCGCGCTGTAATGTCTGAGTGGAAATCGGCGCCGCTTTCAGGCCGAGTTTTTCACAGACATACTGTTCTACGAACGGATCAATATTTGCATATGTGCCGACCGCGCCGGAAAGCTTCCCGACTTCGATCCCTTCTTTTGCCTGCTTGAAACGTTCAAGGTTGCGTTTCATTTCTTCGTGCCAAAGCGCGAGTTTCAGGCCGAATGTCGTCGGTTCCGCGTGTACGCCATGCGTGCGGCCCATCATGACCGTGTATTTATGTTCTTTCGCTTTTTCTTTTATAATGTCAACAAATCTCTCAATGTCCTTGAGCAAGATCTCATTCGCCTGTTTTAATAGATAGGAAAGAGCGGTATCCACGACATCTGTTGACGTCAGGCCGTAGTGAACCCATTTTCTTTCTTCGCCTAATGATTCTGAAACCGCGCGGGTGAATGCAACGACGTCATGGCGCGTATCCTGCTCGATCTCCAAAATGCGGTTGATATCGAAAGACGCGTTTTCGCGCATGACTTTGACGTCTTCTTTCGGAATGACGCCAAGCTCAGCCCAGGCTTCACAGGCTAAAATCTCGACTTCCAGCCATGCCTGGTATCTGTTTTCGTCCGTCCAGATCGCGGACATTTCAGGTCTTGAATAACGTTCGATCATTATGCTCGTCCTCCGTCTCTTTTCATCCATATGTTCGTGATGTCCTGAATCCATGTTTCATCAGGCTTCCGCAAAAATGTCATATGCCCCATTTTGCGGCCTTTTTTAATCTCATGTTTTCCGTACAGGTACAGTTTGGCTTCCTTTAAAAGCTCCGTATGCTCCTCCGCAAGCTTCACTTCATCACCGAGCAGATTCACCATCATTCCCGGTTTGAGAAGATCGGTTCTGCCGAGAGGAAGTCCGCAGACCGCTCTGATGTGCTGTTCGAATTGGCTCGTTTCACAAAGGTCGAGCGTATAATGCCCTGAATTGTGAGGACGCGGCGCCAGTTCATTAATCAAAAGGTCTCCGTCTTCCGTGACGAACATTTCTACCGCAAGCGGCCCGACAAGCTCCAATTTCTCCGCGAGCTGAACGGCAAGCGCCTCTGCCCGCTTCTGAACCGTTTCCTCCGCTCTCGCGGGCACGATGCTTTGGAACAGAATATTATTTTTGTGGATATTTTCAGCAGCCGGAAAGGTTGAAATCTCACCGTGCACCGATCTCGTCACGATAACGGAAAGCTCCATCCGGAACGATACCCAGCTTTCAAGTATGCACGTGCCGTTTTCTAACAGCGCAGCCGCTTCATCTGTCTGTCCTTCTTCCTTAATGACAAATTGGCCTTTGCCGTCATATCCGCCGCGGCATGTTTTCAGCACCGCCGGGAGCCCCAGTGCCTGAACGGCTTCCTCAAGCTCCCGTCCGCTGTTTACGATCCGATACGGCGCGACTTGACAGCCTGCTGACTGGATCGCCTTTTTTTCCGTTTCCCTGTTCTGGGTGATGAGCAGCAGCTCGCTTCCCTGGGGAAGATATGCATGTTCTTTGAGCCAGTTAAGCGCCTCGTAATCGATATTTTCAAATTCGTAGGTAATGATGTCACTGACTCCGGCCAATTTATGAATCGCTTCACGGTCGTTGTACTGGGCGGTAATCTCAATATCGGCGATCTGTCCGCATGGCGAGTCTTTCACGGGATCGACGACAGCGACTTTATAGCCCATCTGTTTTGCGGCGACAGCCATCATTTTTCCGAGCTGTCCGCCTCCGATAATGCCGATGACGGCGCCGGGAAAAATCGTTTTTTTATCAGACAAGCTGATCACTGCTTTCCAGCACCGTTTGTTTTGTCGCATTTCTTCTCGCCTCTAGTTTATCCGCAATGTCATCGTCAAATGCCGACAAAATTTGCGCGGCTAACAGACCCGCGTTCACTGCGCCCGCTTTCCCGATCGCCGTCGTCGCGACCGGCACGCCGCCTGGCATCTGTACGATAGACAGAAGAGAATCAAGCCCGTTAAGCGATTTTGTCTGAACCGGTACGCCGATCACCGGCAGCGTCGTTTTGGCCGCCGTCATTCCCGGCAGATGCGCCGCTCCCCCGGCTCCGGCAATAATGACTTTTAAGCCCCTGTCTCTGGCGCTTTCTGCATATTCAAACATCAAATCAGGCGTCCGGTGCGCGGATACCACCTGTTTTTCATAAGGAATGTGAAGTTCGTCAAGTATGTCGCATGCATGTTTCATTGTCTCCCAATCGGAGGTGCTTCCCATGATGATTCCTGCTAGCGGCTGCATTCTGTTCCCACCTTCTCATGCTTTGTTTTTCAGAAAAAAAAGCCCGGCTTATATTGCAACTATGAGGAAGCAATACAAACCGGGCATGGCGCGCGTATCGTCAGTCGTTCGCTTCTGCGATATCCATGTCAGCTGTTTATCACTTTCCTGCATAGTCCGGCCGTTTACGGCAGCCGGGTAGAAACTTATGGGCCATATTCCCAAGATTATATGAGGTCGTGTTTTGATTTCATGTTTATCTTAACAACGGACTTGGATAATGTCAACGACATTATCGAACGATATAAAAATTCTTTCTTTTAATGTTCGTGTTTAGATCAATTTCCCTTCAAATACGATTTTTTTCCCGCAAGGAACGACTTGAATTGATCCATTTTCTTTCTTTTCTGTAAAGATCGGCTCTTCCATCCGCCGGACGGGCATATAACCCTCTTCCTTCATTAAAGTGAGAATGGTGTCAATCGTTTCATCTTCCGTTACTTCAAACCGTTTCTTTTTTGGCTTTGTCATTCCTTAATTCTCCTCTTCTTCACTGCTTTCACCCAGAATCCGCCGTGGATCGTTTTCGGCTCAAAGGCGATGATAAACGCTTTTTCATCAAGCGTTTTAATCGTATCATAAAGCTGAAGCTCATATTTGCGCGGCGTCAGAATCTGCATGGCGGTCCGGTCTCCTTCAAGTCCGCCCGCAACCCAGCTTGTAACCCCGTATCCTTTTTCCCGGAGCTGTTTCGGCAGGTCCAGATCGAGCTCCTTCGTAATGACGTTGACTGTAATATAGCCGAGCGCCAGTTTTTCCTCAATTTTCATTCCCACTATGACGCCGAGGCCGTAGCCGAGCGCATAGGCAATGACGTTTTGAATTTGATTCAGATTGCCGAGCACGAGACTCAGGCCGGTCACATACACAAGGATTTCAATCGTACTGATGCCTGCGGCGAAATAGCGCTGTCCCTTTAATGTCAGAATCATCCTGATCGTAAAGAAAGAGACATATATAATGTTAATGATGAGAATAATGAGAACCATACCTATACTGTTGGATAAAATCGTCTGCATCACTGATTCCCCTCCTCTGATAATTTGAAAAGCCAATCTTTCAATTAAGGATAGTTTACCCTCTTTTGATCATTTTCAAAAGAAAAAAAAGCCCGCCCCGCAAGGCAGACTTTCAAGCTCTTATCAGTGAAGCTCGGCTTTTTTCAATCGTTTGACGGCTTCATATTCCTTCTCAAGTTCACTCAGCGTGTACCCGGACAGTTCCTGAACATGGTCTTGATAAAACCCTGAGCGGATCAGTTTTGTCCTCAGGTGCTGTTTTTTCCGATTAATGGCTTCTCGCAACAACGGGGCCATCTTCATCATCCCTTTCCGAATCATAAAGAGTAGTGCCGCTTTCGAATTGCTGTTGCTCTCATCATATCTCGGCCGGGTCCTCAAAACAATACGCTTCATTAGAAAAATTTGTAAACATTGTGAAAGACAAATTTCGACTTATAAAGGGATCAGCGAAGCAGTAAAGTACTCTGAAATAAGCGGCCATGTCACAGCCGTAAAAACGAGCATGATGATAACCGCCGCGGAAATACAGTACATCACGTCAGCCGCAGGCTTTTCAGCCGATTTGTATAGAATCTGCACAAACTGCACCATCGCCGAGGCGGCCAGAAACAAGGTCAGCGCCGTAAACACCACGGTGATGACCGGCAGATTCAATATCGCGAAAATCATCCACACGATAGAGCTGGCGACAGCCGGAACCAAAAGCGATCCGACCCCCGCGGCCGCATCCCGCATCGTGATTTTCTGTTTCATCATATAGCGTGATACAAGCCAGACCGCGCCGGCCGCAGCGGCAAAAAAGACGAGCGTATACACGATAACGACGGTAAAGCCGTCAAAAAACGTATGATGCCGCTCCCCGTATCCGAGAGGCCTTTGCTGGCTTGCCCTCAGCTGAAACCAATTTCCGATTGAGAAAAAGATACTGAATACAAGCATTGAAATAAGAGCATATTTAAAGCGGGAAAAGCCGTCTTCCCCAACGACCTTCACCGGTGATGTCAAAATGCGCAGCGCGAAACGGCAATAACGTTTGACCGCGGCCCATGCAGAAGCGAGTTTTTCCGTAAAAGCCGGAGCCGGGCGCCGTTCCTTATCTTTTTTCTTTTGCTTTTGATAACGTCCCGCATTTCTGGACATTCTCGACAGCGGTTCTTCATCAGTCCCCTGATGCTGTTTTTCTTCTTCCAACGTTTCTTTTCTTTCTTCCGTCATGTCAGCAACTCCTATCAAAAAAATACGGCGGAATTTGTTAAACAAGAAAATAAAACACTTATATAAGGTACCGAAGCGTCCTTAAACAGTCAAGCGGTTTTCTTCACCCGGACACCCACATGACGTTTTATAGTATGTATTGGTTTTACGGAATAGGACAAAAACAAAAAACCGGCTTAACTCAGCCGGTTTTTCCGTTATTTCAAGAAGATGAAATACAGGATAAAGATGACGAACAGCCCGTACATAATCGGGTGAACGCTTTTTCCTTTTCCTTTGCAGATCATTGTAATCGGGTAGAATATAAAACCGATCGCAATCCCCGTCGCAATGCTGTACGTCAGCGGCATCATAATCATCGTTAAGAATGCCGGCACAGCCACCTCGAATTTATCCCAGGCGATCTTCCCGAGCGGCGCCACCATCAGCGCGCCGACAATAATTAAAGCCGGAGCCGTCACATTCGTGGTGACAACTAACAGAAGCGGCGAGAAAAACATCGCCAGCAAAAAGAGAATGCCCGTCACAACAGCCGCGAAGCCGGAGCGCGCCCCCGCCGCAACGCCTGAGCTGGATTCAACATAAGAAGTCGTTGTAGACGTACCGAGCACGGCTCCGATAACGATTGATGTTGAATCCGCCAGAAGCGCTCTTCCCGCACGCGGAAGTTTGTTTTCCTTCATCAATCCCGCCTGTGTCGCTACAGCTACCAGCGTACCGGCCGTATCAAAAAATCCGACGAACAGGAACGTTAAAATGACAATCAGCATTTGGACGGAGAAGATATCCGGAAGATGCATCCACGCCTGTCCGAAAGTCGGCGCAAGACTCGGCACGCTGCCGACAATGTGCGTCGGAACCGGAATCAGTCCGCAGACCATGCCGGCAACCGCCGTCAGAAGCATTCCGATAAATACGCCGCCGTTTACGCGAAGCACCATCAGAATGACCGTCACAATAACACCGAAAACCGTCAGCAGCACAGGGCCGCTGTGAATATTGCCGATAGACACCAAAGTCGATGAGTTCGCTTCAATAATGCCCGAACCCTGCAAACCGACAAATGTGATAAACAAACCGATACCCGCGCCGACCGCCAATTTCAGCTCAGGCGGAATCGCATTAATGATTTTTTCCCGCAGTCCCGTCAGCGAAAGCGCCACGAAGATAATTCCGGAAATCAAGACGCCGGAAAGCGCAGCCTGCCATGAAATCCCCATGCCGAGTACGACAGAGAAAGCAAAAAACGCATTTAATCCCATACCCGGCGCAATCGCGATCGGATACTTTGCAATGAGCCCCATTAAAATACAGCCGGCCGCAGACGCCAAGGCTGTAGCGGTGAACACCGCGCCCTGATCAATTTTTAATGCTTCGGGAAATCCTTTCACACCGTTTAAAGACAATGTCAGCGGATTGACGAACAGAATGTACGCCATTGACAAAAAGGTCGTTAAACCGCCGATGATTTCATTACGATAGCTTGTCCCCAGCTCATCAAACTGAAAAAATTGCTTCAAGCCAATTGCCTCCTTCATTCTCTCCCATTTATTCTGCCCGTTATCCGCCAAATAAAAAACGCCCCAAATACATTTGGGACGCTTGACTACATACGTTCAGTCTGAATAAATAAGAATGGATTATTTATATCAAACGATTGAGATTGATCCGTAGTCAAGCCATTTACGGTAGCTTGGTAGAAACTTGCGGGCCATATCCCCGCCATTATACGATATCTGCATATTTGATTTCTGAGTCTATTGTATCAATTCAATTTTGAAAACTCAATAAAAAAACGAACAATCCCGTTAAAAAAATTTGGTTTATTCGTTAATTGACCAAAAATGGAAGACGGCAAAAGCCGCCTTCCTGACATCATTTTCCGGCTGCAGGCCGGACCGGCACCGAGAATGTAATCTTGCCGTCACCTGCTAAAGTGTTCATGAACGTTCGATTGACATACAAAGCGTATGAATCGAATGAGAAATCGCGCAATGAATATTCTTTATCGGATGAATCATCTAATTCAAAAACGGATTCCATTTCACCCGTTTTAAGATTCGTGACTTTCGCCTTATTTCCTTTCAGATAATAGCCTTTTTTATACTCATTAAGCGATGGCCAGGTTTTCATTTTTTTCGTATTGCCGAGACCGATAGACTCACCGATATTCATCAGCTGAGCTTCATCCACCTTGCTGTAATTGATTCCGGTGAATTGATAATCAACGATTACCCGTCTGCCTTGCTGTTTGATCTTTTTGATGGTGATGCCGACATGATGATGTTTCGTTTCATAGCTGGCGGGCAGTTTTGTTTTCAGAGGGACGATTTCTCCAGGCTCTGATTCTGATTTTACATCGCCCGTTATGAAAAGTGTTTTCGCTTTCGGGTCTATCGGTTTGCTGAATTGAGTTTGGCCGCGTATTCTTTTCCCGCCGCCGGGAAGGTTCTTCCTGTTGCCAAGTTCAATAGCCGCTAACGTCATTTCATAATGGTTTCCTGCATCATCCGTTGCTTCGTCAATCGAGATGGCATCATTTTTAGCTGCATTTTGAAAGTCGACTGAATACAGGAGAGCCGATCCCATCGTTCCGTTTTCCGCCCGGATATCGAAAAAGCGGTATAACCCGTTTACATTCACAGCTTTCGTTCCTTCAAGAGAAACGGACTTTTGTTTTTTAATCGGGAGTGTAAAGCGCCAGTTTCCGGGGATATCCTTAATTTTTGTAATGACAAGCGGAAGCTTATCACCGTCTTTCATCTTTGCGCCGTCCGTGAACAGGCGAACCTGCCCCGCGTACTGCCCGTCTTTCACTTTTTTCATGCCCTGACTGTCATAATCCAAAGATAATATATTCCGGCTGTCTTTATAATTTACTTCAAAAGGAATATCCTCCTCATCAGATTTCAAATTGTCAACGGTAAAATTGTAAACGAGCTGTCCGCTGTCGTAATACACACTTTTCACTGTCACCGTGATTCCGCGTGATTCCGCTTTCTCATTCAGTTTTGTCACCAAATTGCTTTTAAACAGCGCAGAACCTGCCTTATCCTGAAACAGACTGTAAATTTGTCCGGCAACAGGGATGTTTCCCATAGCCGTATTAACGGAGGGCATGAATAAGCCTGAGGACAGATACAGAATAAACAAAGCAGCAGCAACCGCGAGTCCGTTTATCACTTTTCGTCCCCATCTCCGTCTGACGGCGCCTTCTTTTCCGGCACGGACAGCGGCGCTGTGTATCACGTTTTTCAATTCAGCTTTCGGCACGTCAATGTCCTGATACAATTGCTTCATTTGATGCTTTTCCATATATGTTTATCCTCCTTTTCCAGCTCCTGCTTCAATGCTTTTCTCGCCCTGTGGAGATGCGTTTTTACAGTGCCTTCCGCCATACCGGTCTGTTCAGCGATCATAGCAATCGAGAAATCTTGAAAATAATAAAGCTGAATGGTCAGCTGTATATGTTCGTCAAGGGTTTCCAGGGCATTCCGAAGATCTATGTATTCTTCAATGTTCTTATTCTCCGCGCGCGTATCGTGTTGCGGCTCAAACGGAATGACGTCTCCGTGCTTTTTCCTCATCGCAAAAATCGTATGAAGCAAAATCCGGATCAGCCACGTTTTAAAATATTTCGGCTCCTTCAGCTGCGCGATATGCAGAAAAGCCTTGTAAACCGTTTCCTGCACTGCGTCCAGCGTATCTTCCTTGTGATGCAAATAGAGATAAGCTGTTTTATATAAAGTCTCCTGATGAGCTGTGATCAGTTTTTCAAAGGCTGCGGCATCACCTTTTTTCGCCTTTTTGATCAATCGTTCTTCCTTCACCTTATCCACCTCCTATGCTGTTAGATATGAATCGGGGCAAAACGGTTTCAAAAAGATGAAAAAAAACGCCTCTTTTTTAAAAAGAGACGTTTTTTATCTTCATTTATTCCCACTCAATCGTTGCAGGCGGCTTGC
Organism: Bacillus sp. JNUCC-21; assembly: GCF_041222765.1. Classification (NCBI taxonomy): domain Bacteria; kingdom Bacillati; phylum Bacillota; class Bacilli; order Caryophanales; family Bacillaceae; genus Bacillus; species Bacillus sp. JNUCC-21. The sequence continues at coordinate 635,397 of NZ_CP166019.1, read as the reverse complement.
TCGTAATGTCATACACGACGCGGTTGATGTGTTTCACTTCATTGACGATCCGTGTCGAAATCACTTCAAGCACATCCCAAGGGATACGCGCCCAGTCAGATGTCATGCCGTCAATTGATGTTACGGCACGGATACCGATTGTGTAATCATACGTTCTCGCATCTCCCATGACGCCTACGCTGCGGATATCAGGAAGAACCGTGAAGTACTGCCAGATGTCGCGCTCTAGGCCGTGGTTCGCCACTTCTTCACGAAGAATCGCGTCTGATTCACGAACGATCTCAAGTTTTTCTTCCGTTACTTCACCGAGTACGCGGATGCCAAGTCCAGGGCCCGGGAACGGCTGACGCCATACGATATCATCCGGAAGGCCGAGCTCTGTGCCGAGCGCGCGCACTTCGTCTTTGAAAAGGGTGTTCAGCGGCTCGATCAGTTCAAACTGCATATTTTCAGGAAGTCCGCCGACATTGTGATGCGATTTGATCGTTTGCGCCGTTGCAGTACCGCTCTCGATAATATCCGTGTAAAGCGTTCCTTGCGCAAGGTAATCGATGCCTTTCAGCTTGTCCGCTTCATCATCAAACACGTAAATGAATTCGTTACCGATGATTTTGCGCTTTTGCTCAGGATCAGAAACACCTTTCAGCTTGTTTAAGAATCTGTCTTTCGCATCAACTTTAATGACATTCATATTAAAGCCTTCGCTGAACGTTTTCATGACGCCTTCCGCTTCGCCTTTACGAAGCAGGCCGTGATCGACGAAAATACAAGTCAGCTGGTCGCCGATCGCTTTATGAATCAAAGCAGCCACAACAGAGGAATCAACACCGCCGCTTAGCGCGCATAGAACCTGCTTGTCTCCGACTGTTTCGCGGATTTTTTGCATTTCGATTTCGATAAAGTTTTCCATTGACCATTTGCCTTCACAATCGCAAACGCCGAATACAAAGTTTTTCAGAAGATCATTGCCGTATTCAGAGTGGCGCACTTCCGGGTGGAACTGAACGCCGTACCAATTCTTGTCCGCTTTGCTCATCGCTGAATTCGGGCAGTGATGGCTTGTTGCGTCAACAGTGAAGCCTTCAGGAACTTCTACAACCAAATCGCCGTGGCTCATCCACACAACCTGTTCTTCCGGAAGATCTTTGAACAAGTCAGGAGTTCCTTGAATCTGAATGTTCGCTTTTCCGTATTCGCGCTGGCTTGCCGCCTCGACTTTCCCTCCGAGGTAATGAGTCATCAGCTGCATGCCGTAGCAGATGCCCAATACAGGAATATCGAGTTCAAAGATTTTTTCATCACAGCGGAAAGATCCTTCATCATATACACTGTTCGGTCCGCCTGAAAGGATAATTCCTTTTGGATTCATTTCTTTGATTTCCTCAGCTGTCAACGTATGGGGGTGCAGCTCGCTATATACGCCAAATTCACGGATCCGGCGGGTAATCAGCTGGTTATACTGACTGCCGAAATCAAGAACAAGAATCATTTCATTCACTAACTTCGTCATGGTTGTCACCTAATCTCCTCTAAGTTTTTGACACAGAAAAAACGGAGGACAAACGTTCAGCCCTCTGTCGCGCAAGACTTGTACGGAAGCCCGGCTTTTTAACGCTCCCGGGCTCCCATTTAACATTCATTTATTCTAACAACAGGACGATATGCGGTCAAGACTATCTTGTTTTAATTATATTTTCCCACAACTGTCCCGATTCATTCCAAAGCTTTGCGGCATTATCCCTGCGGTATAAGGCCCGCTCATAGCGCAGCGTCAGCTCGGACATGTCGTTTGTATGGTGCGCCTCGTCAATCCTCGCAGCAAAATCGCGCAGTGTTTCTCCGTCTCCCCTGCTGAATCCTTTTCGTTTCAGCTGGCGGAGCAGCGCGGCATATGCGTCGAAAAAGACGTCTTCATCCGTTCGCCGCTTCAATCTGGCTGCTGTAACGTGCGGAATCCAGCGCGCCCGGAGCAGCCAGGCGAGTGCCGCCGCGGCTGAAATCACGATGACGATGGCTGCATACGGCCACAGGTGTGCCGCGGTTTTGTTGCGGATTACAGGCTGCGGTGCCGCGCTGTGATCCCGCTTTTTCGGTGTTTCCTCTTTTTCCGGCTTTGTTTCCTGACGCTGCTTGTCAGACGGTTCATCCGAATTTCCCGCTGAGCCTCCGCTGTCTTTTGCCGCGGTATGATTTTGCTCTGACGTAAACTCCGTCGGATTGGTGAAGCCTTTTGTCGGCTCAAACGTCACCCAGCCCTGATCGGGAAAATACACTTCTACCCACGAATGGGCGTTGTTGTTTGTGACTTCATAAATGTGGCCGTTATGGTCGCCTGCCCCTTTATATTCGCCGGATGTATAGCCCTTCACCCAACGGGCGGGGATTCCCGCAGAGCGGAGCAGCACAGCCATTGCCGATGAAAAGTTATCACAATATCCTCTTTTCGTTTCAAACAGAAATTGATCGACATAATCCTGATTGTGCTCCGGAACCGCGACATCCTGTGTATTATACGAAAATGCGGAAGATCCGAGATAATCCTCGATCGCCTTCGCTTTATCGAACATATTATGATGATCCCGCGTCAGTCTGTCCGCAAGCTGTCTCACTCTTTTCGGAAGGCTGTCGGGGACCTGTAAATACCGGTCATTGAATTGATTCTGCTCACGGTATCGTTTCACTTTCACTTTTCTGAGATCATTCAGCTTAAAGACGGGCGCCTGAAAAGTCACCGTGTACCGTCCCATATTGCGGATGTTGCCCACTTGTTCACTGACCGGCGTAATTTGCTCGGTGTTTCCGTTCATTTCAAGCTGAATCGAGTGCTTCGGTTTAATATTGGAGACGCCGATCGGATACATGACGTGATTATAGAGATAATTCTCATCAATGGACACCTGTGCCGTATATCGTCTCGTCTGCACACTCCGGTCAAACCATATATCTTCCACGTTGCCGCCGTTCAGTTTATAGGACATGCCCTGATCGGTCTCCACCCAGCCTTTCCCCGTGTATGTATCCTTCGTTTCCACCCGGAAGTACGCCCGTTCTTTTCCCTTCCATGTGAAAACCGGCGTATCATCCTGCTGAAAAGGGCCGCCCAATGTTTCATCATGATTGCCGTAGCCGATTTTGCTTTCGGCGGCGGGCACTTCTTTGTGGTTTGTTATTTTTTTAAGAAACGGCACGGGGTCCGGCCAGTTCGGGTCTGATTTCGGAGCCGCCAGACCGAACACGACGGAAGCGCAGATAAACAGCATCAGCGGCAGAAACCATTTGAGTATCAATCTTTTTTTAAACGCTATGTGTTCCGTAAGCCGGATGCGCTCCATATACAAAAGCCCCATCATCAAAAAGCCGATAAAGACGATCCGGATGACGGCGTACGCGGCATCATAAGGAGTAAACGTATCAAGCACGGTGATATACGCCACCGTCATGATAAAAAAGAATAATATTTTCCGCTGATAGATCACCCAGTAATGCAGCAAATACACGAGCAGCCATAAAAGCACAAAAAACAGCAATGTGCGGAATGACGGATTCATATCATTCCATCTTCCGGTCCCGATGTGGCGGGCATTTTGCATCACGTCCCGCAAAAAAGAAACGAGCCATTCCGGCTGAAAAACCGAACCTTTATAAAACAGGATGTGAATACTGATCAACGTAAACAGAATGCAGGACGGCACGGTGACGTACCACCTCATCCGGAAGAATGACAGCAGAAATGCCAAACCGATAAAAACGATGAAAAAACCGGTATGTTTTGTATCTGTAAAATTGTGCAGCGGCCTGAGCCATTCCCATAACAATAAAAAAGCGAGAAAATAAAACAGCAGCAGACTCAGCCTGCTTCCCTGGTTCTCGTCATGCGGCATGGCGCGCCACCTCTCTTTCTAAACAACATGGGACACCCGTTTGTCCCTGATCATTTGCACCTTAATATTTTTTTGAGCGAAGATGAGAGCGAGTTTCCGTTCTTTCTCAGAAAGCGCGGCATTCGTTTCTTTCGCCAAAAACACCGTCATGTCAGCACGGCCGGGCTCAGCCTGTTTGAGAAGGTCTTCTGTAAGACTGCCCGTCACGACGGCAATGGAAGCTTTGCGGACACGCGGATCCGCCAGCTCTTTTCCTAAACGCCCGCCTGCATCGGCTTCTTCCGATTCTGAAGCTGATGCCAGGTAACGCAGCATCTTTCTGAAATGCCGGTCTCCCTCCCGGACGGGAAATACGGTCCGGTCGCTCCCCAATGAAATAAATCCTGCGGGAGAGCCCTTCACAAGCGCCGTGTAAAGCAGGGATGCCGAAGCTGATACCGCGGCTTCAAACGATGGGGACGGCCTGCAGTCCAAAAGGAGAATCATATTCACACTCTGCAGCGGGTCAAATTCCTTCGTCATCAGCTCATTTCGCCGCGCCGATGTTTTCCAGTCAAGCGCGGAAAACCGGTCGCCCGGCTGATAATTTCTGACGCTCGCAGCCATTGCGGAGCGGTGTACCTGAAACAGAGCGCCGGCAGCCGCACCCTCTTCTCCGGATGCGGCCTGCGGCTTATAGTGAACAGACCCGTACGCCGGGAAAACCAGAACCGTATCCGTAACGGAAAACGACGCCGTCTTGTCCAAAAGCCCGAGAACATCTCCCGTCCGCACTCTTATCGTATGTAAATGATGCTCTCCGCGCGGCACCTGCGGCAGCTCATATTGTAACGTCAGCTTCCTTTGAAACCACGGAAACACGAGCCGTTTCGCACTGCGCCTCTCGCCAAGCGTTTCCGGCATCACATCTTCAATGACCATATATGTCAGCGGAAACGGCAGGCGCCTCGTCAGCCTGATGGTGACAGACAGCCTGTCGCCTGAGGTTAACTGGGCGGAGGACACGTCACGCGTCACCTGAAACGCCCGCAGCGGGTACACAGCGACCAGCCCGGCGTAAACGGTAAACGGCAAAAACGCATAAAATAAAAACCAGCTCACAAATCCGCCCTGAAACATGGCATAAGAAAAGACAGCCGCCGTCAGTACGGCCAACATAAGCAGCTTCCAGCCATATAGAAGCCAATGCATCTTCCTTCTCATTAGCGGACCGACATCCTTTGGACGGGCACTTTTTCCGTTTGCATGATGTCTTCTATAATCGCTTCCGGCGTCACATCGTTAAATTTCGCCTCGGCGGTCAGGATCATTCTGTGCGGCAGCGTATACGGAGCCAAATACTGGACGTCATCAGGAATGACGTAATCGCGGTCATGAAGCAGCGCGTACGCCTGCGCGGCTTTCATTAATGAGATTGAACCGCGCGGACTTACGCCCAGATGTACGGACGGATGCCGGCGGGTATGCTGAGTAATGCCGACGATATACGCTTTAATTCCATCATCCACCCGCACCTGCTCCAATTTTTGCTGAAGGCTGATAAACTGTTCTTTAGAAATGACGGGCTCGATTGTTTCAAGCGGATTGCGCCCTTCCTGCAAAGCCAGAACTTGAAGCTCTTCCTCGGCAGTCGGATAGCCCATGCGCAGCTTAAATAAAAACCGGTCAAGCTGGGCTTCGGGAAGCGGATACGTTCCTTCATATTCAACCGGGTTTTGTGTGGCCATGACGAAAAACGGCTCAGCCAGCCGCATTGTCTTTCCGTCAATCGTGACATTCCCTTCCTCCATTGCCTCAAGCAGGGAAGACTGCGTTTTTGGAGAGGTTCTGTTAATTTCATCAGCCAGCACGATATTCCCCATGATCGGTCCAGGGCGGTATTCAAATTCCATCGTTTTCGTATTATAAATAGAGACACCCGTCACATCTGACGGCAGAAGATCCGGCGTGAACTGAATCCTCTTAAAGTCAGCTCCGATCAGCTTGGCCAAAGCGCGGACCATCATCGTTTTTCCGACTCCCGGCACGTCTTCCAGCAGCACATGCCCTTTTGCGAGAATGGCGGCCAGACTGAGTATGGCGATATCCCGTTTTCCTATGATGATGTTTTCAATATGCTCAACGGCTTTCTCCAGCAGCGGATGCAGCTCTTCTTTATAAGCCATTCTTCTCCTCCTAGTCATCTCTCAAATTTCAATTATCGTAACCTAACTTTACCACAAAATATAAACAGTATAAAAAAACGTTTCCAGCGAATTGTTTCCAGTCTGAAAAAGGAAAAAGCTCCCTTTAGAAAGGAAGCTTTATTTCAGCTGGAGAGGCTCCATATGAACGTGTGAATGGTCAATGGCATGTTCCTCTTTCATCTTGCGTTCTACCTCATTTGCGATCTCATGACTCTCTTTAATGTTCAGATCTGACGGCACTTCAATGACGACATCAATATGAACGGAGCTGCCCAGATATCTCGCTTTAATATCTTTTAAACGGCTGACGCCCGCAATCTGTTCAATCGTCTTTTTATAATCAGAAATATGTTTGACATCAAAACCGTCAGTCAGCGAATGAGAGGATTCCTTAAAAATATCCCACGCGGTTTTGCAGATGATCAACCCGATGATAAACGCGGTAACCGTATCCACCCAAGCCAAATGGAACTGTGAAGCAAAAATTCCGATAAACGTGCCGATACTGACGAGCGCATCTGATTTATTATCAGCGGCCGCAGCTGAAAGGGCCTGGCTGTTTACCTTTTTGGCAAGCCCTTTCGTATAGCGGCAGACCATCAGCATCACGACGGCGCTCCCCGCGGCCGTCCAGGCGGCTATCATATCCGGCGTTTCCTCTTTAACGGAAAAAATAGATTGCGCGGCGCTGAACAGCACTTGCATTCCGACAAACATCATAATAATGGAAGCGATGAGGGACGCGACGGTCTCCGCCCGAAAATGGCCGTAAGGATGATCTTCGTCAGGAGGTTTCTGAGAGATGCGCAAACCGATGAAAACAGCCGCAGATGCCACGATATCAGTCGTATTATTTAAACCGTCGGCCTGAAGCGCTTCTGAGTGAAACAAATAACCGATCACAAGCTTCACAGCCGACAATGCCGCATATGCGCCAATACTGACAATCGCTCCGGTTTCGCCTTTTTTCAATTCATGATATCTCTCCACTGAAAATCCTCCTTCCCGTTCAATTTTTCCTTCATTATCATACAAAGCGAGGACACAGTGGGTCTATAGAAACATGATTCACTTTCCACAGAAAAATAGTAAGCATAGAACATTTATGCACTCAGGAAACTTATTTTCATTCACAAAACCCCTCTCATCCCAATCGTATCAAGGATTCTCGCCAACCCACGTTCATGGAATTATTTTCAAACCCATTAAAACACAGAAATAACAGAAAATTATTTTTTTCCTTCCGGCACTTTCTGCTGTACGGACGAGAAAAAATGTCATATTTTCTTACATCATTTTCAACTGCCTGTGGCATTTATGATAGAATAATACTTGTCGGAATATTCAGCATAAACAAACCAAAAGGAGGCAAAGAATGAATCAGCCTAACTCTTTATCAAAGGGATTAAAAACCCGGCATATGACTATGATTTCAATTGCCGGCGTGATCGGCGCCGGATTATTTGTCGGAAGCGGATCCGTCATTCATTCCACCGGACCCGGAGCGATTGTCTCCTACGCTTTAGCAGGATTATTAGTGATTTTTATTATGAGAATGCTGGGGGAAATGTCCTCCGTCAACCCGACAAGCGGTTCGTTTTCACAGTACGCGCATGACGCCATCGGTCCTTGGGCCGGTTTTACGATCGGATGGCTGTATTGGTTTTTCTGGGTCATCGTCATTGCCATTGAAGCCATTGCAGGCGCCGGAATCATACAGTACTGGTTCCCGGGCATTCCGTTATGGCTGACGAGTCTGCTTCTGACCGTGCTGTTAACACTGACGAATATTTATTCAGTTAAATCGTTCGGCGAATTTGAATACTGGCTTTCCTTAGTGAAGGTAGCGACGATCGTTGTCTTCTTAATCGCGGGATTTGCGTTCATTTTCGGAATCGTCCCCGGCAGCAAACCGGTCGGGCTGGAAAATCTGGCGGGCAGCGGCGGATTTTTCCCTAAAGGTCCAAGTTCCGTTCTGCTCGGCATCGTCGTTGTCATTTTTTCTTTCATGGGATCTGAAATCGTCGCAATCGCAGCGGGAGAAACGTCAAATCCGGTCGAATCCGTCACAAAGGCGACCCGCTCAGTCGTTTGGCGGATCATTATTTTTTACGTCGGTTCCATTGCGGTTGTGGTCACACTGCTGCCGTGGGATTCAGCCAATATTTTGGAAAGCCCCTTCGTTGCCGTTTTGAGCCATATCGGGGTTCCCGCTGCCGCTCAAATCATGAATTTTATCGTCCTGACAGCCGTTCTGTCCTGCCTGAACTCCGGGCTTTATACGACGTCACGGATGCTGTATTCACTGGCGGAGCGAAATGAAGCGCCGCGGCGTTTTATGAAACTGAGCAAAAGAGGCGTACCGGTTCAAGCCATTATCGCCGGCACCTTTTTCTCCTATATTGCCGTTGTTATGAACTACTTTTCTCCCGACTCCGTATTTTTGTTCCTGGTCAATTCATCAGGGGCGATCGCACTGCTCGTCTATCTCGTCATCGCCGTCTCACATCTGAGAATGAGAAAGAAAATCGAACGGACAAACCCTGAATCTCTTAAAATCAAAATGTGGTTTTATCCGTACTTAACCTACCTGACGATCATCGCCATTTGCGCCATCTTGTTATCTATGCTGTTTATCAGTTCAATGCGGTCTGAATTTCTGCTGACAGGATTTATTACTCTGCTGGTACTTGCCTCATATGTATTCCGCAAAAAACAAAAACCGAAAGAGAGCGCTTCCGAAAGCCGGATTGCGCAATAACCGCAAACACCCCCCTCAAAAAAGGGCGGGTGTTTTTTTAACCAACCTGTTCAAGGCAGCATTAACTGTAGTACAGGATTTCAATAAATGATAAGGACAGGATGAAAAATGGCACTAGAAAAATTTGCAGATGAACTGCCGATTATCGAAACACTCCAGCCGCAGAAGAAATCAGACGGCAGCACGTATTATGAAGTCACGATGAAGGAATGCTTTCACAAGCTGCACCGCGATCTCCCGCCGACCCGGCTGTGGGGGTATAACGGTTTATTTCCCGGCCCGACGATCGACGTGAACCAAGATGAAAACGTCTATATTAAATGGATGAATGACCTTCCGGATAAGCATTTTCTGCCAGTGGATCATACCATTCACCATTCAGAAAGCGGCCATCAGGAACCCGATGTCAAAACCGTCGTCCATTTACACGGAGGAGCAACGCCGCCGGACAGCGACGGCTACCCGGAAGCATGGTTCACAAAGGATTTTAAGGAAACGGGTCCTTATTTTGAGAGAGAGGTATACCATTATCCAAACAAACAGCGCGGGGCTCTGTTATGGTATCACGATCACGCCATGGCGATTACGAGGCTCAATGTGTACGCCGGGCTTGCCGGGATGTATATCATCCGCGAGCGAAAAGAAAAGCAGCTGAAGCTTCCCTCCGGAGAGTACGACGTACCGCTTATGATTTTGGACCGCACATTAAATGACGACGGTTCCTTGTCTTATCCGAGCGGACCTGCTAACCCTTCCGAAACGCTGCCCGACCCTTCCATCGTCCCGTTTTTTTGCGGAAATACCATTCTCGTCAATGGTAAAGCGTGGCCGTATATGGAAGTTGAGCCGCGGACATATCGTTTCCGCATCCTTAATGCCTCCAATACGAGAACATTTTCTCTCTCGCTCAATAACGGCGGGAAGTTTATCCAAATCGGTTCTGACGGCGGACTGCTTCCCCGCTCTGTCAAAACACAATCTATCAGCTTAGCCCCGGCAGAGCGGTATGATGTGCTCATCGATTTCTCCGCCTTTGACGGAGAACATATCATTTTAACGAACGGCACCGGCTGCGGGGGCGACGCCGATCCGGATACAGACGCCAATGTGATGCAATTCCGCGTCACAAAACCGCTGAAGGGAGCAGACACAAGCCGGAAGCCTAAATATCTTTCAACAATGCCTAATGTGACATCAAAGAGAATACACAATATCAGGACGCTTAAACTCACAAATACGCAAGACAAATACGGCCGGCCCGTTTTGACGCTGAATAACAAGCGATGGCATGATCCTGTGACAGAAGCGCCGAAGCTCGGCACAACGGAAATCTGGTCGATTATCAATCCGATGGGGGGAACACATCCGATACACCTGCACCTTGTTTCCTTCCAAATCCTTGACCGGCGCCCTTTTGACTTAGAGCGTTATAACAAATTCGGCGACATTGTGTATACAGGCCCCGCCGTCCCGCCTCCTCCAAGTGAGAAAGGCTGGAAAGATACCGTGCAGGCGCACTCGGGAGAGGTCATCAGAATCGCGGCGACCTTCGCTCCTTACAGCGGACGCTACGTATGGCACTGTCATATTTTAGAACATGAAGATTACGACATGATGAGACCGATGGACGTCACGGATAAGCAGTAAACAAATATCACCCCTTTTAGAGAAGGGGATTTTTTATTTATCCAAAAAGAAAAAATAAGAAGACACTTATTTGCATATACTGTAATAACAGGAAGACGATGCACCCTCATTGGAAATCTGGATAGAAAAAGGAATTAGGAGATTAGGGAAAAGTATGAGACAATGAAGGAGTGCACGAAAATTCATAAGGGAAGAAGTGACTTTATGTCTTACTACAACAAACGTAATCAGGAACCGCTGCCTAAAGAAGATGTCAGTACGTGGGAATGCACAAAAGAGGACTGTATCGGCTGGAGCAGAAAGAATTTTGCCGGCAGTGATACCCCGACTTGCCCCCTTTGCGGCAGTAAAATGATCGACGGCGTCCGTTCGTTGGTAAATCTCCAAAACAATAATCAAACGGCATCAAGTTAGACCTCCCTTTTACGAGTCTCAACATAGAGAAGGCCTCCATGTCTCATGAGAGGCCTTTGCGTTATCATGTCCTTTTATGATGCAAAGGAGCAATGAACATGAAAAACGATCGGCAGCAGAAAGATCTGAAGGAAATGGCAAAACGGCGGAAAATGAACCTTGCCGCACAGTCATTCATCGAAACGTTCCATTTTGCCGTTCCGATTCTCCGTTTTTTCAAATGGTTCGCCTCAGCCGCAGCCAGCTTTGTTCATTAAAAAACACCCAGCGGGCGCTGAGTGTTTTTTTCATGATTGGATGACGGAAAAACTGTTGATAATGCCGTTGTCATTTTCCCAGACTTTTTCGCATTTTTTCGTATCCAAATGATAAGCATAAATGGTCCGGACCTTCGCATTCCGCCCCGTTTCATCCTTCAGACGCTTAGCGCCTTTTGCTTCCGCCATGAAATAAATGATGCTGCCGTCTTTAGAAAACTGAGGCTGGGCATCAATCAGCGGAGCGAAGTCCTTCCCGTTTGAGATAATCGTTTCATCTTTTTTCGTTTTGACATTCATCAGACGGATGGACGCTTTTTGTTCCGTCCCTTTTTGTGTATAAGATGTAAAGACAAGGTTCTTTCCGTCCGGTGACACCGCCACGTCGCTGATAAACTGTTCAAGGTTTGTCAAATCCTGAAGGTGTTCGCCCGCTCCTGCTGCAAACCGGATATTCGTCGGTTCAGGGTCAATCCCCTTCTCATTTGCCTCATCCGTTTTTTGATAATCCTCTTTCACGGAATAATGCAGAAGCGCAAAATCGTTTTGGCTGCGGTTATAAAAGAAGCTGCTCACACTGTCGTCTTTCTCATCGGCGGCGGGATACAGATTTTCATAACGTTTCGTTTTCAAATCAAAAGATGCGAGACGGAAAATATCTTCATCCGCTTTTCCGAGACGGAAATAAATGTGCGTCAGATCCTTTGATAAAAACAGACTGTCAGCGCTTGCCGTTCCTTTATAAAGCACCGTCTTCTTTTTCGTCTTCAGATCAAGCTTATAGAGACGCATCTCATTTTGGTCATTATTCCCGACAAAATAGAGCACCTGATGGGCGTCATCCAGCGCAAACGCCGGATATGCCGAAAGCTTTTCCTCGTACAGCACGCGGCCGTCCTCGTAATATTTCGTCATCAGATCTTTGTCTGTAATGGAAACAAGCAGCTTGTCATGGCCGCCGGAGACAACGGCTTTCCCGCCGCCGTCGCTTTTTCCTTTAATCAGTAAAACGGACGCGATGACCGCCGCCGCCAAAACGGCAGCCAGCAACATCCAGATCCATCGTTTCTTCTTCATTATCAATCTCTCCGTCAATCAGAAAAAGCAAGAATCAGTGTCCTTGCTTTTTAAGATGGTCTATTTTAATAGCTGTAGTGTCCGGATACTCTTCCTTTGCTTAATGGATATCCGAGCGCTTTGAACGCTTTCGGGCTGACATCCAATACGGCATTCGGCAGACGGCCTACATCATTTTTGTATACGGTGATAACCTTTTTCGGTTTTGCTTTCGCATAAGCTCTGATTTTCGTTCCGTTTCTCGGAACGTCAAATCCTAATTTTGTCGCACAATCCCAGTGTCCCAGTTTTTTACCGGAAGATCCTTTTTTACCGACTCCATTATACCATGTAATATTTCCGTTCACTTTTTTAGCACTTGCATCAGAAGAGAAACTGATCGCTCCCAGCGTGCTTCCTGCTAAAATCAATAAGGCTAAGAATAACTTCTTCAAGCTTTCGTCCTCCTGATTCTTTATTCTAGGCAAAATTATACACCAAGAAGACGATTATAATATTTCAATCACTTTACATGTTCATTACAACGTGATGAGACATGCACATAACGACGGCACAATTACCTGTTCTATATAATTCCATGGTAAATTATACTACAAAATTTAATTCATTAGCGTTATAATATTCATAGAGTATTTCTGCATTCAATATGGACTTTTTATAAGGCCTATTGATAGTTGCATAATATGATATATTTTGAGAAATCAGGCTTTAGGAAGCAGGCACTTTATTCCTTTTAACCGTGGTTCATATTGATCATGTACCTATACTCGTTTCAATCAGACTAGGAGTGATAATCAATGAAAGCGGCAAGATGGCACAATCAAAAAGACATTCGAATCGAAAACATTGATGAACCTAAAGCAGAACCGGGTAAAGTCAAAATTAAAGTCAAATGGTGCGGGATTTGCGGAAGCGACCTTCATGAATATTTGGGAGGCCCGATCTTTATTCCGGTCGGCAAACCTCATCCGTTAACAAACGAAATGGCGCCCGTCACGATGGGTCACGAATTCTCAGGAGAAGTCGTTGAAGTGGGCGAAGGCGTCAAAAATTACAGCGTCGGCGACCGTGTCGTCGTGGAACCGATTTTTGCCACACACGGACATCAGGGAGCCTATAACCTTGATGAACAAATGGGATTCTTAGGCTTAGCCGGAGGCGGCGGCGGATTTTCTGAATATGTATCCGTTGACGAAGAATTGCTGTTTAAGCTTCCTGAAGAGCTTTCTTACGAACAGGGCGCGCTTGTTGAGCCGTCAGCGGTAGCGCTTTACGCCGTCCGCCAAAGCAAATTAAAAGCGGGCGACAAGGCGGCGGTTTTTGGCTGCGGACCGATCGGGCTGCTTGTGATTGAAGCCCTGAAAGCGGCCGGCGCCACAGATATTTACGCGGTTGAACTTTCACCGGAACGTCAGGAAAAAGCGAAAGAACTCGGCGCTATCATCATTGATCCGTCAAAAACGGACGATGTCGTTGAAGAAATCGCTAAACGCACAAACGGCGGCGTTGATGTTTCTTATGAAGTAACAGGCGTTCCTGTCGTTCTCCGCCAGGCGATCCAGTCAACAAACATTGCCGGTGAAACGGTTATCGTCAGCATCTGGGAAAAAGGAGCGGAAATTCATCCGAACGATATCGTCATCAAAGAACGGACCGTAAAAGGCATTATCGGATACCGCGACATCTTCCCTTCCGTTCTTGCATTGATGAAAGAGGGCTACTTCTCAGCAGATAAGCTCGTCACGAAAAAAATCGTGCTCGACGATCTGATTGAAGAAGGCTTCGGCGCTTTAATCAAAGAGAAAAACCAAGTGAAAATCTTAGTCAAACCGAACTAAGTTGTCCCGCTGATACCGGACACATCGGAAAAAGAGCCGTTCTGGCTCTTTTTTTCATCTCATCGTCTTTCCTTCCTTTTCCTTTTAAAAATGATCCCCTCTGCGCAAACTATTTTTTACCCTGTCCCGTCTATCCTTAGGCAACAGCCTATGATACGTATTTTTAAAAAAGGAGCCCTTTGAAGCAATGAAGAACGAAACAGCCAAAGCGTCGCTTGTGACGTGCATAACTGAGCGCAAGGAAGACTTTTACCGGCTGGCGTACAGTTACGTAAAGAACAAGGATGACGCGTTAGATATTGTTCAGGAATCAATTCAAAAAGCGCTGACATCGGTCGAATCCGTCAAAAACCCCGATGTGATCAAAAGCTGGTTTTATAAAATTTTAGTGCGCACGGCCATTGATTTTCTCCGCAAACAGAAAAAACTGAAAGTGATGGACGATGAAACGATCGAGTTTTTAAGCCGCGGAAAGGAAGATCACTACAAAGACACAGACCTTCACGAAGCGCTTGATGACCTGCCGCATCAATATAAAACCATTATCATTCTGCGTTTCTTTGAAGACCTGAAATTAGAAGAAATCGCGGACATCACGGGGGAAAACATCAACACCGTCAAAACACGCCTTTACAGGGGGCTGAAGCTCATGCGCATTCAGCTGACGAAGGAGGATCTTTCTTAATGGAAAAGAGATTTGAACAATTAAGAGAAGAGTATAAAAGTGTGCCCATTCCTAAGGAACTGGACAGCATTGTCGAAAAAGCCCTTCAGCAGAAACCGAAGAAAAAACGAATCGTGATGTGGCCGACATCCGCGGCAGTCGCTGCGGCCGTCTTATTTACCGCCGTTGTCAATATCAACCCGGATGCCGCACAAGCCATGTCTAAAATCCCCGTCATCGGCAAAGTCGTCCAAGCCATCACATTCACGGAGATGAAGGAAGAAAAGAACCAATCAAGCATTGATGTGAAAACGCCCGCTCTGTCCGGCCTTTCCGATCATAAACTCGAAGACAGCATCAACCGGCATTATATGAAAGAAAGCAAAGAGCTGTATCAGGAATTTATGAAGGCGACCTCAAAAAGCAAAAAAGGCCACCTTAGTATTTACAGCGATTATGAAACCGTTACTGACACAGCGGATTTGATCTCAATCCGCCGTGATATCGAAAAAACGCAAGCTTCCTCTTATACGCAAAGCCGTTACATCACGATTGATAAAAAGAATGAGGCCGTGCTTACGTTAAAGAGTTTATTTAAAGATGACCGTTATATTAAAGTCATCAGCCAAAATATTAAAGAACAAATGAAAAAACAGATGAAAGAAGATCCGAATAAAATATACTGGGTCGAAGATAATGATATGTCGGAGCCTTTTAAAGCCATCCGCGCCGACCAGAATTTTTATATTACAGATAAGCACAAACTTGTCATCTCATTTGACGAATATGAAGCGGCACCCGGATATATGGGCGTCACAGAGTTTACAATACCGACCTCCGTCATCTCCAAGCTGCTTGTCGGAGACCGCTACATCAGATAAAGAAAGAAAAAAATCCATGATATCCGCAGATCATGGATTTTTTCTTTCGTCCCGCAACAGCCAAGATGCACAAGGGACCCTTTTCATATAACAGACGCCGGACGGGGGCTGAAAAGTTTAAGAAAATCACAGCATTTCATTCATTTTTTCTGAAACAAAATCCCCTTCCGAATGCGTCTAATTAACGGAACAAATGGAAGACTGTACAGAAATCTGCCATAGCCATCCGCAAAACAGCGAGAATTTCCGCACACATTATTGGAGGAATACCATGTCAGACAAGTCACTGCATCACCGCTATATTCCCGGACTGGATGGACTTCGCGCCTTTGCCGTCCTCGCAGTTATCGCATATCATCTGAATTTTAACTGGGCCGACGGCGGTTTCATCGGTGTTGATATCTTTTTTGTTTTATCGGGGTATTTAATTACATCTATTATATTGCCTGCCCAAGGCAATGCCATCACCCTTGATTTGCGTGATTTTTGGATGCGCCGGATCAGGCGGCTTCTGCCGGCGGCTTATCTCATGATTATCACGACGGTCATTTGGGTCGTATTGTTTAACAGCGAGCTCCTGCATACCGTACGCGGGGATGCGGTCTCCTCACTTTTTTACATAAGCAATTGGTGGTTTATCTTTCATCAGCTTTCTTATTTCGACAGCTTCGGCTCCCCTTCGCCATTAAAAAACCTTTGGTCGCTGGCGATTGAAGAACAGTTTTATATCATATGGCCCTTCCTGCTGCTTGCGGGAATGTACATATGTAAAACACGGGCCCGGCTTGCGGCCGCGGTCATGTTTCTCGCGTTATGTTCGGCAGTCGTAATGAGTATGATGTATGTGCCCGGCGGAGATCCGAGCCGCGTTTATTACGGGACGGATACCCGCTCATTTGAATTGCTGATCGGCTGCGCTTTAGCTTTAGTGTGGCCGATGAAACGATTATCTTCCAAACGGCTGCCGAGCAGCATGAAACACCTGCTTCACGGGACGGAGCTTGCTGCTTTTGCCGCGCTGCTGCTTTGCGTCTTTTACACGGATGAATATGAACCCTTCCTGTACAAGGGCGGCATGCTTTTGATCAGCATCACCGCAGCGGTTCTTGTCGCATGTTTATGCCATCCGAGCAGCTTTTTGGGACATGTCCTTTCATGGAAGCCGCTTCGCTGGATCGGAACGAGATCATACGGAATCTACCTTTGGCATTACCCGGTTTTCGTACTGAGCACACCCGTGCAGGAAATCGGAAATCCGGTTTATTGGCACTGCGCCGTCAGAATCGGCGCCACTTTCATTCTTGCCGAGCTGTCTTACCATTTCATTGAACAGCCGATCCGCACTGCGGGCTTCCGGCCATTTTTACGCCGCGTGTTTCTGAACCGCTTTCTGGAATGGAAGACATCTTCTGTCATCAGCAGAATGTCGCTCGGCCTTATTCTTGCCGCCATTCTCGTATTTGCGGGCGGGCTGTCAGGGATAGCCGAAGAGAAAAAACAGCCGCAATGGACGTACGCGCAAAATGATCAGCAAGAAACCGCCGCCTCTTCGCACAAAACGGCCGATCACGATCAACCGGCAAAAGAAGATGACAGCAAGAAAAAACACAGCGGCGAAAAAACAGACACCGCGTCAGACAAAAACAAGAAAGAACCAACAGACAAATCAAATACGAAGAAAACCGAAGAGAAAAAGGAACGGTCATCCCAAAAAACGGCTGATTCAAAACAAACACAGCCTCAGCAAGACGTGCTGGCCATCGGTGACTCGGTGATGCTGGACATTGCGTCATACCTGCGGCAGTCCCTCCCTCATGTCACCATCGACGGAAAGGTAGGAAGACAAGTCTCTCAAGCACTCCAGCTCACTTCGGAATATGCGTCATTTAATCAGCCGAACAAAGCGGTCATCATCGAGTTAGGGACGAACGGCTATTTCACAAACAGCCAAATTGAATCACTGATCAGCTCCTTTTCAAAAGCCGATATCTATCTTGTCAACACACGTGTGCCGCGGCAGTGGGAAAGCAAAGTAAACGAGTCATTGCGCCGGCAGGCCGAGTCACGGAAAAATGTGACGCTTGTCGATTGGCACGCAAAAGCATTGCAGCACCCTGAATACTTCACACCGGACGGCGTCCATCTCATACCTGAGGGGTCTAAAGCGCTGACATCCCTCATCGTTCAAACAATGAAATCATGACAAAAAAAGAGGCCCCAAAAAGGCCTCTTTTTCGTATATCGTCAGGCAAGCTTCTGTCCGCAATTCGGGCAAAAATTCGCGCCTTCCGTTTTCGTTCCGCAGTTCGGACAGAATTTCGGCTTAGCCGCTCCTTCCGAGCCGTTCGCCGGTGCCGTCCCCTGATTCTGCTGACTTTGATCTTGCTGCGGCTGGTTCTGCTGATTTTGGTTCATTTGGTTCATCATTTGATTTGCCGCATTCATTCCCATCATCATGCCCGCCATGTCTGAGGCGGCGCCGCTTCCGCTCATTTTGCCGGATGACATTCCGTCCGTCATGGAAATCTGCTGATAGCGGTTCACATCGCCCACCATGCCGTAAGAAGCGTTTTTCGTAATCATATCCTGAACTTCCTGCGGATAGTTAAAGCTCATAATATTGAAGCCCGTAATCGACATGCCGTCTCCGATCAGCTGCATATCAAGATCTTCTTGAATCCCTTTTCCGATTTCAAAGGAATTCGACTGCAGATTGAACATGTCTTTTCCTTCTCTGGTGATCCATTTCATCAAAAGCTGATCGAGAATAGACGTAATCCGGATTTTAATGTCCTCCACTAAATAGCTGTCTTTGACACCAGCAATCTTATCAATCAATCCGATGTAGTCAATGACCTTGAAGTTAAATGTGCCGTTTGCGCGGATCGGCATACCGCCCGGCATACCTGCCGCCGGAATGTTGATAGCGTTTTTTGTGCCCCACTTCACGGTGAACTCCTTCGTATTCACAAACAGCACTTCAGCCCGCATGCCGCTGTTAAAGCCAAACTTAAACCCTTTTAGTGTAGATAGAAACGGAATGATTTCTGATTCGATATCATAATCGCCGTCATCACGGAAAATCCCTTCAATCTTCCCGTTGTATAAAAAGATGGCATCCTGTCCCGGCCGGATGATCAGACGGCTGCCTTTTTTAATTTCACGGTTGTTCCATTTATAGAAAACCATGTCATCTCTGAATTCTTCCCATTCCACCACATTTGCTAACTGATTTCTGAAAAAACCCATGTATGCTCAAATCCTTTACATATAATTTAAAAACTTCCCTTGCTTCCGCTGTAACTCGTGCCGCCCCTCGTGACTCCGCCGTCATTGTCATTATCTTTATCAGGCTTTTTTTCTCTTGTAACGTCGGTTCGGATATATGTGTCGTGCTGGCTCAGCACTTCAGACGTATCGTGATCCATATACGTGCTGCCGGTGACGGTGACCTTGCCGCCGGAATTGTACACCATCACAGTGACGGCGATGCCGGCCGCGGCTGCGGCAATAATGAGCTGAAACCACCATGTGAGCAGCAGATTGTCAGACTTGTCGTCCGGGCTTTTCCCCATATCTTTATAAGCCATCTTGATGTAGGTCTGAAACGCCTTTTCATAATGGCCTGCGGAAATATCTGACGAGATCGTATTTCTGATCGTATTCAGCCGGCTGTTATTCAAATACGTCTCCGCCTTTTTATACCCGGAGATAAATACTTCCCGATTTTTCATATCAATGGTCAAAATCGCCGTGCTTCCGCTAAAATGACTGTCATAAAAATCACCGGCGTACTGCTCGATGTCCTTACCGCCCGTTCCGTTTGCGGTAAGAATGATAAAATCGGTATGGCGCTTTGCCCCGAGCTTCCCGGCCAATTCCTCAAGTTTCTTCGTTTCATCCTTCGTTAATAAATGAGCATTGTCATAAACATATTGCTTCTGTTCCGCGGCAGACGCCGATGTATGTAAACCAAAAGACATCATCAGAAAAAGGACGAAACAGAAGAGACACGCTTTTTTTATCGATACTTTCATCAAAAACCGCCTCCTATCATAAGTGAGACGAGTCTTAATGCTAAAAACGCACCGGCGGTTATGCCGCCGAACCACGCGGCCACTTTTCCGGCACTGATCGGCGGTTTGCCGACAACCTTGCCCGTCTGCCCGTTCATCGCAAAAATGTGCTCAGCCCGCTCATAGTCGTAGCTGACCATCCAGACCGGAAGCAGTACGTAAAAGCTGCTGATTTTATCGGTCTGAATCTGCTCATCCGTAATGTCAGCCGTCGTATATCCGGAGAAGGTGGATCTGATATAAGAATCAATATAATGGCTGATTTTATCCTTCGCCCGCGGAAAGAGATCGTCATCGGTATAATTGTACTTTTCCGCTATATATCCCGCTAAATAGGCCGTATTAAACTCCTTCAGTTCACTGTATGAGTAAGGTTCCAATTTGTCCATTAATTCATCATTCATTTTTTCTGAAGCGTCGACCGGAATTTTGAGATAATCAAGATTGATATCTCGGTACGCGTTGTAATACTCGGTCTCCGTCACCCGGTATTCTCCATCTTCATAGTGATGCACTCTCGTACAAACGGCATTGACCTGAACCTTGCTGTTTAAATCAAACATCCAAAACGGCACGTACATGCCCGTTATGCTCTTCACCCGATCAGCAGACATAAATCCTTTCGGTGTCAGACGGCCGTTTCGGCACCACTTTTTAAAAGCGCTCATGGCTTCTTCTTTACTGATCGTAAAAGGAATCACCATCGAAGGCGCGAGATTTCCCGATAATCGGTCGGCGAGAACGGCGGCTCCTCCGCAAAACCCGCACGTCGTGGCCGTCGTTTCCGCCTCAGTCATTAATACCGCACCGCAATTCTCACACCGGTACTCGTTCGCCTCATTTTCAGAAAATCTCGTCGTTATATACTCTTTTGGCAGGCTCTCAATCTGATCCTGCCGCCCGCAGCTGTGACATGTCAGCATGCCGGATGAACTGTCAAAGACCATATCATCGCCGCAGTTCGGGCATTTATAAGAAATGATCATTCTGTTTCTCTCACTTTCTCTTTATATCGGACAAAGCTGCAGCCCGCTGTCTATTGATCTTTACTGAAAAGCATTTTCTGCTTGAGCGCCGCCAATTCATCATCGACACTGCTTTGATTGCTGTCATATTTAGCCGTCAGATCGTCAATATCGTCTTTCGGAGACGCGTTCAGCTCAGCCATCGCATTGGCATGATCAAGCGCTTGGTTGACCTTGTCTTCCATTCTGCCGAAAGCTGTCATCGATTGGCCCGCATTTGACACAGAGGACCCCAATTTGTTCATTCTCTCCTGCGTTTTTGCCACAGACCACTTCGCTTTGATGGCATTTCGGCGCGACTCAAGCTCTCCGATATCAGCGACAAGCTTGTCATGCATTTTGCGCATTTGAGACGCGTTGGAAAAAGCGAGCTGATAAGCCGTCTGCAGCTCAGTCAGTCTTGATTCAACAGCCGCTTTCCTTTCCAAAAACGTCCGCGCATCGGCTTCATTGCCGGCCTGCAACGCTTTCATCGCATAACTTTCCATCTTTTCGGCATCAGCCTGGCATTCTGTTAACGCTCTTTTCGCCCGCTGTTCCTCAGCCATGACAGAAGCCGTCTCCGCTTTCACTTTTCCTAAATCACTGTTCAGATTCCGCAAATATTGATCAACCATTTTTTCAGGGTTTTCAGCTTTGTCCAGCAGCGCATTGATATTGCTTGACATGATGTCTTTAAATCTTCCTAAAATACTCATTTTTCATTTTCCTCCCAAAATTAAATAGTAACAAGTTCATAGTTATCTATACTGTTTTTTTCAAAAAAAGTTTCATTTTCTCATGAATTTATGTATTTTTATATGAAAATAGTCTCATTCAGCCCATTTGTGCCAGCGGAAATTCTTTATGACCAGATACAGTGAGAACAAAAAATAAATAAAAAGCCCGATCATCAACCCGCTCACTAACGGGTAATGCTTCGCCGCATACACAAAGAAATCCAGCTGCGAAATCTGTTCCGGACTTGTAATCGTATCCGTCCCATTCAAAAGCTTTGAAAATTTAGCCGTATCATTCCAATCAAACGAATCAGAAACAAGCTCACTCCCCTGATACCAATTGACAGCGGCGAGACAAAGAAAACAAAAAACAGAAAACGCGCATTGCACAATAAGAAAAACATGTTTCATGAAAAACATTCCTCCGCGGTTCAATATCACAGGCCGTCACACTATACATGACGGCAGCAGCAGAAACTTGGTTTTACTCAGAACTGATAAAAAAGTTATTGTATGAACTTCACAGCGGTTCAATTTACTGGATGCCTTTCTAAAGTATACCGTATATCGAAAAGGGTTTCAGGCCTAAATAAAAGAGGATGCTTCCCGAAGTCCGATGACTTTCAAGAAACATCCTCGATATTTTACAGAGTCACTCCAACCTCTTTTAAGCTCGGCAAAGCATCAATCGCACCGATTTTGGTGCACACGAGCGCCCCCACCTTATTGGCAAATGAGACAATATCACGCAGCTTCGCAAAATCTTCGGCTGCCGTCTGAATCTCATCGGTGCGCGCCAGCTGATACAGCGCCGCACCGACAAACGCATCTCCCGCTCCCGTTGAGTCTATTGATGTCACCGGAATGCTCGGAATGATGTCAATATCCTTCCCATTTGAAAGAAGGGTCCCGCTTTTCCCGAGTGTCACCGCCACAATGCCGGCCCCGAGCTCATGAAGAACCGCAACACCTTCTTTATGATCCTTCGCACCGCTGATGATCTCAAGCTCTTCGTCACTGACTTTCACAAAATCACTTACGGCAACGGCTTTTTTTGCGGTGTTTATAAACTCTGAAACTCTTCCTTTCCATAAATCCTCACGGTAGTTAGGATCGAAGGAAATAAACTGTCCATTGTCTTTCGCAATCGACATCAGCCGTAAATAGGCTGAGCAAAACGGATCAGATAACAATGCCGTCGCTGATCCGAAATGAAGGATTTTCGCATCGTTTACCTTTTCCAGATCAATATCATCCAGCGTGAACAAAGCGTCCGCTCCTCTGTTAAACACAAAGTCGCGCTCCCCATTTTGTTTTAATGAAACAAACGCAAGCGTTGTAGGCGCTTTCTCATCCATGACGAGCATAGAGGTATCGACGTGTACGGCGTCCAATGTCTGCTTCAGAAAATACCCGAACGGATCTTTGCCTGTTTTTCCGCTGAAAGCAGCGTCTCCGCCCAGCTTAGCAATCGCTGCCGACACATTCGCCGGTGCGCCGCCGGCACTTTTTAAGAAGTTGCGCCCTTTCGTCAAATCAACATCCACATCGGTACAAAAGAAATCAATTAACAATTCTCCAATACAAATAACAGATTGGCTTCTCACATTATCACACTCATTTATCAATTCTCGATTATAGTTTCAGTATAGTGCTTTCTGTCATAAATACAACCGTTTACATAGAATATTTTAAATTTTACGTATACTTATCTGGCAGCCCTTTGCTCCAGATCAGACATCATCTGCTGATATTTTTTTTCAGTTAAAGGATAAAAAGAAATAAGAATAATAGACAGCAGAATGAACAATCCCGGAATGAGCGCATTCATATTTTTAATCGCATTCAATGACGAGGCGGTCTGATCGGTATTCGCGGCATATCCGGCGATTCCGAGATAAACGGCCGAAAATGACCCGGCTAACGCAACTCCGAGCTTATTGATGAAACTCATGCTCGAAATCACCACGCCATCAGCCCGGACTCCGGTTTTCCATTCCGCATAATCGACACAATCGGCAACCATTCCCCAAGCAAGCGTATTTAAAGGCGTCGTAAAAAATCCCGAAACGAAAAGCCAAAAGAAAATAAGCGGCAGCGAAGAATACGATGTAAACTGAAGGCCCGCATAAGAAATCAGCGATAGCGCCGCCGTGATGATCATAACCTGCTTCCGGCCCCGCTTCTCAGAAAAGAAAGGAATAAACAGATTGCTGATCAGCGCTGCACCGAAAAACAACACGGTTCCTAAAAACACAAATTCCTTATGGCTGACGTTATACGTAAAATAGTACACCATCGTACTGAGCTTAATGTTAAACCCAATCGCAAACGCCAAAAATGCAGAAACCAAAATGAGCAAAGGCTTGTTTCGGAATAAAACAGACAACGTTTTTTTCATTCCTTGTTTTTTTCTTTTTTCAGGCTGAATCCGCTCCCGCACAGTAAAGAAACTGAACAGATTCAATGCGATGCTCACCGCCGCATAGATAAGCGCCGTCATCTGGAATCCAAACGCCTGATCTTTCCCGCCGATCAGATCTGCAAGCGGTGTCGCACAGGAAATCGATAACAGAATTCCGATATAAACCAAAATCATCCGAGTCGTCGTCAGAACCGTCCGTTCCTCCACGGAATTCGTCATCCGCCCCGTTAAGCTGTTGACCGGAATCGTCTGCATGCTGAAGGACATCCCAAGCAGAATATAAGTGATGTACGCATAAACCATGTTCCCCGTCTCGCCGAAATGGGGGGTCGTGAAGCATAAGAACGTAAATAGCGCAAAAGGAAACGCCACCCACAAAAGATACGGCCTTGCCTTTCCCCATCTTGTATTCGTCTTGTCTAAAATCACGCCCATAATCGGGTCAAAAATAGCGTCCAGCACCCTTACGATAAGAAACAAAGCTGCAATG
This sequence comes from Bacillus sp. JNUCC-21, assembly GCF_041222765.1. Lineage (NCBI taxonomy): Bacteria > Bacillati > Bacillota > Bacilli > Caryophanales > Bacillaceae > Bacillus > Bacillus sp. JNUCC-21. The sequence goes on along the minus strand of NZ_CP166019.1, from coordinate 611,056 downwards.
ACCGCAGGCTTAATGCCGCCGACGTCTGTATAATAGAATAATAAGTATGCGTTTACAAACTGAAAGATAATATTGTACGACATATCGCCGAATCCGTAGCCGATCCGTTCCATCCAGGACAGGCCGCGATATTTCGTCTTTACTGCCGCTGCTTTTTCTGTTTCAATCATCATTTCCCACCCCAAGAATCCGTTTTCATTTTTGATAGGCAAGAGGGAGAATGCAAAGATCCTCCCCGTTCACTCAGCGATTTGGATACACCATCACTTTTAAGCATTCATTTTTGTATTGAAAGGCCCGTTCCATCGCCTCTTGCGTCTTCTCCAGCGGATATTGGTCCGTTACAAGATGCTTCGTGTCCACTAAGCCGGAAGCGAGAAATTCAATTCCCCTCGGATACGTATTCGCATAACGGAAGATTCCGTATATATCAATCTCGTTATCTGCAATAAACGGCACATTGAGCGGAATCTCGTTCTGAGAAGGCAAACCGACAATCGCCAGTTTTCCGCCCCGGCGCACGGAAGCCAGTGCGGATTGCAATGCCGCCGGATTCCCCGCTGTTTCCCAGGCAGCATCAACGCCTCTGCCATTCGTGATCGTTTTGATTTCTTGACCGGCATCCTGTTCCCGGACATTGATGACATGCGTCGCGCCCATTTTTTTCGCGGCATCTAGCCGCAGCGGCTCCAAGTCGGTCACAATAATTGTGCCTGCCCCGTATGCTTTCGCTGCCGCAACGGCCATCAGCCCCACAGGGCCCATTCCCATGATCGCAACCGTTGAACCGGGCTGAAGCTTCGTTCTCGAGGCCGCATGAATGCCGACAGAAAACGGTTCAATCAAAGCCGCATCTTCATAGGATAGTGAATCTGGAATCGAAAAAACAAAGTCCTGGCGCATTTTGATATATTGGACAAACGCGCCGTCAACCGGCGGTGTCGCCAAAAACTGTACATCCGGGCAAAGATTATAACGCCCTTCCTTACACGCCTCACAGCGTCCGCATGTGACACCGGGTTCGACGGCGACACGGTCTCCTACCTTGAATTGATCGACAGACGATCCGACGGCGGCAATTTCTCCCGCACATTCATGACCGAGGATAAATGGTTTTTCCACTACATAATTGCCTATTCTGCCATTTGTATAGTAATGCAGATCAGATCCGCAAATTCCGACAGCCATCACCTTAATCAACACTTCATCATGATTGATTTCAGGCACGGGCAATGTTTCGATTTTGATTTCTCTCGTGTTGTGCATAACCGCCGCTTTCATGTTTTGAGGCACTGTGTGAGTCATTTGGCAAAATCCTTTCTCTGCTTTGAAATGTAAGTGCATACATTTTTGTTTTCTCTGTTACTGCCCCTATTTTATCTGCTTTTCCATACGTTCAACAGCCTTTCCTGCTGTATAAAAGGACAGCGGCACTGTACTTTTTATTTTTTCATATACAAAAAACACTGAATTGATAAAATAGTACTAATAGGAGGTGCAGGCTAATGGCTGAACTTGAAAACCGGGCACAATTTGCAGAACTGCTGGCACCTGCCGTCAAATCGCTGAAACATCATCCTGATTTCAAAATTAAAAGGACAAAGAACGTAAAATCCGGACAGTCTTATATAGATCAAATCGCACTCCGAATAGGCGTTTCCTCTAACACGATCAAAAGCTGGATCGGACAGATGGGCGCAAACTACATTCCCGGACGAATTGATGACGGAAAGCTGTTCGGCATGATCTGGATCATTATAGAAAAGACTGATATGGATGCTGAATGGCTGACCGGCCTTCTGGAAACCACAACCATTCCCGTCATCAAACCCGCATTGCCCGTTTGGACGGCGTCTTGTCTAAAAAAAGCAAAAATACTCCGGAAAGACGGATCATTCGGAGCGCCGAGTGATGAAGATGTTGAAAAAGCAGTAAAGCGGCTGTTTCATGACAGACCAAGCCACGAAACGAATGCGCTTACAAGAAAATCCGTCACGCATAACTTACCGTCACGCCGGACCGGGAACTTTATCGGACGCGGCTTTGATATGGAAGCAATCCGGCAATGGATGCTGTCTCCGTCACCGGTCTGTTTACTCACCGGCTGGGCCGGCATGGGAAAAACAACGATCGCTCTTGAAGCAGCCTACCTTTGTGCCGGCGATTCACCAGATTGGCCGGCATTCAACAGCATCATCTGGATCAGCGCTGACTGGAAAGGATTGAGCTTCAGCGATTTTTTAAACACGATCGCCTATCAGCTCGGACGCACCGAACAAATCGACAAATCAATCAACGAAAAACGGTTCGTCGTCCGCAATGCATTAGCCGCTCATTCAAATGAAACACCGGTATTGCTGATCGTTGACAGCATTGATACAGCGGAACGTGACATTCACGAATTTATCATCGGCCTTCCGCAAGGCGTAAAAGTTCTCCTTACGGCACGGGAAAACGTAAAACAGACATACCGGGACGGCCTCGGGGAACTGGCGGCCATCCAGCTGAGCGACCTTGAACAAACGGATGCCCTTGAATTTTTCCATCAAGAAGTGCACCGCTGTCTGCAAACATGCAACCTCCCGCATAAACGGGAAAAGCTGGAGCAGCTGTTGGAGCTATCGCCTGACCTTAAGAATGAATTCGTCTCGGCAGCCGCCGGCAACCCGAAGGCCATGGCACTGAGCATTGCATACATGTCAGACGACGACATCCCCGCTCCCCAGCTCATTCAAGAACTTAAACAAGCGGGCTACTCATTATTGGAATTGTTTGAGGTTCTCTTTGGCCGCACATGGGACAGATGTCATGAAGACACACGAAAACTATGGCAGACGCTTTGCTTTTTCGCTAAGCCTCCTGATGAAAAAAGCTTGGCTCAAGCGGCTGGATTAGACGTCCGGCGGTTTCATTACGCCATTGAGCAAATGCGGTCATATGCTTTAATACAGCCGGAACGAAGCGCAGGAAGTATTCAATATGCAGCCCATCAAACCGTTGTTGCTTACGGAGAACAGCACTTATCCGAAAATCACGAATTTGCAAAAGAAGCCCGCAGCCGCTGGGCGCATTATTATATTGATTATGCGGAAACCCATATAAAGCGGGAACGGCCCAATTCTGTCTATTGGAGCTATCTGCTGGGACGGAATTTAGAGCAAATGAAAAAGGAATGGCCGAACATCCTAAAGGTCATCGAATGGTCGGGCGAAACCGGACAACATGACATCCTGATCAAACTCATCATCCGCATCAGCCACTTTCTAAGCAGAATCAACCTGTCCCTGCGAATCGAATACGGATTAAAAGCTGCCGATGCCGCCCATCAATCAGGCGAACACACACGGGAAGCTTACTTTCGGATCGACACGGCAGGCTGGGCGCTGATGGAAGTCAACGATTCAGACGAAGCTCTCAGGCAAATAGAAGCCGGCCTGAAGATACTCGAACAATCAGGCGCGCCGGATCACGATGACTTGAAAGTATGGGGAATCGCCCTGCAAGCAAGGCTGCTGTTAAAAATCGGAGAACCGGACAAAGCGGCAGCAATGCTGGACGGCATCAAAGATCAGCCCGTCTCGCCCATTATCCGGCACAGGGTTCTTCTGGTCCGCGGCGACCTGAGTTTCGCCCGCTCTCACTACGAAGAAGCCATCACATTATACGAAGCGGCAAACACAACCAGCGCCGCATACGGCGGCGAAAAAACGATAGAAGCCTATTTTAACCTGGGCATGGCTTACGTCAAGTGTGATCAACTCGAAAAAGCGGAAAAAGCCTTTGAACAAATGCTCTATGACAAACACAACGCCAATCAAGTTGAACTGATTTACTATCATTACGGAATGGCACAGCTGTTGTATCGAAAAGGAGAAACTACGAAAGCGATAGAAGCTAATCAAAAGGCGATTCGTCTGATTGATTCGTGGGAGCCTGGGATTGGGATTCGGGGTGAGGTGGAGCAAATGGATATTCTCATTTAAAAGACAAATACATTGCGGCTAGCGGTAAGAGCTTTGAAAAACACTCATGACCTTGTTGTTTTTAAAGATAAAAAGGTATCTTTATCAGTACAGTAAATTGATTAAGATACCTTGATTGAAAAATTAATTTTTCACAGAAAACAAATTTCTAAAGTTAAACTTTTTAACAACAAGAGGTTAATACTTATACAGCCGTATTAATGCTGTACTGTAATATAATGTTTTAGTTCACCTGACCAATATCTTCCTCCCCAATCCTGTCCAACTTGCACATCATACTTACCTGCAGGAAGATTTTTCGTTGAAAAACTCACACGAAAATTACGTGAACCAATACTATGCGAAATATCTTTTCTGGCAAATACTTTACCTTTATTATTTAAGATAATTACTGAAAAGCCATTATCTAAATCCCTAGCCAAAGTACCCGTAACTACAATGGAAGTAGCACTTTTCGTATATGTATTAGCATCTGTTTTAAATTTGATTGTACCTTTCGAATCCATAGCTAAGGCTTCTGACCCACCTGCGAAAATAGCAACTCCCAAAAGTACTGCTGTAAACAGGGTCATTACTAACTTTTTCATCTTTAGAATTCCTCTTTTCTTTTTAATATTTTAAATCCAAAATTATAATAACATATTTTCCTAAAAAAAACAGAGGTTTTTCCATATCTTTCTTCCGAGAAATGAATAAGTATGATAGAAATTTATAATATTAATGCAAATTTAAGATTTTTGTGAAATGAAGCTTAAAATTTGAAGTATAGTATCATCTATAAAACCTTTGCCAAGGTGTCCTTCCAAGCGCCCAATGGATATGGGGTAGAAAACACAATGTGAATAACAGCATGATAAGTTCCTCATGTTTCCCCTTTCTCTTTCCTTCCATACTATTAAACAAGACTATTCTAATACCCTTGAACTGCATTTAAAATTGGTTTAGTGTTATTATTTAATAAAGATCTGTGCAATGAAAACTCTTTCTGTCCGATATACCCTTAAGTATTCCTAATCAACATTATGCTGGTGAGTTCAAATATTTCTTAATTCAAACTCTAGTTCTTCTGCTCTTTTTCAAGATCCAAACAAGTAATGCAATAAAAACGACGTTAATTAAAAACGCAGAAATAACATAAGTTTCATCTGAAACGCCAATATACTTCCCTTTCGATTCTAAGAGATTCCTTACTTGCTTACTCCATAAAGAACCATTCAGCGAACTATCGTCTGCTCCAAATGTAATTTGTGCTGTTTCCTTATTGCTGCTTGTAATATTAACACCATAAAATACTGTATACCTATTGTTATAAAAGATAGGCATATAAGAATAGTCAGAAACTAAAGGCTTTACCTTTTTGGCAGGTAATGCTACGTACAAAATCGCAGAATAATTACCTACCCCTGTTTCAAATTGCTCTGCTTTAATAAACTTCGTGTTTGAAGGTAGATCAATATTATAAAAATGCTCAAAAATTTGAATATCTTCTTCCGAAAAATCTGTTAATTGGTAGTAATGCGGATCAATAATACATTTATGAAAATACCATCCATTAAACAATAATAAACAGGCACTTATTAAAATTACTAATACTGCCTTATATATAATCTTTAACTGTATCACAATGATATGCGCCCCCTCATAATGTGCATTACTTTTGGGAAGAATTAATTATTCAGATTTTATTTTTCTTTAAGGCAATCTGCAAATGCTTGTGCAATTGTTTGACCATCCTCTTGGGTATAATTATTAACAGTAAAATGATGTTTAAATTTCAGATAGACAGGATTGTTGGTGTTTAAATAGCACTCTGCATCCTTAGTAACTGCTTCAAATGAATTATTAAATCTGTTTTTGGAAAATTGAGAGTATCTTGTACTATAGCCGATGCTAACTTAAATAAATTAGCATCATTCATTCGTAATTTGAGATGAATGATAGAAATAAAAAAAGCCCCTCACAAATTCATTGAACTTGTGAGAGACCTCGTATGGCATTACATCTGGCAACCCCTTATGTCCAAACAGGGATCATAATTTTTTACATCATGCCGCCCATACCGCCCATGCCGCCCATGTCAGGCATTCCTGCACCGCCGGCGTTTTCTTCCGGTTTGTCAGCGACAACGGCTTCAGTTGTCAGGAGCATTGCTGCTACAGACGCAGCGTTTTGCAGAGCAGAACGCGTCACTTTTGTCGGGTCAACGATACCTTTTTCGATCATGTTTACCCATTCGCCAGTTGCAGCGTTGAAGCCTACGCCGATTTTTTCGTTTTTCAGGCGCTCAACGATGACAGATCCTTCAAGACCAGCATTGTGCGCGATTTGACGGATCGGCTCTTCAAGCGCGCGAAGCACGATGTTGATACCTGTTTGCGCATCGCCTTCAGCTTCCACTGCAGCGACTTTGTTGTATACGTTGACAAGCGCTGTACCACCGCCGGATACGATACCTTCTTCAACAGCTGCGCGAGTTGAGTTGAGGGCGTCTTCGATGCGAAGTTTACGCTCTTTCAGCTCAGTTTCAGTCGCAGCGCCGACTTTGATGACAGCTACGCCGCCAGCAAGTTTCGCAAGACGCTCTTGTAATTTTTCTCTGTCGAATTCAGAAGTTGTTTCTTCCACTTGAGCGCGGATTTGGTTGACGCGTGCAGCGATTTTTTCAGTGTCGCCGGCGCCTTCTACGATTGTTGTGTTTTCTTTCGTTACCACAACTTTAGAAGCGCGTCCCAATTGTCCGATTTCAGTAGATTTCAGATCAAGGCCTAAGTCTTCTGTGATTACTTCTCCGCCAGTAAGAACAGAGATGTCTTCAAGCATTGCTTTACGGCGGTCACCGAAGCCAGGAGCTTTAACGGCAACAGCGTTGAATGTGCCGCGAAGTTTGTTGACAACGAGTGTAGCAAGAGCTTCACCTTCAACATCTTCAGCGATCAGAAGCAATGGTTTGCCTTGCTGTACAACTTGCTCAAGCACAGGAAGGATTTCTTGGATGTTTGTGATTTTTTTGTCTGTGATTAAGATGTAAGGATTGTCAAGAACCGCTTCCATCTTATCAGAGTCAGTCACCATGTAAGGAGACGCATATCCGCGGTCGAATTGCATACCTTCCACAACTTCAAGCTCAGTTGTGAATCCTTTAGACTCTTCGATTGTGATGACGCCGTCGTTTCCTACGCGCTCCATTGCTTCAGCGATAAGGCTTCCGACTTCCTCATCAGCAGCAGAGATCGCAGCAACCTGAGCGATAGACTCTTTGCCTTCGATCGGCTTAGAAATTTCTTTTAAGTTTTCGATTGCTACAGTCACGGCTTGTTCCATACCTTTACGCACGCCGACAGGGTTAGCCCCCGCAGTTACGTTTTTAAGGCCTTCGCGGATCATAGCCTGCGCAAGTACAGTCGCAGTCGTCGTACCGTCACCGGCAACGTCGTTTGTTTTGCTGGCTACTTCAGCTACAAGCTTCGCACCCATGTTTTCAAACGCATCTTCAAGTTCAATTTCTTTTGCGATTGTCACACCGTCATTTGTAATTAACGGAGAACCGAATTTTTTCTCCAGAACCACGTTGCGTCCTTTTGGCCCTAAAGTTACTTTTACAGCGTCAGCAAGCGCATCGACACCGCGAAGCATAGCGCGGCGTGCTTCTTCACTAAACTTAATATCTTTTGCCATGTTAACGAAACCTCCTCGAATTTTTAAAAATATTTATTTGCTTAGCCGATTACAGCTAAAATGTCGCTTTCACGTAAGATTAAGTATTCAGTACCTTCGTATTTCACTTCAGTACCGGCGTATTTTGAGAAGATAATGCGGTCGCCCTCTTTTACTTCTAAAGCAACGCGCTCTCCGCTTTCCAACACGCGACCTGAACCGGCTGCCACGATTTTGCCTTCTTGCGGCTTTTCTTTTGCAGAATCCGGTAATACGATTCCGCTGGCAGTTTTTTCTTCAGATTCTACGAGTTCAATGACAACGCGATCACCTAATGGCTTTAACAATGTAATAACCTCCTCAATAGTATGAATATGTAATTTTAGCACTCAGCTCTAAAGAGTGCTAACACAATTATTATAATAAAGAATCTCACTTCCAATTTCAAGTCATAAGAATAAAAAATTTTCACGCTTACATCATTCTCTCTTACAGCGATTTTCTCCTTTTTTCACGTCTGGTTCACTTATGTTACAATAAGAACAAATAAGTTGATTTTATAGGATAAAGGAGTACATATCATTTGAGAAAACAGTATTGGTATATCATTTTGACATATGTTATCATGCAGCTTTCCGCATTGATCGGCATTCCTTTAATGTACAAATTCGGCTATGCGGGCGGGCACCCTACGAATGCGAATCTCACCATGGCTCAGGGGATTTATTCCGTCGTAAGCTTTTTTATCTGCCTGATTATCGTTCTCTTGATTTTGAGAACCGCGCCGAAGCAGACATTAAGAAACGGGAAGAAAGCATCCGCCGGCATGTCCGTTCTCTGGGCGGTCGCGGGAATATGGCTCGCTTTATTTTCTCAGGGAATCGCCGGGATGATTGAGCAGTATGTCTTTCATGTGGGCAGCGGTTCCGAAAACACGAAAGCCATTCTCAACATTATTAAAGCCATGCCGCTCATGATTATCGTTTCTTCTATCGTCGGGCCGATTCTTGAAGAAATCATTTTCCGGAAGATCATTTTCGGTGTATTATATGAAAAAACGAATTTCTTTATCGCCGGACTGATCAGTTCCGTCATTTTCGGCATTGTGCATCAAGACCTCACGCACCTGCTGCTGTATACGGCCATGGGCTTTACCTTTGCGTTCTTGTATGTGCAGACGAAACGGATTATTGTGCCGATATTCGCCCATGTCATGATGAATACCATTGTCGTGGTCATGCAGCTCGGCCCCGCCCAAAAATATATTGAACAGCATAGTGAGCAAATGCAATTAATTATTGGAGGATTGTTTGTATGAGGAACCCAATGACTTGGGGCTTGATTTATTTCGCAGTCGGCTGTATCTTTACGTATTTGGCCGCAAGCTCTCCGGGAAGCATGTGGTCTTTTTATTCCATACTGCTGATGGTTTTCGCCGCTTATAATATCAGCATCTCGTTTAAAATGTTCGCCTTCTCATTTAAAGTGAAAAAAAATCAAAAATAAAAGAAAAGCCATTTCTCATCATTGAGAAATGGCTTTTTTTATGCTGATACGTCCTGATCGGATTCACTGCTGGTCTGCCTTTTCCGATACGCCGCTTTTGAAATCAGGATACTGACCTCGTATAAAATGCAAAGCGGAATGGTAATCATCAAGTGAGACAGCAGCTCAGGCGGCGCAATCATCGCGGCGATCACAAGCAGCACAAAATACGCGTACTTCCTGATCTTCGATAAAAACATCGGCGTGATCACACCGAGTCTCGTTAAAAACATGATCAGCACCGGCATCTGAAACAGCAGTCCGAACGGAATCGTCAGCTGCAGCAGAAAATGAAAGTACTCGGTGATCCCGATCACCTGGTTGACATCGAGGTCATTCGAGACCCGCTTCATAAAATCAACGACCAGCGGAAATAAAATATAATAAGAAAACGACACACCACCGACAAACAGCACGATCGAAATCGGAATATAGCTGAGTGTTACTTTGCGCTCCTTCTCATACAGACCCGGGCTGACAAACGCCCAAATCTGATAGAGAATAATCGGCGAAGTCAAAATGATGCCGATGATAAACGCGAACTGCAAAAAGATAAACAGCGGATCCGTCAGGTTAAAAGCATTAAGGGTGAGCTCTTTTACTTCATCGGCTTTTTGAAGATACACAATGATAGGTTTTGCCAGAAAAAAGCCGGCAATAAAGAAAACCGTAAAGGATAACGCCACAATCAGCAATCGTTTCCGAAGTTCGGCAATATGCTCCACAAGCGTCATTTGATTCACTCTCATACGCGTCATCCTATCTTACTGTTCTTCTTTCTTTTTTTCCTCTTCTTCACCGGCTAATCCCTTAGTAGCGTTCTTAAATTCACGAAGCGTGTCCCCCGCCGCTTTTCCTAATTCGGGAAGCTTCTTCGGACCGAAAATAATCACCGCTACCACACCGATAACCGCCAGGCTTCCAGGACCGATCATGTGCAGCTCCTCCTTTCGCTATTCAATTTCTTCCAAAACAGAATAATGCTTCAAGAAATAAACCAATGATTGAAGCTCTACAGCTAAATCTATATGATGAATTCGAATGTGATCCGGCACATTCAAACGGGCCGGCGTAAAGTTAAGGATCCCCTTGATTCCGAGCGACACGAGCCGGTCGGTGATTGACTGGGCGGCAACCGCGGGAACGGTAAGAATCGCCACGGGTTCATCCTTAATGTGAAGCTCTAAATCATTAAGATCAAAGACAGGCACACCGCCTACCTCAGTTCCTATTTTACTCTGATTCACATCAAAAGCCATAGATATTTTTGTGTTATTATTTTTTGTGAAATTATAGTGAAGAAACGCCGTCCCTAAATTCCCGACACCGATCAAAATGACGTTCGTCGTTTCATCCTGATCCAGTGTTTTTCTGAAAAATGACAGCAGGTAATCCACATTATAGCCGTATCCTTTTTTGCCGAGCGCCCCGAAATAGGAAAAATCCCGGCGGATCGTGGCCGAATCGACTTTTACCGCGTCGCTCAGTTCAGCTGATGAAACGCGCTGTTTTCCTGACGCGTGTAAATTCTTTAAAAAGCGATAATAAAGCGGCAGCCGTTTTGCCGTCGCCTGTGGAATTTTTGATTGATCCTTGTTCATGATTGGTCCTCCACTTTATACTCAGATGCATCTCTTTTAAAATCACCGTTTTTGCCTCCTGTCTTTTCCATGAGGCAGGTCGGGCCGATGACCATTCCTTTATCCAGCGCCTTGCACATGTCATAAACGGTCAAAGCGCAGACTGAAGCGGAAGTTAGCGCTTCCATTTCCACACCTGTACTCCCTTTCGTTTTTACGCTTGCCTGTATATGAAGAACGGCTTCGGAATCCTTTTCCTCCCAGCCGAATGAAATGTCGACGCTGCTTAAAGAAAGCGGGTGGCACATCGGGATAATCGCTGACGTCTGCTTTGCGGCCATAATTCCTGCCACCTGTGCGACAGCCAGCACGTCTCCTTTTCCGATCTCGCGGTTTTTGATTCTGCTGTACACGTCATGCTTCATGTGTACGCTGGATATCGCAGCGGCAGTACGGACTGTTGAAGATTTATCGCTTATATCCACCATGCGGGCACGGCCTTCTTCATTAAAATGAGAAAATCCATTCATATTTAAACTCTCCTTACTTCTGATCATACACTATTTTCTCCCTGATGTCTTATCCTATAATGTTCCAATTCTGATGTATTGTTTGCTGACAGCAGGTTGATAAGCTACACTTAACTTATTATAACAGAGGTGAAATAATATGATGATCTTACAAATTAATCAGCTATCCAAATCTTTTGGCGCTGATCCTATTTTAAACAATATAAAGCTTGAAGTCAGATCTCGGGATCGCATCGCCATAGTAGGCAGAAACGGAGCCGGCAAATCAACTCTCCTTAAAATTATCGCAGGTCACCTTTCATATGAAAAGGGTGAATTAATCAAACCGAAAGAATTAACGATGGGATATCTTGCCCAGCACACAGGCTTGGAATCCCAGCTTACCATAAAAGAAGAACTGCTGAGCGTTTTTGATTTCCTGAAAGCAATGGAAAAAGAAATGCGCTCTATTGAAGAAAAGATGGCCACGGCCGCCCCCGCGGAGCTTGAGACGCTGATGAAAACCTATGACAGGCTTCAGCAGGATTTCAAGGATAAAGGCGGCTATCAATATGAAGCGGATGTCCGATCTATCCTTCACGGCCTCGGCTTCGGAAAATTTGACGATTCCGTGAAAGTGCAAAGCCTGAGCGGCGGTCAGAAAACAAGGCTTGCGCTCGGAAAGCTGCTGCTGACCCAGCCTGATCTGCTTATTCTGGATGAACCGACGAACCATCTCGACATCGATACGCTTACATGGCTTGAGCATTATTTACAGGGATATTCAGGCGCCATTCTGATCGTTTCCCACGACAGATACTTTCTTGATAAAGTCGTCAGCCAAGTGTACGAGGTCTCACGGACAGAAAGCAAAAAATACCTCGGCAACTACAGCGCCTATTTAGAACAAAAAGCTGAGCAGTATGAGAAAGACCTGAAGCTGTATGAAAAACAGCAGGACGAAATCGCCAAGCTTCAAGATTTTGTCGACCGCAATCTGGCCAGAGCTTCTACAACGAAAAGAGCCCAAAGCAGAAGAAAACAGCTTGAACGGATGGACGTCATAGCAAAGCCGCTCGGGGATGAAAAATCAGCCGCCTTCCGTTTTGACATTACAAAACAGAGCGGAAACGACGTCCTGCGCGTACAGGATGTTTCCATCAGCTATGACGGCCAGCCGCCGCTCTTGAAAAACCTGACCTTCGGCATTACAAGAGGCGAAAGCGCCGCCCTCGTCGGACCGAACGGAATCGGCAAATCAACCTTGCTGAAAACCATTATGAACACGCTCAGCCCCGAATCCGGATCGATCACGTACGGTTCCAATGTCACAATCGGCTATTATGATCAGGAGCAGGCTGAACTGACCTCGTCCAAACGCGTGCTGGACGAGCTGTGGGATGAATATCCGGACATGCCGGAAAAAGAGATCAGGACATGCCTCGGCAACTTCCTGTTCAGCGGAGACGATGTCCTGAAACCTGTCCGTTCTCTAAGCGGCGGTGAGAAAGCAAGAGTCGCGCTTGCCAAGCTGATGCTGCAAAAAGCAAACTTTCTCATCCTTGATGAACCGACAAACCACCTTGATCTGGACAGTAAAGAAGTGCTGGAAAACGCCCTGATCGACTACCCGGGAACACTGTTATTTGTATCGCATGACCGCTACTTTATTAACAGGATCGCCACAAGGGTGCTGGAGCTGTCTCCGGATCATGCAGAAGAATATTTGGGTGACTATGACTATTACACCGAGAAAAAAGCCCAGCAGCTGGAACTGGAAGAAATGAAGCGGCAGGAAAAGGAGCAGGCTCAGCCTGCCGGCAAGGTCAAACAGGATACGAAAAGAACTTACGAGGAAGAAAAAGAATGGAAGAAGAAAGAACGGCAGCGCCTGAGACGCATTGAAGAAATTGAAGCTGCCGTCTCATCCGCCGAAGAGAAAATCAGCGCCAATGAGGAGCTGCTGTGCGATCCTGACGTGTATCAGGATCATGAAAAGGTACAGACCATTCACGCGGAGAATGAAGCTCTGAATCAAGAGCTCGAAAACTTATTAGCAGAATGGGAGGAACTCTCCTCAGAAGAATAGAAAACGTCAAGCACCTCTTTAAGGGGTGCTTTTTTATCCACAGCTATCTTCCTTGTCAGCCATGTAAGTAAGCGTTTTATACACACTATCCACAAAATTTTCTGACTTTATCCACTTTACTAACAACTTGCAGCCCCTTATCCAGCCTGGATTTCTGAACGTATTCACAATCCTGTGGATATGTTCGAATTATCTGTTAATAAGTAAAAAAAAGCCTCACGTTTTACAACGTGAGACGATCAAAGGATGTTAATTCCAAACCGGGCTGTCCGTTCATATCATATGAGCCCCGAATTCCCTTTTCAAAAGCAACGGTTCCGGCAGCCGCAATCATCGCTGCATTGTCCGTGCATAAAGAAAGCGGCGGGATGATAAGCTCGGGATCTCCCGAATGGCTGAATTCCTGCTGCAGTGCGGCTCTCAGCCCTTTGTTAGCGGCTACGCCCCCTGCCAGCAGCACTTGTTTAACCCCGTATTCTTTCGCGGCTTTAGAGGTTTTTGCCGTCAGTACATCAATGACACTCTGCTGAAAGCTTGCTGCAAGATCCTCCGGAGGAATCACCTCATTTTTTTGCGAGGCGTTATGAAGCGTGTTAATCACGGCTGACTTCAGGCCGCTGAAGCTGAAGTTGTAAGACCCTTCTTCCAGCCACGCACGCGGAAGCGGAATGGAATCCGTTCCCACAGCAGCCAGCTTATCAATCTGCGGCCCTCCCGGATAAGGAAGCCCCATCGTTCTTGCCACTTTGTCGTAAGCTTCGCCTGCGGCATCATCCAGCGTTTCACCGATAACCTCGAATGAACCGTGCTCTTTCATATAAACCAATTCCGTATGTCCGCCTGACACAACCAAAGCAAGCGCCGGGAATTGAAGCTCTCCTATCAGCCTGTTTGCATAAATATGGCCCGCGATGTGATGGACGCCGACTAACGGTATTTGATGGGCAAAGCTTAACGCCTTTGCCGCATTGACTCCGATTAACAGGGCTCCGACAAGTCCGGGTCCTTCCGTTACGGCAATCGCATCAAGATCATCAAAGCCCATCTCCGCTTTTGAAAGAGCTTCCTCAATCACAAGGGTAATCTGCTCCACATGATGTCTGGACGCTATTTCAGGCACGACCCCGCCGAAACGTTTATGGCTTTCAATTTGAGAAGCGACAACGTTTGAAATAATTTCATTCCCGTTTTTTACGACTGAGGCCGCTGTTTCATCACAGCTTGTTTCGATTCCTAATACATAAATATCTTGTTTTTCACTCATGTAATGTCACCCACATTAATAACGCATCTTCTCCGTTATCTGTATAGTATTGTTTTCTGATTCCTCCGGCCTGAAGACCGAATTTTTTATATAAGGATTGGGCGGGATGATTTGAGACCCTGACTTCGAGAGAGAGCCTTCTTGCCTTTTTTTCTCTGCACAATTCTATCGCAGAGCGAAACAGCGCTTCTCCCAATGATTGGCCCCGATATTCCGGCTTAATGGCTATGTTCGTAATCTGCGCGTCATCTATAATAATCCAGATTCCGCAATACCCCGCCAGACAGCCGTCCTTTTCAATGACAAGGTAGTGGGCATACGGATTTTCCAAAAGCTCATGATAAAATGAATCCTTCGTCCACGGAGAAGTAAAGGATGCTGTTTCAATTTCATAAATTTGATCAATATCTTCCGGACGCATGCTTCGAATCGCCGTTTTCGTTTTCATCCCTATCACCCTATTTTTGAGATTCCATCCATTTCGCTTCAGCCTCTGCCAGACGCAAATAATCCGGAACAAGGCTGTGGACATCCGCATCCTCTTTTTCCAAGCCTAAAAACGCCAGCTCTGACGGCCGCGGATTATGCTGTGCAGCCGGTCCAATCACTGCTTGAGATGTCAATTCATGCAGAATGGTTTCTTCATGAATGGCTGTATCGTGTCCTAAAAATAAAACCGGAGACGCTTTTTCTTTCAGCATGCCGAGCCAATCAGTCAAAAGGACATTCTGATCTGGAAGAACGGATTGTAATCGGCCGTCCTGATATTCATAAAGTCCCGTATATACCTGTCCGCGCCGGGCATCAAATAACGGGCAGATCAGTCCTCGAAAGTGCCGTCCGTTAGCCGCCAGCACCTCCAGACTCGAGACAGCGGAAACCGGAAGCTTCAGCGACCATGCCAATGTTTTTGCCAGCGTCACGCCGATTCTGACACCTGTGTACGATCCCGGTCCTTTCGCCACCGCTATTTTCGTAAGGTCCTGCGGTGTTAGGCCGCAATCCTTCAGCAATGAATTGACAGCAGGCATGGCCCGCACGGAATGATTCTTTTTTAAATATGTAATATACTCCGCCATCACCGTTTTGTCACGAACGAGCGCGGCACCCAACGTGTAATTTGACGTATCAATTGCCAGTATTGTCATGTTTATTTATCTCCTCACAAAGCGTTTCATACCGTGTTCCGCAAGCCGTAAAGGTAATGTCCCTTGCCTCATCACCGGCTCTTGTGATGACGATCTGCAGCCGTTCAGCAGGCAGCTGATCCTGAATTAAATGAGCCCATTCAATTAAACAGACGCCTTGTCCCTCAAAATATTCTTCAAGCCCTAAGTCTTCGCTTTCATCCTCCATACGATACACATCCATATGATATAGAGGAAGCGAACCGTCATGGTATTCTTTTATAATTGTAAAAGTCGGGCTGTTT
>NZ_CP166019.1:172500-590000 GCF_041222765.1 Bacillus sp. JNUCC-21 | reverse complement strand
TCCAGCTTCACGCAGTCGAGTTGCAGACTGCGATCCGAACTGAGAACAGATTTGTGGGATTGGCTTAACCTCGCGGTTTCGCTGCCCTTTGTTCTGTCCATTGTAGCACGTGTGTAGCCCAGGTCATAAGGGGCATGATGATTTGACGTCATCCCCACCTTCCTCCGGTTTGTCACCGGCAGTCACCTTAGAGTGCCCAACTGAATGCTGGCAACTAAGATCAAGGGTTGCGCTCGTTGCGGGACTTAACCCAACATCTCACGACACGAGCTGACGACAACCATGCACCACCTGTCACTCTGCCCCCGAAGGGGACGTCCTATCTCTAGGATTGTCAGAGGATGTCAAGACCTGGTAAGGTTCTTCGCGTTGCTTCGAATTAAACCACATGCTCCACCGCTTGTGCGGGCCCCCGTCAATTCCTTTGAGTTTCAGTCTTGCGACCGTACTCCCCAGGCGGAGTGCTTAATGCGTTAGCTGCAGCACTAAGGGGCGGAAACCCCCTAACACTTAGCACTCATCGTTTACGGCGTGGACTACCAGGGTATCTAATCCTGTTCGCTCCCCACGCTTTCGCTCCTCAGCGTCAGTTACAGACCAGAGAGTCGCCTTCGCCACTGGTGTTCCTCCACATCTCTACGCATTTCACCGCTACACGTGGAATTCCACTCTCCTCTTCTGCACTCAAGTTCCCCAGTTTCCAATGACCCTCCCCGGTTGAGCCGGGGGCTTTCACATCAGACTTAAGAAACCGCCTGCGAGCCCTTTACGCCCAATAATTCCGGACAACGCTTGCCACCTACGTATTACCGCGGCTGCTGGCACGTAGTTAGCCGTGGCTTTCTGGTTAGGTACCGTCAAGGTGCCGCCCTATTTGAACGGCACTTGTTCTTCCCTAACAACAGAGCTTTACGATCCGAAAACCTTCATCACTCACGCGGCGTTGCTCCGTCAGACTTTCGTCCATTGCGGAAGATTCCCTACTGCTGCCTCCCGTAGGAGTCTGGGCCGTGTCTCAGTCCCAGTGTGGCCGATCACCCTCTCAGGTCGGCTACGCATCGTTGCCTTGGTGAGCCGTTACCTCACCAACTAGCTAATGCGCCGCGGGTCCATCTGTAAGTGGTAGCCGAAGCCACCTTTTATGTCTGAACCATGCGGTTCAGACAACCATCCGGTATTAGCCCCGGTTTCCCGGAGTTATCCCAGTCTTACAGGCAGGTTACCCACGTGTTACTCACCCGTCCGCCGCTAACATCAGGGAGCAAGCTCCCATCTGTCCGCTCGACTTGCATGTATTAGGCACGCCGCCAGCGTTCGTCCTGAGCCAGGATCAAACTCTCCGATAAAGTAGTTTGACTGACTACGCACATCGCTGTGCGATTTATTTAAAACTTTGAATTTACAGGTACGTTTTGTCTTGTTTAGTTTTCAAAGATCATTATAATGGAGCGGGTGATGAGAATCGAACTCACGACATCAGCTTGGAAGGCTGAGGTTTTACCACTAAACTACACCCGCGTTTGAATTGGCGCGCCCGAGAGGAGTCGAACCCCTAACCTTTTGATCCGTAGTCAAACGCTCTATCCAATTGAGCTACGGGCGCTTATCAGGCGACTTAACTATCATACTACCAATCAGTTATGATGTCAAGTGTTTTTTTATTTCTTTTCGAAGTCTTTTTCTCGACCTCGTTTATTATACACGCTTTTGAGAATTTGTAAAGTCTTTTTTTAAAAGATCATTTTCTCATTTGTCGTTATCGCTTTGTTCATCAGCGACGTTTAATAATATACCATGCACTTTAAATTAGGTCAACACTTTTACGAAACTTTTTTCTCACTTATTATTCCCTTCTATATAATAAATAAAAAAGCAGGATTCCCAGGAACCCCGCGTCTATTCAGATTACCCGCTCACCTTGGCTTCTGCGCTATTACGATCTGTTTTTTCATAAGCACGGAAGTTTTGTTCAAGCTGTTCGAGCGACAGACCTTTCGTTTCCGGAAGGAACCTTTTCACAAATATAACGGACGCTATCCCTAACAGGACAAAAATGAAGAAGGTTGCAGACAATCCGATGTTTGCGAGCAGGACCGGAAAAGTGAAACCCACAAGGAAGTTCACGATCCAGAGGCAGAAGACAGTGACCCCCATACCAAGTCCCCGCAATCGAAGCGGGAATATCTCCGACAGCATCAGCCAGGTCACCGGAGAGACAGCCCCCTGCTGAAACGCAAGGAAAGTGACTGTTAATGAAAGAACCACATAAGGAAGAGCAGGCGATCCTTTCAGCACGACAGACAGAACTCCGATCAAAAGCAGCACCGCAGTCGTTCCGATCAGCCCCGTCATCAGCATCGGGCGGCGGCCGACTTTGCCGAGAAGCCATATTCCTACAAAAGTCGCGAGCACCGAAATCACACCGTTAGCGATATTGCCGATTAATGCGGCTTTTGTCTCGAAACCGGCATCTTTTAAAATTTGAGTTCCATAATACATAATTGAATTCACGCCGGTGAACTGCTGCACTACCGCAATTCCGATCCCGATAAACACAATGCGGCGCACCCACGGAACGGCAAGATCCTTAAAGGCGGCCTGCTCCATCTCAGCTTCCTTATGAAAGGCAGATTCAATCTCAGCGAGCTCAGACTTCGCTTTCTCTTCATTCCTTATTCGCCGGAGAACGCGCAGAGCATCTTCTTTTCTTCCTTTAGAAACCAGCCAGCGCGGACTTTCAGGAACTTTCAGCATACCGAAAAACAAGAATACCGCCGGAAGGGCCGCGATAACGAGCATATAGCGCCAGGCGTGAGAGGTATCACCAAGCACATTGCCGATGATAGCATTACACGTGAAGGCAAGCAGCTGGCCTGTTACAATCATCAATTCATTTTGGGTAACCATTCTCCCTCGGCTTTCCGCCGGCGACATTTCAGCCAAATACGCCGGAACGGTTACGGATGCTCCCCCGACGGCAAGCCCCAGCAGAAAACGGGAGATGATCATAACCGACACGTTAGGCGCCAGTGTACATCCAAGCGTCGCTGCAAAGAACAAAACGGCAAGGATAAGGATATTTTTACGTCTGCCGTTATAGTCCGACAATCTCCCTCCGAAAACCGCGCCGATCGCAGCCCCCAAGAGCAGGGAGCTCGCCACCATCCCTTCAGTCAAAGCGGTAAGATTAAGCTGGTCAGCTTCCGCCATAAACGGCAGCGCCCCATTAATCACACCGGTATCGTAGCCGAAAAGAAGTCCCCCGAATGTCGATACTAAAATGATGGTTCTCAAAAATGAATGCTGGCTGCTATTTTTATCCATCTTCAAATCCTCCTAGTTTTTACACAGAGATAATATCAGAATATTCAGTTATAAATATCCGCACCTATAACGTCTGCATACAAGTTCTGACCGTCCAAAACAGTTATATAAGAAGAAAATAATTTGAAAGCGTTATCATTTATAGTGATTATCCACTCTCCCCTCTCGTTAAATTGTTATTTTATAGTTACTTTGTAGTGAAGTTATAATGATATTATTGGCATTTATGTTATTATCATAATTTTAAAAGCGCTTTCAGTCAATAAATATTTCAGAAAATTTTATAACTTACCTTTATATTACCTATATGTAATCAATTTATGTTTTTAATCAACTCATTTTCACTATATGATCAATAGTTAATCTCTTTTAGATAAAAAATTGATTATATAGTGAAAACCCCCAATCAGCAGTTGGGGGTTTTTGATTTATTCTTCGTTTATTGTAACGATCGTTCTTCCTCTCGCTTCTCCTTTTAAAAGAGCAGGAAGCGTATCCGGCAGCTCTTCAAGTGTAATTTCCTTTTGAATAAAGGCCTCCAGATCTGCAGGCTTGAAGTCATCAGCTAAACGCTGCCATGTTTTCTTTCTTGTCTCCATCGGACAGAATACGGAATCGATTCCCAAGAGACTGACGCCGCGCAATATAAACGGAAAGACTGTAGACGGGAGTTTCGTTCCCGCTGTCAGTCCGCTCACAGCAACTGATCCGCCGTACTGAATCTGGCTGAGAACTGAAGCAAGCGGCTCACCTCCGACCGGATCGACGGCCGCTGCCCATTTTTGTTTTTGCATTGGTTTTAACGTGCCGTTATACACTTCGTCACGGTGAATGACCGTCTTTGCTCCGAGGCTCTTCAAATAGCCGCTTTCGTCTTCTTTTCCCGTACTGGCCTCGACCTCATAACCTAAGGTTGAAAGAATGGAGACGGCAAAGCTTCCGACGCCGCCTGTCGCTCCTGTCACCAGCACCTTCCCTTTTTCAGGAGCGGCATGGTTTTCTTCAAGACGCTGGACGGACAATGCGGCAGTGAAGCCGGCGGTTCCGATCGTCATGGCTTCTTTAAGTGTCAGACCTTCAGGCAGTGGCACGATCCAATCTGCCGGAATGCGGGCCATCCCGCTATAACCGCCAAAGCGGGAAACACCTATGCCGTAGCTTGTCGCAATGACTTTATCCCCCTCTTTGAAACGGGCGTCATCTGAGGAAACGACAATTCCCGCTAAATCAATTCCCGGCACGAAAGGATACGACGTTACGATCTTGCCGTCAGGAATGGCAGCCAAGCTGTCTTTATAATTCACCCCTGAGTAGCAAACCTTAATCAGCACTTCACCCTCGGGAAGGTCCTGAACCGCCAGCTCCCGTACGCTGACTGAAAACCGGTCTTCACGTTGATCGACTACTAACGCTTTAAATTGATCTGTCATCACTACGTCTCCTTAAAATGAATTAAATGGCTTTGGAAAAGCATAAAATAAGTTTGATTTGTTTTCAAATGTCCTGCCTCGTGTAGTATGATCAAAAGTAAAAACAGCGAAAGAGTGGTTACGCATCATGTCTGATAAACAAAACAAAGATAACAAAAACAACAGCAGCAGCAATCAGCCATTACCGGACATTATTCATACCGCCGTTTTCAAGGCGCCGATACAAGTTGTCTGGGATACGGTCTCCACTGCGGACGGCCTGTCTCTCTGGTTTATGCCGAATGATTTCACACCTCAAGAAGACAGTGAGTTTCAGCTGGAATCTCCGTTCGGTCCGTCTCCGTGCAAGCTGCTGGATATTGAAGCGCCGTACCGCCTTTCTTTTTCATGGGATACGGAAGGCTGGATCGTTTCTTTTGTCTTAAAGGAAACGGAAAGCGGAGATACGGAATTCACTCTCATTCACGGCGGATGGAAAGAGCCGGAAGCCGTCATCAATAAAGTCAATCGGAAAAGCTCCGAGATTCACAGTACGATGGATCAAGGATGGAACGGGCTTGTCAACACGAAACTTCGCGGGGCGGTTGAGGCTTAACACAGAAGGACGGACACGCTTTCCGTCCTTTTTTTGATGCCGATACATAAAAACTGACTTTGCAAAGACACTAACAGAAGAACCGAAAACTTCTTTCTGGGGGCGCTGTTTATGTATTATTACAAAGAAGAGCTGATTAATATCATTAAACCGGACAAGCCGGACCCGGCCGCGGCCAAGGTGCTTCAGGAAATTTTAGGCGGGCACTACGGAGAAATGCGGACGATGATGCAATACTTTTTCCAAAGCTCTAATTTCAGAGGAAAAGAAAAACAGTTCCGTGACCTGCTTCGCGGTGTATTTTTAGAAGAGATCGCACACGTTGAGCTTGTCCAGCATACGATTAATGCGCTGCTCGACGAAAGCGGCGATGAGGGCCCCGGAAATCAGGCAGCAGATCAGGCGCCGCTTGACGAAGCAGTTAAACACGCCAATCCGCACCATTTTATCATCGGAGCGCAAAGTTCTCTTCCTGTAGACGCCGGCGGCAATCCATGGAACGGGTCTTGGGTATACAACCACGGGAATCTGATTTCCGATTTATTGGACAATGTCGTGCTGGAATCAACCGGCGTGCTGCAAAAGACGCGCATTTATGAAATGAGTTCAAATCAGACGTTCAGAGAAACACTCGGTTTTCTGATCGTCCGTGACAACGCCCATCAAAATGCATTTACAAAAGCGTTGGAAACACTGGGTGTCGAATGGGGCAAATTATTTCCCGTGCCGAATTATGATATTGAAAAATACCCGGAATGCCGGAAATTCGTTGAGATGGGTTATCATAATACCCAATTTAATTTCAGACTGGATCCGACACGGATCGGAGAAATTCTGCAGGGAACGACGCCGAGCCGAAACGGCGGCGAATTAAGTGTGTCCGAGCCTCCTAAAGGTTTCCCCGTGCCGGAACTTCCTGAGCTTCCGAATGAGCACAGCCCCGGACTGAAAGATATGAACTTGTAACAAAAAAACGCCTGTTTCGGGCGTTTTTTGTTTTTCTGAATATGAGGTTTGAATGTGTTTAAAACGGGGAATATAAGCCGGGAGATCTTGCCATACGGCCGTTATTATAATGTGAGCACATTGCTGTACATACTTCGTTTCGAAAGTTGTCCTAATTTTCCAGCCGGCCGGCTGGGTATGTTTGAATGATAATGGGAATTATGTAAAGAGAACAATGTCTTTTCTAAGGAGGCAGCGAATGTCTAAGCAAGGAAACTTCCAGAAAACTATGTCACTTTTTGATCTTATTTTAATCGGCATGGGAGCCATATTCGGTTCGGCATGGCTGTTTGCCGTCAGCAACGTCGCCTCTAAAGCGGGCCCATCAGGCGTTTTTTCCTGGCTGATCGGCGGGGGAATCATCTTATTGATCGGCTTGGTTTATGCGGAACTGGGCGCCGCGCTGCCGCGGACCGGGGGAATTATCCGGTATCCCGTATATTCACACGGACACCTGGTCGGATATTTAATTTCCTTTGTCACCATTGTGGCATACACGAGCCTTATTTCTATAGAAGTCACGGCAGTCCGCCAATACGTGGCGTATTGGTTTCCCGGTTTGACCGTAAAAGGCTCCGATTCTCCGACAATTGCCGGGTGGATATTGCAATTTGCGCTGCTCTGCCTGTTCTTCCTCCTCAATTACTGGAGTGTCAAAACCTTTGCGAAAGCAAACTTCATTATTTCGATTTTTAAATATGTCGTACCGATTACGGTAATTGTGGTACTGATTTTTCATTTTCACCCGGGCAATATGACCGTTCACGGATTCGCGCCTTTTGGCTTCACCGGAATTCAGGCCGCGATTTCCACAGGCGGCGTCATGTTTGCATACCTTGGGCTGCATCCGATTGTGGCTGTCGCGAGTGAAGTGCAGAATCCGAAGCGGAACATTCCGATCGCATTGATTGTCTGTATTATCGTGTCTACTATTATTTACACCGTGCTGCAGCTCACTTTTATCGGGGCGATCCCGGCGGATACCCTGAAGCACGGATGGCCGGCTATCGGGACTGAATTCTCCCTTCCGTTCAAAGATATCGCCGTTTTGCTCGGTTTGGGGTGGCTGGCGACATTGGTCATTTTAGATGCGATTTTATCACCGGGCGGTAACGGAAATATCTTTATGAATACGACTTCACGTCTCGTCTATGCCTGGGCCAGAAACGGAACATTATTCAGCATTTTTTCTAAAGTCAATAAAGAAACCGGGACACCGCGTGCCTCCCTTTGGCTTTCGTTCGGTCTGGCTGTTTTTTGGACGCTTCCGTTCCCTTCTTGGAACGCTCTTGTCAACGTATGCTCCGTCGCATTGATTCTGTCTTATGCGATTGCGCCGATTTCTTCTGCGGCGCTGAGAGTCAACGCGAAGAATATTAACAGACCGTTTTATTTAAAAGGGATGAGCATCATCGGGCCGCTGTCGTTTATTTTTACCTCTTATATTGTATATTGGTCCGGATGGCGCACCGTATCCTGGCTTCTCGGTTCTCAAATTGTCATGTTTCTGATCTATCTCTGTTTCAGTAAATATGCTCCCAAAGATGATGTCAGCATACGGCAGCAGCTGAAATCAGCATGGTGGATCGTCGGCTTTTATGTCATGATGCTGATTTTCTCCTATCTCGGCTCGTTCGGCCACGGATTGGGCATTATCAGCAATCCGCTTGACCTGATTCTGATCGCCATCGGTTCGCTCGGTATTTATTACTGGGCAAAATATACGGGACTGCCGAAGGCTATGATCGACAGTGATAAATGACGAATGCCGGAAAGAAGTATGGTCTTCTTTCCGGTATTTTTATTTTAAGGGATGACAAAAAAGAGAACATGCGATAAAATGAATGACAGTCATTCATAAAAGGAGGAACCCCTCTATTGGCAAAACAAAGCTCGGGAAAATACGAAAAGATCCTGCAAGCCGCGATTGAAGTCATTTCTGAAAAAGGATTAGACAAAGCATCCATTTCAGAAATCGTCAAAAAAGCCGGAACGGCCCAAGGTACGTTTTATTTATATTTTTCTTCTAAAAACGCACTGATATCCGCGATTGCAGAAAACCTGCTCGACACTACGCTGGACAGAATAAAAGGGAAAACGGACGGTTCTGAAGATTTTTGGACGTTGCTGGACATTTTGGTAGATGAGACATTTCACATCACCCGGCTTCATAAAGATATTATCGTTCTCTGTTATTCCGGTCTTGCCATCGATCATTCAATGGAGAAATGGGAAGCCATTTATCAGCCTTATTATTCCTGGCTGGAAGGCGTGATCAATACGGCCATTGAACAGGGTGAGGTCCACAGCGGCATTCATGTCAGATGGACGGCCAGAACGATTATCAACGTTGTCGAGAACGCGGCTGAACGGTTTTATATCGGCTGTGAACAGGATGTCGATCTCGAAGTATATAAAAAAGAAATATTCAGCTTTCTCAAAAG
The DNA here is from genome assembly GCF_041222765.1 of Bacillus sp. JNUCC-21. Lineage (NCBI taxonomy): Bacteria > Bacillati > Bacillota > Bacilli > Caryophanales > Bacillaceae > Bacillus > Bacillus sp. JNUCC-21. The sequence continues at coordinate 581,202 of NZ_CP166019.1, read as the reverse complement.
AAGCTTGCAGAAATGATTGGCAGAGACCGATCATTTTTGACCGCCGTAAAAATGACTGACATTCATTCATAACTGAGGTGACTGTATCATGTATTGGCTGCTTGTATTGATAGCCGGACTGTTAGAAGTAGTTTGGGCGTCCGCCCTGAAGCATGCGGATTCGCTCTTTGATTGGATTGGTATTTTCCTTCTGATTGCCGTCAGCTTTCTGATGCTGATCCGCTCTTATAAAAAAATTCCGATGGCTGCCGCATATACCGTTTTTGTCGGAATAGGCACCGTCGGCACATATGTAACGGGCGTCATTTTAGGCGAATCGTTTTCAATCGGGCAAATATTCTTTTTGGCTTTGCTGTTGTCCGGCATTTTAGGAATGAAGGTATTTACGAAAGAAACTGAAACAAGGGGTGAACATTAATGGCATGGCTGCTGTTATTTATTGCCGGAGCGGAGGAAGTTGTAGCAGCCGTTGCCATGAAACATATTGACGGTTTTAAAAAAAAGTGGCCGCTGATTGTCATGGTAACAGGCTTTATGCTTTCATTCTTTTGTCTTTCCGGAGCGATGCAGGTTCTTCCCACAGGTGTCGCGTATGCGGCTTGGACCGGCATGGGAAGCATCGGCGTTTCGGCCGTGGGCATACTTTGGTTTAAAGAAAAATTCAATCTGTCACAATTGGTGTCTCTAGGGCTTATCCTCATTGGTGTCATCGGCTTAAAACTGACAACGTGACGGCCTGAGACAGCTTTTTAAATAAAAAACAAAGGACCCTAAGCGGGCCCTTTGTTTTTTTATGCTGTTTTGATCTGTTCCGCTTTTCCCGCTCCGACTCCAAAAATGAAAATCAGAACGGAGACTGCGATCAGCATGAATAACGGAACCGTCCAGCCGTGCGTGATGTCATGCAGCAAACCGAATACGAGCGGCCCGAACGCGGCAAGCAGGTATCCGAATGACTGGGCCATGCCGGAAAGCGCCGCGGCTTCATGAACATGCCGGGTCCGCAGGCTGAAGAACATCATCGCCAAGCTGAATGCACAGCCTCCCGCAATTCCGATTAAAATGACCCATAGCGGAGTGAGAGCCGGGCTTCCGAAAAGAACGCCGGCAATGCCGATAAGGAAAAATAAAGCTGTCAGTCCGGCGAGTGCGCGCTGATTTTTCATTTTAGCGGCAGCGATCGGCACGATAAAAGTAATCGGCAGGACTGAGAATTGCATTAATGAAAGCATCCATCCCGCCTTACTTGAGCTGAGTCCATTCTGCTGAAGAATTTCCGGCAGCCAAGCGATGACGGTGTAAAAAATAAGGGATTGCAGCCCCATGAACATCGTCACCTTCCAAGCAAGCGGAGACCGCAGCAGACTGCTTTTCTTCTCTCCGTTTGTCCCAGTCGTGCGGACGGGCAGTTCGCGTCCTCGCATTTGCGGAATCCACATGACAAACGCAATGAAAGAAAGGATAGCCCAGCAGCCGAGCGCGCCTTTCCAGCCTAACCCCGCTGAAGAGGCGATCGGCACGCTGATGCCGGATGCAATCGCGCCGCACAGATTCATAGAAACCGAGTAGACGCCGGTCATGATGCCTAAATTTCCAGGAAACTTATGTTTAATGAGACTCGGCAGCAGGACGTTGCATACGGCGATCGACAATCCCAACAGGATCGTTCCGAAAAAGAGAGTGCCGATTCCGGCGATGGAGCGCAGCAGAGTTCCGGCTGTCAGGACAATTAATGATGACAGTAACACAATCTCGGTCCCGAAGCGCCGCGACAATAAAGGAACAAACGGCGACAGACATGCAAAGGCCAAAAGCGGCACTGTCGTAATGGTGCCGGCAGCCGCATTGGTCATGCCGAGGCTGTCCCGAATTGAGGAAACGAGCGGCCCGACCGATGTCAGAGGCGCTCTGAGGTTGGCCCCTATCAATATGACTCCGATGACCAGCAATATCAGTTTTTTACGCTGACTTGCTTGCAGAATTTGATGTTCGTCTTTAATTTTCATGTTCATCCTCCATGTGTATTGTATCTTTAAATACTGTGATGTATTGGTTGACGGCCTCCATGGCCTGATCCGGCTTCTGTCCGATAATCGCGGCGGCAAGCTGGGTGTGGATCCGTATAGCAGGGGTGATTTCCAACAGGTTATGGACTGACGCACAAAGCGCCTCCGTCATATGCTCGTAAAGATCAGAAAGCATGTTGTTATGGGCCGCCTGTACAATGGTTTTGTGCAGTTTAATGTCAGCCTCGGCATATCGTTTTCGATCTTCATTTTGCAAGGCCGCTTCACATTCATCCAAGCACACCTTCAGTGCTTTCAGGTCTTCGTCATTACGCCTTTCCGCCGCCAATCGCGCAGCTTCTCTTTCGAGTGCGTATCTGACTTCTAATGTTTCAAGCAAATTTGATTTTTTAATATGGCGGTAAAATGCCGCGCCGAGAACACTGGATGAGCTGACATACGTACCGCTCCCCTGCCTTGTCTGAAGCAGGCCGGCATGTACGAGCGCCCGAATGGCCTCACGCAATGTGTTTCGGCTCACATCAAATTGCTTCATTAAATCCAGCTCAGGGGGAATGCGCGTCCCGACCGGCCATTTATCCGATTGAATTAACGATTCAATTTGCGTCACCACTTGTTCTACGAGCGACAGTCTGCTTGTTTTGGATATCTCCATCAAAACACCTCTGAAATTTGTAGGATGATTCTATCATTGGGTAATATAACATAAAAGAAGCGAAGATGTAAATCAGCGGCAACAAAAAAAGAGTGAGTTTTTCTCTCACTCTTCGGCGCTTTTATGAACGTTTTATATTGACTGAGGTCACGACAAACTTGTCATGACGGTGGCGGGAAAATGAATATTCAAAGGGAGTGCCGTTGTCCAAAAAGCCTACATGCTCGACTTCAAGTATCGGATCATCCGGCCGGCAGCCGAGATATTGCTGATCCATATCATCCGACTTGCACGCTCTGATTTTTCTGTGTGAGCCTGCGATTTTGAGCTGGAGTTCCCGCGTAATATGATCGTAGATGGAATGGTTGAGCACCTCGTCATTAATGCCGGGTATAAGGCTCGCCGGCATGTACGTTTTTTCAAGAACGTACGGTTCGCCTTCAACAATTCTGAGCCTCACTACATAATAGACGGGAGTCTTTTCATCAATGGCCAAATGTGCGGCGACATCTTGGGACGGAAACTGCACTTCAAACCGGATGACCTTGCTCTTGATATTTTTTCCTTTTAACAAATTGCTCAGGCCGAGAATTTCGTTGCTGACTACGTGAACGTGCTCATCCTGCATGGCTGATTGAATGATAAACGTGCCGTGCCCTCTTTTTCTGAAAAGCATTCCTTCAGCCGCAAGTGTATCAAGCGCCCGCTTCATCGTCATCCGGCTGCACCCGAACTCCGCAGCGAGCGTCTTTTCATCCGGGATCGGCTGATCTATGTCATATACACTGCTTTTAATCCTCTTTCTCATTTCGTTGGCGATTTTTTCGTACTTATTCATCGGTTTCCTCCGGCTGTATAATGTTTGATCTGTATAGACTCCTTACGGTTATCATAAATTTTTTTCCCTGCTTCATCAATGACGTTACAGCCGCCGATATTGAAATTGAAAGGATTTCCTCGAATTTTCTATGGAATCTCCCTCACTATTATGGTAGAATTTTTTGCAGTAACGGACACAACCGAATATTGCATACATTGTATAACCTCAATGATATGGTTTGAGGGTGTCTACCAGGAACCGTAAAATCCTGATTACAAAAATTGTCCCGTACACTTTTTGTAATCAGGATTTTTTATTTTCTAAAAAATAAAAAAAGGAGTATCTGTACATGAATTTCAAAGTATTTCTGCTTGCAGCATCTACCATCGCAGTCGGATTGGTTGAATTAATTGTGGGCGGTATTCTTCCGCAAATCGCTTCCGACTTAGATATATCCATCGTCAGCGCGGGGCAGCTGATCAGCGTGTTTGCGCTCGGTTACGCGGTATCCGGCCCGCTGCTTTTGGCGGTGACGGCAAAGGCTGAACGAAAGCGGCTTTATTTAATCGCACTGTTTATTTTCTTCCTAAGTAATCTGGTGGCTTATTTCAGTCCCAATTTCGCCGTACTTATGGTGTCACGGGTTCTCGCTTCCATGAGCACAGGGCTGATTGTCGTCCTTTCTTTAACGATTGCTCCTAAAATCGTGGCGCCTGAATACAGAGCGCGGGCGATCGGCATCATTTTCATGGGGTTCAGCTCCGCAATCGCTTTAGGCGTGCCTGTCGGCATTATCATCAGCAATGCCTTCGGATGGCGCGTTCTGTTCTTGGGAATCGGCGTATTATCTCTCGTTTCCATGCTGATTATCAGCGTCTTTTTTGAAAAAATACCTGCTGAAAAAATGATTCCGTTTCGTGAGCAGATCAAGACGATCGGGACCGCCAAAATTGCCAGCGCACATCTTGTCACCTTGTTTACATTGGCGGGGCATTACACACTCTATGCCTACTTTGCGCCTTTTTTGGAAAGAACGCTTCATTTGAGTTCCGTTTGGGTCAGTGTATGCTACTTTTTGTTCGGTCTGTCAGCGGTATGCGGCGGCCCGTTCGGAGGCTGGCTGTATGACCGTTTAGGAGCATTTAAAAGCATCATGCTTGTGACCGTTTCTTTCGCTCTGATCCTGTTTATTCTTCCGCTGACAACGGTTTCTTTAATCATTTTCCTGCCTGCGATGGTGATCTGGGGATTGCTCAGCTGGAGCCTTGCGCCGGCGCAGCAAAGCTATTTAATCAAAATTGCGCCTGAGTCTTCCGATATTCAGCAAAGCTTCAACACGTCCGCTTTGCAGATCGGCATCGCGCTCGGGTCAGCCATCGGCGGCGGCGTGATCGGACAAACCGGTTCTGTCACAGCAACAGCCTGGTGCGGCGGTTTGATTGTCATTATCGCTGTCGCGTTAGCTGTATTCTCTTTAACGAGACCTGCCTTGAAAAGAAAATCCGCATAAATGTGAGACCGCAAAAAAGCCAAAGGAGTTCCTTCGGCTTTTGCGGTCTTTTTATTTTGCGGCAGCAAGCTCGTCTTCTGTCACCCATTTATGATTGGTTACTTTTTGGCCGCCGTCAGTCGGTGTATAGTCGACCATATAAACGGTTGTCTTTTTGGCTGAATCAATAACGGCTTCGGCGCCCTTCATGCCTTTCATATGGGATGCCTCGATCACGGCCTTGTCACCCGGTTTTAACGTTTTATCACCGGCGCCCTTCAGCTCTTCCTGAATGACCCATTTATGATCTTCGACGCGCTTTCCTCCCGTTTCCGGAGTGTACGACACACTGTAAACCGTTGTATCATAAGCACCTTTTACGGTTCCTTGCGCATTTTTCATGCCTTTCATATGAGAAGCTAAAATCATGACGTCACTGCCGACCTTATAAGTCGGATTTTCTGCCTTCTTTAAACCTTTCGGCACCTCGGATGAACCCGAGTGATTCATGTCTTCGTGAGAGTGCGTTTCTTTGTCTTTCGCTTTTTCGCTTCCTCCTGAAGATTGGCTGTTGCATCCGGCAAGCGCCAGAACGGGGATCAGGAGAAACATGCTGAATAAAAATAGTCTCGCTTTCATTTCAAGAACTCCTTTGCCTTTTTGATTTTTCACTTTCCCTTTCGTTTCTTCAGTAAAACAAAAAGATGGCCTGTCATTTCTCCTAATTCTTCAAATCTCTCTTTATTGCCTTTCATCAGGTGAAATTGTTCACAAAATGTACACATTAATGGAGATGCAGTATAATTCATTTATCAGATAATAGGGGGAACTCATCATGAAAACGAAGGTTTTTGCGGTGGTATTGGGCGCTGTTTTAATGATTGCGGGGTTGGTTTTGGCAGAGGTTTCGCTTTATATGGAATACATCACAATGCTCGGAGCTATGATTTTTTCTTCTATATTTATGTCAGAGCCGAAAAGAAAATTTCGCGTCATCAAAGGGGTCTGACTTTTCTATTACCGCCGTCTTCTCAGGACGGCGGTTTTGTTTTGCATGTCACTCAGTCTATCCGCACAGCCGTTTCTTCTGTGCCGTCCTGATATAAAACGAAATGCGGGGCTGTTTGTGCTTTATCACCTGCAAATTCAATTTCAAGCGGCAGCGCCCTGACAAAATAACGGGTTTCCGTCATTGGGAATAATTCGAATGGAGTCTGCCCGTCTATTGTAAGATACAATCGGTTTTCTTTTACCGCCACCGATGCATGTGTGTCATCCTGAAATGAGTAATTGCCGGTAAATCTGCTGTAAATCGCAGGATCGATATCTGCTTTTTTCTGATCTGCCGGACGTTTCGGAATCACGTATGGCTGATCAAATAAGATGTTTACAGCCGCGGCAATTACAGCTTGTTCAAATTGATACGATTGTTCCATATTGCTGAGATAAATCAATGTTTTATTCTGGTCAATATACCGGATCATCAGAGTTGAATAGCCCGGCCAGCCTCCGTCGTGACTGATAACCTTCCCTTTTTGGGGGCTGTTTTGAATCATCCAGCCAAATCCGTATCCGAATTGCTCTTCTTCATTCCAATAGCCCGGTGTAAACGCTTGATCTTTAGACTCTTTGCCGATGATTTCTTCCGTATAAAGAGCCTGATCAAACAGATATAAATCTCTAATAGCGGAGTTAACGGTTCCGTCACCTTGAATTCCGTCAAGAAAGACGACATAATCAGTTTCCTCAAGTTCATCCGGCAGCACATATTCTCTGGAATGAACATCATACACATAGCCATATGCATAGTTCGGAATGTTTTCTTTACTCAGCCTTCTGTTATAAATCCGCGTATCGTGCATACGAAGCGGATGAAATACGGCTTGTTTCATAAATTCAGCAAAACTCATGCCTGATACAATTTCTATAATAACCGCTAACACCGCATACCCCGTATTACTGTAAAGCCACTCCTTGCCCGGCGGGAAATAAGCATCCGGCTTATGCTGCTTGAGCATATTGATCACATCTTGATTAACGGCAATTCTGTCCCGGTCCCAATGTGTTAAGAACAACTCCATATAGTCCGGCAATCCTGACGTATGATGGAGTAAATGCCGAATGGTAATGCCCGGATAAGGAAAATCAGGAAGCCACCGCTCTATCATATCGTCATAACGCAGCTTCCCTTGCTGCTCTAAAATGATAACGCCCAAAGCTGTAAACGGCTTAGATACTGAGGCCAATTCAAAGACCGATTGGTCATTCAGCATCCTCTTTGTTTTCAGTTCTGCAGCGCCGAATGAACCCTGGTATAAGATGCGGCCGTTTTCCGCTGCCAATACAGCGCCGTTTATTTCATGTCTTTCGTCTAAAGTGCTGAAAAGCTGTTCAAACGCTTGTTTTTTCTTTTCGTTCATTTCACGAACCTCCATATACAAGCTGATTTACCCTTTTATACGAACGGCCGCTTTAGAAGTTTCAATATTTTCCCTTTCCGGAACATCAGTCAGTATACTGCCGTTCAGGCAGCCGCGGAGGTTTGATGAATGTCTTTTATTCACACAATACTGTGCAGGCTTCGAATTCAACATGCTTCTCGTCTTTATTTGCACCGGCAATTTCCATAGTCGAAAACATCGCGCAGACGACGGCTTTGTATTCGTTCATGACGGTTTGAATTTCAATCAGGAACCGTTCGGATGAAGCCGCGTATTCCGTTACGTACTCTTTCATTTTGCCGATAATATCATCTGCCTGACGGCTGAAGCCGGCCGCCTCCAAGTCACTCTCAAACTGGTTTTTGTTGATCATATGAATATGCATTTTTTAAAGGCTCCTTTCAGCAGCATTTTGTGGTTATATCTACTGTAAAGGACAGACTTGGATAAACTTTTAATAAAATATGAACAAAATATGAATTGGCTCATCGGCCTGACCGGCGGGCTTTCGGCTGTGCTCCGTTTCATTTGGACTACATGAAATAATGACTTCTTTACTCTGTTAAAAACAGCTCATATATGATCTAATACCAGTAAAATGTTTAGGAGGCGGCCTATGTCAGCAGCAGGAAATCGGCAAAAATTTTGGGTCATGGCGATGCTTATAGCGGTCTTCACCGTGTTCGTTTTCTCTTTTTCTGAGAATCATTCACAAAAGAACTGGCACACGGCGGTTGACCAGGCGTCAGTGAATGTCTTCGGCCAGCAGATCTTTGAAAAAGACCGTCTGGCAAAAACACTCGACGCACGTGAGGCAGAATCTCTTCTGACTCTTGTGAAACTTGCAAATGCAGAACATCACATCATCTAAAAGCCATTATAAAAAGCCTGTTTCCCTTGACAGAGGAAACAGGCTTTTTCCATGTATTATTGAGCATGTTTTTGTTCAATAAACCGGTCGATCCGGGCGAGAACATCCTTCATGTCCGTACATTCTTTAAAGCTTTCATTAATGGCTTGAATGCCTTGTTTGTATTTTCCGTTATGCAGCACTTCTTCCGCGGCAAGCTTTACCTTTTCAGCGCTCACTTCATCTTTTTGCACGGTATAGCCTGCATCCAATTCAGTCAGGCGGCGCGCAACCATCGGCTGGTCTTTATCGTGCGGGATGACGACCAGCGGCACTTGATAATGAATGCCTTCATTTACACTGTTCATTCCGCCATGCGTGACAAACACGTCGGCCTGCTCCAGCACTTCAAGCTGCGGCACGTACGGGGCGATGATAAAGTTTTCCGGCGCCTGTTTGATTTTCGACAGATCGGCTTTTTCCCCGGCGGCAATGACTACTTTTCCTTCAAAATCTGAGAACGCTTCTATGCACAGATTGAAAAACGCTTCCGTGTCCCCGAGCACCGTTCCCATTGAGATATAAATGACTTTTTCATTCTTTAGTGAGTCAATCGGGAAGTCGACGCGCCCTTTTCTCTTCGGAAAACTCGGACCGATAAATAAATACTCATCTCCGAATGTCTCACTTTCGGGCTGAAAATATCTGCTTGTATAGACGACGTTCAATTCACCTGTGTTGTTCATAAATTGAACCATGCTGTCAGGGGCGACACCGTATTTGTCTTTCATCTCGGCCAACAGCTCTTCACATTCCCTGTCCGGCTGAAACGGCACGCCCGATTCCGGGTGGAGCGGCAGTATTTTCAGACGGTCTTCATTGAACAGGAAGGATGCTGAAGAAGAGATGCCGGGAATGTTGAGATAATCCCGCACCAGCTCTCCCGCACCGAATTTATCATAATAGACGGCGTCGAATTGAATGTCCTCTGCCAGCCGCTGCACAATATGTAAAATCTCCAGTGACGTTTTGATATGAACCTTTAAAAATGCAAGTATGCCGGACGGACTGCCGGGATCAATAGGTGTCATTCTGAGCAGATCGCTGTGAAGATGAACTTTCGCCCCTACTCCTTCCAGTCTGCTTTTGTATTTTTCCGTTGAGATATAATGAACGTGATCGCCCCGTTCGCTGAAGGCCTTTGTCATACCCAATGTCGGGTTTACGTGTCCTTCTGCGGGAAAATTGATCATCAGAATATGTTTCGCCATTTTTCAATCTCCTTTGCCTTTTTTGCGTCTCTTCCATATCCATCATAAATGACGCGAAAAAAATCATGCAAGGAACATCCGTCAGGTCTTTATGACGGTTCGATGACATCGGCAAAAAAAAGACAAGGCATTTCGCCTTGTCTATCGTGATGATTCGTCTGTTTCTTCCGCTCTCAGCACGCCTTTCAGATGTTCTTCATCATGCTTGAGATGCTCCGTCATATATTGCACGGCTTTTGTTTTGTCGCCCTTTTTTATTTCTTCAAAGACTTTCCGGTGCTCATGCAGAATAACCTCCGCACGTTCATCGCCTTTAAAATTAAGAACTCTGCAAAAATGAATCAGCACATTGACATGCTCAAGCAGCATGGCCAGCCGGCTGTTGCGGCTGAAATCCACAAGGAGCCGATGAAACGACTCGTTTAAGGAAATAATCTCAGTCTCTTTGACGCCTTTATTGATGGCTTCTTCCGTCTCCCGCAGCTGTTTTTCAATGAGGTCAATTTCACTCTCAGCCGCTTCATCAATAACCAGTTCGACCGCCAGTGATTCAAGTGACATTCTGATTTTATAAATCTCTTCAACATCCTTAACGGACAAAGAATAAATGACAAAGCCGTTTCGATCGTCTGCCGTCAGAAGCCCGTCCTTTTCAAGGAGCCGCATGGCTTCTCTGACCGGCGACCGGCTGACTCCGAAATCCTTGGCCAGCTGAGTCTCATTCAGCCGTTCACCCGGTTTAAAAATCCCGTCAAATATCATTTTTTTCAATTGGGAATAAAATTGCAGATAATACGGGATTGGCTTATCTAATTTAAAATTATCCATCTTTCCTACCTCTTCATACAATTTAGGCCTTATTGTTACCAAGATCATATAACAGTTTATCTATGGAAGCAACATTCCCGGGCTTGTCAGCATATCGGAGGTGCCGTAATATGGAAGTATAGTTGGTCGAGGGTATTCCGTAAACCGAAAACAATTCATTCGGAGGTGACGGAAACATGAAAACATACAAGATTGCCAGCATACCGGGGGACGGTGTGGGGAAAGAAGCAGTTCCGCAAGCGGAGCGGGTGTTGAACGCGATCGCCGAATTACATGGAGGCATTGCCTTTGAGTTCACTTCTTTTCCGCGGAGCTGCGAGTATTATTTGGAGCACGGGACTATGATACCGGATGATGGATGAGAAAGGTTACAGCACTTTGATGCTTTGTTTTTGGGAGCGGCGGGGAATCAAAAACTCGTCCCCGATCATGTTTCGCTGTGGGGGGCTGCTCATCAAGATACGCCGGGAATTTGAACAGGTGATTAATGTGCGGCCGGCAAAACTCCTGCCGGGAATCACTTCTCCCCTCGTTAACCCGAAGGATTTTGATCTGATAGTCGTCCGCGAAAACAGTGAGGGCGAGTACAGCTCTGTCGGCGGCAGAATCAATCAGGGTGAGGACGAAATCGCCATACAAAACGCGGTCTTTTCCCGACGGGGTACGGACAGAGTGATCTGTTTAGGAACCGGCAGCGTTCGGCTGGGGTTTTGCCAAAGAAATGACACAATTTTTTTAAGAGATAGAGAGAGAAAATTGTATGACAAATCGCAGCAGGGGACTGCAAGGAAACGGTAACCAATCCTTTAAATGTGGTGAATATACGTACAAGACAGGACGATTGATGACGGTCTAATGGCATCTTCACATTAAAAGTTACATCCACAATATGTCTTTACACAATAAAGTTAGAGAGGTAAAAATATGAAAAAAACATTTTACTTTTTTTTGATATTATATATAATTATAGTATTATTACTTAATTCTGTATTTGATTTAAGTAATGTATTATTAACTGTTTTGTTTGCTATATTCGTTGGTGCATTAGTGATTTATAGCATTGCGAAACGGAGTAAAGGTGATGAGAGAAAAAAGTGTTAAAGAAGGTTACTAAATTATTTATAGCGGGGTGTATTCTCGCTACTGTGCTGTCTGCTTTCGCTCCAAGTTCTGAAGCAGCTTGTCGACGGACAAATCTTGGGACTCAGTGTGATAATGATGTTCTTCTTAAAAAAAGGGTAAAGGTTTATTACACAAAAAATCAGGTAAAAAAAGTTGTTTCTAGATATAACAGCATGGGGTCTAATAAAGGGCTTATTCTCGGTTATATTATTGGGTTGGTACACCCTTCTACTGGTTTAAGTGTTTTAATGTATCAAGTAGGAGCTAATAATATGATTAAGCCTTTTAAAACTGCTAATTCTAAGAAAAAGGGTTTAGAGATTTCTTACACGGTTACCGTTTATAAGTGGTCAAATGCATCTACTAAGGTATCTGGAGTAAAATATAAATATAGATAAGACTAAGTAATACATAATGAGCAGGCAATAGCCTGCTTTTTTTTTATTACAGGAGAAATGTGCAAAATGAAAAAGGAAAACTGAAGTGGAAATCGATCTGCATGTCAGGGAGCCTGTGTGATGATGCGTTTCTAGCGTGAGTCAACGGCATCCGGATTGCAGGGAGGGTTAAGGAGTTTACTCACTCATTCAGCATTCAAACAAACTTGTTTCAATCGGCGGAAACACGTCACAAGCGCGACGAAATCAAACGGTATTGTTCACTCGATGCCGTTCTGGGATGACATCTTTAAAGAGGTCAGCCGTGAGTACGCCGGGATTGAGACGGATTCCCAGCACATCGATGCACTGGCGGCCTTCTTTGTCACGCAGCCGGAACGCTTCGATGTCATTGTCGCTTCGAATCTGTTCGGAGATGTGCTGACAGATATCGGCGCGGCGATTATGGGAAGCATCGGAATCGCTCCCGCAGCCAACATCAATGTAAACGGCAAATATCCTTCCATGTTTGAGCCTGTTCACGGCTCCGCCCCGGATATTGTCGGAAAAGGAATTGCCAATCCTATAGGCCAAATATGGACGGCGAAATTAATGCTCGATTCATTCGGAGAAGAGGAACTGGGCCATCTCCTCTTACAATCTATTGAAACGGTCACAAACAGCGGCATTCTGACTCCTGATGTCGGCGGAAAACATTCAACGGAAGATGTCACTTCCGCTATTATTTCTCAAATCAAGAACAGATAATACGAAAAAAACCGCGGGCAGGAAAACTGCACAGCGGTTTTTTTCGTCTCAGACGGGACGGATCGCGCAGAAACAGGCCGATTCACCTGTGAAGCCCGCAATACGGCCTGATTGATCCTTTTCTACAGAAAAAAACCGCTGTATATCACGAGGAGCATCCAGCATCTGTTTTTCCAGTAATGCGGCTTTCTCTTCAGTCAGGCCTGCCCGTTCACACCAGACGGTAAATTGAAATGGTTTCAAAAAGCAGACAGCGGATTCAATCCGGAAGCCGGCTGTCTCCAGAAAACAGAGCCATTCTGTTTTTTTCCACGCCCGAAAGTGGCTCTGATCCCGTCTCTTCTCAATGTCATTATAAAAATGGTCATATTCATCCTTTTCAGGTGCGGTATTGTCAATGAGAAGCAGTCTGCCGCCCGGTTTGACAACCCGAAACGCTTCATGAACAAAGGCTCTGACATCGGGAAAATGATGCGCCGCGATTCTGCATGTGACGATATCGAAAGCAGCATCGGAAAACGGCATCTTTTCAGCATCGCCTTTTTCGAATGACACGTTCGTCCATCCGTTTCCGGTTATAAATGCTTCAGCGGCTGCTAACATTTCTTCCGTGAGGTCATAGGCGATAACAGAGCGTACGAGAGGAGCGAGAGCGTTAGCCGTATGTCCGCCTCCCGTCGCGATATCCAGCACGTCCATATGCTTTTCGGCACCGGAAGCTGAAACGAGATACGCCAAATCCTCTCCTGCGGCGTGTCCTGGACTAGTCACATATTTCGCGGCATTTTTGGCAAATTGCCGCTGCGCCTGCTGTTTAATTGAATCCGCCATTATACTCGGGCCCCCTTTTCTTTCTGATTGCTGCCTTAATCAAAATAAACGGGTTCGTCCGGATGTTTGAGATATGCAAACATCTTTTCAATCTGACTTTTTGTATTGCGGGTTTCAGATAGCGGCGGCAGTTCCGTTTCCGCAAAAAAGCCGGCGGCGCTTGTTTCTGTTCCCTCCCTGATCCGGCCGCCGATGATCTCGCATTTGATAAACACTTTGTAAACGTGGGCGGCGGACGGCGGATGGGAATGGCATTTCTTATCCATTACAGCTAACAGTTTAACGGGCTTTACGTCGATTCCTGACTCCTCTTTTACTTCTTTGACAGCGGTCTCGCCCGGAGAAATCCCGATATCAGCCCATCCGCCCGGCAGCGCCCATCTGCCGTCGCTTTTCTCTCTTACCATTAATATGCTCTGATCTTTAAAAACTGCCGCTCTGATATCAACTTTCGGAGTGGGATAGCCCGTGTCACCGGCGAATACGTCTTTGATGACCCTTTTGTCGATGCCGCTATGATGCGCCATGATATCCACGCTTATTTTTCTTATTTCTTCAAATCTCTCAATATCATATATGTCTTTGGAATAAGCCAGCCCCGCTTGCGCCGCGGATTGAAGCTGTTTTGCCCAATCTAGCCATTTTGGCTCCATTTTTTCACCGCCCGTTATGTTAATTGACGAAACCCTGAGGGTCCGAGTATTGCACCTTGAGAGTACCGGTGCCCATGATCCGTTTCTGCTCCTTGTTTTCTGTTTATGGAGGGGCGAATCCTGCCGGAAAAACAGAAAAAAGCCATTCATTTGCTGAATGGCTTTTTTTCATTTTCTATTTTTCTTTCATGACGAGAACGACGCCTGAAACAATAAGAGCCGCTCCGATCCAGAAGGTTCCTCCGATCGTCTCTCCCAGCAGCAGCCAGCCGAGCAAAGTCCCGGAAAGCGGCTGAAAGAAGAAAAACAGACCGCCGCTTGCCGCATTCAGTAATTGCAATCCGCGATTCCAAAGCATGAACGCGCAGGCGGTTGAGATCACACCCAGATATAAAAGTCCGCCCCATATCTCAGGCCGGGCAAGCTGAGACAAAGGAATCTCCCGAAGCGGGCCCGCTGTAAACGGGGTCAGGATGACAAATGCGACGCAAATGGAATACGTTGTGACGACAAGCGGTGAGTAATGGCCCGGAACCCGTTTCATCAGCACGGACATCAAAGCCCATGTCAGCGCCGCAGCCAGAAGCGAGAGACCGCCGAGCTGGCTCGACATATTGAGATCTCCGTTCCCCACAATGAGCAATACTCCGATCGTCGCCAGCCCTGTCGATATTCCTTTTTTCAGCGTTAACCGTTCTTTCAACATCAGCCGGGCAAATACAACCATAAATGCGGGAGTGGATGCCGTAATAATCGCACCCATCTGCGCGGTTGATAATTTCGTGCCGATTTCCTGCGTGACGATCGAAACCGTGTTGCCAATCAATCCGATCGCAGCGATCAGTAATAAATCACGTTTATGAACTTTCCAGGATTGGCGTGTAAATAAACTGAGAATCAAAAGCGAAAGAAGCGCCACCGCATATCTCAGCCATACCAGTTCAAGCGGCGGAATGACCGCTACCACAACTTTTACAACGACATACATACCGCCCCAGATACTGGCGGCCAATGCCAAATAAATCGAACCGAACAATGTATTTTTCAATTTGATGCACCCTCCGTTATCATATTAGGTCACGTCATGTGCCCTAACGGAGAGAAGCGCAGTCACTTTCCTCCATTAAGGGCGGAGAAGTGCTGCCGGTACATCATGTTCAAATAAGGGCGCTAGAAACATATCGTTTTTCACCTCAATTGCAAACTGATTTTTCTCATTATACAAGGTTTGTTAAAAGACGTAAATGAACGGCGGCATCGGCTTTATCGATTGCGGACTTGCAGCTGGATTCTTGTGATCTGATTGTCAAACCCGTCCGCCACAACCTCATCAAGCATATATTCTTCATATGCATAATCGCCCATTTCCAGCCCATACTCTTCAATAAACTGCATGATGCTGCGGTAAGCCGCTTCCGCTTCATCCCCTATTTGGTACCCGACGGCATAAAGCCCTTTCGGCTTGATATGGAGGTCTCTATTCTCTATGCCTTCATCTGTCTTCATATAAAAATGGGTGTAGTTGTAGAATTCTTTTTTCAGAATCTGCTCCCGCGCAAACAGTCCGCCGACCGGATGCCCCTGATCGAGTTCATGTACCCGCATATAGCGGATCAATTCGGAAATGGCGGCAGTATATTGCCGTTCTGGCAAATGGAGTACGGGCCGTCCTATCATAAGTGTCTCTTCATCTAATCGCTGCAATGAGACGGAGGAAAAGTCTGTCTCCAAGGCTTGTTCGGTCAGCTTCACCTTTGTCCGAATCATCCTTTGCAGGTGCTCCAGCTTTTTGATTTTGCTTTCGATTTCTGAAGATTTCTCTTTTAAAAGCGTGATGATACCCTCAGGGGTTTTGTCTGTTAAGAGCGGTTTGATCTGCTTCAAGGGCACGCCGACCTCCTTAAACAGACCGATGACCTGGAACAGTTCGAATTGATGATAGGAATAGTATCTGTATCCGTTCGCTTTTTTGATTTCCGGAGAAAGCAGGCCGATCTCGTCATAATGGAACAGGGTTTGTTTTTTTACGTGGCACAGTTTTGCAAATTCACCCGTTGTGAAGTATTTTCTGACGTCTTCGCTCATAATGCCTCCTTGACTATACGGTAACCATATCCTTTATGATGATCATTGTATCCGAGAGAAGGCTGATTCACAAATGGCTTACGCAATGAAAGCTTTACCGTCTCAAAAAAAGCGGAAGAGGAGTATCAAGTATGACGATTGAAATCAGAACAGTCACGGAAGAAAACCGTGCCGATATACTGGCGCTTCATGTAAGTGAAAGCCAGACTTCATTTATTGAAACCGCGGAAGAGTGCTTACAAGATGCTGAGGATTGCCGGCATTATCAGCCGGCCGGTCTTTATGTTAACGGGGAATTGGTCGGCTTTGCCATGTACGGATGGTTTCCGGAATATGATGAGGAAAATGAAAACGGCAGAGTGTGGCTTGACCGTTTTTTTATTGATGAACGCTATCAGGGACGGGGATTGGGCAAGCTGTTGCTTGATGCCCTTATCCGCCATCTCGTTCGAATATATGATTGCAGACGGATTTATTTAAGCCTGTTTGAAGATAACGTCCACGCATTGCGGCTTTATCAAAAATTCGGCTTCTTATTCAATGGAGAGCTGGACTCAAACGGGGAAAAAGTGATGGTGAAAGAGCTGTAAACCCTCTGTATAAAAGCAATTCGTCTTCTTGCCAATACCTTAAATTTGAGGTAACATAAAGATATTAGACGACGGTCGACGGACTACGGTCGATTATTAAAACCTGATACAGCGGAGCGGAACATGGTGTTCAGGCATCTAAATGGAGGAGAAGATTGTGCTTATTATACTCGTTATGTTTCTTCTCGGGATTATTCTCGGGTTTATCGGCGCCGGGGGAGCCGGTTTTGTTATTGCACTTTTAACTATACTGTTTCACGTACCGATTCATACGGCTTTAGGCACCTCCCTTGCCGGAATGGCTTTCACAAGTTTATCGGGGGCATTCAGCCACTACCGTGAAGGCAATATTCAGATGAAAATCGGTCTCATCGTCGGCGTTTTTGCGGCATTCGGTTCGTTTTTCGGGGCAAGGCTTACTTCCCTTATCCCCGCAGATTTGCTGCATTACTTGACGGCGGGCATGCTGTTTTTATCTGCTCTGCTTATTTTAGTCCGGTTATTTATTGTAAAAGAAACACAAGAAGATTCCGGACAGCAAAGCAATCTGAACATATGGGTGAAAGCCGTTGTACTCGGTGTCATCGCAGGAATCTTGTCCGGAACGTTCGGGATCGGCTCTGCCCCTTTCATCCAAATCGGCTTAATGATTCTTTTGCGCTTATCCATCCGCCAGTCGGTCGGCACCACCATGCTTGTCATTATCCCGCTTGCGGTCGGCGGAGGACTCGGTTATGTGACGGAAGGATTTGTCGATTATATGCTGTTGGTCAAAGTGCTGATCGGAACGATGTGCGGCGCATATGTCGGAGCGAAATTCACCAACCTCGTGCCGAAAGTCATTCTGAAATCAGCCATCTTTTTAACACCGGCCATCGCCGGTCTCATGCTTTTATTTTAAACTGAAACGGGAGGCGGCCGCCTCCCGTTTTTTTCTGTTCTTCATCTGTTTTCGAAGAGCTTTTTCAGCTTTGCTTCCGTTTCGGTATGATCTACCGGCGTATACACACTGCAACGCAGATCACTGTTGCCCTGAACCTGAAATGAAGTCAGGTTAAAGACCATTTTTCCCGCCTTCGCGTGGCGGAACTCAATTAATACTTCGGGTGCCGAGCTGACTTCGCTCTCATTCCACAGCGTATGAAATTCCGAATACGTTTTCTCCATTTCTTCTATAAACTGAGAATACCACGTATCAGCTACATACTGGCCGTAATACGTTCTGAAAATGGCGATGAATCCTTTCACAAAGTGCTCCCAGTTCACGGCTAAACTTCTTAATTCTTTTCTGGAAAACAATAGCTCTATGAGATTCCGCTTTTCAGGAGGAATTTGTTCAAAATCTAAAAACACGTGCGCCGCAGCCTGGTTCCACCCTACGATATGACACCGCCTGTCCGAGATAATGGTGGGACAATAACGGAGCTCCTGCAGGATTTTTGAAAGGGACGGGCTGATAACCGCTTCTTCCTCCGCAGCAAACGGCTGCTTCACGCCCTCCTCAATGGCAAGCGCGTATAAATAATTTCTCTCATCTTTGTTGAGCTGCAGCGCATCGGAAACGGCGTCCAATACGGCTGCGGACACTTTAATGTCTCTGCCCTGCTCCAGCCACGTATACCACGTGGTGCTTACGCCGGCTAATTGCGCGACCTCTTCTCTTCGGAGTCCGGGCGTTCTTCTCCGTGTGCCCATCGGCAGCCCGGCCATCTGCGGAGAAATTTTGGCCCGCTGCGTTTTTAAAAACTCTGAGAGCGCCTGCAATCTTCCTTCTGGTATCATACCGAATCTCTCCTCTCTTACCCTGGTATTCATTATACTAGGATAATCAACAACTTGTAATAGGATAATTGCGAGTTACAATAAATACATACCGAAGGAGGAATGACCATGAAAAGAGTTGTGATCACCGGAATGGGAGTGATTTCACCTCTCGGCAATGATGTGCATACATTTTGGAAACACCTGACGGAAGGAAAATCGGGAATCTCTTTCATCGATTCGTTTGATGTCTCCGGCTCAAAGACAAAAATAGCCGGTACCGTCCGTGATTTTGACGCAGAAGAAAGATGGGGCAGAAAAGAAGCGAGACGGCTTGACCGTTTCAGCCAGTTTGCTTTAGCGGCAGCAGAACAGGCGCTTGAAAGCTCCGGGATTCAGCTCGATCAGATTGACCGTGAACGCCTCGGCGTGTACGTCGGCTCGGGAATCGGCGGCATCACGACTTTGATTGATAATGTTCATACTTTAAATGAACGGGGAGCGCGAAAAGTGAGCCCGAGCCTTGTCCCCATGATGATCTCAAATGCGGCCGCCGCTCAAATCAGCATCAGATTAGGCGCGCTCGGCCCCTCACTTTCTCCCGTCACCGCGTGTTCCATCGGCAATACGTCGATCGGGGAAGCATTCAACGCCATTCGGAATGATGACGCAGATATCATGTTTGCCGGGGGAGCGGAAGCGGCGATTACGAATTTGTCATTAGCCAGCTTCGGCAATGCCCACGCGCTGTCAGCGAGAAACGAAGACCCCGCCGCGGCAAGCCGGCCGTTTGACGCGGATCGCGATGGATTTGTCATGAGTGAAGGCGCGGGCATCTTAGTATTGGAATCATTGGATAGCGCAATCGGCAGAAACGCCCCGATCCTTTGTGAGGTGCTCGGCTACGGCGCAAGTTCGGATGCCTATCATATGGTGGCCTCCCATCCGGAAGGAACGGGCGCATACCTGGCGATGAAAAACGCTTTGAAAAAGGCGAACGTTTCAGCGGAAGACATTGATGTCGTAAGCGCCCATGCGACAAGCACAAAAGCCGGAGATCTTTCTGAAACGTTGGCCATCAAGACATTATTCGGGGAGCTTGCGTATGACATTCCGGTTACGGCCAACAAATCAATGCTCGGCCACATGCTTGGCGCGGCAGGCGGCGTTGAAGCCATCGCTCTGACAGAAAGCCTGCGACACGGCATCATTCCGCCGACGATCAATCTGCAGCACCCTGATTCGGCATGTGATTTGGACTATGTGTCAGAAGGACCCCGCCATCAATCGTTAACGATCGGCCTTTCCAACTCATTCGGCTTTGGCGGGCATAATTCGGCGATCGTGCTGAAGAAATATGAATAGCGGGCATCAAAAAAAGGAGTGAATCATTTCACTCCTTTTTTGCTTTCTCCGGTTTTGTTGTTAAGGCGAAAAAAGCGATGGAACCGATAACGGATGTCGTGAACATAATTGCCCCCATCGGGACGGCCGTCGCTTCATTCATCCCCACAAGCGGCGACACGATGGAACCGAGAAGAAGCGGAAGCATGCCGAGCAGTGCGCTTGCGCTTCCCGCGCGGTGTCCCTGCTTTTCCATCGCCAATGTAAAGGTGCTTGTCAGCGTCATGCCGATCGTAATCATATAAATAAAAATTGAAATCACCAGTGCCGCCAGCGGTCCGTGAATGATCGTCATGACGAGCAGAACGGCAGTCGCCGTCATCGCTGTAATCACGCCGATTCTCAACAGGCTTTTTTCGTGAATGATTCCGCCGAAACGCCCGATGATAAAGCTTCCGGTAATGATCGCCAGACCGTTTATGCCGAATAAAACACTGAATACCTGAGGCGATACTCCGTAAATATCCTGATACACGAAAGGCGTTCCGGAGACATACGCAAAGCTCCCGCCGTGAATAAAACCGACCGTCAGCGCATAGCCGATAAATGACCGATCCTTCAGCAGGCTTCCCATTGTCCGCACGGAATTTCCGATGGAGCTCGGAGTCCGCTTTTCCGGCGGCAGGGTTTCTGTCAGCTTGAGCGCAATGATAAGAACAAGCAAAAACCCGATAAAGGTTAAAAAGAGAAAAATCGTATGCCATGATGCAAACGGAAGCAGTAAAATCGCGCCTCCCGTCATCGGCGCCACCATCGGCGCGACGGCGGTAATGACCATCAGAAGCGAGAAAAATTTAGAAAGCTCTCTTCCCGTAAACACATCTCTGACGATTGCACGGGATAAAACGAGTCCTGCCGAAGCGGTGAATCCTTGAAGAAAACGGGCAATCACTAATGTAGTAATGTTCGGTGCAAGTGCGCAAAACAGAGAAAACAACGCAAATAAAAAAATACATAGTAATAACGGTTTTCTTCTTCCCTTCGCGTCACTTAACGGGCCGACAACAACCTGTCCGATTGTCAGTCCGATCAGACATGCGGTTAAACTGAGCTGGACAAGCGATGCGCGGGCGCTTAAATCTTCAGCGATTTCAGGGAAACTCGGCAGATACATATCTATATTGAGCGGCCCCAGTATCGCCAGCATTCCGAGAAGAAAAGCCAGCGCAAGCCGCTCCTTACCGGTCGGATTATGCAGCATATCGTTCCCACCTTTCCTTTGTCAATCTCTCAAAACATTTGTATATTGTATCATAATTTTTTCTTTATTTTTAAAAGTTTTCACAGGGCATAAAAAAACCAAGGGCTGTAACAGCCCTTGGGTCCGGGTCACGCGGTAAAAGCTTTTACGCGTGTTTTTCTTTAAATGCTTTTGCGTATTGATCAGCCGCTATAATGGCATCCGCCACGTCGTCAGCCGCCACGTCAAAAGCGGCATGAATCGTTTCTTCTTCAATCGTCGCGGCTTCTGCCACTTTCATAATGTCCTCTTTAGATGCGTCTTTCAATTTGATGTCTTCAAGTGTGACAGGCAGCCCCAAGCTGATATAAAACGCGATATACCGCTCAATTTCCTCAAGCGAACGTTTTTCCAGCGCCAATTGAACGAGCGTGCCGAATGCCACTTTTTCACCGTGGGTCAAGTGATGGATTTCACCTTCAAGCGCGGTAAATCCGTTATGAATGGCATGCGCCGCAGCTAAGCCGCCGCTTTCAAATCCCAGTCCGCTCAGAAGTGTATTGGCTTCAACCACCGCTTCCAATGCGGGCGTAACGGCTTTCGCTTTCACAGACTCATAAGCGAGATGGCCGTATTTGAATAATACCGCTTCACATTTTTCCGCGATAGCCTCTCCGGCGATTGTCGGAATTCCGCCTGCCATCGTTTTACCGCCATTGGCGATGACACTGCGCGCCTCTATCCACGTCGCCATTGCATCGGCAATCCCTGATGCTAAAAAGCGCGGCGGAGCTTCCGCGACGATTTTCGTATCGACCAGAACCAGGTCAGGATTCTTATGATAGAAACGATAGTTTTCGAACGCGCCTTGTTCAGAATACACGACAGACAGCCCGCTTGTCGGAGCATCCGTTGAAGCGGCCGTCGGCACGATAACGGTATAGCCGTTTATTTCATCTGATACGGCTTTGGCCGTATCAAGCGTTTTACCGCCGCCGACTCCGATGACAATAGTCGCGCCTGCTTTTTCTGCGATGCCGGCAATTCTTTTCATTTCTTCCTGGGAGGCTTCGCCGTTGAAAACCGCCTCTTCAGAAGAGATATTGCTTTTCTTTAATTCAGCCGTCACCTTGTGGCCCGCGATATCCCATACGGTTTTGTCCGCGATGACGACGGCTTTTTCACCAACGCCCTCCAGATGTCCGCCGATCGTTTTAATGGCGTTTTTTCCCTGCACGTATTTGGCCGGACTGATAAAAATTCGTTCCAATGTCATCATCCCTTCTTCGTTGTCTCTCATTACATTTCTCTTATTAATAGAGCAGAAATGAAAACTCTTCTGATATAATTCCTCGTTTTAAATTGATTTAAACCTCATATACACTGCAGAAAAATCAATTTTCACGGCATTGACAAGATGTGAAGGTGTCTATATAATCTTCGATATTGAAGCTGATCATTCTTTACTGAATGAACAAACGAGATTGTGAATGATTCGTCTTAAAAATTATTTAGTTCTGCTGGATAATTTTTGAGGCGTTTTTGTTTTTTATATATTTTTGACTGCGGAGGAGGTTTGCACATGAAGAACATTTGCAAGGATATACTGATGATTATGGCCGGAGCCTTTCTTATTGCGGCGTCCGTGGAATTTTTCGTCATCCCGAATCATTTAGGGGACGGCAGCACCGTGGGAATCGCTCTCGTGTTATATTATCTTTTCCATATACCTGCAAGTATTACGACTCTGGTTGTAAATTTGATTTTTATCGGGCTGGCTTATAAATTTTTAACGAAAAAAACGATTTTATACACGATACTCGGTACGGGAATGACTTCTGTTTTTCTCAGCATCGTCAGCTTTATTCCGTTCGGCGTGCACGATATGGTGCTCGGGATTGTATTCGGCGCTCTGCTGATGGGAGCGGGGCTGGCATTGATCTTTATCGCTGACGGATCTACCGGCGGGACCACGCTTTTGGCGTATTTATTAAATTACACAAAGGGCTTTAACATCTCGAAAAGCATGTTTTATATGGATTGTGTCATCATTTTTGCATCCGTTTTAGCGATCGGCATCAATCATATGCTGTATACGTTTATATTCGTATATCTGTGCGCCAAAATCGTCGATATTGTCATTGAGGGTTTCCATAATAAAAAAGCTCTCACCATTATGTCTGACCAATACGAAGAAATCGCCAAAGCCATCACCTCCGAGTACGGCAACGCGGCGACGATTTTTTACGGATACGGGTATTACGGCAGCAAAGACAAGCGCATTATCTATGTTGTCATTAAAAAGAACGAATTGCTGAAAATCAAAAAACATGTTCAAAAAATTGATCCGAAATCATTTATCGTTATTCATGAAGTAAAAGAAGCTGTCGGAGGGCAATTCGGGTTTACAAACCTGCCCGCCGCCGGAAATGAAAAATAACCGCCTGCAGTGTATAGCTGCAGGCTTTTTTTATTCGGCTCTTCCCCGCTCAAAGGTTTTTACATCTTTCAATCGAAGTAGTAAATGAAACCTTTTTTGATGGAGGAACATAAAAAATGAATATCAAAACTGACAGGCTCGTAATTCGGACATTTGAACCGGAAGATTGGCAGGATGTCTATGCGTACACCTCAAATCCGAATGTCATGAAATATATACCAGAGGGTGTCTTTACCGAAGATGATGCCAGGAAATTCGTTACTGAAAACAGCGGTGAACATGCCGGGAAGTTTCCCGTTTTATTGAAGGATGAAAAAACGGTCATTGGCCACATTGCTTTTTTTCAGTATTTTGGCGATCATACGTATGAAATCGGCTGGGTGTTTCACCCGGAATACCAGGGCAAAGGATATGCTTCAGAGGCGGCGCGCGCCGTGCTGGCATTCGGGTTTAACAAGATGAAATTACACCGGATCATTGCGACATGTCAGCCGGAAAACATGGCTTCGCACCGGGTGATGGAAAAGATCGGGATGAGACGGGAAGGCTTTTTTAAAAAATGCATCCCCCATGATAATGAATGGTGGGACGAATATTATTATGCCGTTTTAGAAGAAGAGTGGGAAGTCTCCAATCTGGAATAAAAAGGCTTATACCCTTTGCTTTTACAGATAAGTGTGTGCTACACTGTTCGTAACAAATACGAAGGGATGATGGGTGGACAATGATTAACTAATCTTATTTTGACCGTTTGAAATCAAATATTTCAAATCAGAAAAAATAGGATTAGTCTGCCCATTTTCTATACGATACGAAAGCTATGTAAAAATAGCTTATTTGATCATGCACAGGTACGGCTAATCCTTCCAAATCAATTGGGAGGATTTTTTTGGTCCTCCCTTTAAAGCGAGGGATTGACATATGAAAGAAATGTTAAAAATAAGCGGCATCAGTTATGAAATCAACAGCGTTCCCCTTTTTGAACAGATCAGCGCGAGCGTTCAGCAAGGTGACATCATCGGCGTTATCGGTAAAAACGGCGCCGGCAAATCGTTATTGCTGCAATTGATCTGCAATCAAAAAGCGCCGTCACAAGGACAGATCCAGATGATGCAAGATGTGAACATATATATGGTGGAACAAGAAACGGAAGCTTATGATTCCGGCCATCCGGAGCCTGCGGAGGCCGCCTTGTTAGAAAAGTGGAACGTACCCGCACGCGCCTTTTCGCAATTAAGCGGCGGAGAAAAATTGAAAGCCCGTCTTGCCAAAGGTTTCTCCTCCTCAAGCAGCCTTTTGTTATTAGATGAGCCGACGAACCACCTCGATCAGCACAGTTTGGAAATACTGCTAAATCAGATCAAGAATTACAAAGGCACCATTATTTTTGTTTCGCATGATCGTGCTTTTATAGATGCAGCCGCGACAAAAATCTGGGCCATCGAAGGAAAGAAACTCATTGAACATAAAGGGAATTATTCAAGCTATATGGAGGTCCGCAAACAGAGAAGACTGACACAGCAGCGCGAATATGAGAATCAGCAGCATATGGTCAAAAGGATTGAAGCTCAAATGAACGAGCTGAGCGCCTGGTCAAAAAAAGCCCACGCCCAATCAACGAAAATAGAAGGGTTTAAAGAATACCATCGCGTAAAAGCAAAACGCACGGACGCCCAGATTAAATCAAAGCAGAAGCGCCTTGAGAAAGAGCTTGAAAAAGCGAAAGCAGAACCGGTTGAAGCGGAGTATGAAGTCCGTTTTTCCATTGAGCACCGCAAAAAAGCGGGAAAGCGTTTTTTAGAAGTAAGGGATGCCGCAAAGTCATATGACGGCCGAACGCTTTTCAAAAATGTGAATTTCACTGTGATGCACGGTGAAAAGATTGCGATTACAGGCCCGAACGGCAGCGGAAAAACAACATTATTGAAGGTCATCCTCGGGCAGGAAAAAGCGCAGGGCAGCATATGGATTTCTCCGTCTGCAAACGTCGGATTTTTAACCCAGGAAGTATTCGACCTTCCGCTTGATAAAACCCCCGAACAGCTTTTTTACAAAGAAACGTTCGAAGCAAGGGGAAATGTTCAATCCCTCATGAAGCATTTAGGATTTACCGCGGCGCAATGGACGGAACCCATCGGCAAGATGAGCATGGGAGAGCGGGTCAAATGCAAACTGATGGCGTTTATTCTGGAGGAGAAAGATGTGCTGATTCTGGATGAGCCGACAAACCACCTTGATCTGCCGTCACGCGAGCAGCTTGAAGACACTTTGGCCCGATACGACGGAACGCTCATCATCGTATCTCATGATCGTTACTTTGTCGAAAAGACGACGGACATCCGGCTTGATATCTCAAACGGCAGCGTCCGAAAACAATGGAAAGAATCTCCCTCCGTCAGGGACGATGCTGAAGAACTGCGATTGAAGCTTGAAACCGAACGGCAGGAAGTCCTCGGAAAACTCAGCTTCATGACGCCGGCTGATAAACAATATCGTGAGCTTGATCAAAAATTCAAAGAGCTGACGAAAGAAATCAAGAAATTGAAATGAATGTAAAAACCCGTGATTGTCACGGGTTTTATTTTGGAAAGCTCACGTATCATGAAGAATAATTTCAAACTGATTTGTACAACCTACGTTCAGATTAATTATGAGCATGGTTCAGGGGGGCGAAGAATGGCCAGACGCATCGGAATTACGGGAAACATTATGGCTGATCAATCCGGCCCTTTCCCGGGTTATAATCGGGCATATGTCAATAATGATTATATTCAGTCTGTTTCTGAGGCCGGCGGTGTGCCGTTTATATTGCCGGTAATTCAAGAGACGGCGCTTTTAAAGGAACAGGTCTCTCATGTTGACGGGATCATTCTGTCCGGCGGCCAGGATATAGACCCGCTGTTTTACGGCGAAGAACCTTTACAGGCTTTAAGAAAGACCTTTCCTGATCGGGACGCCTACGAGAAGGAGCTGATTCTCACGGCGGTTGCTTTAGAAAAGCCGATTCTTGCAATCTGCCGGGGGATGCATATGTTAAACGTCACTTACGGGGGAACTTTATATCAAGATCTGACACACGCTTCGTTTGCTGACATTAAGCATGATCAAGAAAAAGATCCGCCGTTAAAAACCCATCATGTTTCTTTTGAAAAAGGGACACGTCTCCATACCTTGTTTGGCGATTCAGCGCGGGTGAATTCATTCCATCACCAGATCATAAAAGAGACGGCGCCTTCGTTTAAAGCCTCGGCTTATGCGAAAGACGGGGCCATTGAAGCAATTGAACGGACGGGTGAATTATTTGTCGTCGGCGTGCAATGGCATCCCGAAATGCTGACAAAAAAACATGAAGACATGAAAAAGCTTTTTTCTCTTTTCATGGATGCGGTCAGCACATAAAAAAAGCAGATCATAACGATCTGCTTTTTCATTTTATTCTTCCGGTTTCTCCGGTGTTTTGCCTTGTGTCAGCTTATGGCCTTCGATATCCACGTTTGGAATGATCTTATCCAGCCACTTCGGCAAGTACCAGGCCGCATGTCCCATCAGCTTCATGACACTCGGAATAATGGTCATTCTTACAATGAACGCATCAAAAAGTACACCGAAGGTCATTGCCAAGCCCATGGATTTGATCGTAGCTTCTCCCGCAAAGATGAATCCCGCAAAGACGAAAATCATGATCAGTCCCGCCGCTGTTACGACAGGTCCGCTATGTTTCAATCCGGCATGAATGGCTTGTACCGGATTTTTTGTTTTGACATATTCTTCTCTCATTCTGCTGACAAGGAATACTTGATAATCCATCGCCAGCCCGAAAAGAATACCGATCGCTAAAATAGGCAGGAAGGCGAGAATCGGGCCTTTTTCCGGAATGCTGAGCAAGCCGGTGAAATTTCCATCCTGCAGGACGAATACCGATAAGCCGAGTGTAGCAGTCATCGTCAGCAAAAAGCCGACGACAGCGGCAAGCGGCACGAGAAGCGAGCGGAAAACAACGGTCAGCAATACAAACGCAAACCCGACAATGAGAATGGCGAATTCCGGAATGGCATCGTTTAACCGGTCTGAAATATCAATGTTCACCGCGGTTGACCCGGTGACGAGCAGGCGGATGCCGTTTTTGTCTGATCGTTTCCGTATATCCTGCACTAACTCTTTCGTTGCCTTATCATTCGGCCCGGTTTCAGGCACTGCCGTAATGATGGCATAGTCCCGTTTTTCGTTCGGCATGGCAGGTGTGACGCTCGCCACATTGTGCAAGTCCTTCATTTCTTTCACGGCGTCTTGAAAAGCTTCACTTTTGTTCCCCTTGACCCCTTTTGCATCGGCAACAATTGTCAGCTTGCCGTTAAAGCCTTCTCCGAATCCTTTAGACAACAGATCATAGGCGCGGCGATCCGGGCTGTCTTTCGCTTTCATTCCCGCATCAGGCAGCCCCAGCTCTAAATGCATGGCCGGCAGACTGATGACGGCTAAAAGAATGATGCTGAAAATGCTTAACAGAATAGGCTTCTTTGTAACGAAGCGCCCCCAGGCATTCGTGCCGGCGCTTTTCTTTTCTTTCTTCTTGTTTGATTTCGGAATCATCCGTTTTCCCGCGATTGACAACACCGCAGGCACCAGCGTTACTGATGCCAATACAGCCATCAGCACACTGAGTGCCGCAGTCAATCCCATGGCAGACATGAACGGAATGCCGACAACGGTCAATCCGCAAAGCGCGACGATCACGGTCAGTCCCGCAAAAACGACGGCGCTGCCTGCCGTTCCCGCGGCTTTCGCGATCGATTCATTTTTTTGTACACCTTCGCCCAAAAACTGACGATGCTTCGTAAAGATGAACAGCGCATAATCAATCCCGACGGCCAGTCCGATCATTCCGGATAATGAGAGACTGACCGAGGCTATCGTAAAGAACTGTGTCCCAATTAACGTCAGCGCGACGCTTACACCTAACCCGATCAGAGCGGTGACAATCGGCAGCCCCGCGATGACTAATGAACCAAACGTAATGGCCAGTACGACGAATGCCAGCACAACGCCGACAATTTCAGATACACCGCCGATTTCAACACCGGCCCCCGGCACATCGCCGCTGAGCTCCGTCTGCAGGCCCTTGTCTCCGGCGGCGGACAGACTGTGTTTAATATGTGAAACAGACGCATCCGTAATGTCATCCGCCGCTTTTTTGTACGTAATATCGGCATATGCCACTGATCCGTCTTTAGAAATGGTTCCTGTCTCAAAAGGACTTGCAATTGAAGCGACTGAATGATCGGTTTTGATCTTCTTTAATGTCTCTTCACCCGCTTGTTTTTCCGGTTTTGACGTCAATTTCTTCCCGTCTTCAGCTCCGAAAATAACCCGTATGCTTCCTTTATCGGGACCCTTTGAAAATTCTTTTTGAATGATATCCATCGCCTTTTCAGAAGGTGTGTCGGGAATTGACATATCCTCAGAAAAAGCAGGTTTTAACGAGATGGCGATCACAACCGAAGCGATCAGTATCACGAGCCACGCACTGATCATTTTTAATCGATTGCGGGCAGACCATCCCCCTAATTTATATAAAAAACCAGACATCGAATACTCCTCTCCAATCATTACTTTCTGCCTAATTGTAGTTCACATTCACATAAAAAAAACGTACATAGGGGCATGTACGTTTGGGCAGTTTTTCATTATATATTCAGTTTCAGAATGCCTTTTTGCATGGCAATGGTGACGGCTTCCGTCCGCGAATCAGCGCCTAATTTGTTATAAATCGATGTTAATCTCGCTTTTACCGTCCGCTCTGAGATTCCTAAATCGAAGGCGATCGCTTTGCTTTTATGTCCTTGCGCAACGGCTTCTAGAACTATGATTTCCTTGTCCGTCAGCTGTGTTTCATTGGCATTTGCCCGTTCCATTTTCATTTCCCGGAAACGCCGCAAGATGTCCGGCTGCAGAAGCACTTCTCCCCTGACCGCCGCATCCATCGTATGAAATAAGGTTTCTGAGCTTGTGTCCTTCAGCAGATAACCGTTCGCGCCTGATTCAATGCCTTCTATCATCAGATGATCTTCATTATAGGTCGTCAAAATAATGATCGGCACATCAGAATGCTCTTTTATCTGTTTAATGGCTTCCAGCCCGCTCATTTCCGGCATGTACAGATCCATGAGAATGACATCGGGCTTTAGTTCCTCTGCGAGGCGGACGGCGGTTTTCCCGTTTTCCGCCTCTCCCGTTATGGTGTAATGGTCATTTGTTTCTATCAAAAGCTTCAGACCTTCTCTGACGACAAGATGGTCATCTGCTATTAACACTTTATACATGTTCCGCCTCTCCTTGAATTGGTATGATGATCTCGATCTGAGTTCCCGCTGATTTGGCGCTTGTTATACGGAAAGTGCCGTTCATCATATTGACGCGTTCTTGTATCCCAAGCAGCCCGTAATGTCCGCTTTTTCTCATTTCTGTTCCGGCATCAAAGCCTTTCCCGTCATCTTTGACGGTTATGCGGATCTGTCCCTCTTCTTCCTGAACGGATACCCAGACATTCTTTGCTTCTGCATGCTTGGCGGCGTTTGTCAGGCCTTCTCCGATCATGTAATGGCAATTCTCCGCCGTATGAACGTCAAGCACATGATGCACGCTGTAATCTAAAAAACAAGACAGCCCGGAGGCTTCTGTAAAATGGTTGATTTGTTCAGTGATGCTTTCTTTTAAGAACCCGATCTTTTCTGATGTGCTGCGAAGGTTGTCAATGGCCGAGCGCGCATCAGCCAATGTGCCCTTCACTCTGTCCATTGACTGGCTGATGATGTCTTTCGCTCTGTCAGTGTTACCCTTTGAAAGATGAACATGCACCGCTTCAAGCTGCA
Organism: Bacillus sp. JNUCC-21; assembly: GCF_041222765.1. Taxonomy (NCBI): domain Bacteria; kingdom Bacillati; phylum Bacillota; class Bacilli; order Caryophanales; family Bacillaceae; genus Bacillus; species Bacillus sp. JNUCC-21. Next base: position 550,741 of record NZ_CP166019.1, on the reverse strand, counting down.
TATGCAAGCTGACCAATCCTTGAGCAAGCGTATCGTGCAAGTCTCTCGCCATCCGCTGCCTTTCGTTCTGGAGCGTCAGCTGTTTCACTTGCCGGTGAGCGAGCTCTAATTTTTCAAGCGTCATCTGTGTTTTTATTTTTTCATCAACTTGCGCGAAAAATGTGGCCGCATACGTGATAATCACGATCATGATGGGAGCGGCGATAACGATGAAACGCAGCAGATGATGCGGATGCTCCTGGTGCAAAGCTGTTATGGACATTAAAATGAACAGATAGAGTATGAGCAGCGTTTTTCCCTTATCCGCCATTCCGATAATCTGCCCGATTAAAAAGGCATAGAGACCGACGACAACCGCAATATAGCCGCCAGTCATCAAGTTAGCCGATGTATATATGATAAATCCCTGTATGATGAAATAAAGAAACGTTTTTTTCTTCACCCAGCGATGGGAATGCCAGTGCAGCACGGTAAAAATGACGATCAATATTGTGAATAACAGCAGCAAAAAAACCGTCCAGCTTTCATAAATGTACTGCAAAGAGACTGATGCGGCATATACCATTAAAATAAACGCCAGACCGGGCACCCGAAGCGCAAGCATATGCAATGAACGTCTGTCACGGGAGACATAGTCTTCTTGATGTTTTGTACCAAACAATCTCTGTCCACTTCCTTTTAGCCGACCGGCCTCACGAGGTTTTATTCTATTTGTCATCATACCATAAGTGCCTGCTTCTCACCTTCCCCTTCTTTCCTGCATGACGGGTGAAAGAAAAAACAGCCTGCGGGATTGTTCGCAAGCTGCTTTTGTTCATATCTTTTTTATGACCTTTCCCGGGTTTCCGGCCATGACGGAATTTGGCGGGACGTCTTTCGTAACGACTGTACCGGCCGCAATGACGGAGTTTTCGCCGATGGTGACGCCTGCTAAAATGACACAGCTTCCTCCGATCCATACATTGCTGCCGATCGTAATCGGAATGCCGTAACCGCTTTTATTTCTTCCTTCCGGCTGCAGAGAATGCCCGGCTGTATAGATCCCGACATTCGGCCCTATCATACAGTTATCGCCTATCCGCACGTCAGCCATGTCTAAAATGGTGCAATTATAGCCGGCATAAAAATGATCGCCGACATGAATATTGGTTCCGATATCACAATGAAAGTTATGCTCAATGCTCGGTTTCTCTCCCGCCGTCCCGAACAGTTCTCTGATGATCGCTTCTTTTGTTTCAAACGCTTCCGAATCGGCGTCGTTTAATTCCCGGACAAGCCTATGCGCCCGGATGTTTTTCTTCCTCAGCTCTTCCGTTCCGCGTTCATAATAGATTTTGTTATCAGAACTCATGTGTCGAGCCTCCATTCTCCGCAAGGATATTCTATTTATTCTCCGTTTGAAAACAATTTTAAACCGTCTTGACTGATTCGGGAAGTATATTTTAAACTACTTTTAATAAATCTTTTAAAAAGTGATTAATAAAGGAGTGCGGAATCATGGCGAATACCATTAATAATACATCCATTGTAAAAAAAACGAATGAAGAAACCATCATTGAAGCGCTGCTGAAAACGGATGCGGCCACCATTTCCTTTCTCTCTCAACAAACAGGGCTCAGCGCCGCCACGTGCGGAAACATTTTACATGAATTAAAAGAACGCGGCGAAGTCATGGAAATGGAACCGAGCGCCTCAACAGGCGGAAGAAAAGCAAGGCAGTTTACGTTAAATGCGGACAGTCATTTGGTACTCGGCATATCCGTTAAAACAGAAGGCGGCGTCCATTCGATTGACGTCGCGCTGGCAGATTGGCACGGTGACTATGTTGAAAAAGACAGCCGCTTTTATGATGTCATCAATTATGACCTCATCGAACGGCTTACTGACGAATGGATAAGGCGGTTTCCCAATATAAAGGCGATCGGCATAGGGGTTCAGGGTGTGGTCAGCCACGGCGTCATCGGCATTTGTGACACTGAAGAGCTGTGTGATATCCCGATGCAGGAAAGACTTGAAGCCAGACATTCTGTCAAAGTCAATGTAGAAAACGAGATGCATTACGCTTTGTACGGATTTTATCGCGATCAGCAATATACCGTCCCGAAAACCATCGCCATGGCCGCATTTGTCAAAGACAATCCTCCGGGAGCGCGCTTTGTTATAGACGGGCGCTTAGTCAAAGGCAATACACAATTCGCCGGAGAAATTTCTTATATTCCATTTGAATCGACACGCAAGCAGCAGCTTGAAAAGCTCTATTCACCGGATTCTTTTCCGGAACTGGCTGTTAAGATGACAAGCGCCATGATTTCAATCATCAATCCGAAGGCCATTGCGTTTATCGGAGAATTATCAAAAGGATTGGATATGGAACAGGTTTATGAAGCATGCTCCGCTTTTGTCCCGAAAGAACACATGCCCGAGCTGATTCTCATAGATGACATCCAGCCCTATTATCAAAAAGGATTGATTGCCATCACCTTAAAATCTCTGCGTTTTCCGCTTCATTTGGCAGAGAGGGAACTGATTTCATGAGTAAACAGGGCATTCAAAAATGGAAACTTTCCCTTTTTATTATTTTTTCGCTGCCCGGACTTGCTTTCTCATCCTGGATTTCCCGCACGCCTGAAGTCAGAGAAACGCTGAAAGCCTCGACGTCAATGATGGGGTTGATTATTTTCGGGCTTGCATGCGGCTCATTGATCGGCCTGTTAAGCGCCAGCCGGATCATCTCGCGGAAAGGCACCAGATTCGTTGCTTTGATCAGCGTTCTGATTGTCATTATCGGGATATTCGTCATCAGCGCAGGTGTTTTTGCCGCTTTCAAAAGCATCGTATTTGCCGGACTGATCATCTTCGGGCTCGGCTACGGACTTGCGGAAGTGGCCCTTAATGTAGATGGTTCCGCCCTTGAACGCGCCGCAGGGAAAACCATGATGCCCGCATTGCACGCATCATTCAGCGCCGGCACATTGCTAGGCGCGGGACTCTCCTCTCTCGCTATTTTATTCAAGGTTCCCGTGCTCGTTCACCTGCTGCTCATTGCCGGAATTGAGTTTATCCTGATTTTTACTTTCTTCCGGTTTCTGCCGGAGGACACCGGGAAAGAAGATGCCGTCTCAAGGCGGCAGGAAGTCTCAAGCGAAAAGCCGGTAAACGTCTGGACAGAGCCGCGCACGCTGCTGATCGGGCTCATCGTGCTCGGAATGGCTTTCGCAGAAGGGTCGGCCAATGACTGGCTTCCGCTCACCATGACGGATGGTTTTCACGTGACGCACGCGCAAGGCACGGCGGTTTACGGCGTTTTCCTCACCGCTATGCTGATCGCCCGCATCTTTGGCGGGGCATTTTTGGACCGGTACGGACGCGTGCCCGTTCTTCGTCTCTGCACCGCCGTCAGTGTCATCGGACTTTCCCTTGTGATTTTCAGCGGAAACCTCACAGCAGCCGTAATCGGCGTCTTTCTTTGGGGAATCGGCGCCTCCCTCGGCTTCCCGGTCGGCCTTTCCGCAGCCGGCGATGACCCAAAAGGAGCAGTTAAGCGGGTCGGAGCAATCTCCTTCGTCGGCTACTGCGCCTTCTTAGTCGGCCCTCCCGTTCTCGGACTGCTCGGTGAAGAATTCGGCCTTGTCAGAGCGCTGATGATCGTACTGATCGGCATCGTGCTCAGCGGTCTCGTCTCCCGCGCGGCAAAACCGCCCGCGCATCAGAAAAACGTTCATGACACCAACAGCCATTCCATGTGAACAAGAGGAAGCGATTGTGCTTCCTCTTTTTTGAACCGTCAGGCTTTTTCTCCGCTTTTTCTGATAAACAAAATTTGTAAGACTATAGCTCTTTTCTCAGGGGAAATTAATTACGTAATTGAGAAGAGGAGGTTTAAAGATAATTATGGAAAAGCGTGAATTAGCGGCTCACGAGTCGCTTGACTTACATGAAATCATTAACTTCAAGACGCTTTGTGTAGCGAAATCCAAGCTCATGCAAGGGCTTGTGTTTGATCAGGATCTGAAAACGTTAATGGAAAAAGACGTTCAGCAAGCCTCTCAAGACCTGGCTGATCTGCAGGCGGTTTATGAACGGGCAACGTTTCAGGCTCCCGTTCCTCAAAACCGGCCGACTTCGATCATCAATTGAAAGGAAGGTAAGCATCATTGAATCATGACCATTTAGATCCGATCAATTCATTACATGTCCCTGAACTTGCGGATATGACATTCGCAATGGATTTTCTCATACGCGCCAAAGAAGGCGTCAGAAATACCGCCGTTGCTTTAACAGAAACCGCTTCACCTGATGTAAGAGCTTTGCTTCGCAAACAGCTCATGCAGGGAATCGCGATGCATCAGGAGATAACAGACTTGATGGTCAGCAAAAAGTGGTTTCACCCGCATGATCTGAGCGAACAGTATAAATTGGATCAGCTCTCTGCGAAAAATACCCTCATGGTCGGAAATATGAATCTGTTTCCCGTTGAAACGAACAGAAAAGGGATGTTTGACCGCACACCTGATGAACACTAACACTGGAGGTATTACAGCATGAAGGCCGTAACGTATCAAGGAGTGAAAAACGTCGTTGTGAAAGACGTGCCTGATCCGAAGATTGAAAACCACGATGACATGATTATAAAAGTCACAAGTACGGCAATTTGCGGATCAGATTTACATTTAATCCACGGACTCATCCCGAACTTGCAGGAAGACTACATCATCGGGCATGAACCGATGGGCATCGTGGAAGAAACCGGTCCCGGCGTGACGAAAGTCAAAAAAGGCGACCGCGTCATTATTCCTTTTAATATCGCCTGCGGAGAATGCGTTTATTGTAAAAATCACCTGGAAAGCCAATGTGATCAATCAAATGAGAACGGCGATATAGGCGCTTATTTCGGCTATTCAGGAAATGCCGGCGGCTATCCGGGAGGCCAGGCGGAGTATTTGCGCGTTCCATTTGCGAACTTTACTCATTTTAAAGTTCCCGAAACATGCGAAGAACCGGATGAGAAACTGAGTGTTATTTCCGATGCGATGACAACCGGCTTTTGGAGCGTTGACAATGCCGGCGTAAAAGAAGGCGATACAGTTATCGTTCTCGGCTGCGGGCCCGTGGGCCTTTTCGCTCAAAAATTCTGCTGGTTAAAGGGAGCGAAACGCGTAATAGCCGTAGACTATGTCAACTACCGTCTCCAGCATGCGAAACGGACAAATAAAGTGGAAATCGTGAACTTCGAAGACCACGAAAATACGGGCAGCTACCTGAAGGAAATCACCAAAGGCGGCGCCGACGTTGTCATTGACGCCGTCGGCATGGACGGGAAAATGACAGACCTTGAGTTCCTCGCCAGCGGATTAAAACTTCAGGGCGGGGCGATGAGCGCATTGGTCATCGCGTCCCAAGCGGTGCGAAAAGGCGGAACGATCCAGATTACGGGCGTGTACGGCGGCAGATACAACGGGTTTCCCCTTGGCGATATCATGCAGCGAAACGTCAATATCCGATCAGGACAAGCTCCCGTCATCCACTATATGCCGTATATGTTTGAACTGGTGTCTACCGGCAAAATTGATCCGGGCGATGTTGTAAGCCATGTCATTCCGCTCAGCGAAGCGAAGCACGGCTATGAGATGTTTGACACGAAAACAGATGATTGTATTAAAGTTGTACTCAAACCTTAAAGAACGGAGGCTACAGAAATGGCCAGCGCCTTACATGAATTACTCGAAATTCAGGAGATGGCTTCTTTTAAGTCACTTTGTCTGACGAAATCCAAAACCATGAAAGCGCTCGTATCCGATCCGCAGCTGAAAGAAATCATGCAGCAGGATGCGGATACATCAACAAGGCAATTGCAGGAATTTGCCTCAATTTTATCTGATGCACAGCATGAATGAGGAGATGAATGACGAATGAATCCGATTATTGAATACTTGACGGGAATGAATGCACTGACAGACCAAATTGTCGCAATGGATTTATTGAATTCGGCAAAAAGCGGTGTCAGAAACTATGCGATGGCGGCGACGGAAGCCGGAACGCCTGAAGTGAAAGCGATCCTCACCCGGCACTTAGAAGAAGCCCTTGACATGCACGAGCAAATCTCACGCTATATGATGGAAAAAGGCTGGTATCATCCGTGGAACACAGATGAACAAGTCCGGTTTAATTTACAAAATATTGATACGGCGCTCCGCCTGCCCGTCCTATAAATCGTTTTGCTGCTGAGACATCACCCCTGACTCAAGCTTCAGTATTTCAAACTGTGAGCTGCCTTTTACAGCGCCCAGGCGGCTCTCAGTTTTTTTATGCCTTCTTGTATATCGGTTTCAGAAACCCCCGCGAAACCGAGGGAAACTGTTTTTTCAGGGACCTGTTTTTGATAGGTAAGAGACACGGGATAGATTTTGACGCCTTGTTCCTCCGCCTTTTCAATCAGCTCTTTTTCACTGAAAGGCAGATGAACGTCAAGTAAAATCCGCAGCCCGGAATTTTCTCCGCGAATCCTGACGTATTGTCCCAGCTCGCGCCGCACGGCCTCTAATAATACCGCTCTTTTTTTCCGGTACAGCTTTCTCATTCTGTTAATATGTTTCTGCCACTCTCCGCTTTTGATAAATTGAGCCAGCGTCAGCTGACTGTGGCAGGAGACGGTCTGTTTATATAAAGAAGCGATTTCCCTGCCTTTTTCAATAAGCGGCAAAGGAAGAATCATATAGCTGATGCGCAGCGAAGGAAGCAGAGATTGGGAAAACGTTCCCATATAAATGACACGGTGATGCTGATCAAGCCCCTGCAATGATGGGATCGGCTGGCCGGTGTATCGGAATTCACCGTCATAATCATCTTCTATAATGAACGATTGATGTTCCTTCGCCCATTTCAGCAGCTGAATCCTTCTGTTTACCGGCATAATCGTTCCTAACGTAAATTGATGAGAAGGCGTGACATATACAAGACGCGGCCGCTCTTCATTCAGCTTCCGGATACAGACTCCTTCATCATCGACGGGTATCGGAATGATCTTCATGTGATTGGCTTTAAAAATCTCCCTCGCTCTCGGATAACCCGGATCTTCATATCCGATGGATAGATTTGATTCAAATATTTTGCACAGCATTTGCAAAAGAGCAGGGTTCCCGGCGCCGACTATCACTTGTTCAGGACGGCAATTCACGCCGCGCGACTGATATAAGTACTCCGAAATGAGCGTTCTCAATTCAAGCTCGCCCAAATCATCCCCGGGCCGATACAGCTCATGCCCGTATTGATCTAAGCTTGCAACCATACTTTTGCGCCATGCCGAAAACGGAAAATGAGCGGCATCCACAGTGCCGTAGTGAAAATCAATCCATTGGCGGTCTTCCTTCGCCTTTGTTTGAACAGGCGAAGCGCCCGGCTTTTTCACATAGACGGCGTCCGAGTCATAATCGGCAAACCATCCGCTTCTCGGCTTACTGACAATATAGCCTTCGGCGGCAAGCTGTTCATAGGCCCGCTCCACAGTCGTCTGACTGATGGAAAGCTGACTTGACAAAAGCCTTTTTGAAGGAAGCTTCAGTCCTTTAGGAAGACGGCCCTGATGCATATTTTCCTTAAAATGCCGATAAAGCTGCTGATAAAGCGGAATATCCAGATCTCTATTTAAAAATGGCGTGATATCCATTTTTGCTCCCTCCAAACTGGCATTCTTCTTTTTATAAAAACTGGCCATTTGTATAAGGCCAATTTCAGTTTATAGTCATTATAAACTTTGAAAATGGGTTTAGAAATATATATTGGAGTGATTGGAATGAATAAAGCCGCAAACGGCTGGATTAACGGATTTATCGGCGTGCTCATTTTCAGCGGCTCGCTTCCGGCGACCCGCTTGGCTGTAGCGGACTTTGACCCGGTATTTCTCACCGTATGCCGCGCCGCGATAGCCGGTATATTGGCAGGCGCTCTGCTCCTCATTTTTCAGGAGAAACGCCCTGCCAAAAGCGACATCATTTCACTAATAACAGTAGCGCTCGGCGTCGTGATCGGTTTCCCGCTGCTTACAGCCTTAGCGCTTCAGCATGTCACATCCGCTCATGCCATTGTCTACATCGGGCTTCTCCCGCTTGCGACGGCGGTCTTCGGCGTACTGCGAGGAGGCGAACGGCCCAGGCCGGTCTTTTGGATTTTCTCGGCTGCCGGCAGCATCCTCGTAGCCGGATATGCTCTGCTGCAAGGAGGAGAATCCTCTCCGCTCGGTGATACGTACATGATCGCTTCGATTATCGTGTGCGGTCTCGGTTATGCCGAAGGCGCCCGCCTCTCCCGGCGGCTTGGCAACTGGCAGGTGATCTCTTGGGCACTCGTTTTATCGCTTCCCCTTATGTTCATCCTGTCTTTCTGCTTCATGCCGGACTCATGGTCAAACATCGGCGCGCCCGCACTGCTCAGTCTTGCATATGTCTCAATATTCAGCATGCTGATCGGCTTCGTATTCTGGTATCGCGGACTCGCCCAGGGAGGCATCGCCGCGGTCGGACAGCTGCAGCTTCTGCAGCCTTTCTTCGGACTGTTACTGGCCGCCATGATTCTCCATGAAAAAGCAGGATGGGAACTTGCGGCGGTGAATGCCGGCGTTATCGCTTGCGTGGCGGCCGCCCGGCAGTTCGCGAATCAATCAGAAAAGGCCGAACAATGAACTTGTTCGGCCTTTTCATTATATTCCGCCCGTAGGCAGCAGAAGTCTGTATCTCTTTCACATGATCCGGCTATTTTTCAGGCAGGCTGAACTCCCTTAAACGCACTCATCACCAGATCATGCACATAGGAATCATTCACCTCATCACCTGTAATAAGCAGACGATAGAAAATCGGTCCGTAAATGAGATCGATGCTTACGTCAATATCAAGATTCTCTCTTAATTCACCTTTTTGAATTCCCTTTTCCAGAAGGCCTTTCGCTTGGAGGCGGCGGGGCTGGAAAAATCGAGTGCGATATTCTTCCGCCAATTTTGCATCCAGCTGCCCCGCACCGATTAATTCCTTAATAACGGTTCCTTCCCGGCTCGTCAAAAATCTTGCTAAATTCGTGGCGTGGGTCAATATATCTTGCACTGTTGATCCTGTATCTGGCACAGGCAGTCTGTCCGTAGCGGTCGAAAGAAAGCTGTCCATGATAACGGCAGCCTTGTTTGACCACCATTTATAAATCGTTGCCTTACTTACTTTGGCACGCTCAGCAATTTTATCGACTGTCACCGCGTCAAAGCCATTTTCCAACAATAGATCATAGGCTGCAGAAAGAATCGCCTTATGTGTTCCTTCATCGCGCGGCCGTCCTCGTTTACTCTGCACATGAATCATTCCTTCCCGAATTATAAACGATACGTTCAGTATACTTAACCTGTATAAAAAAAGAAAACAGAAACCTATTTACAAAACTGAACGTTTAGTATATTATTTGCTTATAATAAAACTAAACGTTTAGTTTATAAAATAACTTGAGGGAAGTCTTGATGAAATGCAGACTCCCAAAGCCTCTGCGTAAGGAGATGAATCAGCAAATCATTTATCAAAGCATCATAAAAACCACTTAAAAAGGAGTTCATTCATATGGCTAAAGAAAACAAACAAACAGCAGATCAGGGAATTTCACCTGGTTTAACCCTTCTTCTCGCAACGGCATGCGGTATCATTGTCGCTAATCTTTATTATGCACAGCCCTTGGCAGGATTCATTAGTGCGGCAATCGGGCTTTCTCCAAGCAGCGCAGGATTGATTGTCACACTGACTCAAATCGGATACGTTGCCGGCTTACTGTTTCTCGTCCCTTTGGGAGACATTATCGAAAACAAAAAACTTGTCGTTGTATCGCTCCTTCTAAGCGCAGCCGCTTTGACACTGACAGCATTTGCGAAGCATGGAACACTGTTTTTAGCCGCTGCGTTTTTCATCGGACTGGGATCAATTGCAGCCCAAGTGCTAGTTCCGTTCGCATCATACCTTGCACCGGACGCCGCACGCGGCCGGGTTGTCGGCAATGTGATGAGCGGCCTGCTGCTCGGTATTATGCTTTCCCGTCCGATATCCAGTCTGGTCGCTGATATATGGGGGTGGAATGCCATATTTGCTTTATCCGCCGCGTTAAGTGTTGTCCTGGCAATCGTCTTATCAAAAGTGCTTCCTGCCAGAAAACCAACAGCAACCACAAGCTACACCGTCTTACTCGGTTCAATGTGGAAGCTGCTGCGCACGACTCCGGTCTTACGCCGTCGTGCCATTTATCATGCGTTTGTATTTGGAGCTTTCAGCTTGTTCTGGACGACTGTACCTTTATTATTGTCCGGTCCTGCTTTTCATTTTTCTCAAAAGGCAATCGCGCTGTATGCATTAGCGGGCATTGCAGGTGCAGCGGCTGCACCGATAGGCGGCCGTCTGGCTGATCGCGGCCTGACCCGGCTTGCCACCGGAATCGCTCTCGGTGCTGTCATCGTTTCTTTATTACTCCCGCTCATGATTCAAAGCAGCTCCCACGTCGGCATAGCAGTTCTGGTGGCCGCAGCTATCCTGTTGGATATGGGTGTATCTGCCAATCTCGTACTCAGTCAGCGTGCCATTTTTTCGTTGGCACCTGAATTTCGCAGCCGATTAAACGGATTATTTATGGCCATCTTCTTTCTGGGCGGTGCTATAGGATCATCAATCGGAGGATGGGCATACGCCTCAGGCGGGTGGAGTATCACATTATGGATTGGAATCGCTTTTCCGGTCATCGCATTGCTTTATTTCACCACGGAGAAATAAGCCATTCACCAAAAATAAGCCGTCAGGACCAAGCTGACAGCTTTTTTTGATGTATTCTTCTTTACATCCTTCAGAACAAAAAACCCCTGTTTCATGAGTAATTTTGCTTCATACGATTCCATATTCTCACCGTTAAGATCGTAATCAATAGAAACGAAACGATTACTAACACAATACCTGTCATTGACTCACTGAAATTGATAACGACAAAGCTGGACAATAGCACCATAGGAATATTTGAAATCAATACAGTTAACATGTATGCAGAATACCTTAACCCGACCGCAGCGGATAAAAAACAAATCACATCAGTAGGAGCTGCCGGACAAATCATCCCCACTGCCAAAAACTTATAATTGTACGCCTCCAATAACACTTTCAAGTCAGGATATTTATCTTCCAGTAATTGAGTCGTTTTTTCGCTGGCGAATTTCCTTGAAAAAAGATAAACCAATGTTTCGCTTATAAACAGGCCGGCCATTGATAATAAAATGCTGAACATCGGATCAAAGCAGATTCCGCCCAAAAACATCAGCGTCATGCCGGGAATAAAAAAGAGAAGCCTGACGACCCACAAAGCCAAAAACAGCAGCATCGCGTATTCCGCATGCCCTGATATAAAGTCCGTTACATCATTCATATCAAATGACAGCACGTCCAGTTCCTTCAAACAATAAACGCCTAAAAACCATATACATAATAAAATCATTTTATTTTTCAATTTCTCCGCTCTCCTCGCTTTCCATCACATCATAAGCAAAAAAAATGAAGAAACAGCCGGTAAAATTCTTAAGGATTCTTAAGTTATTCTAAGAAAAAAGCTTACGGAACGTTTGTCCCGCAAGCTCTAGTCAATCGGGTGTTCAACAGAAAAACGAAGCCATCCGCCGCTGTAATCCGCATGAATACGGCCGCTGTGAAGCTCAACAATTCTCTTTGAAATGGCAAGTCCGAGCCCGGTGCCTTGATGACCCGTCCTGGCCTTATCCCCTCTGAAAAACCGTTCAAACAATTGATTGATATCGTCAGCAGGGAGATGTTCGGCCTTGTTTGACACTTGCAAAATTGCTTTTTCATCTTTTATTTCAAGGTTTATGAACAATTCAGATGGTTTCATGCTGTACTTCAGCGCATTCATAAAAAGATTATCATAAACGCGAACCATCTTTTCTATATCAATACAGACGGGAACATGCTCTTCCGTAATTGATTTTCGGACAGTTAATCGTTCCTTTTCAAACATGGGAATGTACTCTCCCGTGATTTGTTCCAATAGGGCTGACAAGTCTGTTTTGCTGCGGTTCAAAGTAACGTCCGGGCTCGATAAATGTGTATATTCAAACAGTTCATCTATTAAATATTTCAGCCTTTGCGATTTGGAATAAATCGTTTCAAGGTACTCCTGAAATTGAGCTTTACTGTTGTATTGTTCTTTTTTAAGCAGATCCAAATATCCGATAATTGATGTTAACGGGGTCCTTAAATCGTGAGATACACTTGAGATCAGCTCACTTTTCACTCGTTCTAATTGTCTTTCATGTTCAAATTTATTCTCTAATTCTTCGGACATATAATTGATATGTTGTGCAAGCTGTGTCAATTCATCCCTGCTTTCAGTCCTGATGGTCAAGCCTAAATTTCCATTGGCAATATGGTGAACACTCTCCGTAATGTGTTTCAAATATAATATTTTTTTCCGCACCAATAACAAAAAAACCGCAATAAAGGTCAAAATAGCTGCAGTAAATTGAATCAGTATCCTAAAATTAGCGTTTCCTTGGCTCACATCTGTTAAATAATTTATTTTGTACAGATATGAGATAGATAAAATAACAAGAATCAACACACCAAATGCAACAAGATAACTAATTGCGATCGCGATCAGAAGCCTGACAATCAGCTTATTTCCAAACTTCCTCATATTTTATATCCCGTTCCCCATACCGTTTTGATATAAATCGGATGTTTAGAATCCTCTTCTATCTTGTCTCTGATCTTTGTGATGTGAACCATTACGGTATTGTCCGACTTAAAAAAGTCTTCCTTCCATACCGCCTCATATATTTTTTCAACACTCATGACAATTCCTTTGTTTCTCGAAAGCAGCTCCAGAATATCAAACTCTTTCGGAGTGAGCCTGACTTCTTTCCCCCGCACCCACACCTGCCTTGTATCCGTATTAACGGTCAAATCACCGATTTCAATGACGTTCGCCGTGCTGATCGTATCTGTATTGTATTTTTTATACCTTCTCAGCTGCGATTTCACTCTGGCGATCAATTCCAATGGGTTAAACGGTTTCGTTAAATAATCATCTGCGCCGGAGGCCAGTCCTTGAATTTTATCCATATCCTCCGATTTGGCGGAAAGCATGATGATGGGCAGATTGCGTTCTTCTCTGATCTTCATGCATGCCTCAATCCCATCCATATTGGGCATCATAATATCCAAAATAATCAGGTCAAACTCCTTTTGCTCCAATAATTTCAATGCTTCAGCAGCATCTTCCGCCTTCTGTGTGTCTATTCCTTCATTTTCTAAATAGACAGAGATCAGGTTTCGGATATCTTTGTCATCATCCACGATAAGAATGCTTGTCCCCATATGAATCCTCCCTCGTTTTTTGCGGCAATGAACAGCTGAAAACATAAGCCGGCGGAATATTCCTGAATTCTCTCCTTACTTCTGTTTTCGGAAAGAATTGCTCAATCAATGCCTTCTTATATTGAGTATATTGGAACGTAATGAATTCTCCGTTATCTTTTAAGATTTTAGCCGTATTCGTCAAAATATCAGCAGACACTTTTTTCGGAAGGCTTGCAAAAGGAAGTCCTGAGACGACATAGTCGGCATAAGGGATTCCATGCTCCTTCATATGACTCTCAATATGTTCAGCCGATCCATGTACAATAAATAGGTTCTGTTCCTCTTTATATTTTTCTTGCAGCAAAGCATAAAATTCCTCATTTTGTTCTATCAATAAGATCATCGTCCCAGGCTGCCGTTTTTCAAGCAGCTTTTTTGTAAATACTCCCGTACCCGGCCCGTATTCAACAATGTATTCAGCTTTATGAAAATCAATTTTCCCCATCATCTTCTCCGCAAGAAAACGCGAGCTGGGCAGAACGGCGCCGACAGATCTGGGATTCATAATATATTGAAATAAAAATAACAGACGTTTCAACTTTAATCTCTCCATTTGTTTTGAATTTATAAAACACACTCTACATTCAAAACCTGAAGAAAAAGCGGTGAAAGTTCTTAAGAAATCTTAAGATATAAAAAAAGACGGCGGGATTTGCCGTCTTTTTCAGCTGCCGATTCTTTCAGCAGCGGTAAAACCATGTCATAATATGTTAAGAAATAATTGCGCCATAGGCAGGTGAACACATGAAGAAGTATTTATATAAACACCTTTTGTTAACTCTCGTTTCGTCCGTTTGCTTTTTATTGGTCTTTTATGTGGGTTTAAAAATGACACAAGAGGACACACCGCCGTTGTCTTCTTACCCGTTTTACCTTTTTATTTATCTTTACATAGCAGCCGGATATTTGACGGTCGGCCTTGTTTTAGCTTGTATGACTGATATCTTGAAGAACCGCTGGACATTCAATAAACCGTCTACCATTCTATTGAAACTTATCGTTTACTTACTCATACCGTATGCTATTTTTCATTCTTTCTTCATTTTAATGGCGCCGTTGATTTATGTGCTGTTTGAGTCGTTATTCATCCTGAGAAAAGCTTCATAACCTGAAAAAACATACCGCATGCTGCCGGTATGTTTTTAACATGCTTGTCAGTTGTTCGCAGTGATCTGTTTGATGTTTTCTTCCATCAAGCCGGAAATGAGCTGTTCGTTTGTATGAGGAATCTGTTTGAGCTGTTGTACGACCAGCCCTTGTCTTGCAGCTGAATGATTTTGACTCAGCTTTGCTTTCCCCTCTATTTTGCTGATTTTGATTTTAAAGCCTTTTACCCCTTTGTTCATGCCTGCCAGCAATTTCGCATCGACATCCTCTAATTTGTACGGGCTGTCGGGGATTTCGTATTTCAATACGAGATCACTCATCGACTGCACGGTTTCTTCCTCATCCAAAAGCTCCGTCTCTCCGTAAACATGAACCGCCACATAATTCCATGTGGGAACAGCCTGATTCGTCTCATACCATTTAGGCGAGATATAACAATGAGGCCCTTGAAAAACGGCTAACACGTTTTGGCCATCAATCTCTTTCCATTGGGGGTTCGGCAATGCAAAATGACCGTATAAGCATTCGTTATTCTTACTCATCATCAATGGCAGGTGGGTTGCATACGGCATGCCTTCCGCCGTTGAAAACAATGCTGCGAAACCATACTCTTTGATGACATCGCACGCTTGAGCTTCACTCAGCTGAAATGGAGCCGGAATATACATACAAAACTCTCCTCTCGAACATGGATTGATAAAGCGCTTTCCGCTATAATAAGATATCACCTGACATTTAAAAAGGTACAGTTAGGAATAAATACACATGTCAGAGGAGAACATCTGATGAAAAATATGATTTTCGCTTTCGAAAGCGATACCCCGAAATACAAACAAATTTACGAGCAATTTAAAACATTGATTGAGCAGGGAAATATTCAGGCAGATGAGCGGCTGCCTTCGATTCGGGAGCTGGCAGATTCCCTGCGGGTAAGCCGCAATACAACGCTGATGGCTTATGATCTTCTTTTAGCGGAGGGATACATTCGCGGAGAAACACGCAAAGGTTATTTTGTAAATGAAGTAGAACCTTCTATATTTCAAAAAGAAAACGATGTTGTTTACGCTGAGAAAACCGAATCAACTCAGCCCGTCCTGATTGATTTTCGCGCCGGAGCCGTCGATCAAAAGCATTTTCCTCTGAAAACATGGAGAAAATTATACAATCAAGTTTTGACATCAGAGAAAAGCTTCCTGTACGGTGAACCGTTCGGCGAGAGAGACCTGCGTGAACAAATTGCCGCTTATCTCTTGGAATCCCGCGGAGTGAAAACAGATGCGGATTCCATTATCATCGGCAGCAGCACGCAGCAGATGCTGATATATCTCAGCCGGATTCTGAAAGAGGATTTTTCGGGAATGATCGTTGAAGACCCGGGATTTGACGGTGCCAGAGCGGCTTTTCAATTTCACGGGCTATCTCTGAAAACGATGCCTGTCTATGAAAACGGAGCTGATTTTTCTCAATTACATGCAATGAAAGAAAAATTAATCTATGTGACCCCATCCCATCACAGCCCTTACGGCGTAAGCATGTCCATTCAGCAGCGCCAAACTCTGATCAATTGGGTGAATCATAGAGAGGGTTATATTCTTGAGGATGATTATGACAGTGAATTCCGTTATACACAGCAGCCGTTTCCCGCTCTTGCTTCCATTCAATCAGACCGGGTGATTTATTTAGGGAATTTCTCAAAATCCTTTCTTCCGGGCATCCGCATAAGCTATATGGTTTTGCCGCAGCGCCTTTTGCACCGGTATAAAGAACGGTTTATTCATTTCGAAAGCACCGCTTCTTCGCTTAACCAGCTGACCATGGCTGAATTGATGAAGGCCGGTGAATGGACCCGCCATATTAAGCGCATGCGCATTGTTTACAGGCGAAAAATGCAGCACTTGATTTCACATGTAAAGCAGCAGTTCGGCGATCATGTGACGATCATCGGCGAGCAGTCGGGATTGTATATATTGGTGAGAGTTCACCTGAACTATACAGAAGAAACATTAATCGAACGCGCTTTTCAGTACGGAGTGAAGGTATATCCTACCGCCGTTTATTTCGTTGCCGAAAAACCCGAACCGCCGATCATAAAGCTGGGGTTCGCCCATCTCGATACGGATCAGATCACACAGGGCGTACAGCTTTTGAGAAATGCTTGGCTGTCATGAAAGAAAAAAGGCGCCGAACGGCGCCTTTTTTTATTTCGTATTTCTTGTGAATTTCGGCAGTCCAAATATGATGGCGGCGATGCCGCAGATTCCGATTAAAACGGGATAGAAAGAGTATGGCAGGATGCTGACTGGTGAAATATTCCCGAATTTCCCGGCTGATAACAGCTGTGCGCCGTAAGGAATCAATCCTTGAATCATGCACGAAAAGATATCCAGAATACTTGCCGATTTTCTGTTGTCGATGTTGAATTTATCAGCGATATTCTTTGCAATCGGCCCGGCTGCGATAATCGAGATCGTATTATTGGCCGCAGCCAGATTCGTCACGCTGACCAGTCCGGCAATGCCGGCTTCGGCGCCTTTTTTCGAACGGATTCGTTTCGTGATGAACTCCAGTAAAAAGTCGATCCCGCCGTTTTGTTTCATCACGCCGACCATCCCGCCGATCAGCATGGACAGGATGATCAGATCGCTCATTCCGGCAATTCCATCCGTAATCGCCTTAAAATAAGAGTCAAGCGTCAGGCTGCCGCCCGCTAATCCGATGATTCCCGTCAAAACCAATCCGCCGAATATGACAGCCATCACATTAATACCGATTAACGCAAAAACCAACACGGCGACATAAGGAAGCACCTTAATCCAGTTGTAAGATTCAGCACCCGTATGGCCGGCGTGGCCTGCCGGAATAAAAAATAAGATAATAACAGTCACAATGGCAGCAGGCAAAACAATCAGAAAGTTCGTTTTGAATTTATCCATCATTTGTGTTTTTTGCGTCCGGACTGACGCGATGGTCGTATCAGAAATAAAAGAAAGATTATCTCCGAACATAGCTCCGCCGACCACAGCCGCCATCGTAATCGCCCCGGAGATGCCAAGCTCTCCGCTCAGACCCGCGCTGATCGGCGCAACCGCCGCAATCGTGCCCATTGATGTTCCCATCGATATAGAAATAAAACAAGCAATGATAAACAGTCCCGGCAGCAAAAACTGCTGCGGAATAACGCTCAAAGCAAGATTGACAGTTGAATGCACCGCTCCCATCGCTTCAGCCGCCGAAGCAAAGGCACCTGCCAATATAAAAATCATAACCATAATGATAATATCAGGATGTCCCGCACCGGAAGCGAACCATTCTATTTTTTGATTGAGCGATTTCTTCCGGTTAAATAACAGCGCAAAAGCTGACGCAATGATCGCGGCAATCAAGATCGGCAATTTATAAAAATCTCCGGTCACCAGACCAGAGCCGACAAAAAGCCCTACGAATAAGACTAAAGGCAATAACGCCCAAGGGTTCTTTTTATTGTTCATCTGGGTAAACCACCTCTTTTCAGCATTAAAGTCGCTAATCACAGTCTAAGCAACATTTCACACTTTAAAAGTCTGCAGTAAAAAAGTCAAGCTGAAAAAAGGATAAGTAATGATTGATAAGATAGAAAAAGCTGTTTTGTTTCCACTCTTTAGAAAATAAAAAAACCAAGGCTCGTTTCCCTTGGTACATTTCATGCGGCCCCGCGTCCGGGACAACTTCTCTTCATTCAGAAATACATTCAGCTTTCAATCTGTTTTTAAGTTTCGCTTCATTTTCAAGGATATCTTCATAATCCTCAATCTTCCTGTTTAATCGTTTTATGGTTTCATCAATTTCCCTCTGTTTCTCCGTCAGCCTTTTCCTTTCATTTATCAGGATGTTTTTTCGGGGTTCGATCGTATGATCGGCTCCTTCAATAAATAAAGCGGTATATTCAATCAGCGCCTCAATCGACAGCCCGGCACTTCTCATGCATTTTATAAATTGAATCCAATTCACATCATCTTCATCATAATCGCGAATGCCGCTTTCATCGCGTTTTACCGGAGGAATCAGTCCTATACTTTCATAATACCTAAGCGTTGCGGCTGATAACTCAACCTGCTTTGCAGCCTGCGCAATCTTCATATTTTTACCACCCGTCCTTCATACCTTTCATAAGCGTGCCATTATAGAATATCATTTCATAAAAAAATAAACCAAACTCCTTGACTTAAAGTCCGCTTTAACATTTAAAGTAAAATCGAACAGAGGATTCATCACTTTATCTTGGAAAGGAAGATAACCATGTGCAATAATCATCCGACTCGTGTATTAAGCGCTCCGCATGCAAAAGCTAAATTTGAGCGGACAACGATTGAGAGAAGAGCATTACGGCCGCACGATATCCTGATTGATATTAAGTACAGCGGGATTTGTCACTCAGACATCCACAGTGCATTCGATGAATGGGGCGGCGGAATCTTTCCGATGGTTCCCGGACACGAAATTGCCGGAGTTGTGGAAGCCGTGGGTGAAGAAGTCACCACATTTGCCGTCGGCGACCGTGTGGGTGTCGGCTGTTTTGTAGACTCCTGCGGGGAATGTGAATACTGTCTGAACGGAGACGAACAATATTGCACAAAAGGCGTTGTTCAGACTTATAATAACCTGGACTACGACGGAAACCCTACGTACGGCGGCTACAGCCAGAAAATAGTTGTCACTGACAGATTCGTTGTCCGGATTCCGGATCAGCTGGATTTGGATGCTGCCAGCCCGCTATTGTGCGCGGGCATTACCACCTACTCTCCGCTGAAACACTGGAATGCCGGCCCCGGCAAAAAAGTGGCGATTGTCGGAATGGGCGGGCTCGGACATTTAGCCGTTCAATTCGCGCACGCTTTAGGCGCAGAGGTCACCGTCCTCAGCCGCTCAATGAACAAAAAAGACGAAGCGCTTGAATTTGGAGCCGATCATTACTTTGCAACAAGCGATCCGGATACATTTACTGAGCTGGCCGGACGATTTGATCTTATTTTAAATACAGTATCCGCGAACCTTGACGTAGATGCCTACTTATCCCTGCTTCGCATTGACGGTACATTGGTAAATGTGGGAGCGCCCGCTAAGCCGGACTCATACAGTGTGTTCTCCTTAATCACGGGCCGCCGCAGCATTGCGGGTTCACTCGTCGGCGGTATTCCGCAGACTCAGGAGATGCTTGATTTCGCCGCCGAGCACGGCATTGCTCCTAAAATTGAAGTGATACCGGCCAATCAAGTTGATGAAGCGTACGAACGGGTTCTCCAAAGCGATGTCCGCTACCGTTTCGTCATTGATATTTCAACTTTATAATCGACATAAAAAAACATACCAATATTTGGGACTGCCCCCCGTTTTTGAGACAGGGGTCAAAACACCTTTTAAACAGCCAATTGCCGATAGTTTATCGGTGATTGGTTGTTTAGTTTGGTTTGAATACGAATATTGTTATAATAATGAATGTATTCTATGACAGTGCGTTCTACGATGGCAGTCGTAGTTCGATCAATGCTGTTAAGATAGAACGTTTCAGACTTTAGCGAGGAATGAAACGATTCGATGGAGGCATTATCAGCGGGCGTCCCTTTGCGGGACATGCTCATGGTAATGCCTTTTGTTTTAACAGCTTTTTGATACTCGTAAGATGTATACACAGAACCTTGGTCACTATGTAACACACAGTTCTCTGGCAGTGCGGGCAGCTGATCAAGTGTGTGTAAGACAAAGGCTGTGTCCTGCTTATCCCCAATAGTAAAAGCAATCACTTCTCCATTGTATAAATCTAATATACTGGAAAGGTACAATTGTTTCTGTCCATAAGGCAAATATGTGATGTCTGTTACTAGTTTTTCAAGAGGACGATCAGACTGAAAGTTCCGATCCAATATATTATCGACCACGGCATATGGCTGCCCATCCTTCTTGCGCTTTTTCACCTTAACCCGACACTGCCATTGATTTTTCTGCATAATACGTTGAACCGTTTTATGGTTAATACACATTCTCTTTTTTAGTATGGCTGTGATTTTTCGATATCCATATCGATACTTGTGCTCTCGGCACAACGTGCCGATTTGTTTTTCCAAATGGCGCTTGGGATGATCCTTCATCAGATTCTTCTTCCAACGATAATAAGACGCTCGAGAGATACCTAAATGAATACAGATATCCTGTACGGTCATTGTGCTGTGCAATATTTCTACAAGTTCGACTGACGTTTCGCTATCAACTTCCTTTCCAATTCGTTGTACTTTTTTAAAACTTCATTCTGTTGTCTCAGGTAACGAATCTCTGCCTGCAGTTTCTCTAAATCGGAAGAATACTCCGGACCTTTTCCGTAAGTGTATTGCTTTCCAACAGGCTGTTCGAATCGATGTGTATCACCAGCCTTATACCATCTAACCCATGTCTGAACCTGTGTCTTATTCTTAATATTCAACTCCTGCATAATCTCTTTCATAGGTACGCCTGCCAATCTCATTTCTACAGCCTTCTGTTTCGCTTCAACCGGATAACTCACTCTTGTCCCCATAGAAAAAACACCTCCAAGTCTAATTTCGGATAACAATCATCCGTATTCAAACTTGAAGGTGTTTTTATTTGTCTCATCTTATGGGGTCAGTCCCATTTGTTGGTATGTTTTTTTCAGTTCAAATTATTTTTTATTTCAGCAGCCATCCGGGCACCGCTTTTATATAAACCAATTCGCCTATCAATTCAACAATCGTCTGTGTGACGATAACAGCGGCGGCTAATGAAGCCCAAGCATCCGGCAAAGCCAGCGCTAACGGAAGGACTGCGAGAGAATTTCTTGTGCCCGTGCTGAAGATCAATGCTCTTCCTTCACCTGTATCCAGACGGAACGCGTATGCGATAAACCGGGAGACAAACGGCATAATGAGCAGGAATAACAGATAGATCGGAATCACACGTATAATGATGCCAGCATCACTGATGACCTTGCCGATTTGTGTGGCGACGACCGCCAGTAAGACCAGAGCCATCAAAGGAACAGGCAGCCAGGCCGTCCACTCTAACATCTTTTCTCCAGCCGGCTTCTTATCAGCCCACAATTGTGTCATCACTGCCGCCAGCAGCGGTCCCGCTATTAAACATAAGAATGCTTCCAGAAACGGCCCCGCATGAACAGCCCCTATCACTTCTTTCCCGATAAACAGCCACAAGTATAACGGAAGCAATACCATCTGAACGGCGAACAAAACCGGCGTGGAAGCCAGTATTAATCTCTCATTTCCTTTGCCGAGCTGAGTAAAGACGATGACGTAATCAATACAAGGTGTAAGCAATACCAAACAAACCCCTAATAATATAGGAGGAGATTGAGGAAAAATGGCGGTTAACACCCATACAACGACAGGTACAGCTAAGAAATTACCGATCAATAAAGCCGCCATAAACTTGAGGTTTGACATGGCTTCCCTCAACTTCAAGAACGGGATTTGGGCAAACATGGCATACATGAGAACAGCGATAAGCGGTGATATCGTCCATCCCCAGCGAAGTCCTGAATCTTTCCCGGCGATCCCCGCTATTCCGCCGATTACAAGAGTCACACCATATATCCAAATTTGCTGTTTTTCTAATGTCTCTCTGGTTATTTTCATTGGCTGACACCTCTTCTCCGCCCATTATACCTTCTTTTCTGCCGGAATTAAAAAACACCAAGGGTCTGTGACACTTGGTGTTTTGGGACGCGGGTTATTGTTGTCAAAACCGCTTATGAAAGTTTACTTGTGTTCTCTGTCCTGCCAACGAATAAGGTCACGGCAACACTCGCTGAACTGACCAAAGTCCCCAGTACGGCAGCAAGAATTGTCAAAAAGCCATTGGGAATCAGAAATCCAATCGGAATGAGCCCCGCAAACGTGAGGACGATAAAACATTGATAGACTCCGGATATGATTCTCACAACCAAGCTGCCAAAAAAGGACATGACGAATGGCGGAATGAACAAACATAAGATGATTCCGAGTGAGATCAATAAAATCATAGGCTCGTCAAAAGAAATGACACGATCGCCGGGAGACTCTTCAGCAGCCGCGAATACAGCAAATATAGACATTATCAGCGTAAGAAAAACAAGAAAAAACCTTTTCAGCAACGTTATGACTCCTTTTTTTATAAAAACGGGTATCTTTTTTTTAATCACAATAACCATTTTATGTTATCAAATGAAATAATATGAAGTCAAACCGAGTTCTGCACCTGATTTATTGGTTCTTATTTTTTTGATAATTTCCATATAATTGTCCGCAAGCAGCATCTATATCAATGCCAAATTGACTTCTGACGGTCACGTTAATTCCTGCTGACTTTAATTTTTTATAGAAATTTACAACTTGTTTCTCATTTACTTTTTCAAATCTCATAGGTGAACTAACAGTCGGGTTATATCTAATGATGTTTACATGGAACAAGTTCCCTCTCTTATATCTGCTTCTTAAAAGATTTACTACTTCATTCGCATGATCAATAGAATCATTGACTCCCGGCAGCATAATATAAGCAATATAAACTTTTCTTGAGGTCACACGTATATGCTCATCTAATGTGTCCATTACCTCCAATAACGGGTAGCGTTCATTAATCGGCATTAACTTGCTTCGCTGTTCATTAAAAGGAGAATGTAATGAAAACGTCAGGTTGACCTGCGGATAATCCTGAGTGATTTTTTTAATGCCCGGAATAATACCTATGGTCGAAATAGATAACCTGCGAGGGCTTAAAGCAAACAACTTCGGATTTGTAAGCACATGTAAAGCATCAAAAACTTGTACATTCGCTAATGCTTCTCCCATTCCCATAAAAGAAATACTGTCAATTGAATGTCCTTTTAAGTGAAAGTACAAAATTTGGTCAGTCATTTCATCTGACGTTAAATTGCGTTTTAAACCAATATCTCCTGTTGCACAAAATTTACAGCCAAAATGACAGCCGCACTGCGAGGATATACAAAATGACTCCCAACCGGCTTTATATTTCATATTAACCGTTTCTATTTTTTCGTCTCCTGAAATTTCAAATAAGACTTTTGTAACTTGCTCAGAATGCTGCACTTTTAAAGGAGCAATATTTAAAATTGACTCTCCGAACTCCTCTATTAACAATTTTCTCAAGGATTTAGGAAGAACCGTTATTTCATTGAAATGATTTATTCTCCCTTGGAATACAGCATTTTTGATTTGATTCATTCTAAAATCAGGAAATTTATTTTGCTTCAGGAACTCTTGAATTCTTATATACTTGTTTTTTTGTTGCATGTTTTCTCATCCTTCCATAATACTCTTGTTTGTTTGAGTAAATAGAAGGGAGTGATCATCTAACCTTTTTTTAAAATCAGGCACAAAAAAACACCGACACAATTATCGGTGTTACGCTTAAATAACATCATGCACAAATAAACAAGGACATTATGTCATTGGATTATCGTTTATTTGACATAGAGAAAAAGCACCGATAACTGTTTTTGTATGGTGATTTGGCTTAAAAAAGGACAGACTGCTCCCTTTGTCCGCCAAGATGTTTCCAATTTTTGCATTTTTACCATACAAAATTCCATAAATCGTTATCATCGCTTTCACCTCTTTCTTGTCAATATTAGCAATAATCACCATATCATAAGGTTTCCCTTATGTAAAGCTAAACAAATGCTTACGCCCCCGCTAATGACAGTATTATATAACTTGCTTATTAAGCCTAATCCAAGTACAGAAAGCGCGCTGATCACATTTTTCACTTATCCGCGACGGAACATTTCTTATATAATGGGTGACCGGCAGCTGCCTGCTTGAATCCCAATCTTCTTATAGTGATTTTTTATATTCATGACAGTATGATGATTTGTCACTTCAGCAATCAGATCGTTTATTCGGTCCAGATTAATCGGTTTATTTTCTGATAAGCTGCTGAAGCTTTCTCTGATTTCTTCAGGATAGACATTTCCAGCCATGCTTGACAGGCCGTTACACCCGTTACTCAGCATCTTCGGAAATTCAACGTCTCCTGCCGCAAACAAAATAAAGTGATCAGGGAACTCTGTTTGTTTATGACGCAGAACGTCTCCTCCTTCTTTCAGCCCCTTTATCCCGGAATGCCGGCTTATTAAGTCTTTAAGCGCTTTCTCACTCAGATTAAAACCGGTCCGGCCGGGGTTATTATAAAGCACAGCCTCTTTAGAGGTATGACTGAGAAGTTCGTCAACGTAATAAACGGCTTGCTGCTGTGTCGGTCTTATATAAGGAGGAAAACCAATCAGTACAGAATCAATATTGGTTTTCTCGATGTGTTTCATCAGTTTGACGGCATCACTGGTTCTTACGGCTGAAACACCGAACATCAGTTCAACATCTTCAAATTTTCGCTGATGAACATACTCAATGATCTGAAGACGCTCATCTATGCTGAGTGAATGCTGTTCACCAGTCGTGCCGCATATGAGTAACGAATGGATACCGCTGTTTTTCAAATGTTCGACAATAGCATCAAATCCTTCTAAATATAAACTTTCATCTTCATGAAAAGGCGTAGGGATAGCAACATTAAAATTTCGCATGAGAATGTCCTCCAAGTACATATTCTTGAATATCTGCAGAGTATCATATAACACTGTCTGACATTTAAAAAGGTACAGTTTCAGATAAACAAACATGTCAGATGTATAGGCCGACACACAAAAAAAGCAGGCAAAGAGAGCCTGCTTCATTGCTTCATCCTCTAGCGATTCATTCCCTGGATGGCTTGACAAATATGAGTAATAAGACAAACTGAATATAAAAATTGTGCTAATGAGGTGATGCTGTATTCTGCCGTTAATGAAAATTACAGCCGCTTAATATCCATTGTGTCAGACATGTCACAGCAGGAGATTGATTATAAAGGACCAAATCAAACATACAATAGTACAGCTCAGCTAATAAGACACTTAGCATATGTTGATCTCAACTGGATATTCAGAATAAAGGGTGAACCGATACCAAAGCAGCTTGAAGAGAAGTATGGACCAATGTTAGATCAGAACAATAAGCTCCCTTTCATTTCCGGTGTTTCATTAGAACAAATTCTCACTGATTATGAAGAAGTATTCAGCATGTTTAAGTCTGTTTGTTATGAGTTAACTGACGATCAGCTGAATCATACAGTAGATTATGAAGCAGAAAAACAAGCAACCATTCAATGGGGAATATGCATATGGCAGACCATAATAGATATCATCAAGCTCATATTCATCAGCTTCGCAAATGGTTTGAAGAGAAACAGAAACTTGGCAGTTAAAGCCGCTTATTAGGAGGAGCAAGGATAAATTTATTACAAATTTCCTGCGGATTGCCTATTTTCACTGACTGCCAATCAATTAAAATGTACAGACAAAAAACCACATTTGCTGTTGAAAAGTTGTGGAATAAAGCATCGCATCAACTGCACTATGACAAGCTGAAACGTTAATATTTTGTGTTTCAGCCATTCAATCGCTTTATTTAATGATGCTGTCCAAATACGATTTTTTCTATAGTCTTTGCAGCAGTAAAGTCCTCTGGAATCCTATACTAATCTTCCGCAGCCGCTGCATCGGCCTTTGTCACATGAACTGTACCAAACGGATGGTTAGGAGGAGCATAAATTGAATACAGTTTTAACGGCGTATTACCCGTATTCACAACATTGTGCCAAGTGCCGGCAGGGACAACAATGGCAAAGTCATCATAGACATTTCTTTGGAATGTTAAATGTTCCTTGCTCTTACCCATTTTAACGATCCCCCGGCCTTGCTCAATCCGTAAGAATTGATCTACGTGGGGGTGGATTTCCAAACCGATATCTTCTCCAATGCCGATACTCATTAAAGTAATTTGAAAATGTTTTCCCGTCCATAGAGCCGTACGGAATGTATTGTTTTGTTTTGCGGCTTTATTGATATTCACAACGAATGGTTTTGGTCCATAATCTTTCAAGAGAAGGTTTCTATCTTCGTATGAAGGATCATAGTTATTTGGAAAAGTCCAATAAACAGATCTTCCATCGCTATACATCGGTACATTCACACAATAATAATATTGATGCGAAAAAGGTATATAATACATTTTTCATCCCCGCAATTTTAAATTTTTGTGATATTATCCTATGCTTTTGGTAATGAGAGTGTGCCGTACAAAGAAATTCCCTTGTTCAGCCTAAAAGACTTAAGTTAGCAGAAACGTTTTGGCCACAAAATCCGTTTGCATAAAAAATACCAACTGAATATGCGCGGACTAAAATCGTTGCACTGATGGATAATTTAGGCACATGCCCTTATCAAAAACAATCTGGGTGCATATCCTGCTCCTAAAAGTCATTCATAAAGGGAGTTTAGACATGTATTATTATTATCCGTATTATGTATATGATTACAGACAGCAGCCTGATTTAAGTCAGGCAAATCTTAAAATGCGAAGCCATTTATCTGCGATTCAACAAATTCCAATACACTCATCCTCCTTTCAACAATCAATGGCTGCGGTAGTGAAACACTTGCAGGCTGTCAGCAGAGCACTCGCTCTGGGATGCGGTATGAGTTCAGAATTCAGATTTCTTCCAGACACTTGGGGATTACGAGAACTTCATATTGTACACGCGAAATATCTTACTCCGTTGAGCTATCACGTTTATTCCGCTTTAGGCGCAGCAGAGCTTCTCGCCTCCGGACAAGGCCGGGCTCCTCATTTTCCTCTTATGGTTGGCTGCATGAATTCAATACTTCGTCTATGGTCAAACTTCCCCGCAGCGATAGCAGACCTGAGAAGAGCAGCCGGTCACCAATACGAGTCATCTGTAGACGAGGCGGAAAATCTCCTAAGACCAATGGTTCCAGCCACACAACAGGCATTATCCATCAGTCAATCTGCAGTGAGTCCGGCTATTTGGCAGGCTTCCTTACGTGCCGCGCAGTTAGCTCGGGAGGTACGTCAGAATGTTGCACAATCAATGAGTCAGGGATCTTCTTATTAATTAAGCCAAAAGATTTTTTCGGCTTTACACAGTCACATAACCGGACTTATTCAACACAAAAAAGAGCAGTAAACACGTAAGTTACTGCTCTCCTCTGTCTATCCGCCGTTCATTTGTTTTACAATGTATTCAGCATCATTTCCTACACCTTGAAGCAGCGCTGAACCTCGCCTATGCTGCCAAGGCAAACCAATAAAATACAATCCTTCCACAGCTGAAACACCCCGGTGATGTATAATTCGGCCTTCCTTATCCAAAACACCTTCTATTTTCATCCAACAAAGCGGATTCTTAAAACCAGTTGCCCAAATGATATTGTTTACTTCTAATGAAGATGAATCTTTAAAAATGATTTCATTTTGCTTTCCGGCTATGACTCTTTGTTTTAAGATGATCTTCTTCTGTCTTATTGCATGTTTTAATTCATACCCAAATATGGGGTCGCCTTTCTTCTGAATGAACTTGCCTAATATTGATGTATGACTTGCATGTAAAACTCCTAATTTATCAAACCACCAAAAGATGCTTCTTTTTCCAATCCATAAAGGGAAATAAACCGGTTTATTACTGCAAGCCAAATATGTAACTCTTTCTTTGGATAATTCAACAGCTATCTGAGCCCCGCTATTCCCGCCGCCGACTACCAGTACATTCCCAGGCGCCAGTTGTTTTGAATGTTTATATTGTGAAGAATGTAATTGATGAATATGATCGGCTACATCCCTTGATATTGATGGAATGTTAGGGGTATGAAAAGGACCTGCGGCCATCACAAGATTCTTCGTTTGATATTCTTCCCGGTTTGTTTTTATTAAGAAATAGTTCTTTAATTTTTGGACACTTATTACTTCTGTCCGTAATTGGATCGGGATTTCAAATCTTTCAACATATTTTTTCAGATAAGCAGCAATTTCATTTTTTGAAGGGAGTCCATGCTTGTCTCCTTCAAGCTGCATTCCAGGCAAAGAGCTGTACATTCGAGAAGTAAATAAAACCAATGAGTCATACCGGTTTTTCCAGCTTTCTCCTACTTCATGACTTTTATCCAAAATGATAAACTTTTGTTTCGACTTCTTTAGATAATATCCTACTGAGATTCCTGCCTGACCGGCTCCGATTACTATCGTGTCGTACATATGAATCCCCCCGCGGTTTTAGCTTAATTGTCAGAAGACAAAGTGAACCCCTATTTCCTTCTTTAATGATGATGATGGTCACGCGGAATCTCAGTTTGGGCCTGACAAAGAATCGTATTGTCGTGATTATGCGCTGCTGTTTCCATTTGAATGGTTACATGTGTAATGCCTTTATCTCCAAGTTCATGTTCAATTTTGCGTAAAATACTTTCGCTTTCTGAAATGGTCAGTTGATCGTTAACAACAGCGTGGCAGGAAAGAGCATTCAATCCGCTTGTGATAGACCATATGTGCAAATCATGAATGCTTTGAATTCCTTCTGTCTCTTCAATTGTATGAATGATGTCAGTGACATCGATATTTTCCGGAGTTCCTTCCATTAATACGTGAATGGAGTCTTTCGTCACATGGTAACCGCTTCTCAGAACAAGAATAGCCACAATGACACTGGCCGCTGGATCTGCCCAGCTCCACCCGAAGAAGATGATAAGGATCGCAGCCAGTATGGCACCTACAGATCCGAGCATGTCACTTATCACATGTAAGTAAGCCCCTCTTATGTTCAGGTTATTCTTTGTATCTCCGCCGTTCAGCATAATCCAAGCGACCAATATATTTACAGCTAACCCGATGATACTAATCGTCAGCATGCCGGTTGTTGCTACCTCCGGCGGATGAGAGAAACGTTTGATTGCTTCATAAATGATATAAAGGGAAATCAATATTAATGCAACACCGTTTATCACAGCTGCGAGAATCTCAAATCGTTTGTAGCCGAATGTCTTATGATGACTTGCCTTTTTTTCGGCCAATTTAAAAGCAATCAGAGCAACCATTAATGAGATCGAGTCACTCAGCATATGGCCTGCATCTGACAAAAGCGCTAAACTATTGGTTAAAAATCCGCCTATCGCTTCTATTATCATATAACTTGTAATCATGATAAAAGAGATCAATAAAACCTTCTTATTGGATCCGCCAGCGTGATTGTGATTGTGACCCATAAAAATCTCCTCCTTATCTCATACACTGCATTTATTATTTCTTTTCTGTTATGAAGCATTCTAACATGGACACAAAAATAACCGTATATGATTATGTGCTCATATATGAATATATAGGTTCTTTACTGAAATGTCAAAATCTTTTCAATGAAAATGTCCAATACTTTATATTGCTCTTGATCAATGATTGCTATGAAGCCGCGGATTACAGTAATTACTTTAGGCGCAGACAATTTAGAAAAATCGCTTCACTTCTATCGAGATGGCTTGGGTCTGCCTACAGAGGGAATAGCCGGTACAGAATTTGAACATGGTGCAGTTGCCTTTTTTGACTTACAAACAGGACTGAAACTTGCCATTTGGAACCGCAAAGACATCGCACATGAAACAAACGTTACGTTAACTGCGCCAAGCCCTGCAGAATTTACATTAGGACATAATGTTGGCAGTAAAGCTGAAGCCGATAAAGTCATGGAACAGGCAAAACAGGCAGGAGCAACGATAACTGATCCCGCTCATGATACTTTTTGGGGCGGATACTCCGGTCACTTCCAAGACCCCGATGGACACTTATGGGAAATCGTTTGGAATCCGCACTGGGATGCAATTGAATAACCACATTTAGCAACAATAAAAACACACCTGAATGTTCTGGTGTGTTTTTTATTTGTTTCCAAAAACGATCAAACTATTTATACGATGGCGGGATGCTTTGCGGAAAACGGAATACATTTTCGGGATCGTATTTCGCCTTTATTCTTTGAAGCCTTGCAAAGTTTGAGCCATAATATGCTTTTCCGAAGTTCTCGATATTTTGATCCGGAACATTCACATATGAACCTGTTACATATGGTTTCATCAGCTGACGCACTCTTTCAACTGATGCAAGATTCGAAGCTTCTTGTGATTTATTTTTCCAACTGGCCGTCCATTCCGTATAAAACAATGGTCGGCGCCAATAGAAGGCTGTTTCACTGCTTGGAACTCTGCTTATCGCGCCGCCCCAATTGATAAAAAAGAAATTGGTTTCTGTCCCGGTCGCTTTTTCTAAAAATTGTCTCATTACTGCAATAGGTTCTTCCGGCCAAAGATTGAGCGCCCACGCCGAAGAGAATTTAACACTCTGATCCGATCGGCCGGGAATCGGTTCGTCAGGATCTAAGAAATCTATACAATCCGGGTAGTATAGTGTTTTGATTACTGTTTGTGCCGGTGTTCCGGCATTTAATAAAGGTTTTAATAATTGAACCAGCTCTGGTTTTGAACCGAGGAACAATCCTTCCACATGGCACAAGCCATTTACTTTGCTGTAAATCTCAAGATAGCATCCTAATCGTTCGTCTGTAAACGGCGCCCATTTTTGCCACGCTTTAAATACCGTTTCTAACTGTTCCCACGGCCAAATGATATTAAAGACGGTTGCGGTTTTAGGGGCACGGTGAACTTTGAATGTATATTGGGTGTTATATCCGAAATTGCCTCCCCCGCCGCCTCTGGAAGCCCACAGTAAATCTTCATTGCGGGATTGATTTGCTTGAATAATCCTGCCTTTGGCATCTACCATTTTCAGTGCGAGAAGGTTATCGCTTATCAGGCCGATCGATCGGGAAAGCACTCCAAATCCGCCTCCCATTGTGATTCCTCCGATTCCGACGGTTGGACTGTCTCCGAACGGGGCCATAAAACCTTCCCGAGCTAAACCTTTTACAAGCGGGCCGACGTGAATACCGGTTTGAACAGTTGCTACCGCGTTTTTTTCATCTAAGAAAACTTTATTCATGTCACTCACATCAATAACAATCCCATCACTTACCGTGGAAAGATTTTTATCCAGAGCATGGCGGCCGCTTCTGACACGCATAGGCACATTCTTCTCACGAGCCCATTTAATAGCATTACTTACATCGTATGAATTTTGGGCAAAAACAAAGACAAGCGGACAGACATCAACATAAGGGTTCCAATTCTTAACCGCCTGTGTATAGCCAGGGTCCCCTTTGAAGATGACGCGTCCTGTTAACTGTGCTGATCCCATCTATTTCACTCCCAATAAGCATTTGATTCCGATACCAGTATATGTAGGAATTGGACAAATTCTTAGACAGATGTTCTGCAAACTTAAAAATAGATACATATACGCGAAGATGATATAAAAACAAAAAAAAGACAAGAGCGGCAAGCTGCCGAAACGCTTGTCTCTCCTGCCTTTTTTATCATGATAGGCACTTACATTTATTGGCGTTATATCCCGACTTAACTATGGAAGTCCATAGAAAATTATGTTTGCCCTGCCATGCGTGGTTCTGCTGAGACACCGGCTGAGCAATCTTTCTGCTTGATCCCCCGACAAAGAATCTTATTCTTTATCGTTTTTGCACCCCTGTACGGTTAAAATCAATACACATTGAATCTTATCTTTTACATGATGAAAAGATCTTATTTTTTCTTCTTGTGCTTACGTTTGCAATCATGTTTTTTCTCTTTCTTATGACGTTTTTTACATTTCGCTTTGGCTGCTAATTTTGCCGCTTCTACCTTTGCTTCTGCTGCTGCTTTTGCTGCTTCTGCTGCTCTGGCTCTTGCTTCTTCCGCCCTTGCTATTGCTTCTTCCGCTCTGGCTCTCGCTTCTGCTTCTCTTGCTGCTTCCGCTCTTGCTGCGTCGTCCGCCATATCAAAATCATGGCCAAGGTCACAGGCTTCGTTGTATGGCTTTTTCTTCTGAACGTACTGTTGATCTTCACCTTCGTTATAATACATTACGCCACTCCTTCTCTCATTTTTTAATCTCTACATACTATGTATAGAAATAACTGCAGCTTGGACTGGTATTATGATGAACCGGCACATTTTAGGGCAATTTTCATTTATCGATACAACAGATTCTGGATGCTTGATGAAACTTAAATGTTTATGATAAGCAGCGTAAAAAGGGAGACTACGAAAAAAGGATGCTGCGCGCTGCAACATCCTTCTGTACCAACTTTTTGTGTTTTTGACTTTTAGTTTGCTTGCTGTGTTTGTTTTACTGGTTCTTTGCTAAAAAGTCCGACAATGTTCAACAAAATAATTGCAGCAGCTATGATTAAACGAGTCGTACTGACTTCTTGGTTAGTAAACAATTTATAGCCATATATTGACCCCAATGCTGCTATACAAAAAATATTGAACCATTTACTCCAACGCAATTAGAAAACTCCTTATAAAATGATTACATTTCAAAACAATGTATTATAATATTAACAAAATTTTTCAATAATTTACCTTAAATCATTCTTAATTGGTTTTCCTGATCATTTTCTCTAATCGTCTTCGATCTTTCGGATTTTTGATCATTTTTTTGTTACAGGCTAGACCCAGACATCATTTTCAGCTGTTTGATCAGTTATTTCCTGCCCGGTATTCACAACACCTTTAGGTTCTACAAGCAAAATGTTACACTCTGATTCTGCATAAGGTTTATGTTCAACATTTTTCGGAATGACAAACATTTCACCTTCATTTAATGTTACTTCTCCATCACGAAATTCAATGATTAAATTACCCTTAATGACAATGAAGACTTCATCTGTTTCGTCATGCTTATGCCAAACAAAATCCCCTTGTACCTTAACAAGTTTAAATTGATAATCATTCATTTCAGCGATTACTTTTGGAAACCATTGATCTTGGAACGCAGCTAATTTCTCTTGAAAATTAATCGGTTTATATTCCATTCTTTCCCCTTCCCGTGTAAAACTCAATCATTTAACTAGTCCCAAATTAAAGGCCTGTCAACCTCAGCAGTTCTGAGATAGTCTAAAAGCTGACCGGTATGTACGGACTCATGGTAAGCGATTCTTAATAACATGTCTCCTAGTTCGCGAATATATCCAACATCAGACCTGTCAATCTTTATATTTGTTAAATCTGTTTCGTTTAACGATTTGATGAATGTCAAAAACTCGGCCCGATACGGTTTTGCAAATTCTAATTCTTCGCTTACAGTGGTAAACATTTTTGATTCATAAGGATTAATAGTTTCCTCTGAAAACTCACTCATATTTTTCATTAAAATTTGATGATAAAGAAATTCTGCTTCTAATATGTGTCTTATCATTTCTTTACACGACATGGCTTCGGAATCCGGGCGCCAGTCCATTTTTTCCTCAGGTATAGCTGTCCATAACTTGATGCTTCGCCGTCTCACCTCTTCAAAATGTAAAACGATAAGGTCAATCGTATTCAAATATTTTTCCCCCTTTTATTTTTATAACCTATTCTCCTTCTTTCCAGGAATACCTTCATGAGCTGCCTCAAAAAATTAAAGATATATTCCTTTCGCCTCTAAATAAATAGTCCCATCCACATCATTGACAGACGCGGTGTTAAAAATGGTGAGAAACAACTCGCTAGATTGATAAATCGAACAATTTTAAGATAAAGAGATATTCATTCATCCATACAATAGACTCTGGCTGAACATATACTGAATGATAGTTTTCATCAGAAAGGAGAAATCAGCTTTGGCAAAATATCGGATCATGACCTTTGACGGGGGCGGAACCTTAGGTGCTTTAAGTTTACAGCTATTGAACAGACTGGCTGAAGAAAATCCAGAATTAATAAGTCGAACCCACGTATTTGCGGGAAATTCAATCGGTTCATTTACTGCCCTTGCATTAGCAAGCGGAAGATCTCCGAGGGAAACACTTCAGTATTTTAAGGATGAAATCCTGCCCGCATTCAGCACGTCCCGGCCGGGCGGACCTGTTTTCAATCAACAATTACCATATTCCGGTTTTATTAAAGCGGTACGAAACTTTTTCCCGCCAGGCCTTCGCCTTAAAGATCTAAGAAAACGAATTGTTGTCCCTTCATTCAAATTATACTCCCCGGCACTGGATCGTTGGACGCCCGTATTATTTCACAACTTTCCCGGCTCTCCCTATTTAAATGAGAAAGTGAGTGATGTCATACTGCGGAGCAGCGGTGCTCCCGCGACGCAGCGCGCCTATCAAAACTACGTGGACGGATATGTAGTGGCAACGAACCCCAGTACGGCCAGTATCGCGTTTGCGGTTGGTAAAGCCAACGTGCCACTGGATCAAATTGCGGCACTATCCATCGGTACAGGTGAAGCCCCGACTCGGTTAAGAAGAGATACGAGGGGATGGGGAATGGTGAGTGCGGATAACATACGTCCCGAAAATCTGAAGAACCTTCCTCCAAATTGGGGAGTCCTTTTGGACAGGTCGCCTAATGAACCATTACTGCCATTTCTTCAGATGATCTCCGGCGGAAATGGCTACTATGAATCTATGGTCAGCGCGAATCTGCTGGGAGATCGCTTTTTCCGGTTAGATCCGCGGATTCCTAACTTCTCCAAAACAGACCCTTCCGTGGTTCCCGCTGTCATTGAAATTGCGAACAAAACCAACTTACAGCCTGTGAATACATTTATAGAGAAAAACTGGAACGACAGCCATTAACTAAGTTAGAAGTTTATAATAATTCAATGAACAAAAAATACCAAGGGACTCAACACCCTTGGTATTATTAATGCGGCCGAGAGGGTTTGGACCTTTACGGGGTGTTTATACGCTGGGCATTCGATAAAGTGAAAGCTTAGCTTATTACCACCCGGCATTTCAAGCACTGAAGTTAAGCATTACATCCAACAATCGGGCCATTTAATTGAATAGGACTACTCAGTAGTCGCTTCCCATTACGTAAGAAAAGCGACTTTTTAGATTTGATTTTCAAGTTCCTTTGACAAATTTTGAAAAGACCATTGACTATTCAGTTGAACTGTATTAAGTTTAACTATATAGTCAGACTGAATAGAGGATGAGGATATGAAACATAAATTATTACCGCTGTCTGAAACCATGCATTATATTTTATTAGCTCTGCGTGAGCCGCTTCATGGCTATGCCGCCATGCAGAAGATCGAAAAGATGAGTAACGGAACTGTTATTTTAGCGGCCGGCACATTATACGGCGCGATTGAAAACTTGAATAAGCATGGATGGATTGAACCTGTTGGAGAATCGGGCCGGAGAAAGGTTTATATGATAACTGCGGAAGGAAGCGCCATTTTGAAGATGGAACAAAACAGGTTACTGCATATTTTATCCCTGCATGAAGGAAGTGAATCGAATGAAGAAATTTAAGATGTTTTTTGATATTGAAAAAGAGGAGCAATGGCTGAACGAGCAATTACAAAAAGGCTATCGCTGTACAAATATCAGCGGATTAGGAATATACACTTTCGAAAAAACCGACAAGAGATATGTAATGAGACTGGATTATCATGATTATTTATCAAAGAAAAAGTTCAAAGACTACAGAGAGATCTATGAAGACTTCGGCTGGAGTTATATAAACAGCCCATGGCTCAGCGGAACTCGATATTGGCAAAAAGAAGATGATGATCAAAATGAAATCTTCTCGGATCGCCAATCAAAGAGTAATTATTATAAAAGATTAATGGGTTATTCATCTTGTTTTGGTTTACTTTGCTTATTTTATTCTTATTTGATTTACAAGGATTCAGGTTTGTATTTAGCTGAAGGTCTGTGGAGTATGGAAGGCGCAATGTTTTGGAAAGCATTTTTATTTGAAACTCCATTTGCCCTTTTGAGGTCGCTTCCCGCTCTTATGGCTGTTGTCTTCGGCTTCAGTTACTATAAAGCGTATCGAAAATATTCAATGTTAAAAGAACAATAACGCGGGGAAGTTACATTCAAAGAAGTAATCGAGGATCATGTATTTGCCGAAGCCGGGCGCTTTAACGGAAAAAAGCGCCCTGCATTTGCTGATAAATCAGACGGCTTATTTTGTTAATGATACATACTTATTTACAATGGCTTGAGCGAGACAAGCTGATGAATCAACAAAGGTAAGTTCGCTGCTTTTTTGATCCGTGACAATATTTAAATCCGTACATGCAATGATAACCGTATCAACCTTTTCTGCTAATTCACGGTGTAATTCATCATATAATGTACCAGCCTCATTGATTTGACCTTGTTTAATCTTCTCTATTATGTGATCGACATAGATTTGCCAACTATCTTGATGTAAAAAATCATAACCTTCTCTGTTTAACGCTTCTTGAAATATTCCAGATTGAACTGTAGGAACGGTGGCTAAAAGAGCTGCTTTTTTTGAGCCTTTAGGTATTTTTTTTATGGTTTCATCAACCATGTTTAGTAAAGGGACTGAAAGCGATTTTTTTATTTGATTAAAATAGATATGTGCGGTATTACATGGGATGGCAATAAAATCAACACCCGTTTTTTCAAGCTTTACAGCCCCCTCAATAATTGCCTTTTCCATGTCCGTATGATTGAGAGGTTTATTCATATAGAAAGGAGTCGGACAAGAATAGATCATCATATGAGGGAAATCCATGTCATGTATTGCTCCATATATTTTTTGGCACTCGTCTACTACCTTATCTACAAATGGCCCAGTAGATTTTGGCCCCATTCCTGCCAGTATTCCGATCATAATTGTCCTCCTCTATAAAAATGTGTACGAATACGATCACGATGAGTTATTCTTGTGTTTCTCATCTGAATCTGCTCTCATTTCTTTTTGGCTGTCTTCTCCTATTTTATCATTTCATTAATTGAATTATGGTTAAAAATCGGTGATTAAATTGTGCCCATATAGATTAGTAAACGTGTCATTGATGTCAAGTCATGAACTCCTAAAGGAAATTTAATAACTCATTTTCAACGAAAAACTGATCTCTGTTAATTAGTCGAGATTCCAAGATATACACGGACCAATTGACCTTTCCTTTTTTAGGAATCGCACAGGTTCCCTCTTATTTTGATGTTGTTTTTTTAAAAAAGTTATTGACACCAATAAATGACCATGTTATCATTAAAAATTTGATATCTCACTCCATATATGGTAACCTTAAGTTAAGTTCCCATATATGGAGGTGGATTATATGTTTCAAATTGGCGATAACATTGTTTATCCAATGCACGGAGCAGGTACAATTGAAGCCATAGAAGAAAAACAATTCTTAGAGGAAAAACAACAGTATTATGTCATAAGAATGTCAATCAGTAATATGACAGTTATGATTCCAACGCGTAAAATATTGAGTTCAAATATACGGCCAGTTACTGATATACGTGCATTAAAACACATTATACACATTTTTCAGCATGGAGAATCAGATAGGTTACTGCCGTGGAAGCAAAGGTATATAGTAAACACGAACAAAATAAAAACGGGTGAAATACAAGAAGGCGCTGAAGTTGTACGTGATTTAATGCGAATGAAGAAAGAAAAAGCACTTAATTCAAGTGAAAAAAAAATGTTGGATAATGCATATGAATTTTTGATTAGTGAACTGGAAGTCATTAAAGGAATCACTGAAAAACAAATAAAAAGTTTCTGCTAAGGTTAATTTTAAATAATGTTTTGCATTCCAAAAAGCACCCGCGAGTTTTCGGAATATTACAATTAAAATATTTCAAAGACGCTTAACTTCTTCAACTTACTTTTAGAACATTAACCTCTTTTATTATTCCTACAATCTAATCTGTTTTATTTTTTTCTTTAACGAACATTTGATGTTTTATCAAAAAACTCGATGAAATAGTCACTTGATTTTTGTAATCCTGATTCACACTGGCACGGACAAGGAGCCGTAAGGATGGAAGAGAGGCAGGGCTTTCATTGTTTTAGGTCTAAGTGATTATTTCCAGAAGAAAAAACAACCACTCCCCTCTTTATCTTTAAGAATTTCTTACATCTGCTTCCACAGTGAATAGCAGTTGGTTATCTTCTTTTCATAAAAGAGATATGCGAATTGTAACAAAGAATAACATACAGTTATCTTGAGAACATAAAAACAAATCATTTATATATATTCCACATATCGTCAATCCGGTATGTTATACTGTAAACAATCCTTTGAGGTTTTAAACCTTTTTCTTACCTTGTAGCAACTGTCCCTACTCGAACGTTGAGTAGGGTTTTTTTATTCAGTATGATACAGAGAACATAAAAAAACAGGCCCTATATAAAGAGCCTGTTTGTATAAACGATTGAAGATTAAGCAGTTTTTTGAACGTTAGCAGCTTGAGCTCCGCGAGCACCTTGCTCAACGTCAAACGTTACTTTTTGACCTTCGTCTAAAGATTTGAATCCGTCACTTTGGATTGCAGAAAAGTGTACGAATACATCGTCTCCATTTTCACGTTCGATAAATCCAAAACCTTTTTCTGCATTAAACCATTTAACTGTACCTTGTTCCATTTTTGTTGCCTCCTAGTGTGTTACACATTGTATTACTATCCTTGCCCAAAGTATCATCAAGACGAAAAGTCGATATTCATACTATCCTTTACACGAACAAAAATAATTCTCCTTTATCATATCACGAAACGGAAATAACTGCAAATTAATAATGTGTTCATTCATGTTTTATTTGTTAAACCTGTCGATACCAGTGCAAAATAAGATGCCTATTAATAGCTATGGTTTGAAAACACCGTGAAAATGAATTACGAGTGCCTTCAAACCCAGTACTTCATATTGATTGTTAAAGATTTCTTTAAAAAGCTCAGCTGTTTCTTGTTCAAGTACAAGATATTCTTGGCTGTTCACTGGTACAGCTTTGTTTCTGCAGATGTTTCCAAACGATCACTCAGGTATACCCCTATTTTAACGGTATTAACTTGTCATGTTTGTTCCTCAAACAATCAAAATTCACGGTCTAAATAAACCGATTCACATTGGGGAGCATGGAGAGAGTTTGGCCCGATAAAGAGCCGGGTATAATCTTCATACGCTTTTTGTATCCCGGCTGGCCATTGCTAATAAAGATTTAATCGAGATGGAAACAAGTATCTCATTTCCAATAATTTCACAGATGAATGGGAAAGATACTTATCATCTATGGTGTATGACGCTGTGACTTCAAAGACAAACGTTTTCGCTACTTAGAAGAACATCAGGGGAGGGGAAACTTTTAAAAATGAATGAACAAAACCTAAGGACTTTGAGAAAACTGGTTACACCTTATGAAAAGTCCGATTTACAAAAAAGTATATGTCAAATCATTAACACATTGGTACCATTTTTCCTGCTATGGTATTTGGCATATAAGAGCTTGTCCATTTCTTATTTCCTTACATTAGCCATTTCTGTCGTTGCAGCAGGTTTTTTAGTAAGAACCTTCATCATCTTTCATGATTGCTGCCACTATTCCTTTTTTAAGAACCGAAAGGCGAATCGAATCCTTGGAACAATTACTGGAATTCTGACTCTGCATCCGTTTGATCATTGGGCACACGATCATTCTGTCCATCATGCGACAAGCAGTAACCTGGACAAACGCGGTACGGGCGATATTTGGGTACTGACTGTTGAGGAATATAAGGAAGCCTCAACTAAGACAAAAATAATGTACCGTTTGTACAGAAATCCGTTTGTTATGTTTATTATCGGACCGATTTACGTCTTCGGGATTACCAATCGTTTTAATCGTAAAGGGGCAAAACGCAAAGAACGGATGAATACATATGTAACGAACCTGGGGATCGTCGCTTTGGCAGCACTTTTATGTTGGGCTATCGGCTGGCAAAACTTTCTGCTGGTCCAGACGCCAATTTTTATGATCTCGGGATCCCTCGGAATTTGGATGTTTTATATTCAGCATACGTTTGAGGATTCATATTTCGAAGAAGATGAGCATTGGGAATATGTAAAAGCAGCCGTTGAAGGAAGCTCTTTTTATAAGCTTCCAAAAGTCATGCAATGGTTAACAGGCAATATCGGTTTCCATCATGTTCATCATTTAAGCCCAAGAGTCCCAAACTATAAGCTTGAAATCGTGCATAACAACACTGAACCATTGCAAAACGTTCCGACCATCACACTGGCAACAAGTATTAAGTCGTTAAAGTTCCGCCTATGGGATGAAGAAGGCAAAAAATTTGTTGGTTTTACCCACTTAAAAAAAACTTCTAAAAGCCAGGTATCAGCTCGGCTAAGAACGGATTAAATAAACGCCCATAATCGATGATAATGGGCAGTGTATCTTGCAGAATAAAAGTGCAGACTCGCGCAAAGATTTTGTGCAGAGGTCAGCACTTTTTTAATGCCATATGCACTTACAACAAAAAATACCAAAGGTGTCAAAACCCTTGGTATCATTAGGATGCGGCCGAGAGGACTTGAACCCACGGGTTATTCACCCGCTGGGCCCTCAATAAAGTGATTCTTTATTATGAATTACAAAAGCCTATAATATCAGCATTTGTTTATTTTGATTATGAATGTTTACTTCGATTTATTTTTATTTGGGAGTAAAAATGGAGTAGGTTTTCATTTCAAGACAGTTAATGTCTTGTTACTGGTGACATGTCTATTAGAGTAACCGCCTAATTGAAATGGCTAGTTCTCCATGTTTTATAATGAACTCTGGCTTGATGAAGTTTTTCTATGATTTGTTCTAGCTTTTTATCTTTCCATTTCTTAATCAGCAGAACTCGCGGTTTGTAACACCTTAATATTGCCTTTCAAAATCCTTTGCATAAACGATCTTAACTTTTTGACTGTTTTCTTTGTATTCCCCTTAAAATTGAATAATCACTTTCCCTTTTGGCCGTCCATTTGCGACTAGTTCTAGCGCTTCATTTACGTTGTCTATGGTAAATTGTATTGGATGAATTGCTGGAGCAATGTTGTTTTCTTCAATGATTTTGGTAATCTCTTTAAGTTGTGCGCCGTCAGAACGAACGAAGATAAAATGGTATTCCACGTTTTGTTTCTTGGCTTTGCGATCATACTTTGCGCCAACAAGGGAAAATAGCATTTGTTTCCACAATGGAAAATTCCGGTCTTTTCCGAAGCGTTTATTTGGTCCTGTACGGAGAGAGAGCAATCTTCCGCCCGGTTTGATGATACTCAATTCACTGTCAAATTCTTTAGGTCCCAGTGTATCAATCACACAATCCACATTTGACAACAAGTCAACATAGTTTTCTGTTGAATAATCCAAATATTGATCTGCACCCATTTCCAAAATGCGTTCGCGCGCTTCTGAGCTGCCGCTAACAATGACATTTAGGCCCATTGCCTTTGCGATTGGTACAGCCATCTGACCAAAGCTGCCTGATCCACCTGGAATGAAGACAGATTTACCTGACTGTGCCTCAAGTTCTTCATGCAGACCTTGATACGCTGTGAGTCCAGCCAGTGGTGCAGCAGCGGCTTCCACGTAAGACAAATTTTTTGGCATGGGTGCAATTGCGGCAGCATCAATTGCGGCATATTCCGCAAAAGCGCCAATTTTTTCGAGGGGGAGACGTGTATAGATGGCATCTCCTACGTGAAATTCTGCCACATTTTTTCCGACTTTTTCGATAACTCCTGTCAATTCATTACCAAGCGTTAATGGGAATTCATAATCTTGAATCAGTTTCACGCTGCCTGTAATAATTAACATTTCGAGTGGATTGACTGCCGCAGCTTTGACCTTTACCAAGACTTCATTGTCATCGATTTCTGGAATTGGAATGTCATTGATTTGGGCATAGAGATCTTTTGAATACTTGGTGATCTGAGCTGCTTTCATAAGTTTTTTCATTTTTTTATCAGCATCCTCTATCATATTACGTTTATTAGGTTTTTACCTTTTTATATAATCGTTTAGGTGGAGGGGAATCTTTCTTTTAACGAAGTCTGACTTCCAATTTTATGATTAACCCTCCACCTAAACAGCAGTCATTTTTAGAACGATCATTCTCAAATAATTAAATTTTATAGACCGATACTGTGAATAAATGTTTCTCATCTTCCTAGTGTTATTGATGTAGAGCATCGTTATATAGGTTTAATAACTTGAAATATTACATCTCTAGA
This sequence comes from Bacillus sp. JNUCC-21, assembly GCF_041222765.1. Taxonomy (NCBI): domain Bacteria; kingdom Bacillati; phylum Bacillota; class Bacilli; order Caryophanales; family Bacillaceae; genus Bacillus; species Bacillus sp. JNUCC-21. Next base: position 508,176 of record NZ_CP166019.1, on the reverse strand, counting down.
ATCGGATAGATTTGATCTCTTAATTGAAATTCATAGTTTCCGTCTACAACTCCTACTACTTGATTACTATCATAAAGCTCCATCATAAAACTCGCCACTTGCTCAACTGTGTGGTACATCGGGATATTTGCTTTGTAATCATATTCTTTCGTATCAGATGCAGTTTTCATGAATTCTGTTTCCGTGATTGCTGGCGCTAAAACTTTCACCTTCATTTTCGCACCTTTGCGTTCAAGTTCTTTTGCAAGGCCTTCTGTAAATGCACTGACAAAGTATTTAGATGCAGAATAAGTAATACTGCCAACAGCAATTGCATATCCGAGTGCTGATGATACGTTAATTAACTGAGTTCCCTCTACATCCGAATAATCACGTACAAATAGTGTAGAAAGAATCGTTAAGGATTCTACGTTTACACGTAGCATGGTTTCCACTTTATCTAAATTCTGATCCGTGACAGAAGAAGATTCACCAAGCCCGGCATTATTAATCCAAGTCTCAATTTGATATTCCTTTAAATTGTCATACAGTGTGTATGCCTGAGCTGTGACAGATAAGTCACTTGTACGAATAATAACATCCAAATCAGGATTAATATTCTGAATGGTTGATTTAAGCTCTTCTAATTTATCTAATCTTCTAGCTACAATAATTAAGTTTTTGCCGCGAGCAGCAAATTCCAATGCTGTCTCATATCCTATACCTGAGCTTGCTCCTGTAATAACTGTGTACTTCATATTATTCTCTCCTCGAAAACAAATTTTCTAATTAGTTAATCCATATAACAAAATAGATTCAGTCTAGTGTCGACAAAGTCAAATCAATAATGTTTTCTAATTTTTCCTTATCATTTGTCGTTTTTGCTAATACTCGTATCCCTACGAGTGAATTATGAATAAATTGAGAAAGCCCTTTAATGTCATGGTGTTTAGAAAATTCTCCTTGTTCTTGACCATGTTTTAGCAGATCAAATAATAATGCTTCCGCATTTATAAAAATCTCTGTGATTTTCTTAGCTACTTCTTCATCTATTAGGGATAATTCAACAGCTGCATTAACAGCTAAACATCCTTTTGGCTGATCTTCTTTTGGGTAAATAACCATTTCAAATAATTTTCGTATAGCCAGCTTAACCGTTAATTCTGTTTTCACTTCATTCTTCATTCTTACTTCCATTACTTCTACATAGTGACTTAAGGCTCGCATAAATAAAGTATGTTTGTCGCCAAATGTATCATAGATACTTCTGCGGTGAACGCCCATATGGTCCACCAAGTCTTGCATGGATGTTTTTTCATACCCCTGTTCCCAGAAAAGGTCCATTGCTTTTCTTAATGCTTTTTTTTCATCAAATTCTTTATTTCTAGCCATGTTATCCCTCCTTCATTCTTAAATAATTAAAGAACGATCATTCTCATTTGAGCAGCAAAACAGTTAGATCTGACGTATTTCAAGTATATCAAATTTAAGAACGATCAGTAAAGAATTTAGAATTAAATCATGTGTTTTATATGCTATGCATGGCTACTACCTGAATTTTAACGAATATCGCTCCTTTTTATTTTTCATCAAATCATTTCTTTAATGTCATTGACGGCAGGTCATAAAGCATACTGGTGTGTTTTCGAAAATACCCCTCATTTCAGTAAAGTTCCCCGCTGGAATATTCACACTTTGGACACGAAATAGGAACTGTAGAAGAGTTTCCCGGATTTTCAAACTAAAGTGTATTAAACAATACGGAGGATTACACTGGGTAACACAGTCAAATAAAAAAGCTCTAACTAATCCAAAAAGTTGCTAGTCAGAGCTTTTTATACATATTTTTTTGGTCCAACTCACTAAGCACCTACTCTGTCATCAGCAACTTGAAAAGGAGCTTTGATAATAGGGACATTATTTGTTAAAACCACTCCTGCGATGCTGCCCAATAAAATGACTGTAAACAAAGTCAGGCTGATCTTCATTAATAATCTCCCCTTTTTTTTATTTTTTCGTCCCGCTTTAATCTCAGTCGATAATACTCATTGGAACGTGATAAATCCCCTTTTTCATAAAAATAATCAGCTGCTCTGATTGCAAAATTTTCAATGTCTCCGTACATTCTTAGAAGGAAGATACCATTAGCGATGACACTAATGGTACCCTTTGTTTCTACTCAATTATTCAGCTTCTCCAACAACTGTAAAGCGTTCATTTATATGTTTTGGATTTTCAATTTCATCCAATACTGCAATTGCATAGTCTGCATAGCTGATATAACTTTCACCTTTCGAATTCACAAGAAGATGATCTTTTCCTGACTGATAAAATCCAGTTCTTTTCCCGTCTGGGTCAAATACCGCTGAAGGACTGATAAATGTCCAGTTCATATCAGAAGTTTCCTTTAGTTCTTGCAAGTTACGACCTTGCCCTTTAGCTGTCGGAATAAAAATCTCCGGGAAATCAGGTGTATCCATTACACTGACAGTTTTATTTTCGTCTACATAAAGACTCCCTGCTCCACCTACAATTACTGCTCTTGTACCCGTTCCTTTTAATGCCCTAATTAATGCCCGGCCAGCATCTACATGTGCCTGTTCTTCTCCTAATGGAGCACCGAAGGCATTAACTGCTACATCTAACTTTTTTAGATCATCCGATGTAAGATCAATTATATTTTTTTCAATGACTGCAATCTTTTCCTCTTTAAGTTTTGCAGCATCTCTTACAATTGCAGTTACTTCATGTCCCCTGCTTACCGCTTCTTTCAAGATAAGACTTCCAGCTTTTCCGGTTGCACCAATGATTCCAATTTTCAATTTAAAGTCCTCCTAATCATTCAAAATTTTAAATGTAACCATATTGATTACATGTAATAATTTTAGTTACACCTTTTCTATTTGTCAATACTTTTATCATCTTGTTAATTGAGCATATTAGAGTAAAAGAACTTGTAATACATTCAGTTACAAGTGTACTATAAAGAGTGTAAAGTAATGAGGATGGTGAAGAAATCATGTCTATTAGCAGCCGTTTTGCTGTAGGAATTCATATATTGGCTCTTATTGAAATAAATGAAGACGGAATTAGCACTTCTGAATTTTTAGCTGGAAGTGTAAATACAAATCCCGCCTTCATAAGAAAAATTGTGGGGATGCTGAAAAAAGCAGGTTTAGTAAAAGTTCGGCCAGGTATTGCAGGAGCTGAATTAGCGAAGGATTTAACTGAAATCACCTTACTTGATGTTTATAGAGCAGTTAATGTTGTTCAAGATAAAGAATTGTTTAGTATACATGAAAATCCCAATCCTCAATGTCCTGTAGGCCGGAACATTCAAAGTACAATTGGTCCAATATTTGAAATCGCCCAATCTGCCTTGGAAAAAGCTCTTGGGCATATCACAATTGAGGATGTGGTAAAGGATATTATTGAAAAAGAAAAATTGACCAATAATTATTAAATGATTTCACAGAAAATCTTTTATCAGACTGGGGATAAAAAAATGGCTTTTCATGAACAAAAAAAGAGCAGACATAAAGTCTGCTCCTTTTGATGAAAGATTTAGATTACGGTAAGGGATATAAATATGCTCATGATACAGAGGAAAAATTAACGACAATGCAGACGATGCCAGATTCTTTAATAGGGCGTTGAGTATTACTATCCAACAACTCAAGGTTCAGAAGCTAAGTTCAAACAAAGACTTGAGGAAATCTCGGATTGGTATAAAAGAAACCGCAAATCTTAGTTTGAACGAATATGTTCTGTATATAAAAATAATGAGGTATGGGGTGAATTGATAATGAATTATGATGGAATAAAAGATTACTGCCTAACCTTTCCAAACTCTTATGAAGACCATCCTTTTGGAGATGGTTGGACTGCAATTCGTCACAAAGGGAATAAGAAAATATTTGCACTTATCTTCACTCGCGACGAACACTTATGTGTCAACCTTAAATGCGAACCTGAAAGGGCTGATTTTCTGCGTGGTCTTTTTGAAGAAATCAAGCCCGGATACCATATGAACAAGGAGCATTGGAATACTCTTACCTTAGATGAGGGACTCCCAGAGCACCAAATCCATGACATGGTAAAGTACAGCTTTGAACTGACAAAACCAAAAAGCAAAAAGGAAACATAACATCGAAGGATAGAACGCTCATTATAGATATTCATCCGGTGCAATGGTACAGAGGAATATGCAAAAAACTTCAAGGCAGCAATTTTTAAATTTGTATTTATGAGATGTTTTCGTTATTGTGAGTCCTTTGTTTCTTGAAATAGGTTGAACAAATAAAAAAGAGCAGACTCAAAGTCCACTCAATTAATTAAGATGATTGCTCATTTCATCCAGACACCTATAAAAAATGAAAGGTGACGATGATATGCCGCAAAGGTCATTTAGCGTTTAATTAATACTGATAACTCACCTTCAAACACTTTTTCCTCTTTCTGATTATAGGTAGATAACAATACAGTAAGTATCCCCGTCTGGCTTTTATTTGGTTTTTTATCAATAACCTTAACAATAGTGTTCAGTTTATCATTAGGGTAAACGGGTGCTAGGAATTTTATATTATTCATTCCTGTCCCAGCAATAATATCGTCTTCATGACACCCTTCTTCAATCCAAAGCTTAAAAGTAATAGATAACGTTTGTATTCCAGAAGCAATAATTCCATTAAACCTGCCCATTTTTGCTTTTTCTTCATTTAAATGCATGTATTGTGGGTCATACACTTCTGCAAAATTCATTATATTCTCTTTTGTTAATTCAAAAGATTTAGTTTGAAAAACCTGCCCGATGGTGAATTCATCCAATTTCATAAATAAATCTCCTTGAATCTAAACTTTATTATTAAATCTACGTAGCATTTTAACATACTGGCTCTCACACAACAACTTAATGGTAAAACAATTGTTCCCCTATCAGGAATGAACAAGCACATTGTTTTTGTTTCCTTGCCTTTAACCTCTTTATAATCAGGTGTTTTCTTATAAAGACCAAGGCGGTCGCCATCACCATCACCCGGCATATGTGCCATTTCCTATTTCCTCATAAGAATCTCCAAGCTTCTCATAATAAGAATAAGCAGTCAGCTTGCGAGTACTTTCTTCTGGCTGATAAAACGCAAGTTGAATATATTTCCCGTCATCATATAAACGAATTATGACGTTATCTCTTTTGTGCTCATCTGAATCCGCTCGCATTTCTTTTCTGACTTTCTTCTCCTGCTTCATCACTTCATTAATTGCATTATCATATTTACTACCGCCGCACGCAGTCAGCTGAAGGATGAAGGTGACTGACAAATCATACGACCTGCTATAAGTAAGTGGACAGTAACAGATAAATTTCTATAAACAAAAAATACCAAGGGTGTCAAAACCCTTGGTATCATTGATGCGGCCGAGAGGCACTTGAACCTCCACGGGTTATTCACCCGCTGGGCCCGCCATCTATATTCATAAAACTATTGCTCAGTTGTCAGCATGTTAAGTAAATTACGAATTTCCTTGTTATAACTTTTAATTTCTTCTTCATTACAACCGGTTTTATCAAATACTGCATTAGGTATCATTGTGACTTTTTCTTTAAACTCATTCCCTTCAGTTGTTAACGTAATAATTACACTTCGTTCATCCTCTTTTGAACGCTCTCTTATAATAAGACCTCGCTCCTCAAGTCGTTTTAAAACTGGAGTTAATGTTCCGGAGTCTAGATATAATTCTTCGCCTAAACCTTTAACAGATATTTTTTCCTTCTCCCATAAAACAAGAAGAACCAAGTACTGTGATTAGCGTACAAGTTCTCGTTTTCTGCTTTGGACCCCATAGAAAATAAAAAGCCAGCTCTCCTTCGTGAGAAGAACTGGCATAACAAAGCTTCTTGCTTCTTATTTTGCTGTATTGCTCGGACCTTTTAATTTCTCTTCGTTCTTGCGTCAACGTTTTATTATTAGGACACAACCAATAAAATAATGACGATCGAGAATAGCAACGCTGCTTTTGCAAAGCAGTAAGCCCTCCAGAATATAAAAGAGCTGCAGTCATTGCTGCTCGGATAATCCCAGCTTATTCTGAGTCTGTATTTCGAGTAGCCGGTCAATTAAATGGATGTTTTTTTCATTCCTTTTCTGTTTGTTCCATTTTCCACCACAGTGAATCTTTTGGATTTTCAACAGCTTCTTGAAACTCAGCTTTAGAAGCAACTGTTGGGTAAGAACCTTTTAAAGATTTACCTGAAGTATCTTTAAATAAGGTTAACACAACTATTAAGCCAATTAAACTAACTGCTAATAAATAGAAACCCGGCGCCAAATTGTTTCTTGTCACATGGGTTAACCAAGAAGCAACTAAAGGTGTTGTTCCACCAAAAATAGAAACTGATAAGTTGAATGTCCAGGATAATGTACGATATCTAATGTCAGTATGGAACAACGTAGGTAAAGATCCTGGCATAGTGCCTTCGTATACAGATAATACAATACCTAACATTAAAAGTCCTATAAATAAGAATGTTATATTCCCCATATTAAGAAATTGAAAAGAGATAATCGAAAATACAATTCCTAATACTAATCCAATTGATATAACTTTTTTATTTCCTAATTTATCTCCTAGTTTACCGAAAGTTAAAGCGAACGGTACCATAATAATCAATACAATTGCTGTAACCGGTGTACTTATATTATCACTTATACCAAGGTTCTCATCTAAATAAGAAGGCATATAACCTAACAATAGGTAATTGGTTATATTGAAAAATGCCACAAATACGATACATAAAAAGATATCTTTTTTATATGTTTTAATGACTTCTAATAAACCTGGTTGTTGTTCTTGGCTTTCAGAGATGTCATTTTCAAAAATTGGTGATTCATCTAAATGACTTCTCAAATATAAACCAAATAATCCTATTGGAATACTTAAGAAGAAAGGAATTCTCCATCCCCAACTATTCATTTGAACATCAGATAAAGTCCAGAAAAGTACTGTAACTAAAACAGAAGCTACTATATAACCAGATAATGTGCCGATTTCTAAACCGCTGCCTAACCTTATACGCTTATTATCTGGAGAAGATTCTGCGATATATACCATTGCACCAGCGTACTCTCCACCCACAGAAAAACCTTGCAGAATACGAGCTAAGAGTAATAATATAGGGGCCCATACACCAATCTGATCATAAGTAGGAAGCACACCAATTATTAAAGTAGATAAAGCCATCATTAAAATAGTAATTGTTAATACTATTTTCCGACCAAATTTATCACCCATTTTACCAAAAATAATTCCGCCTACGGGTCTAAGTAAGAAGGCAATTGCAAATGTAGCAAAAGTAAATATTAACTTTAATTCATCGTTTTGAACTGGACTGAAAAAGTTTTTACTAATAATAACTGCCAAATAAGAATATAAAGCAAAATCAAACCATTCCATCGCGTTTCCTATCCCTGTAGCAAACACGCTTTTCTTCGCTTTTTGAATGTCTACAACGTTAATTTTTTTCTTGTTAAACTTCATTTAATAATATCGACTCCTTAATTATCAAATCCACATTATACAAGCGTATAAACGGTCCAAGCATGCAGTCCCAGAATGTATAGCGTAATGCTTCTTTAAAAGTCTGGGGGTTTCTGTTTCACCTGATGGAGAGCTAACGGCATAGTGGATGATTGGTTCAACTGTACCTTAAAAGACTAGACTAATATCCATATCAGCGCCAAATAACATTGTAAACCAGGAAAGAAGGATGAAATTCAGTTTTTTCGCTGGTTTCCTTAACTTATTTTTGCCGATTGGACTAAAAATAATACAAAAAGCAACAAAAAGAGAAACATCCAACAGATAATACCAGGCAAAGCGGTTAGTGATATATCCTTGGGCTGTGGTTGGTATTTTCTGCAGACTATTTGGAGAAATGATTCCCCTTAATAAAGCTCCATTGTGAATATTATCACAATCGAACAAAAACTTTTATTTCTTCAAAGTATCCTAAACCTTTATTTTAGTTCTTCCATTACGTCTTCCAATATGTTTATTATAAGATTGAGGTCGTTCCTAAGAATTATTTACTGATCCTATCTTTATTACCCCACAATCAGGTGAAACAAAACACTATAAACGTACCATATCTTTTTAAAATCTGACAAGCTCAACAGGGTGATAGAAACCCGGCTAAAGCCCAGCTAGTCAATGGATAGAAGAAATTTTTTTGTTTTTCCCAAGGAATAACCGTCTGCGTTTAATCCAGCCCAATCAGAAAGAAAAAGAGCAGGAGTAATCCTGCTCTTTCATTCAAAACTTTAATTTGTATGAAGAATTTCGTATACCTTTTCGACTTTCTTTACCTATTAATCAGGATACAGACTACAACAGAAATAAGTAGCACCGGGTATGAAATAATGGATGCATTTAAACAGGCCAATCACCGACAATTGAATTTTGAATTTAGGAAAAAGCGTTAAATTCTCTCTTATGATGTTGTTACGTATTGTTGACGGTAAAATTATTGAACATAGATCTCATGTGGATGTACATGATATTCTCCGTCAGCTTGGCGTTAATTAACAGTAAAAAGTTGAAATAGTGAGAGACCAGGTGAATAGCTTGGTCTCTTTTTTTATAATTAAGTCCTCGCTCTATGCCCTCCTGCATTCAGTCGATGTAACTTTGAAATAAAGTTTAATTAACATCTATCACAAATCCTTATTTTCACAACACATCATTTATTTCAGCTTCCCTCGCGAATACCGGATCAATGCTCAGCTTTAAGATAGTTAACCAATTTCTCCGCACTGTTCTTAACATCTTCTTTTGAAAGGTGAAGTGTCCCATATTGTGTAAAGGCAGGAAGAAAACGCATTCCTATATAGTTAGCAGTGACTTGAAACGGTCTGATAAGCTCGCTGATCGTGATATTATATTCTCCGCCTGCTTGATAATCAGATTCCTGTGCGCCTAAGGAGATCGCTAAGAGCAGTTCTTTTCCATGCAATTTAGTACCTCCAGTTCCATAAGCCCAGCCATGTGTTAACACATCATCTTCCCATTGTTTGAGTAACGCGGGACTGCTGTACCAATACATTGGGAACTGAAAAACGATACGCTCATGATCTAACAGGAGCTGCTGCTCTTTTTCTACATCAATGATAAAATTAGGGTATTCACCGTACAGGTCATGAACCGTAATGTCATTCTCTTGCTTTAAACGATTCATCCAGGTTTTGTTGACAACAGACGTTTCCAAATTAGGGTGTATAACGATAACTAATGTTTTCATTTGACTGTTATCCTTTCTTCGCCGATTAGTTATTATTGCTTTTGTGATAAGGATTTGATTCTAATTTTAAAATTACAACTTATTTACACCTATTTTATCCTTTTTCATGAATTCAGGGCAACTATTGGACACCGATTACATTTATAGCCAAAAAAAGGCTTAACCTTTTAAAAAAGATTAAGCCTTTTCAGTACCCTTATGCCCCTGCCCTATTATCTCGTGTCTAAATTCTAATAGCTGATCATATAACAAGGCATCTTTGTTTTCCTCCATGCTTGTAATACTTTCTCTGCTTTTGCAAATTGGAGCTTGAGGCATTAGTAACTACCTATAATGATGAAAATATTTGTGCGATGTCGACTGCAGATGACTTACTTTAGGTAAGTGGGCAGTTTGTGGGCAGTAGATCATTTAAAAACAAGCACAAAAAAATACCAAGGATCTCTCTATTACCCTTGGTATCACTGAGATGCGGCCGAGAGGACTTGAATCTCCACGGATTATTCACCCGCTGGGCCCTCAACATAGTAAATCCATATCACTGGTTATGAAAGCTTGTTTTCATAACATTTCCTATTTTCATTTGCCATCATTTATATACGTTTATATGAATTATGGTTAAAAAATGGTGAGCCTAAGCGAAACAAAAAGGTGCGCTCTAACTGAGTGCACCTCTTGTTTTTATGAATTGTATATTTCTCTGTTTAGATTTACAATATCTTCATGAGATAATTCAGCTGAAAGCTTCTCTATTACCTTATCCCGTAGGAGTGGGGCTTTTTCTTTATCTGCCTTTTTGAGCGCTTCCATTAGTTCCTCTTTTGTTAGTTCTGTGCAGTATGCAGGAGTTCCTGGTTGTTGTCTCCACGAATCACTTAAAGAGCCACTATCCACTGCATCAAAGCCTAGTTCGTTTGCCACGTCCATGATTACTTGTTTATGTGCTTGGTCATTACCGGCAATTGCATAGGAAATGCGACTACTAGCACCTTTGGGGGCTCCTTTATTTTCCAATGTATAAGCTAATTGGTTGTTGAAAGCTTTAATGACAGGTCTGCCTAATTGATTTGAAACCCATACACTTTCAACCATCCCGTTCTCAATTTCTTCAATCTTATTGTCTCTAAAAGGATAATAATTTGAAGTGTCTACAACGATTACTTCCTCTCCAACTTTATCTACAATGTTACGAATGCTCGGCATTACAACAGAAGGGAGAGATATTATAAGAACATCAATATTTGTTATTACATCTTCTAAATTCACAGGTGTTGCATCAAGCTCTCTTCCTTTTAAATGTTCAATTCCTCGGGTTTCTGCAATTTTGACATTATGTCCATTCTCAACTAATTTTTTAGAAATATTTGTCCCTATTACTCCTGCACCTATAATTCCAAATCTCATTATTGTTCCTCCTAAAGAATTTGTATATAAAAGAATATTTCGCTTAAAGTTACACAATTATGTTTACCAAATCGCAAACATATACCCATTAGATATGAAAAACGTATGTGTATTGAATATTTCCTTTACATATACTAGAATAAAACCATTTCTCATCTTTTTAAAGTAGGCAATTTAAATTGCCATAGTACATTTTTTTGTACATAACAGCAGAAAGCAGGTGAAAAGATGTCTAGAATATGTAAGGATGGATTTGACAAAGAATGTATAAAGGAACAAAGAGAAGTATATGGTATTGCCTATGCCCAAAACATGCTTTCTGGGCGTTGGAAGTACTTAATTCTTTGGTTTTTAAAAACAAAAGAACGTCGTTATAGCGAAATTAAAGCTTTTTTAGGGGACATTTCACAAGGCTCTCTAACAAAACAGTTGAGGGAACTAGAAACAGATGGATTAATTAAGCGAGAGGTTTTTCCTGAGGTACCTCCACGAGTTGAATATTCATTAACAACTAAAGGGCGCGAATTTATCCCAATAATTGATTTGATGGAGAACTTTGGCAAAAAATTCGGGGAAAAACCTGAGTAAAATAATAAGTAGAAAGTAAATAACCTATTTATTCACAAAAAGGAATTATACCTATAGCTCATCGGGATAATTCCTTTCTTTTGTTAAGAGGCCTTCTATGATTACAGCACTAAATCCTAAGCAGGAGACAGCGTTAGCTTACAACTTGTTCATTTTAAATTTAGGTCCAATCTGTCTATTTTAATACAGAGGAATCGGTTTTTTTATTGAATATTTCTAAATATTATAAATCTTCATTTTCCGAGGTTCCCCCACATACTTCGTGTTTTTCGATTATATTTATCCTCTTTTAAAAAACCTTTATATAATTTAGACCTCTTTCCTATTGTACAAAAAAATGTACTACGGCAATTTAAATTGCCCTCTTCATAAATTAGAGTGATGACTTTATCATATTGTATACAAAGTTTCATTATTTTTTTACAAATAACGCCAATCCATCTTAATCAGCTTGAATCTAATATGTAAGAAAGGAAGAATGTCAATATGAATAATACAATTGAATTACTTTGTAATCATACTTCCATTCGGTCTTTTACAGATCAACCTCTCACAAAGGAGCAACGAGAAGCAATCTTTAAGGCAGCCAATCAAACTTCATCTTTCAGCCTTCTCCAAGCTGTTTCTATCATTAGAATTACAGATCCGCATCTTCGAAAAAAAGTGATGGAGCTTTCTGCGAATCAGCCTTATATTGAAGAGGCAGCAGAGTTTTGGATTTTTTGTGCTGATTTTAACCGAAATCATCAAATTGCTCCCGATGTAGATCTCGAATATATTGAATACCTATTAATAGGTACATTTGATGCTGGGCTCATGGCTCAAAATGCTTTAACTGCAGCCGAATCAATGGGACTCGGTGGTGTATATATCGGTGGAATAAGACTTAATATTACAGAATTAACTGAGGTATTACATTTACCAAAACATGTGGTTCCTTTAGTAGGGCTATGCATAGGTCATCCTGCTGAAGAGAAACCTGGACTAAAACCACGTTTGCCTCAATCAATGGTCATGTTTGATAATCAGTATCAGGCACTAGATGATGAAAAATTAGCAACTTATGATCAACAGATGCGTGAGTACTACCGAGATCGTCCTGTTAAAGCGCCTTTCACAGTGAAAAAAGTAAAGGGATGGAAAGATCATATTGAGGACCATCTCGAAAGAAGCAAACTCCCCTTCATGCTTGAGTATTTAAATAAACAGGGATTTGCTAAAAAATAAATTTTCCCAAGAGGGAATTTCGGCATTCCATCCAAATAAAAGAGGAAGAGTTTTGACGCTCTTCCTCTTTATGCACCAACTCGATCTGCGGCAATTTTGAAACCATCATTTGAAGCACTGTCCACACCTGCAAAGTGAGCAAACGTTAAAATGCTACTCAACACCATTACTCCCAATAGAATTCGGCTGATCTTCATTAATAATCTCCCCTCTTTTTATTTTTCGTCTAGCCTCAATACTCATGCGATAAAATTCATTCGAAAGTTTTAATTCCCCTGCTTGATAAAAATAATCACCTATTTCAGTTGCAAAATTCTCCATGTCGGCAAACATTTTTCTGTCAGCAAGATAAAAAAATGCTTCATTAATTAATTCATATTCACCATTTGAAAAATAAAGTCCTTCTAAAATTTTAAATTTTGCGATGTATTCTTTATCATTCTTATTCTCAGCTTCGTTTCGTCCTTTAATGAAATAATTATAAGCTATCTATATCAAAATTATGTTTTTTAGCATAAACGTGAGCCATAGCAAATAAAGCTTTTGTCAAAAAACTATGTTCAGATTTTTCAAAATATTTATCAACCATCCTAAATGGATAGCAGCATTATTATAATCCTTTAACTCTTCATAACAAATCCCAATATTCATATAAGACATACCAATCAGATGAGGAATTTTAGTGTATTCTGCAATTTCCAATGCATTCAAAAATTGTTGCAACGCTCTTTCAAATTCCCTGCTACTATAAACTGACAGCGCAATGTTTGAACAGCGTATTCATCGAACTTCTGAAATATTTTTAAAGCACGATTAGCATAATTCATCAAAAAGTAAGTCTGTTTCATATAATAATAAACGTACGAAACTTTGAAGAAAAACTCAGCTTTTTCTATTTCATCTTCCACTTCAGAAAGTTTTGTTTCAGCAATCCTATAAGCACTTATTGCCGTTGTTAATTCTTTACGTCTGAATTCGTACATACCTGTAAAAAAGAAATAGTAATACTCAAGCATTCCCGTTAATTGCCCCTGCTCTTCCATTTCTTTTATTGTCTCATATGCACTATCTAAATCATCAATCCTTTTTGATTCCATATAACTCAACATGATCTCGTGTCAGAATTCAAGCAATTGATAGTATAACAAAGCATCTTGATTTTCTTCCATATTCACTAATTCTTTTTCTACTTCTTTTCTTATATGCTCAGCCTGCTCAACTTGATCATTTTTAATAAGAGTATACCAATCATTCAATTTTTGAGTGACTAGGTCGTACGGAATTTTCCTATTTTCATCCAATATAATTCGGTGCAAGCAAATTCCTCCAATGCAAAAAGGTACGAATAGTCTATTGAAGAAATTATTCTTTTCGTCTTTATTGCGGTTATTGTAAGGCTTTTGTGTCTTGACACGTGATCCATAAATAAAAAAAAACAAAACACGCTAGAAAATGTTCTAACGTGTAAAGATTACTTCATTGTTTACTAAAACTGATTCTTTTGAGGAACGTGTTCGACCGATTACCTCGGGTCAATGCAAATACTTGATGGCCGTTTTGTATTAATTTAGGAAGAAGGGACCGACCAATTACTCCAGTCCCCCCAGCAACAATGATCTTCATGCTATACCTTATTTACCTGCTAATCTTGAAGCAGCTTCTTCAACTTCTTTATTTGCTTTTTGTAAAACATCCTCCGGACTTAGTAAAGCTGTTCCTTGCACTCGGATAATTTGATAATCCTCAATACCGAGGAAATTGAACATTGATTTCAAATATTTATTAGAGTATTCAACTTCTTCATACCAGTCATCATTTGTATAAATTGATCCGCTGGCTTGTATGACAAGCATTCTTCGTCCATCTTTAAGCAGACCTACTGACCCAGTGTCAGTATATTTAAATGTTTCGCGTGCGATCATGATATTGTCCATATAGTCTTTTAATTTTGATGGAATATTGAAATTATGCAAAGGCAAAACGATGACATACGTTTTTGCACTTTTGAATTGTTTCAATACTTCTGTCATGCGTTCTGTTACTTTTTGTTCATCGCTTGTCAGTTCTTCGCCCTTTCCAGCCTTATCCCATGCGCTTAAAACTGTTTTATCAACCATAGGCACTTCATCACTATACAAGTTAATCTGCTCAAGCTCTTCACTCTCAGGAATTAATTCTTTGTAAGTTTCCAAAAAGTGTTTCATTACCCGTAAACTATATGACAACGTATCATCTACTTTTGGATGTGCATTAATGAAAAGTGTTTTGCTCATTTAAAACTCTCCTTTTATTTTATATTAAAGATTAATTTAATCGACGATCAATTCGGTCTTTAATATAAACCCTGCAGTTTATTTTGTCAAACGGAACAAATCATATACTAAAGAAGGGTTTTATGATTGACTATCACCAAAAATACTCCTAAGATACAATGTGATAACCCTTAAAATCAAAAGCAGGTGAGTTTATATGCAGTACAGTGTTGGGGTTGAATATGCTTTACATTGTCTGGTTTATTTAATAGATGTTCCCTCCAAGGAAAGTGTCGGGATTCGGGACCTTGCAGAGTTCCAAGGACTTTCAGAAACATTTCTTTCAAAAGTTTTCGGTAAATTATCTAAAGCTGGTATTGTAAATTCTGTCCCCGGTGTAAAGGGAGGATACAGGTTAGCAAAATCCCCAGAAGATATTTCCTTTTGGGATGTAATAGAGGCTGTTGAAGGACCAAAACCCATTTTTCAATGTAAAAATATTGTAAGCAATGGTCTGCTTTATCGAGACAAATGCAACTCCTGTGAATCCAGCAATTCTTCTTGTACAATTAACTTGGTAATGCTTGAAGCAGAAGAACAGATGCGTAATTATCTTCGTAATAAAACGCTCGCATGGTTAAATAAAGAATTGGACGTAGTATTGCCTAAAAAAACAAGGACAGATACTCGGGAATACTTCATAAAAAAAAGCTCTGACTAAATTAATTAGTCAGAGCTTTTTTGTGCTATTACAAGTCATATTATGTTTTTTCGTTTTCCATCTCGACGTTTGAATTTGTAAAAACAATGCCGTACCTATTGGTGCTTCTCTTGCATAAGAAAGCGCAAATGTTATACTCATATTAAAGACTACATTAATCGTCGATTTATATGGCCCCTTATAAAAAAGAATAACAATCTTCTTATTTTACAGACGAGAGGACTTGTACCTCCACGGGTTACTCACCCGCTGGGCCATCAACATAGTGAAAACGTATCATGTATTACATAAACCTTATAAATAAAGCATTCTTTATCTACATTTCCACTTGTTTTCTTCTTTTTTTATGAATTTTGGGCAAAAATTAGGCATTACTTTTTTTAAAAAAATCACTGAAAATATTAGCTTTAAATTTGTAATTCCAACTAAGATCTAAGAAACCACTAACAAAAGAAGTAAGGTGGTCTCGCCCAATAGGTGCGATAGTTTTTTCTTTTGGTAGTATCTTGACTTGTCCGATTTTGAGTAAAAAAGAGTACGTATTAATCTTGAATAGCACAAAAAACACTACCCTTTTCGTTACTTTAGAGAAAGGATGGTGTTTTTTGGTTTTGCGGGTATCGGAAAATCTTTGCTAGTAGCAGTACCTCAATAAAAGAACCCAATTTCCGCTTACCTAACTATATCAAGGCTTACTTGTCTGATTTGGGATGTTTGGGGTACAAAAGTTGAGTTACAAACATTATTATCCAAAAGAACGTTTACTGTAATTATTTTACATGGTACTATTTGTATTGTGCATACAGAATATGTATGTGTAATAAATGAAATTAAAAGGAGTGCTTGATCGTGAATCTTAAGTCCATTTTCAAAGGAGTAACATCGACTCTGATAGCTGGTGCAATTGTTGGAACTTGTACTATACCTGCTTTTGCGGAGTCGACTACAAGTGTATCGTCGAAAAATTATGCAGTTACAAGTGGAGTATTCAAAGCTCTAGACAGGGAGGTTTCAGAAGACTCTGTTGATCAATCAAGCTGGAGTCGGGAGTTCGAATTAGATGAGAATGACGGAGCACAAGTAAACTTCTGGATTTCAAATAACGGAAGCAATGACATAAAAATATCAATTGACGGAAAAGTCTCAAGAACCATCGCACCAGGCAAGCAAGGCAGCATTTCTGCCGAGGTTAAAAATGGTTGGTTTGGTTGGACATACAATTACACATTTACAGCTTCACCAACGGCTCAAGGTGGTAGTGTTAAGATGAAATATAAAATTGCTCAAAGAAATAATTAACGAATTATGGAAAGGTAATCACTCATTACCTTTCCGTAATTTCATCATTTTTTAGTTTTTTAAAAGATTCCTTACTTTCTATACTTTGGATATAAATTCACTCCAGGTTTTTCAACTTCTCTTTTTCTAGAAATAAAAGGTTTTTGTATTAAATCCTATATGATGCAAATCAAACCGATTAGTAATTACTTTTCTCCAATTTTCTTCTCCTGCTTTTCCTGCTCTTTTCCCCTCAGCCTTATGAAATATTATCCTGTCCTATATTTAAGGGTTATACAGCGCTCATTATCATTATTTACACCTTTTTTAATGTTTTTTCATATTTTCTGGACAGTAAATGGGAGTAAAGGAACCTTGACCACTCACCAAGATAAGTAAAATAAACAAAACGAAGGGCATCAAACTAGATGACTTACTATAAGTAAGTGGGCAGTAACAGACAAATTTTCTACAAACAAAAAAATACCAAGGATCTCTATTATCCTTGGTATCATTGAGATGCGGCCGAGAGGACTTGAACCTCCACGGGTTATTCACCCACTAGGCCCTCAACCTAGCGCGTCTGCCATTCCGCCACGACCGCGTGTTATGAAGCTGTCTTTCCACTAAGCATATAAGCTAGTGATGATGATCAGCACTTTGAAAAGAAAGTGCGGGTGAAGGGACTCGAACCCCCACGTCGTAAGACACTAGATCCTAAGTCTAGCGCGTCTGCCAATTCCGCCACACCCGCGTGACAAGTGGTGAGCCATGAAGGACTCGAACCTTCGACCCTCTGATTAAAAGTCAGATGCTCTACCAACTGAGCTAATGGCTCGCTCTAAAAGTGATTCAAAATTTTTAAATAAAATGGCTGGGCTAGCTGGATTCGAACCAACGCATGACGGAGTCAAAGTCCGTTGCCTTACCGCTTGGCTATAGCCCAACGAAGGTAAATGGTGACCCGTACGGGATTCGAACCCGTGTTACCGCCGTGAAAGGGCGGTGTCTTAACCGCTTGACCAACGGGCCGTCTGGTTGAGAACTTATCTGGCGGAGAAGGAGGGATTTGAACCCTCGCGCCGCTTACGCGACCTACACCCTTAGCAGGGGCGCCTCTTCAGCCACTTGAGTACTTCTCCATATGGCTCCACAGGCAGGATTCGAACCTGCGACCGATCGGTTAACAGCCGATAGCTCTACCACTGAGCTACTGTGGAATAATCAGACTTTCTTCATTATAAATGATGCGACATATTGTGTCAAGAAGCAACATTTATTTTTTTGAGAAAGTGTCGTTGTCTCTCAACGACTTTTATAATTTAACATAGAACATTAAAATGAGTCAAGCCTTTTTAAAAAATTCTTTTGATTTTTCCTCTGCACTTTCCGCAGGCATATCTTTCCGGATTCATTGCCCGCTTCTTTATATACTGTTGGCCGCAGGCCGCGCATCTATACATATATGTTTTCTTTTGTGTCTTTTTTGTTTGCAGCGGCGTGCAGAATCTCGGCGCTCCGACTTTCTGAAGCAGGTCTCTGAAGTCTTTGTCTCTGTGCTTGTACCCTTTTCCTTCAAGGTGAAGATGGTAATGGCACAGCTCGTGTTTGATGATGCCTTCCAGCTCGCTCCGGCCGTGTTCGAGCAGATATTTTCGGTTTAATTCGATGTTATGGGAAGACAGCATGTACCGGCCGCCTGTCGTTTTCAGCCGATCATTGAAGAAGGCCCGGTGACGGAACGGTTTTCCGAAATCCTGTGCAGAGATGTCTTCCGTCAGCTTTTGAAGTTGTTCGTTATCCATAAGTGCACCCCGCTTTAAAAACATTGAACGGGACAATTCACCGTTCGCATACAATGAGTTAAAACCGACCTCTAACTAAAAGCTGAGGAGGAATGAGCCATGCCGAATTGGCTGATGAAACAAATGCAAAAAGCGTTTTTAGAAAAAGACAATTACCAAATCAAACTGCTGAATCAGTGCTGGTATTTCTACAGAAAAAAACACTGCTCGTAAGCAGTGCTTTTATTTTACCATAGACAGCGACACTCTGCCTTTTTGCACGTCCACCCCTTCGACCCATACGGTGACGATGTCTCCGACCGATACGACGTCGAGAGGATGTTTGACGAATTGATTGCTCAGTTTTGAGATGTGCACAAGCCCGTCCTGCTTGACGCCGATATCGACGAAAGCGCCGAAGTCTACAACGTTGCGGACGGTGCCCTGCAATTCCATTCCTTCCTTTAAATCCTCAAGCTGCAGAACGTCTTTTTTCAGCAAAGGCTTCGGCACTTCGTCACGAGGATCGCGCTCCGGCCTTGTCAGCTGCCCGCAAATATCCGCAAGCGTAATTTCCCCTATACCGAGCTCTTCAGCCGTTTCAGACAGCGGCAATGCGCTTATTTTCTCTTTTACGTCCGCGCTTCCGATCTGATCCGCAGTGAGCTGCAGTTTTTTGAGCAGCGCCTTTGTCTCTTTATAGCTTTCCGGGTGTATCCCGGTGCGGTCGAGCGGCTCCCGTCCCCCGGGCACTCTCAAAAAGCCGATGCACTGTTCATATGTTTTTGCGCCGAGACGCGGGATTTCTTTCAGCTCTTTGCGGTTTGTGAATTTGCCGAGCTCTTCCCTTTTTTTAACGATATTACCGGCAACGGTTTTGGATAACCCGGCTACATATTGAAGCAGCGCGGCTGATGCTGTATTGACATTCACCCCGACTTGGTTGACGACGGTCTCCACGACAAAACGGAGTGATTCATTTAAATGCTTTTGGCTGACATCATGCTGGTATTGCCCGACGCCGACGGATTTAGGATCAATTTTTACAAGCTCGGCGAGCGGGTCCTGCAACCTCCGCGCGATGGAGACGGCGCTGCGCTCTTCGACCTGAAAATCCGGAAATTCTTCACGGGCGATTTCTGACGCGGAATACACGCTTGCTCCGGCCTCGTTGACGATGACATAATAAATGTCACGCTCTGTTTCTTTCAGCACATCAACGACGAATTGCTCTGTCTCCCGTGATGCCGTGCCGTTTCCGATCGCCACAACCTCGACTTCGTACCGATCCAGCAATTGTTTGATTTTTTTCTGTGCTTCCGCTGTCTTTTTTACGGGAGCGTGCGGATAAATGACGTCGATTTTCAGCACTTTTCCCGTCTCATCAACGACTGCCAGTTTGCACCCCGTACGGAAGGCCGGATCGACGCCGAGCACGACTTTTCCCTTCATCGGCGGCTGCAGCAGGAGCTTACGCAGATTTTCAGCGAAAATATGGATCGCCTGCGCGTCTGCTTTTTCTGACAGCTCTTTGCGGATATCGCGCTCAATAGCCGGCTGGATCAGACGTTTGTAACTGTCCTCAATGGCTTCTTTCAACGTTTCTTTCACAGGCGTTTCACGGTGTTTGATAATTTGCTTTTCTAAATAAGCTTTTATCTGATCGGCGGGCGGTTCGATCGCAATCTTTAAAATGCCTTCTTTTTCACCGCGGTTCATCGCAAGCACTCTGTGAGGAACGACCTTTTGGATCGGCTCTTCGTACTCGTAGTACATTTCATAGACGTTTTTCTCGTCATCTGCGGCTGACTTGCCTGCCGCGGAAGTGAGAATTCCTTTTTTATACGTTTCCTGGCGAATCCACTTTCTGAAATGAGGGTCATCCGAGATTTGTTCGGCTATGATGTGCTTCGCGCCTTCAATGGCTTCCTCTCTTGAAGCGACTTCTTTTTCTGCACTGATATATTGATCAGCGATGTCGTGAAGGCGGTTTTCTTTCGGGAGAGAAAGAATATAGTCCGCAAGCGGTTCAAGACCTTTGCTTTTGGCGACGGTGGCTTTTGTTTTCCGTTTTTGTTTGAAGGGACGGTATAAATCCTCGACTTCCTGAAGCTTAACCGCTTGTTCGATTTTTTGCTTCAGCCCTTCCGTCAGCTTGTCCTGCTCAGAGATCAATCTGATGACTTCTTCTTTCCGCTGCGTCAGGTTTTGTATGTATTGCCACCGCTCGGAGATTGCCTGAATCTGCACCTCGTCCATTGAGCCGGTCTGCTCTTTTCTGTACCGCGCAATAAACGGGACGGTATTGCCGTCTTCCAGCAGGCGGATGACACTTTCGACATGTTTTTGGGATAACGCTGTTTCTTCAGCAATTTGTTTTTTCAAAAGGGCTAACGTTTCCATATCACAAAAGCCTCCATCTCTTCATTCTTTCTCTAGTGTATCAAAAAACGGCGGAACATAAAAAAAGCAGCCTTACGATAAAAGCTGCCCTAGAATATAGGTCAAATCATCACGTCTGGATGTTGTGTACGGATGAAGTGATTTTGATATATCTTCTATTGAGTGTCCCTGCTTTAAGCAGGTGCGGATATGCGGAACCTCAAGCCCATCCGTGTAGATGATGAACCTCGCCCCTTTTTCGTATGATGACGTATACGTTTTGTATCTTTGCGGTTTGCCTGAGAGGTAACCCGAAATCGGCAGCGGATGAAAGACTTCGCCTGATGGGGAGTGCAGGAAGAAACGGACATTGCCGATCGAGCAGTATGTCAATTCCCTTTTGATGAAATTGATTTTTAAGATGGAGGCAGTCGCCCCTCTTTTGTTTTTCATCGCTTGATTGCAGCGCTCAATGATGCTTTCCACATCCTCATCCGCATACGTTTCCACGATGTCTTTAATGGCTGACGAGGATTCGTTGGCAAGAGATCCGCTGCCGAGACCGTCCGCTACCGCGCAAACTAATTCTTCTTCATTCGCCTTCATAAAAAAGCTGTCGCCGCATATGGACTTGCCTTCTTTATTTAATTGGTATACAAGAGTTTGAACATGTTCATTTTCTTCAACCTGAATCATTACATTAGCTCCATGGAGGGATCTCCAATCAAGGCCTCTCTCAGTTTTTTCACCGCTTTCCGCTGCAGGCGCGAGACGTGCATTTGAGATATTCCGAGAATGTCCCCTGTTTCTTTTTGGCTTTTATTTTGCACAAATGTTAGATCGATAATTTGTTTTTCGCGGTCGGACAGCACATGAAGCACGCTTTTGATCATCATCTGCTGGTTGACGCGTTCGTATCCTTCCTCCTGCGAACCGACGATATCTAAAATCGTGACGGTGCTTCCGTCCGCATCCGCTTCGATGCTGTGATCGACAGACAGCGCCTGATAGCTTTTTCCCATCTCCATCGTTTCAAGCACTTCCTCTTCTGACACATCGAGAAAGGCTGCGATTTCTTCGACTTTCGGCGACCGCTGCGTCTCTGTCGTCAGCTGATCCACCGCCATTTTAATGCGCGGCCCGAGTTCTTTAATCCGTCGCGGGACGTGTACGCTCCATGTTTTATCTCTGAGGAAGCGTTTGATCTCGCCGATGATGGTCGGAATCGCAAATGCTTCAAAGGATTTGCCGACCTCGGGATCATACCGTTTAATGGCTCCGAGAAGTCCGATCATCCCGACCTGGCGGAGGTCTTCATGAAAACTTTTTCCTTTTGAATATTTCTTTGCCAGCATTTCGACGAGATTGGTATACACCTCGACGAGTGTTTCCTGGGCTTCTTTATTATCATGTGTTTGAAAGTCGCGTATGAGCCGATCAACTTCATCTTTAGTTAGTTTCGTAGTTTTTGATGGTTGTGCCATGATCAACTCGCTCCCCATTTAAATACTTTGTCATCGCCACGGTTACGCCAGAGTTGCTTTGAACTTTGACTTCATCCATGAGCGTTTCCATTAAATACAGACCGAGCCCTCCTTCTGACAATTGATCGACTGTGTGCGAAGGAGTGTACGGCCCGAGATCCTGCTGCTTCTGATCAAAATCAAAGCTGTCTCCCTGATCGGCGACAATGACCTCCAGCCGATCCTCAAACACACCGAACCGCACGGATACTTCTCCCTTATTTTCATCGTTGTATGCATGCTGGACAGCGTTTGTACAAGCTTCGCTGACAGCGATTTTTAAATCTTCAATGTCATCATAGGTATAGCCCATTCTGCTTGCGACCCCTGATAACGTAAGCCTGACGATTCCTACATATTCCGGTTCGGCCGGAATTTTCATCTCTATATAATCAACTGATGTACTCATTGCACGCCACCTTCTGACTTTGCCGAAATGTCGATGATGTCCTTAAGCCCCGTAATTTCAAACAGACGGACGAGCCGGTCGGAAAGATTCTCAAGCTTCAGAGAGCCGCCTTCCTTGCTCACCGTTTTAAACACGCCTACAAAAACGCCTAAACCCGTACTGTCCATATAATTTACATCTTTTAAGCAGATTCTCATGTCTTTCCCCTCGTTTGCCAGGGGCATCAGCTTTTCACGAACCGCCGGAGCTGAGTATACATCGATTTCTCCAGCGATATTGATTTGTATATCTGAAAGATTCTCCTTCATATCTACCGTTAAATTCATCGTATCACCTCTGAAAGTTATCCTTACTCGTGTTAATGGCTTTTTACCCGTGCTGCTGTTTTTTTAAACCTTTCTTTTTAAAACAATTAACGTAAAATCGTCATGAAGCTGAAAGTCCTGGAGTCTCAGCAGGCTGTCGTAAATATTTTTGACCATATCCTGCGCGGAGCAGTCCATGTGTTCTTCCAGCATGCGCTGAATGTCGCTGCGTTCTAAGAAACCGTTTTCGGTACGGCATTCGGTGACGCCGTCAGAAAAAAGAACGATCATGTCTCCTTCGTCCATGTGCTGTTCATATTGGCTGTAATCAAAATCCTGAGAGATTCCCAGCACCAATCCTTTTGCCTCCAGATCATAAAACTTTTTTTCTTTTTCAGAGTAGTAGAAGCCCGGTTCATGCCCCGCAGAGGCATATGTAAATTGGTGATTTTTCGTATTGTAGTTTGCGTAAAACATGGTGATAAACATGCTTGAGTCCACGTTCTGTTCTACAACGCGGTTAAGATTTTTCAGCACTTGGGAGGGGTGAATGCCGATCTCCGGAAGAGAGTCCATGGCATACTTGATCATCGACATGCACAATGCGGCGGGTATTCCTTTTCCGATGACATCGGCTATCGCGATGTTAATCGATTCCTTGTCTTTGACAAAGTGATAATAATCCCCGCTCATCTGTTTGGCGGGGACGCTGATCGCCCCGATATCCAGATCTTCTTCTTCAGGAATTTTTGTGCCAAGCAGCGTCTGCTGAACATTTGCGGCAATTTCAATTTCTGAACGAAGCTCCTGCTGGATATCTCTCAGACTTTGATGTTCCTGATAAGCCATCCCGTAGCCAATCATGACTTCTATTAAAAAATCCAGCGAATGAAAAACATCTTCCGGCAGATCCGGATACAGTTCCTTTACTACTTTTCGGTGGATACTGATAATCTCCTCCGGAGGAACCTGATGTTCAATCGTTTTTCGGCTGAATTTTTGGGCTTGATATAAAGATGTTTCTGTTAATTCGGCTATATATCGGCTAAGCAGCTGATGATACCGCTGCTCTATAACCTCCCTGAAATCCACGTTCTAACCTCCTACCGAAGCCATTTCACGGCTTGAATCTCTGTTCCTTCCTCTGCAACAGATTGCAGGCTGAATTCGTCCATCAGCCTTTTGACGCCCGGAAGTCCCGCTCCCAGTCCGCCTGACGTTGAAAAGCCGTCTTCCATCACTTTACGGATGTCGGGGATTCCGGGTCCTTTGTCTTCCGCTATAATTTTAAGGCCTTTTTTCCCTCTGTCGTTTACTTGTTCTATGCTGACCTGGCCCTTGCCTGCATATAAGTAAATGTTTCTGGCCAATTCTGAGATAGCCGTCGTGATTCTGGCCTGGTCCACCGTGCCGAAGCCTAATTCCTTCGCAACGTTGCGGCCAAGCTGTCTTGCGGCTACGATATCCCATTCTGTCATGATTTTCACACAGGATTGGTCGTTCATCGCTATTCCCCCAATTCCCGCTTCAATGTCTCAAGCCCTTGCTCTAAATCGAGCGCCGTTTCAATTTCCTCAAGTGAGATTCCGAGTTCAATCAATGTGACCGCCACAGCCGGCTGAATTCCCGTCAATACGACCTTTGCGCCCATCAATTTAGACATGGTGATGACATCGCCGAGCACTTTCGCGATAAATGAATCGATCATGTCAACGGATGTCAGGTCAATGACGACCCCGTTTGCGCCGGTTTCATAGATTTTGTTCAGCAGATCTTCTTGAAAATGCAAAGCTGTCTGGTCGTCAAGTTCCCATTGGATGGATACCAATAAGCAGTTATACAGTTTCAGGATCGGGATTTTTGGATGTCTCACAATGTTATTCCCCCAATGAAACGATTTTTCGATTTGTCATTTCAAGCGCTGTTTGAATTCCTTTTTGAAGGGTATTCTTCGTAATAACCTGCGACAAATCAATTCCCAGGTTAACGATCGTCTGCGCGATTTCCGGACGGATTCCGACGAGCAGACATTTTGCGCCGACAAGCCGCACCGCTTCTGACGCCTGGATAATATGGTGCGCCACCATCGTATCAACGACCGGCACGCCGGTAATATCAATTAATACAACCTGTGAACGGTGCTTCACGACTCCGTTTAACAGATTTTCCATAATGTGCTTTGCACGCTCCGTATCAATCGTCCCGACAAGCGGCATGACCGTTACATGCTCAAATACCGGGATCAGCGGAGCGGACAGTTCCTGAAGCGCGATTTTTTGCAAAGTAACCGTTTTTTCCCATGAGATAGAATACTGATTTAAGATTTCCGTGTTGATCGGACTGAAAAAGCTGTCTATCTCCAATATCAATTCCGCTCTGTCCTGATCGGCCATATTAAGGTCGACCATCGTTTCGTAAAGCAGTTTCCAAAACTCTGACAGGGTGGCTGAAAGAAGTTTCAGTGACAGGCCGAGCTGAACGGCGCGCAGTGCGAGTTCACTGATCTGCTCTTCCGCAGCCTCGTCATTTTTAGTCGATAATAAAAGAATGTCTATATAGTCTTTACAGATATTTTCACATATGTGATTCGTAAGCTGATAGTCTTCCTGATTGCCTACTTCTTTTAGTTTGGCTGTCCAAGTATCAAGCAGTTCATCATGTTGATCAATGATAAACTGATACACTTTCTGATTCGACATGGGTTTCACTGACCTCCCGACACAAAACAACAAATTTTGTTTGATTATCTCTTTATTATAGCGCTTATGTTTTTCGAAAACAAAAAAAGTTGCTCTATATGAGCAACCAAAATATGACTAAAAATCAATGAGTGCCAAACTGATTTGCAGGGCTTCATCAACCTTATCCATCATTTCATCATCCAGATGAGTTATTTTATCCGTTAATCTTTGCTTGTCAATCGTCCGAATTTGCTCCAGCAAAATAACGGAATCTCTTTCAAAACCGTAGCGTTTTGCATCAATTTCGACGTGGGTTGGTAATTTCGCTTTCTGTATTTGGGCTGTTATGGCTGCAACAATAGCAGTCGGGCTAAAGCGATTTCCGATATCATTCTGGATCACTAAAACCGGGCGTACGCCGCCTTGCTCTGAGCCAACAACAGGAGATAAATCAGCAAAATAAACATCGCCGCGCTTTACAATCAAAATGATTATCCTCCGCTGACTAAGCGCTCAACGGTCGTTTCTGCTTCGCACTCAGCATAGTGAGCCTCAGAAGAGATATTCAAGTTGATTTTCGCCATTTCCATATACCCGCGTCTCATCAAATCACGGTTATGGCGAGTTGTCCGTTCGCTGACATACGCTCTCACTGCTTGTGATATCAGTTCGTTTCTGCTTCGTTTCTCCCGCATCGCTACACCATCCAATTCAGCTACTAAGTTTTCAGGCAAGCTGATTTTCATTTCGGTTCTTGCGCTGGATTCAGACAAAAAACATACACCTCCACCAAACTTACGGATACGACCAATACATCCATCCAGACATAATGATACCATTATTCAAACGTCAAGCAAAGCTGTTTTATAAATTCTCTTTTTCCGGATGACGGCTACTTGTTTGTATTATCTTGCAGTAAAGGATTTCTTACTTCCATTATACTCTCATTTTCCAAAAACATACGGGGAACGCGGGAACTAATGGTACAAGGGACCTCGTAATTAATCGTCTCAAGCCGCCCTGCGATTTCATCCATCGTGATCGTTTCTCCCTTCTGGCTGCCGATCAGGGTGACTTTGGTGCCCGGCGGATAAGATTGATCTAA
This sequence comes from Bacillus sp. JNUCC-21, assembly GCF_041222765.1. NCBI lineage: Bacteria > Bacillati > Bacillota > Bacilli > Caryophanales > Bacillaceae > Bacillus > Bacillus sp. JNUCC-21. Next base: position 481,243 of record NZ_CP166019.1, on the reverse strand, counting down.
TTCGACCATCAATTGATCCATACAGATTCTTCCCGCGATGTTCATCCGTTTGCCGCCGATCAGCACAGACGTGCCGCTCAGCTTGCGGAGCCACCCGTCCGCATAGCCGATGGGAACCGTTCCGATCCATTGATCCTTCTCTGCCGTATATGTTGCGCCGTAGCTGACACTTTCCCCTTTGCGGATCTTTTTCACATGGGATAAAACAGAGTGCAGCGCAAAAGCCGGCTTTAATTGAAACGGAATTTCGCTTTGGATGTCAGCAGAAGGACGAAGCCCGTACATACTGATGCCGAAACGAACCGCGTTAAAGAAGCCTTTTTTAAGACGAAGTCCGGCAGCGCTGTTCGCGCAGTGCACCATCAATTCTTTTAAAGGAAGCGGAGCGATCAATGTTTTAAAGCGGTCAAACTGGAAGAGGAAATAATCTCTGTTTTTCTCATCCGCGGTAGCAAAGTGGGTGAATACGCCTTTACAGACTAAACCGGGATTTTGGCTGAGGATTTTTAACACGCTTTGGATTTCTTCCTCCGTTTTGACTCCGAGTCTGTTCATGCCGGTGTCGACTTTCAGATGAAACGGCACTGTCGCACTTCCGAGGTGGCGCGCAGCTTCCTGAAGCCATTCAACAGAATACCCCGTGAGTGTTACGTCATACTCGGCAGCTGCTTGTACATATTCGGGCGGCACGGCGCCAAGCACGAGAATCGGCGCTGTAATGCCCCGTTTTCTCAATGAAATCGCTTCATCCAGTATGGCTACGGCAAGACAAGAGGCACCCGCTTCAAGCGCGGCTTTCCCAACTTCCAAATCTCCGTGGCCGTAAGCGTTCGCCTTTACAACCGCCATGAGATGGACGTTTTGCCCGATGTGTTTTTTCATATGCGTGACATTTTCTTTAATCGCGGACAGGTTGATTTCCGCCCACGTTTCTCTGTAAAAGGATGCTGTGTTCATTCGATACACTTCCTAGCATTATTTTCAATTCATATTGTTATTATCATACTAAAATTATTCTGCAAAGTGAAATGGAATCAAAAAAGAGACCGACAGCGGCGGCCTCTTTTTTGACGTTATTTTGACGACTGTCCCTGCATGCTTTTGGCGGCGGCCACCATTTCATCTTTTGTAAGATCCTGTGATGACAGAAGATAATCCACTCCGTCATATGTCCACGTTAAAGACGTATCAGATAATGCCGCAACCGTGAAGCCGAGATTAACCGGTTCGCCTTTCAGCGTGACGGCAGAGGCGGCTTTTGCGATATGGGCTTTTTCTTGAATAAGGGTGAATGATTTTTCTCCGCCGTAAGTCATGACGATCCGTTTGCCGTCCGCCGTTGAAATATCTTTCTCTTCAAGCTTTTTGACGCCGGCCGGCACTTGAAGCGGTGTTTTGACCGCAAATGAATCAGACGGCTTGGCGCTTGTGGCGACGTCCATCTGGGAAAGCGTCATATTTTTCTTCTCGTCAAAAGAGTCTTTATCAAACGGCTTGTTGAATTCAAAGCTTTTGAATTCGACTTTTACCATCACTTTCCGGTCTGTATCCATGACTTTGACGAGCGACGGGCTCATGTCCTTTTTGTTGAAAGTGATTTCCTGAGTCGGCAGCATTTTGTTGTGCTGATAGTTTGTTTTTGTTTCAAACGTGTACTTTTTATCTTTGGCGGAATAGACGGCGTCTTTGTCATGCTGCACGTCTTTTACAAGTGACTCAAACAAATATACTTGGCTGCTGTTATTCGGCCAGTCGCTTTGGAATCTGAAGCTCTTATTTAACGACGGCGTGAGGACAAAGACTCCGTTGGCGTTCCGTAAAATGACTTGGTTTTGGTCTTTTTTCGGATTTTCCAAATAGACCCGGTACAGGGAAGGTTTTTTATGCCAGATTTCCACATTGTATACTTGCGGATCACTCCCCGTTTCAATGGTCATTTTGGCTTTCGCTTTGTACGAGGTGTATTCTTTCGCCTTCTTATCTAAACCGTTCACGATATCTTCCTGTGATTTTTGGCCGCAGGCCGAAAGAATAAGGACGGCAAGCAGTCCCGTTAAAAGCAAAACAAAGCTTTTTCTCACCTTTTTTCAACCCCTTCTTCTCAATTGATGTAAAGGGAAGAAATCGCTTGTTTGACTTTAACGGTACGCCCTGAACGGACGGACGCGTACCATAAAAGCCTCAAACAACTTGTCTCCCTTAATGCACTATCAAATATATGAAGGGGTTCCGGCTAATATGCAGACTAGCGTGACAACCTTTCAATCACGACCTGTGCCGCGGCGTATTCTTTTGTATGGGTAATGGAGACGTGAACCGCCGCGCCGTCAAGCTTGGCGCAGGCCAGCACAGGCTTTCCCGCTTTGTCTTTTCCGGTTTCAATATCCTGAAAGCTGAGCTCTTTGCCGATACCTGTGCCGTATGCTTTCGAAAAGGCTTCTTTTGCCGCAAATCTTCCCGCGAGAAATTCAATTTTCCTTTTGTCCGACAGCAATGTAAAACGGGCGTATTCAGCCTCCGTCAATATTCTTTGCGGAAACCTCGCCTGCCGGCTGAGCATGTTTTCAATTCTGTGCAGTTCAACGATGTCGATTCCGATTCCGAAAATCATGTGAATTCCTCCTAAAAGTCCGTACTAAAAAACGGTTTATGTCATAAACGTGTTACTATATATGTAACAAATCAGATGCAAAGGGGCTTGCGATGTTTATACGAACGGAAAATTTCCAGACTTTTATCAGACGTTATCCGGCCGTCAGCTGTATCTTGGCGCTGCAGGCGTTCTTGTGGCTGTTTTTCAGTATGCCGCTTCATTCCGTCATGATGTGGTCAGATGCTGTGACCGGCTATAATTACGGCGTTTCCTCGGGAGAATGGTGGCGGCTGGTGACACCGATGTTTTTACACGCGAATTTCACTCACCTTTTGTTTAACTCCATGTCTCTCTTTTTATTCGCGCCCCCGCTTGAGCAGATGCTCGGAAAAGTCCGTTTTCTGATTGTGTACATCGCATCGGGCATCATCGGCAATATCGGCACGTATCTTGCCGAACCGCTTGATTATGTGCATGTCGGCGCATCCGGCGCGATCTTCGGACTTTTCGGCGTGTATGTGTTTTTGACTGTTTTCCGCAAGGAGCTGATCGGCCGGGATCAGTCGAAAATGATTATGACCCTGCTTATCATCGCGGTGCTGTCGACGTTTATCAACTCTAATATTAACATTATGGCGCATTTGTTCGGACTGGCAGGCGGATTTTTGCTTTCCTTTTTATGCGTGCAGCAAAAAAAGCGGCGGTATTAACCGTCCGCTTTTTCATATGAATACCAGCGCCCGATGCGTTCGGCATCTTCCTCGCTGACATCCTTCAGCATGACATGCTCCATGTGGTGAGCTGATTTCACTGCGGTAGCCACAGATGCGAGCCGCCTTCTTTTTTGCAGAAAGGAGCGGCTGACTTCAAACATCTGCATTCTTCTTCTCAGCATAATCGTGGTCGTCTTCCCGACCAGCCTCGTGGTGATCTGAAGCCTGCCGCCGTTTATGCACCATGACGCTGTCCTAAACGAGGCATATCCAAGCACCAGTTCGACGGGAAGCACAAGGAGCGATGCATATCCCCACGGTTTAAACAGAATACAAAGCGGGATGATCACGAAAACCGAGAAGATTATGGATCGGAATAAATACCGGCGCAGCGCCCTTTTCGGCAAATGATTCCGGTTTTCTTCCAGCACGTAATCCGGTGTGAAACCGTTCAGCATCACTCCGAGCTTTGATTTGCGGATGATCGGAAACAGAATCGTCTGTGCTCCTTCTTTCTCATTCCCCGCACTGCCGGCGCTGACAATCGCAACCGTCGCGTATCCGAATAATTGCCTGATCACATTTTCTTTCATTTTAATGGCTTGGATTTTACGGAGCGGGATTGTCACTTGATGTTTTTCAATAATTCCTCTGGTAATGACCAATTCGTGTTCCTTTTTTTCTATCTTAAAGTTGGCATGCTTGATCATCATACCGGCGATGCTTAACAGCCAGGCGATGAACAATCCTATGAAAATGATCACGGCGTATATACCGATGCTCGCATGCTTGAGAAAAGAAAACCTGTCATAGAGCCAGTCCATCGGAAGTACTTCATCAATCTGAGAAAAGAGGGCGAATACCGCTGAGATGATGACACCGATTCCCCCGGATGTTGAGGCGGCCATAAGCAGCTCACCTACAGACAGTCGGTAAACGGATTGCACATCTTCCCCGCGCATCGGCTCCTGCTCCGCTGCGGTCTCCCCTCGTTCTTCTTGCTCCGCTTTTTGCTGAAAAACAGCCGCTCTGATCCGTTCCGCCTCTTCCACAGTAATGGCGGATAAGACGGCCTCGGCGTTTTTCCCGTCACCGGCCGTTTCGATTTGAAGCTTAACAAGCTTAAAAAGCTGCTGAATGATGCCGGCACTCGTATTCATTGATTGAATCCGGTCAATGGAGATGTATCTCTTTTTCGTAAAAAACAAGCCTTCTTCAATTCTGAATTCTCCGTCCTCAATCCGGTATGTAAATTTTCTCCATTCGATCACACTAGCCGTAATCAGCCAGATAAGCAGGACGGCGAGCGCAATGCCTCCGTAAAAGCGGATGAAGTGGTTGGAGTTTACAATATAGACGAGAAAAAATGGCAGAATAATGTTTTTAATGGTTTCGATAATAATATGGAATAAGTTCAAAATCACGGCCGCCGGGTGCAGACGTTTCGGCTCAGACATCATCTTCCGTCACCCTTGCCAGACGGGAAATGGAATCCCTCAGCCGGTCAGCTTCCTCCATATCAAGCGCCGGAATGGAATGAACGGTTGCCGCCGTGGAGATTTTGACTGAGGCCAGACGGTACCTTCTGAGGAGCGGGCCTTGTGAAGTATCTACGTGCTGCACCCTCACCATCGGCACAATGACCCGTTTGACAATAAAAATGCCGGATTGAATATCAATTTCATTTTCATGGACTTCATAGCGCCAGATCCTGTGCCTGATTTTCGGTATGGCATAGACGGATATCACTGAACCGAATATCCAAATGATGCCGAGGACTCCGGTGATCCAATACGGCCAATGGAAGAAATGGCTTAAAACAGCTGCTGCTATAACGGCCAGAAGACAGAAGGCGGACAGGATGATTTCCTGAAGACGCCAGACTTTTAAGCCGCTTGGACTGATTCGATTTTTTGGCTGTGCTCTCAACATACCTACCTCCCATTTTTTATCATACATACAAATACGGCTGATTTGCAAAAAAGATTCACTTTCCGGCATATCAAAAAAAAAAGCGGACCCCGTAAAAGGGTCCGCTTCCTGTGTTTTAGTATGATTTTTTCTGGCGTCTGTCACCTGAAGAACGGCGGTCGCTTGAGCGTTTTTTATCGTAGGAAGAACGGTTGTTGGTTTTCCCTTTGCCGCCGCGGTAGCCGCCGCCTTGGCCGTCTCTGCGCTTAGAAGTACGCTGGTTTTTATAGCGTTTGCTGACCATCGGCGCTTCATCAGTGAGGCGTACAGGCGTGCTGTCCGGCTCTTTTGTCGCCATTTTAATGGCTGCAGCCACAACTGTCACTGCATCATGATCTTCTAACAATTCCGCAGCTGCCGTCATGTAGAAGTTCAGGTTGTTTTCGCTGATCGCCGTGCGCAGACGGTCAACCGTCACCTGCTGCTGTCCTTCTAATGCTTCGTCAAGCGTCGGCTCTTTCATACGGTCCATTTTGCGTTTTGTCGTTTGTTCAATCGCGCGAAGCATGCTTTTCTCACGCGGTGTGATAAACGTCATCGCCATACCCGTTTTTCCTGCACGGCCCGTTCTTCCGATACGGTGAACGTAGCTTTCAGGATCTTGAGGCACGTCAAAGTTGTAAACGTGGGTAACGCCTGAGATATCAAGTCCGCGGGCGGCAACGTCAGTCGCTACAAGCACTTCGATCGCACCTTCTTTAAATTTACGAAGCGCAACCATACGTTTCGCCTGCGTTAAGTCGCCGTGAATTCCTTCAGCCGCATATCCGCGAAGGTTCAGGGCTTCAGCAAGCTCATCGACACGGCGTTTCGTACGTCCGAATACGATCGCAAGTTCCGGAGACTGAATGTCAAGAAGACGAGTCAGCGTATCGAATTTTTTGCGCTCCTGCACTTCCAAGTAGAACTGCTGAATGTTGGACACAGTCATTTCTTTCGCTTTTACTTTTACGTGTTCCGGCTCAGTCATGAAACGCTCTGCGATCCGTTTGATCGGCGCAGGCATTGTTGCTGAGAATAAGAGCGTTTGGTGGTCGCTCGGCACGTTTGAGAGAATGGATTCAATGTCATCAATGAATCCCATATTCAGCATTTCATCAGCCTCATCCATGACAACCGTATTCACGTTGTTTAAACGGATCGTGCGGCGGTTGATATGGTCAAGAAGACGCCCCGGCGTACCTACGATGATATGCGGGTTTTTCTTCAATGCGCGGATCTGACGTCCGATATCCTGGCCGCCGTAAATAGGCAGTACTTTCGCACGCTTATCTTGTCCGATTTTATATAACTCTTCAGATACTTGAATGGCTAATTCACGGGTTGGCGCGATTACGATTGCTTGAATATTAGGAGACTCGGGGTTCATTTTTTCAACAAGGGGTATACCGAACGCAGCTGTTTTACCTGTACCTGTTTGCGCTTGTCCGATGACATCTTTATTTAAAAGTCCGAGCGGAATCGTTTGTGCCTGGATCGGTGTTGCTTCTTCAAATCCCATACGATTGATTGATTTCATGAGATCAGAACTTAATTGGAAATCTTGAAACGTTATAGTCAAATTATTCAAACTCCTTCTGATTGCTGTTTCAGTAATGTCGTGATTTACCACTAAAAACCGCCCTTTCATCCAAAGGACAGGATCATACGTATACAAAGCCCGAATTACTTTACGTTTAATCTTACCATTACACTATGTGTTTTTCAATAAGGCGAGATGGTCAGGCGGCCGGAAGCGGCCTGACCGGATTCTTCCCGCGAACGAGGCCGGACCCCGCGCCGGACGGGATTTCCCAGCCGGCGGTCTTTCTTTTTCATACGGACAGAATTATTTCACCCTGAATTAGTTTCTTCATTTTTGTATTTTTTTATGATGCTGATCAGTATTTTTTCAGTTCTTCTCTAATAAATCTTTAACGATTTCTTCGAGCTTCATACCTCTCGATGCTTTAAACAGAAGGAGATCGCCGGAAGCGGCCATTTTCTGTATGGCGTGAAGCAGTTCTTTTTTGTCAAGATAATGGCTGACGCGCCCTTCTTCAAAATGCCGGCGCGCTCCGTCAGCGATGAATGCGCCGAGTGTGCCGTAAGTAAATACATGGTCGATTTCCGCCGGATTGACCGCAGCTCCGCATTCTTCGTGGAATGCTTTTTCTTCATCACCAAGTTCAAGCATATCACCGAGCACGAGCATTTTCTTCCGATAGCCTTTCATCGTTTCGATTAATTCGACCGCCGCTTTCATTGACGTCGGGCTCGCATTATACGCGTCGTTTACGATCGAGATGCCGTTGTCCGTTTTGACCAGTTCCAATCTCATCCCCGTCACCTTCAGGCGGCTCAGTCCCAGAGCGGCATTTTCCGGCGTAATGCCGAAATAGATGCCGGCGGCGTATGCAGCCATGGCATTCATCACATTATGTCTGCCGAGAACCGGAATAAAGAAAGAACGGTCGATCCCGTCGATATTGAAGTACGTGCCTTCTTCCGCTTGTTTTATTTCTTTCAGGCGGAGATCATTGTCCGCGCCTGCGCCGTATGTCGTTGTCCGGCAAGTGTACGTCTTTTGGCGGAGCAGCGGCTCATCCCCGAAATAAAACAGAACGCCGTCTTCCCGAAGTCCGTTTATAATTTCAAGTTTCGCCTCCGCAATTCCTTCTCTTGAGCCTAAATCCTGCATGTGGGATTCGCCGATATTGGTAATGACGGCCGCTTCCGGTTCAGCAAGACGGCTCAGAAAATCAATTTCGCCCCTCGCGCTCATTCCCATTTCTAAAACGGCGATTTCTGTATCTTCAGGCATGGCAAGCACAGTCAGCGGCAGGCCGATATGATTGTTGAAATTGCCGGCGGTTTTGTGAACGCGGTACTGCGTGCCGAGAACGGCGTGAAGCATGTCTTTCGTTGTCGTTTTTCCGTTGCTCCCGGTCACCCCGATAACCCGTGTGCCGAGCTCTTTCAAATAAGCTTTTGCCAATGTTTGCAGCGCCTCCAGCGTGTCATCGACCAGGATGACAGCACGCCCTTCCGGCGGATTCGGTTCAGAGCGGTCCCACAACACCGCGGAAACGCCTTTTTCGAATGCTTGCGGCACAAAGGTATGGCCGTTAAAATGCTCGCCTTTTAAAGGAATGAACAGCTGATTTTTTTCCAAAGTCCGCGTATCGGTTGCGGCGCCCTCAATCATTGTTTGTTCAAATTCGGGATTTGTCAGTGTGCCTTTGACCATGTCTGCGATTCGTTTTACAGTTCGCTTTATCAAAGGTGGCACCTCGCTTTCTGAAAATGTTGTCTGTTACGGGAAAAGACACTGCCCCTTCAGGCAGTGTCCGTCTTCATTAAAATGTATGTTTAATCAGCTGTTTTTCGGCATGGCGTTCTTTTGCCAGCTCAACCAGCTGTTCGATCAGATCACTGTAATCTACGCCTGCTTCTTTCCAAAGCAGCGGGAACATGCTGAATGGCGTAAAGCCCGGCATTGTGTTCACTTCGTTAATGAGCACTTGACCGTCATTGGTCAGGAAGAAATCGGCGCGGACAAGGCCTGATCCGTCAATCGCTTTGAAGGCTTTAATCGCCATTTCGCTGATTTCCGCATATTGTTCATCCGTCACTTGTGCGGGAATCATTAAATCCGTGTCGCCGTCTTCATATTTCGCTTTGTAATCGTAAAAGTCGGTTTTCGGCGCGATTTCACCGACGGCGGAGCATTTCGGTTCGTCATTTCCGAGTACGCCGATTTCGATTTCTCTGCCGGCGATTCCTTCTTCCACCACAATTTTCCGGTCATACTCAAAAGCCAGTTCGAAGGCTTTTTCAAGCTCTTCACGGTTTCGGCATTTGCTGATTCCGACGCTTGATCCGAGGTTCGCCGGTTTGACGAAGCACGGATATCCCAGCTCCTCTTCAACCTGCTGTAAGCAGCTGTCCGGCGTCTGTTTCCAGTCCTTTTTTAAGAAAGCGGCGTACTTCGCCTGCGGAAGCCCCGCTTGAGCGAACAAATGCTTCATGATGACTTTATCCATGCCGGCTGATGATGCAAGCACCCCGTTGCCGACATAAGGAACGTTCAGCAATTCCAGCAGACCCTGAATGGTGCCGTCTTCACCGTTCGGTCCGTGGAGAAGCGGAAATACGACATCGATCGGCGCCTTTTCGTCAGGCGACGCTTCAGGAAACATTTCCCGGTTCAATGCTGATAGAGCGAAACTTTCACCGTTTTGTTCCAGCTGAAGCATTTTCACGTTGGAAACCGGCTCAGTCAGCAACGGGCCTCTTTGCCATTCTCCTTTTTCAGTGATGTAAATCGGATGTATATCAAACTTCTCAGTATTAAGCGCTTTTGTTACAGCTAATGCTGTCTGCAGCGATACATTGTGTTCGGCTGACTTTCCGCCGTACACCAATCCTAGACTTGTTTTCAATGGATATTCCCCCCACAACAATTCATCTTTACTATCTTATCACTTTCCTCAGAAAATGATCTAATTATTTTTGGGCATTCTGAATATGAAAGCATTTGTATGTAATTCCTTTTTATTTTATATTAAAATGGCATGGAAAAGGAGATGTGTCATATGAAAAAAATCAGTACAACAGAACAATTTAATGAACTTATTCAATCCGACAAGGAAATCATCGTGAAATTTTTCGCTGACTGGTGCCCTGACTGCACGCGCATGAATATGTTCATCGGCGATATTTTGGAAGAATATAATCAAAATGATTGGTATGAACTGAACAGAGACGAGCTCCCTGAGCTTGCCGACAAATATCAGGTAATGGGCATACCGAGCCTTCTGATTTTTAAAAACGGTGAAAAGAAAGCGCATCTTCACAGCGCAAACGCGAAAACGCCCGAAGAAGTCACAGAGTTTTTATCACAGCATATTTAATTCGTTTCACGATCTTTGTTTATGACTTCAGGCTCTACATGAACATGGACATGAGTCACATCATGTTCATGTTTTATTGTATACTCGACTTCATCGGCTACTTCATGGCCTTCTTTCACAGACAGCCCCGGATCTACCGTAATGACCATTTCCACATGAACCGTGCTCCCTAAATACCTTGCTTTCACATCCTTCAGCCTGCTGACCTCTTTTATTTCTTTCACCGTGTGTTTATACGGCTCCAAATCTTTCAGATCAAACCCGTCCGTCAATGAGTGGGAAGCATCTTTGAAGATGTCCCATGCCGTCTTACAGATGATGATTCCGATCAGAAAAGCAATGACCGGATCAATCCACGGCAGATGAAGCCGGGCCGTTAAGACGCCTATAAACGCCCCAATACTGACATAGGCGTCAGAACGGCTGTCTTTCGCCGCCGCATGAAGCGCAGCACTTTTAACCCGATCTGCAAGACGGCTGTTATATACATACATGCCGTACATTACAATCGCGCTTCCGAGCGCCGTCCATGCCGCAATGAAGCTCGGCTCGGCCTCCGTTCCGCTGACAATCGCCTTTGCCCCTCCGATCAGCACTTCAAAACCAACCGCCATCATAATAAAAGACGCAATTAATGAAGAAATTGTTTCAGCCCGATAATGTCCGTAGGCATGATCACTGTCCGCGGGGCGCTGGGAAATCCGGAGCCCGATCAGCACAGCCAGTGATGCGACAATATCCGTGGCATTATTTAACCCGTCCGCTCTGAGCGCTTCGGAATGATAAATAAGACCGATCACCAGTTTGACGGCGGCAAGGATGAGGTACGCGCCGATATTAAGAATCGCGCCTTTCTCACCCCGTTTTAAGTTTGCCGTTTGATCATTCATGTAAGGACTCCTCCATTCTCATTCATAGTATGGATGGAAAAGCGGAAAAATAGCAGCTTTGATCTGAGCGAATGCAATATTCGACAGCATTATTCCCCGGGAAACTTTTTGTCGAAAAATTGGCGGTATTTTCCCTTTACATATGAATATGCCCATTGTATACTTTCATTAACTGATAATGATTCTCAATATCATTTGATTAGGAGGGTAATCATGAGGTCTTCTCCTCAGCTCAGATCATCAGTTGAAGGACGAAAAAAACATCTGATCCATTTGCTGATCAATAACGGAATATACAAAAAGTCGGAACGGCATTTATATGAATTATCGCTCGGAGAATTAGAAAGCGAATACAAATATGTAAGGAAGGTGCGGGCTCATGGCGAAACGTAAAATAAAAACATACGAACAGCTGATAAAAGAAAACAAGGCGGCCATTATGAATAATCAAAAGCTGATGAATGTGATCTATGACAGAATTGACCGCAAGCATCAAAAACTGCTCCGGCACAACAGCCATACATAAAAAGAGCCTTTTTCAGGCTCTTTTTTTTATTGCTCAAAGGCTTCCGCCGCTAATTTGCCGATGACCGCATCGTCCATCGGCGGATTGTGAAGGCCGGCCCGGGCATCCCGATAATACCGCTGAAGCGGATTGTTTCGCTCCAGGCTTTTTGCGCCGGTGATTCTCATTGCTTTATCAACAACAGAAAGGACGGCATTTGTCACAATATGTTTTGCCGCGCCAAGCTCGCTTTTGATGAAAGGACGGCGTTTCGGGTCATCATACATTTGCGCCGCCGTGAAGAGAAACTGTCTCGCTTTTAACAATTCAAGCTCCATTTCCCCGACACGCTGCCCAACGGCCGGCACGTCTTTAATCGGTCCGTTCAGGCTGTTCGGCGAATATTCGGATGCAAACCGGACGGCATAGTCCCTTGCCGCTTGAGCGATGCCCAGATAAGCAGCCGGAATGTGAAGCAGCCAGCCATTCACTTTCGCCGCTCTCGGCCCGCTGATAAGCTCCACAAGCCGCTCTTCACTGACCGTGACATGATCTAAAAGGAGATCATGGCTTCCGGTCGCCTTCATGGCAATCATATCCCATGTTTCTTCGACTGAAACGCCTGACTGATCTTTATGAATGAGAAAAACACCGGTCGTTTGTTTTTCTTCAATCCATGCCGTCACAAGCATATAATCCAAAGTCAGTGAAAGGGTTGTAAAGGTTTTTCGGCCGTTCAGCACCCATTTTCCGTCTTTTTTGACAGCGGAGGTGCCGGGTCTTCCTCCCCTCGTCGGACTGCCGGTCTGCCGTTCCGTCGCTGCCCTGTTCAGGACAGCTCCCTTTTTCACCTCTTCTGTGATAAATGAAAAGACATCTTCATCCCAGCTGTTTCCTTCTCCGAGCTCACCCATGACGGATAAATGCCAGCCGATTCCGAGAGCAACGGCCGCGTCTCCCCGCGCCAGCCGTTCCTGAAACAGCACCATATCATAAACGGAAATGCCTGCACCGCCGAATACCTCAGGTACCGTTAACGCCGTATATCCCGCGTCGCGCAGTCTTTGAATTTTCTCCGCAGGAAAACGGCCCGCCTCATCATCAAGCGCGGCTGTTTTTTGAAATTCGTCTGCAAGCAGGCCGATTTTTTCCATCCATTCCCTCTGCCGTTCATTCTGTATCCATAAAGACACTGGAATCCCCCCATTATAATTCCGATAAAGTTAATAAGTATTATAGAGATTCAAGTCTCGTTTCGCAACTGTGAGGCTGTACAAAAAAAACACGCTATTCCATGGAATAGCGCGTTCAGACTGCTTCCGGGCCGCGGTCCTGCTTAAGCCCGAGATAAATCAGCATATATGTGAGATAACCCATCGTCATCACAAGCCCGCCAAAGAAAAAGCTAGAAAAAATCGGCTCTTCAAACGCGGTAACTGCCGCAAGCACGATCCAGCTTGCATACAGGTAGATGATGAAATAACGGAATCCCGACTTCATTTTATATAAGAGAAACAGCCCCACTGTAGAAAACAAACCCAGCGCAAGCCTGAAATAAACAAGATGTTCGAATTGGAACATGAATGACACAAAGGAAAAACCAAGCAATAACACAATCGGTAATGCGGTAATAAAATTTCTCAAGTGAGCACCTCCGTCATTACCTTTATTATAAATCAAAATAGCATAAATTATTGATTTATCGTGATCTTTTTCACAAAAATGTCATTCCTTTACTTTATACCCGAACATCGCGTTTGCAAAAGCTCCACCAAGCGACGGCTAAGAAGAATACGATATGGATAATGATAATGCCTGCGGAAAATAACGGCGTCATTCCCGCAAACAGCGGTTTCGCCCCGCTCATATATTGCGTCAGGTCAGTATTTGCGAACAGCAGAAAACTTCCCCATTTGTTTTGGAAGAGCGACATAATCGTCACGAGTGATTTTGCGCCATACAGCACGATAAATGACAAAATGACGGCCGTTGCGCTGTTTCGGAATACAGAAGAACACAACAAGCCAAAGCATGCCATCGCAAACGCCTCGACCCAGTTCGTGCCGATTACTTTCAGGGTGTTCATAAGAAGCGTCCCTGATTCAGATGTCACCGACACGCCGAAGAAAGCCATGCCGAACAGCAGAGACAGAATATAGTACGCCGCATACAGGTACAAGCTGACCAAAAATACGGTAATGAGTTTAGATACAAAAATCCGCTCCCGCTTTACCGGGCGGATTAATAAAAATTTGATCGTTTTCTTATCAAATTCAGCGGAAATGATCGTTGCCGCGATCACGATCGTTAATGCCTCAAGCAGAATATTCAGCCCGGGCGCGTACGCCATATAGCCGATGAAATTCTCATCCGTTCCGGAACTGATGACAAGCCGTTTAATGACAAGCGCCATAATAAATTGGAGAACGGCCATCAGAATCAGCGCCACTAATGAGACTTTTCGGTTAAAGAGTTTCATATGCTCATTCGCTGTCAATTTAAACATTCGTCTCCCCCTCCTCTTGAAGCGCCGTCGTCACTTTCATGAATTCATCCTCCAGCGATTCCGCATACGGCATGATGGAATACACGAGAAAGTCTTGTCCGACGAGCGCACGGTTTAATGCCGGGATGTCCTTCTTCGCTACGGTGACGGTAATGCCCCCGCCGTTTTTCTCCGGAGCAAATTGCTGTTGGGACAGCCATTCGAATGCTTCGTCAGCCGGCTGAATGTCGAGGACGGCTTTTTCTTCTTTTTCCTCAGCGCCGCGCAGAACAACCTCTGTTTTGATCTCACCTTTTTGAATGATGATGACACGGTCGCAAAGGTCCTCCACTTCACGCAATAAATGCGTCGCAAAAAGGATGCTCGTCCCTTCAAGCTCCGCGAGTTCCTTTAAGTGATCGCGGAAATCCTTCATTCCGCCGGGATCAAGCCCGTTTGTCGGTTCATCTAAAATGAGCAGATTCGGACGGTGAAGAATGGCCTGCGCAATCCCGAGACGCTGACGCATACCGAGGGAATACGTTTTAACTTTGTCATGAACGGCATTGGTGAGCCCGACCCGTTCGATGACTTCCTGAAGCCTGTCCTCTTTGATGTTTTTGTGCATGTTGGCAAAGTGCTTCAGATTTTCCCACCCCGTCAGGTACGGGTAGAATTCAGGATTTTCCACGATCGCTCCAACGGATTCAAGCGCTTTTTCGAAATCAGCATCGTGCTGAAAGCCGTTAATTGTAATCGTGCCGCTGTTTTTCTTTAAAAGACCGACGATGATTCGGATAAGTGTGGTTTTTCCCGACCCGTTCGGACCGAGCAAACCGATGATCTCGCCCTGCCTGACATCCATGCTGATGTTTTTTAAAATGTGCTTTTTGCCTATTGTTTTGTCAAGGCCTTCAATATGTAAAATCGGCTCAGTCATACAGCCTTCCTCCTTTTTCACAAAAAATAAACAGTGCCCGTACAAAGGCACTGTCTGCATTATAACATTAGTCATATATTCGTGAAGAGCCGGAGCCGACGTTATGTCTTATCCGGGACCGGTCCGTTTTTTTCCTTCTCTTCATTATTGACGACATCCAGAATATCAAGCAGGAACACAAAAATCGGAATTCCGATAATCAAGCCCCAAATGCCGAAGAAATGTTCCGAGAAAATCAGAACTGTAAAGGTAAAAAAGATCGGCAGTTCCGTTTTCGCTGACATCAGTTTCGGATTAAGGAAGTACGTCTCAATCGCATGGATGACGAAAATGACCAGCACGATGTAGATGACATACGCTGCGCCGCCCGTCGTATATGCGATGATGCTGAGCGGAATGAGCGAAATCACCACACCCGCAACGGGAATGAGCCCGAGGAAAAAGACCATGATTGACAGGCCGAACAGCTGCGGAAAATGCAGAATCGCCAATGCGATCAAGGTGAGGATACAGTTCACCAGCGCGATAATAAATTGGGCTTCAAGCACTTTGCCGAATGTTCTCGCAAACTTGCTGCCGAAATAAGCAAGTTCGCAGTAAAAAACAGACAGCTTGCTGTGCTGAAATTTTTTCATAAACTCCGTGAGCCGCTTTTTCTCGAACAGGAAAAACATGCTGAGAATCAGTGACATCACGACCTGCAAACCGAAAGTGCTGATATCGGCCAAGTATGTATACAGTACATTAAAACCTTCTTTTACATAGGAACCGATATTGATATCGCCGAACACGCTCGATATCTCATCATAAAACGGAATGACATCGGGATGATACGCGATGTGCTTGATCTGCTTAATCAGCTGTTCAATCTGCTTGGCAACAATCGGGTAAAAGACAAAGCCTCCGACAGTCGCCCCGACAGCCAGCGCAATATATAAAACGGTGATGACCACCCTCTGGCTGATCCGGAAAAAATGGTTCAACACGTGCCGGATGACAGTCTCCAGCCGATCCATCAGAAAAGTAAAAATAAACGTAAGCAAAATCAAATTAATCATACTTCGGAATACAACTAACACCCCAGTCAAAACAAGAAAAACGGAAAAACGTCTGACACCCGGATGCTGAAAAAATTTAAAAATAGCCGCCATTTATACACTCCTGCTAGGACAAAAAGCCCTTAGATTTCATCTTTCACTCTCTAATTGTAAATTATATAACAAAATGACGCTAAGGTCTTTGTCCACCTCCTAATAAATTTAAACAAATTTATCTTTTTTACTCATGGCGGCCGAAAAAAAGAACGGCATGCCCGATGCATGCCGTTCCTTTCCTTTTATACCGCCGTTTTTATTTCTTTAACGGCCTGTGTGCTTTTCGCTTCGTCAAACTCATTTTCGCTCTTGGCTACGATGATGGTGGCGATTCCGTTTCCGATCAGGTTGACGATCGCCCTTCCTTCACTCATAAAGCGGTCGACGCCGAGGAGCAGCGCCAGTCCCTCCAGCGGAATAACCTGAAGCGCCGATAAAGTGGAGGCGAGCACGATAAATCCGCTTCCGGTTACGCCCGCCGCGCCTTTTGATGTCAGCATCAGCACGAGAATGATCGTAACCTGCTGGCCGATGGTAAGGTCAACGCCGAACACCTGCGCCAGAAAAACCGTCGCCATGGACAGATAAATCGAGGTGCCGTCCAGGTTAAAAGAATATCCCGTCGGAATGACAAGGCCGACAACCGATTTGGAACAGCCGTAGCGCTCCATTTTATCCATCATCCGCGGAAGGACGGACTCAGAAGAGCTTGTGCCGAGAACGATGAGCAGTTCATCTTTAATAAAACGGAGATAGTTCCACAAGCTGAAACCGAATAGTTTGCAAATGATATTCAAAGCGACAAATACAAACAGGAACATCGTAACGTATACAGACAGCATCAGACTCGCCAGCGGCTTGATGGAATCAAGGCCGAAGTGCCCGATCGTATAGGCCATGGCTCCGAATGCGCCGATCGGCGCCGCGCGCATGATGTAGCCGATGATTTTGAAAAAAACATGCGACAGTTTATCAAAGAAATCAATAATGCTTTTGCCTCTTTCACCGAGCGCCGCCAGGCCGACACCGAATAAAACAGAAAAGAATAAGACCTGAAGAATGTCGCCTTTTGCGAAAGCGTCAACCATATTTGACGGAACGATGTGAGTGATAAATTCAATCCAGTCAATCCCCTGTCCCCCGTTTTGCGTGTACTGAGAGACATCCCCTTTTTCAAGCTTGCTGTAATCAAGCCCCTCACCGGGTTTCATGATATTGACGACCAGAAGTCCGATAATAAGGGCGATGGTGGTCACGACTTCAAAATAAATAAATGCTTTTCCCCCGACTTTGCCGACTTTTTTCATGTCTCCCATCTTGGCGATGCCAAGCACGATCGTCAGGAATATGATCGGTGCGATAATCATTTTTACCGCATTGATAAATGTATCGCCGAGCGGCTTCATCTGCTTCCCGGCCTCAGGCCATACGAGTCCGACAATGACGCCGATGATAACCGCCGTGATGACCTGCACCGTAAGATTTTTGAAAATTTTCATCCCTACTCCCCCTTGCCTCTCGCTGCGTCTATACAAAAATGATAGCGTTTTCAAACAAAGAGGGGAAGCTTATGATCATAACGGACATTTTGGTCTTTTTGGTCTCGGCTAGCGGACGAATTTGTAGCGGTTAACCGGCCGGCCCACTCCCCCGTATTGAATGTCGAGCTTAATCTGGCCGTCTTTTTCAAGAAAATCAAGATAACGCCGCGCTGTCACCCTTGCGATTCCGAGCGCTTTGGCGGCTTCTTCAGCTGAAAGCGGCTCCGTCTGCTGTTTCATATAGGTCAAAATTTCATTCATCGTAAAATGATTTAACCCCTTCGGCAGATCCCGGGACGGATTTTGCGGAATTTTAAGCAGCATGTCAAGCTGCTCTTGCGACATGGTGTCATGCTCTTCAATTTTCCGTTTATATTGTTTATAGTTTTCGAGCGCCTGTCTCATCCGCTCCAGCTTAAACGGCTTCAAAATATAGTCGGCCGCACCGTTTTGCAGCATAAGCTGGATTGTTTCTTTGTCTTTTGCGGCCGAGACGATGATGACGTCCACTTCGAGCTTTTGTTTTCTGATTTCCTGGAGCGTTTTAATTCCGTCTTTTTTCGGCATGTATACGTCTAATACCACGAGCCCGGGCCGCAGATCTTTAATAAGCCTGATTCCCTCGTCTCCGTCAGCGGCTGTGGCGATGACGCTGAACCCCGAAACACCGGTGATAAATTCTTTATTCACCTCCTGCACCATCGGGTCATCTTCAATAAGCAGCACCTTGATGTCCATCGAATGATTCCTCCCCCTTCATCGGAAATAAAATAGAAAATGCCGTTCCCTGTCCCTGCCGTGTGTCGACTTCAATAACGCCCATCCCTTTGTCGACGATTTGTTTGACGAGGTACAAGCCGTATCCCGTTCCTCCCGTTTTATTGACGGTAAACCCTTTGTCATAAAGGCGCGGGATGTGCTGATCGGAAATCCCGCTTCCGTTGTCTTCTATTAATATAGCAAGCACTTCATCATTTTGCTCGATACTGATGTCAATATGTTTGTCCTCCGTGTCCGCTGTTTCGAATGCGCCGAACGCATTTTCAATTAAATTGCCGAGCAGGACGACAATATCATGCTGGTCGACATGCTCCGGAAATGCCGAGAAACTGCTGTTTTCATCAATTTTCACAGAAATGCCAAGCTCTTTTCCTCTTTTGATTTTGCTTAACAGCAGTCCCGCCGCAGCGTCATTCTGAATGGCCTGATGAAGAAAATCGGTGACGCTTTCTTGTTCTGATGATTCCTTAAAAGCAAGCTGGAGCGCTTTTTCTGATTTTCCGAGCTGAATCAGTCCCGCGATGGTGTGAAGCTTGTTCATATGTTCATGATTTTGAACTCTGAGCGCATCGACAAAATTTTTCACACCTGTCAGTTCTTCCGCCATTTTCGCCGCTTCCGTCCTGTCCTGAAAAATGGCGACGGCTCCGATGACCTTCTTTTTCATGACGATCGGAATTCTGCTGCTCATGATCACCTTTCCGCTGACTTGGATTTCTTCATTATATACGGCTCGGTTCCGCTCGACGATCTCAGGGAGCCGCGAATCTTTTAACACGTCCCAGATCAGCCTGCCATCGGTCTCTTGTCTGACATTGAATATCTGCTTCGCTTTTTCATTAAAAATGGTGATGTGATGCTGATTATCGATCGCGATGACGCCCTCATTCATCGAATGAAACGTAGCGGTCCGTTCCTCATACATTCTCACGATCTCATGGGGCTCCAGCCAAAACATTTGTTTTTTGATGTGGCGGGCCAGCAAAAAGGAGCCGGCCAGTCCGAACCCGAGCGCCAGCAGAACGATAAACAGTATTTCATGTTTCAGCTGAAGAAGAATTTCACCGAATCCGGGCAGCGTTTTACCGGCCAGAACGACCCCGATCTGATTCAAATCCCGGTCTTTAATGGGATAAAAAGCGCGGACGGCGGTGCCGATTTCTCCCTTTGCTTCGGAAAAATAAATGTGCTCGGCGAACGCCGCGGCTTCGTCCTCACCCCTTGAACGCTTTCCGATCATTGTGCTGACGGGATGTGAATAGCGGATATGATCCATATCCATGACGACGATGTAGTCCGCTTCATTGATGATCCTTATTTCTTCGACCGCATGGCGCACGTCTTCCCTTTGTTTTTTCTGCTCGAGGGCGCGTTTGACATCGGTCATCTCAGATACCGTCCGCGCGGTATTCATCAGCCGTTTTTTCAGCTCGCGCTCCTCTGTATGCTGAATATTGCCGATCAGCACGATGCCGACGATCAAAAAGGTAAAAAGCACGACGATATACGAAAGTATGGTGATTTTCCAGCGGATGGTGAGCTTTTTTTTCGTCATTGGCCTCTTCCTTTCCGTCTCTTTACGAAAACGGCCCGCCCGATTATGCTTGTTATAGAAAATGGCGGAGGGGGTTTTCGATGAAAAGCTTGCTGACTTGTCTCAGCCTGATGGTACTCGGTATCGGAACCGCTTTATTCATCGGCTTTCATGATCGTTTCTCAACGGAAGAACCGTATTATGATGACGAACAGGAAGGCCTGAAAGATCAAATCGTTTTCAAATTCAGCCATGTCGTTGCTGAAAACACGCCAAAAGGGCGGGCGGCGAATAAGTTTGCCGAACTTGTCTATCAAAAATCCGGCGGCACCATTAAAGTAGAGGTGTTTCCAAACGGGAGCCTCTATTCAGATAATGAAGAAATAAACGCCCTCCAAAACGGGGACGTACAATTCATCGCTCCCTCCACCTCAAAGCTCGGATCACTGTCTCCCGAATGGGGTGTTTTGGATCTGCCGTACGCGTTTACAAACTATAAAGCCGTGCAAGAAGGCCTCAACGGCAAAATCGGCACACGCCTGTTCGCTTCTTTAGAAAAGCATCATTTGAAAGGTCTGGCGTACTGGACGAACGGGTTTAAGCAGCTTACGTCAAATAAAGGACCGATCTTCACTCCGGACGATTTGAAAGGACAGGCGCTCAGGATCATGCCGAGCAGCGTGATCGAAGACCAGTACCGTCTGCTCGGCGCGCGCCCGCGGCAGGATTCCTTTAATTCCACGTTTCAGCTATTGGAAAGCAATCTCGTAGACGGAGAAGAAAATACGATTTCAAATATCTATTCTAAAAAATTTTATAATGTTCAAGATTATTTGACAATCAGCAATCACGGGTACCTCGGTTATGCCGTGATGACCGACGAGCATTTCTGGAATTCGCAGACAGAAAAAACGAGAGCCATCTTAACGGAGGCGATGAGAGAAACGACGGAATGGAACGAAGCCTCCGCTGAGAAAATGAATAAAGACCAGCTTGAAGAGATAAAGAAGAATTCATCCATTCATATTCATGTGCTGAGCAAAGCGGAAAAGAACACATGGATGAAACGCCTCGACCCGATTTACGGACAATATGAACAGGTAATCGGCCGCGGGCTTGTGCAGGATTTGTTATCCTTGCGCCGCGAGCCTTAGCAGGACCAATACGCCCATCTCCGTTTCATCCCTTTTCCCGCCGGGGAAGTAAATAGGGACAGAGCAAAAAAAAGGAGATGGAGACATGTTTACACATACGAAAAAACTGCAGCATCCGGCTAAACCGGATCGTCCTGACCCGCTGTTCGCCAAAAAGATGCAGGAAATTTTAGGGGGACAATACGGGGAAATATCCGTCGCCATGCAATATTTGTTCCAAGGATGGAATACACGGGGCAATGAAAAATATAAGGATCTTCTGATGGATACCGCGACGGAAGAAATCGGCCATGTCGAAATGATCGCGACGATGATTGCGAGACTGTTAGAAGACGCCCCGCTGGCAGAGCAGGAAAAAGCGGCTGATGATCCGGTCATCGGGTCCATTTTAGGCGGCATGAATCCGCATCATGCGATCGTCTCAGGACTCGGCGCAATGCCGGAGAGCAGCACGGGCGTTCCGTGGAGCGCAGGCTATATCGTCGCAAGCGGAAACCTTCTGGCAGACTTCCGCGCCAATCTGAACGCCGAATCACAAGGAAGGCTTCAAGTCGCACGCCTGTATGAAATGACCGATGATAAAGGCGTGAAAGATATGCTCAGCTTTTTATTGGCCCGCGATACCATGCATCAAAACCAATGGCTTGCGGCCATTAAAGAATTAGAAGAACAGGAAGGCCCGATCGTTCCTTCCACATTCCCGAAGGCGCTGGAAAAACAGTCATTCTCCCATAAGCTTATTCATTTCTCAGATGGCGGAGAAAGCGCTGAACAAAATTGGCTGAAGGAAACAGCGCCGGACGGAGAACCATTCGAATACGAAAAGGAACCGAAAGCGCACGGCGAAATAGCTAAGCTGGATCCCGTCCCGCCGTATGTCCACAACACGCTTCCCGGACGCGAGTAAAGACACAAGCCCAAAACAAACTGTTTTGGGCTTTCATTATGCCTTCAGAACCGTCCAGTCCGGTTCGTATCGGATGTCAGGGTGATGTAACAGCTCGTGAATGACATGTTCATCCTCTTCATACAGCATCACTTCTATTGAAAGAATCGCAGCCTTCTGCCCGTTTTCTTCGTATATTCGGTCATGTTCGTTCTCCATAAAATCATCATAGGCCTGTCTGTTCTCCCAAACGCTGATGATCTCTGCGATGAACAGGCCGTCTGCGTTTTTCCGCCACCCGCCGGCCTGTTTGACGAAGCCATTTACACATGATAATGCTCCCCACCTTGACTGTGCTTGCGCAAATGCTTCAGCGTTTGCAGCGTCTGTTTCACATACAATCTTTTTGATCAGCATGACGTTCCTCTGTGATGACTGTTTTCGCACGCGTATGCTCAACACACAGATTCACGGTTCTGACGTAAGAGCGGGTGCGGTGAATCGTGCCTTTCGGGATGAGCAGGCTGTCATTTGCTTTGAGCACTGCAGTTTCTTTGTCCTTAAAATCGATCAGCAGCTCACCTTCCAGAACGATGAACCATTCATCTGAGTCAGGGTGATGGTGCCAGTCATATTCTCCCGTAAACACTGCGAGGCGCACACAGTGGTCATTGATCTCCGCGATTGAAAAATTGTCGTGTTTTTCTTTGACTTTATTGGCGATAGCGAGCAAATTCAGCATGTCAGACACGAGTGAAAAACCCCTTTTTCATTTTATTGTATCGCAACGGCGGCTCAGATCAAGATTTTCCCAAAATAAAAAGCGATCCAGCTGATGCGCCGGATCGCTTTTGATCTGCAGGTTGTCTGCCTTTTATGCTTTTATTAGCTGCTTCGTCTGTTTCCGCCTTTTTGGCCGATTTCCTTATAAAAATCTTTGTCATGATTTTTACTTGTGGCTTCTCCGCCTTTTTGGCCGATTTCTTGATAGAAGTCCTTGTCATGGTTATTGCTAGTGGCTTCTCCGCCTTTTTCACCGATTTCCTGATAGAATTCTTTGTCGTGATTTTTGCTTGTGGCTTCTCCGCCTTTTTCACCGATTTCCTGATAGAATTCTTTGTCGTGATTTTTGCTTGTGGCTTCTCCGCCTTTTTGACCAATTTCCTGATAGAATTCTTTGTCATGGTTATTGCTTGTCGCTTCTCCGCCTTTTTTACCTGCTTCTTCTCTGCTCATTTTGTTATTATCTTGTGCCATTTTTGAATTCCTCCTTTAATTGGTGTTGGTTGTTGGTTTCCCGATTTCAGAACTGCTAAACAAAGAAAACACATTGAATGTGTTTTCGGGCGGTTTTTTATCATTCTGTATCCCTCATGCGTTTTAGAATCCGGCGTTTTTTATAGAGCATGATGCCTGTTTCCGCGATGCTTTCTAAAGCTGAACGGTTGGCGGACGCGCCGAAGATGATGCCTGCGGCCGGAACCATTTGCAGCAGTTTTTTCGCGGCGAACGTATCGCGATAGCTGTAAACGACTTCCCGCCAGCCTTGGATTTGCGAGGCGACGCGCTGATAGGCGCGGTCGTTTTGATCATATTGCCGTAAATCTTGCAGGATCGCTTTTTTTCCGATGACGTCACTGGATGCAAGCTGGAGCAATTTGACGATAAACACGCGTTCTTTCTTGTCTTTCGGATCAAAGCCGTAAGCAACCGCGATATCCTGCAGCGTCTTTAAGGACAGGCCGAGCATCGCCGGAATGTCTGCCGCCAGCGTGAATACGCCGCCGACTCCCGTTGCGGCTCCCTGCACCGTCGCGGCCTTTACGCTTGTACGCGCTATGGCTTCTGCGATTTCGTCCATGACGGCAAGCGGCGCAATGCGGATGTCGTGAAGCGTTCGACATGTACCGTGCGGCAGCCGTTTTTGAAACTTTTTCGTGATGCGCTTTTCAGATGTCAGGTACTGTCCGCCTGACTGAATAAACGTTCCCGTTTCATCGAGAATGAGTCCGATTTTCCTCTGAATAAATTGCGGTGTCAGCTTGTCCAAAAGCTGAAACGGCAAGCGGGTGAATGTTTGCCAGAACATCACCCTCTGCTGCGCCTTTTCCCATTTTTGAATGTCTCTCAGTTGTCTTTCCAGGTCTGTCCGCTCTTCTGTCACCCGTCCTGCACGTCCTTTCTGATTTCTTTGTTCATAGTATACCTTTATGGCGTTTTCTTTTAACACCCGGACGGATTTTTTATCCGGAAAACATTCCATTGTTTAATTTTCTTCAAATTCTGTATATTGTATAATTTTGAATAATACGATTGAAGGAGAATGTTGAATGCAATGGATTTATTTAAGTTTAGCGATCATTTTTGAAGTATTGGGTACGGTCAGCATGAAATTATCAAATGGATTTACAAAACTTGTCCCAAGTATTTTATTATTATTGTTTTATATCGGCAGCCTTTGTTTTCTTACTTTGACTTTGAAATATATAAGTGTCTCCATCGCGTATGCGGTCTGGTCGGGAATGGGGATCGTGCTGATTTCCATGATCGGAATTTTTTTCTTTCATGAACAGTTCTCTGTTATAAAAGCCGTCTCTGTTCTTCTGATCATCATCGGTGTCGTTTCCTTAAACTTTATTTCTGAAAGTGAAACGTCATCAAACGGCATCAGCGTTCATACGGACAGAAACAGATGATGAAAGGGTTAAAGGTTCTCTTCCTCATTACAGATATTGGATTTATCATTTATTGGATTGTTACTTTTTTTGAGTGGATTCCAAAAAACATGGTGTTTAAAGATTATGATAACGCCATGATCATGGCCTGGAACTGGTCATTCTTTCCCTTAGATATTTTCATTTCGATAACCGGGCTGTACAGCTTGTTTCTTTATAAACGGAAACATGCGTTATGGCGCTCTTTCGCATTAATATCACTTGTGCTGACCTTTTGTTCAGGCCTGCAAGCGATAGCCTTTTGGGTATTTATCGGTGATTTTGATCTTATGTGGTGGGCATTCAATCTGTACTTGCTTCTTTATCCTTTATATTTTATTCAGAAATTGCTGGTCTCTCGTAAAACTAGCTGTCATTCTTTTTGATGAGGCGGTTTTCTTTTTCTTCAGGCGGGAAACACTTTTCATAAAGGAGTGATAGACATGCCTTGGTCTATGAAGGATTATCCGCAATCATTGAAGAATCTCGAGGAACCTGTGAAGAAAAAAGCGATCGAAATCGCGAATGCGATGGTAGATGAGGGTTATGAAGAAGGACGGGCCATTCCCATTGCGACAAGTCAGGCGAAAGAGTGGAAAAAAAACGCTTCTAAGGAAGAAATCGATCAGCTGATGAAACACGATGATGAAACGAAACGCGGAAATTGAATCGGAATAAAGGAAAAACCCCGCTCTCAAGAGAACGAGGTTTTTCTGATTATAAACCGTAATAATAAGATAGTGTGGTGACTGAAACGTAGCCTGTCGCTCCTGCATACGTGACTTTCAGCCATTTATTGGAATTGGTGTAGTGGCCTTGAACATATTCTCCGGTTACCCAAGAACCTGTAATTTTTTTACCGCTTGAGAATGTTGTGATTGTTGAACAGCTGACCTTAGAGCATGAGCGCATATTAGCACCGTAAATACCGACTGTGCCCCCGCTGGCTAAAATGGAAACGTCCGGTTCAGCTTTAGGTTTGAAAGCTGCTGCTGATGCAGAGCCGCCAAAAGCGAATAAAGAAACAGCAAAAATCATGGCTAAAGAAATGATCGACAAACGACGTACCAAGAAAATTCCCCCTCTTTTATCATATGGCCGGAAAGCTTTCCTGACGTTATTATACTTTTTTGCCCGGGAGACTGAAATAAGTCTAATGCTCCAACTTCTTTTCTTCGCAAGTGACCATGCCGATTCTTTTTTTGATAGATAACAGCGGTTTATTGGACTGGAATCACTGATATATCGTTGATTCAAACGTTTATTCAGAGCGGCCGGAGTTTTTCCGGAGGTCATTTGAATGGTACAGAAAGGTTTTATCTTCCAATGGAAAGAAACATTATTATTCTATTTACCCGGGAAAACGGAGGAAATACAGCGTCTTTTTCTCAAATCAGTTGGGCGGACAGAAAGTTGTGAAGTTATATAGGCAAGTGTCCTCTTTTCACCTTTTTAAAAGAACGCTCCACGCATCCGTGCATGATCGGAGGCGGAAACACGCTTTGCGAACGGCATCGCTTCTTTCCCGGAACGATGCCGTTTTCATTTTCGGACCTTTCTTCGGCGGGATACATATCATAGATAAAACAGGGCATCAATGTGCCGGTTTATTGAACATAAAGAACTTGACATCTCATAATAGCGGATTTATGATGTAGATAAAATAATTTGCATCTAGGAAACTTTTTGTTATTTAGCTAAAAATCTATCGGAATTTAGGTGAGACATAATGAGCAAAGACATCTCAGCACAATCACTGCAAGCAAAAGCCGTGCAGGATGCACTTGACGGCAAAAGCAAGGGATTCAAGCGGCTTCTGCCTTTCTTAGGCCCAGCCTTTATCGCGGCGATTGCCTACATTGATCCGGGAAACTTCGCTACGAATATCTCAGCTGGTTCGAAATTTGGGTATATGCTGCTGTGGGTCATCCTCTTTTCAAACTTGATGGCTTTTTTAATTCAAGTTCTTTCCGCGAAGCTCGGCATTGCCACGGGTAAAAACCTTCCGGAAATCGCCAGAGACCGGTATCCGAAATGGGTATCAGCCGGGCTGTGGATACAGGGTGAACTGGTGATTATGGCAACTGATCTGGCAGAATTTATCGGGGCGGCGCTCGGGCTCAACCTGCTGTTCGGCATACCGATGGTTGAAGCGGCCATTATTGCGGCGATCGGATCATTCGCGATTTTAGAGCTGCAGCGCCGGGGTTACCGGGCGCTGGAAGCGGGCATCGCCGGACTTCTGTTCGTCGTGGTGATCGCCTTCGCTCTGCAAACCTTCTTTGCCAAACCTGACGCCGCTTCCGTTCTCGAAGGGCTGTTTATCCCGAAAATTGACGGAATGGACAGTGTGCTTCTGGCAACCGGGATACTCGGCGCAACCGTGATGCCGCATGCCATTTACTTACATTCCGCACTGACACAGCGCCGTGTCGTCGGAAAAACGGATAGTGAGCGGAAAAAGATTTTTAGATTCGAGACGATTGACATTCTCATCGCGATGGTGATCGCCGGGGCGATTAACGCAAGCATGCTCATCGTCGCTGCCGCGCTTTTCTTCAAGAACGGGCTGTATGTAGAAGATTTAGACGTGGCTTATCAGCAATTCGGCCACTATATCGGACCGGCTTCAGCCATTCTCTTCGGGATCGGGCTGCTGGCCGCAGGACTTTCAAGCTCTTCTGTCGGCACATTGTCAGGCGATATTATCATGCAGGGCTTCATCCGTTACCGTATCCCGCTTTATTTGCGGCGTTTCATTACCATCATTCCGCCGATGATCATCATTATCTCGGGGGTCAACGCCACAGAAGCGCTCGTATGGAGCCAAGTCGTTCTTTCATTCGGCATCTCCTTTGCGCTCGTGCCGCTGATTATGTTTACAAGCAACAAACGCCTGATGGGCGCCCTGACGAACCGAAAATGGGTGACGGCTCTCGCCTGGCTGATTGCGGTTTTGGTGATCGCGCTTAATCTGTTTGTGATCTACGATTCATTCCGTTAGAAAAAACCGGCCATTGCGGCCGGTTTTTCTTTTGACGCCGGGTGCCGTTCGTATCTTTTTCCGGGCGTTTTTGGTATGATAGAAGAAAAATCGGAGTTTTGCTTATGTCAGTATTTATCCTTTTTTATCTGTGGATTGTGCCGATTGTCATCGGCATCTTCTGTTCTCTTATCGCTTATCGGACAACGGGTAAGAAACGTCTGATTCCCGGCTTTTTCATGATCGCATTAAGCATCGTTTCCTTAATCACGGGGCTTTGGATCGGCGGGGTGAACTATCATGTGTTCATCGGGGGCATGTTTTTATTCGGTACGTTATTGGCCGGCTCCGCCTTCCCGTTTTTCTTCGCTCTTTCACGCAAACGAAAATAAACAGGCATGCCGCCTGTTTATTTTTATTCATTAACCCTAAATTATAAAACCGCTCCGATAATGTGATTCCGCCTCAATCAGCCTGTACATGTGTTATATAGGCTTCAGCCCATGTCCCATCTCATCGAAACTGCAGCCAAAATGAATCCTGCTAAAGAAGATTTTGAATTATAAGAAAAATACTGTATTAAAATCCTATTTACCCCAAAAATACCTATTGATAGAATGGTATCTGAGAGGGGAAAATGTTCAAAGCGGATCATATCGGTCCCGCCTAAATACATAGTCTATCATTTCTCTCTACACTACATTTCTAAAGGAGGATTTCCCATTAGACACGCAGCTAAAGGCATTCTGTTTGCCGCATCTTTAGCCCTTGTAACTACTGCTTTTGTCCCCGCATCCTTAGCTAAAGAAAATCATAATAATACTGCCAATGCCACTGGAACGACCAAATCATTTTTTTATCAGACTGATACGCAATTTTCCTACGGACTTAAAGCACAAAGCGATGCATCTGTGTCAAAACCAGTCAAAGATGTAATCAGAGAAGTGCTGAAAAATAAAACAAAATTATTCAATCTTGTTGAAAAATTAGCAGGAAAGAAAATAAGAAATGAACTCGAATCCGTTTTCAATGAACACATCGAACCGGTTTTAAAGAAAATGCTGAACGAGTATGTCGCCTTAAGCTGGACTGACGTGGAAAAGAATCTTTATCTTTCACTTAAAAAGTCCGGACTTTCTGACAGCCAGGCTAAAAACCTCGCTCATTTAACAACTTTAGCAATGAAAGCATTTTAAAATCATTCATAAATGATCATCAGGAAAATACGTATGAAGTAATGCAAAGTGCTGTTAGATTCACTCTAATAGCACTTTTTCATTGGAGATGTCAAAATGACTGTCTTTTTTACTGTTTTGCTCACTTTCTTATGCTGCCTTGTGATTTCATCTCTTATTTTTATGATTCTATTAAAGAAAGAGATCGTGGATACACCGCCAAACCGCTTAGCTCATGCAGCATTCATCGTACTTATTGGATTCTCCCTGTTCTTCGCTATAACTGTACCCAGCCTAGTTATTTATTTTGCAGCTATAACTGTAAATCATTTTTTCGGAGAATATTTCATCTATGGTTCACTTTCAGACTTATACATATTTTCTGTCGTCGTCAGTATCTTAGCTTTAGTTTATATGCTAATCCTTACGGCAATTGTTAAAGGAATGACTCATGTTTTTACTTTGCCTGCTTGGTCAGCCTATATACTTGAATTCATTTTTGCATGGGCTGCTGTTTACTTCTCAATCCAATACGTTTCCAATCATATCATTGAGAACATATCTATATTTCAAGGTGGAGAAGTGCTTCTTTCATTGTTCATCACTTTCTTATTTTCGGGATTGGATATCCTTTTCACTAATTTGGATAAGATCACAAAAGAGAAATTAGGCTAAGGGGGTAACAAATATGAGGATCATGACATATATATCCTATTTTTCTATTTCTTTAGTTTTGCAGGTGGTATGGCTGCTATTAATAAAAGATACTCCTAATGTATTTCTGATAGATATGATTACGGTGTCCTTCTTATTCACCCTCTTTATGTTCATCTTAGATCAAATGTTCAAAAAAAAGCGGACAAATTAGCGACTGTTTTTTAATAATCCTCGGGCTTCTCTTTCGTTTTGAAATGATTCCGGATCTGGGGATGTTGCGGCGAACCGTTCATTAATCTTTAACACCAGCCTCTGTAAAATACTTCTCCTTTTATATAACATCCTGACTTTTCCGTCATATATTCAAACGAAAAAACTGCAAAAGGGAGTAATGAAACATGATATTGTTTATTGGCAAGTTCATGTTGCTCTTTTTATTCTGTTCGCTGGCATATTATTTGTTTAAAATTGTTTATTACAATATAGGGAAGAACATTGCGCTTAAAACCCCGAAAGGGACAAAGACAAACCGGACGGCACGTGTGTTTGTCAAAAATGGAACTACACTGAATGAGGGAGATTACTTTATGATCGCTGTTGTGACCGCTCTCTGGCTGTTCTTGAGATGAATTGCACTGGTCCTTCATAAGTTTTTTGATCAGCCATCGCTCGCCAGCCGCGGCTTTTCACAATCTCCGTTTCCGTTTAGGACGGCTATATGCAAGCCAAGTCGCTCAACAAAAAAATAAACAGGCATGCTGCCTGTTTATTTTTTTATAACCGCCGGCTTTTTAAAACAGCCGTTTTAAGCTTTTCTTGAGTGACGGCATTTCGATTTTTTGGTTTTCAAAGAAGTTTTTCAGCATGTATTTGCTGAAGCCCTTTGCTTGGCCATAAGTGATTTTTCCCGGAAGCGGCGGCTCGTCGCCGATGACGGCGTCGATGACGACCGGATCATTTGAGTTGAGCGCTTCATGAAAAGCGGGAGCCAATTCCTCGTGTTTCGTCACTTTGATGCCTTTTGCTCCGCAGCTTTCTGCAAAAGCGGCGTAATCCATATTTTGCAGCTGGGTGACGTAGTCAATGTTGCCTTTGACCCGCTGTTCATATTCAATCATGCCTAAATTTTCGTTGTTTAATATGACAACCGTAATCGGCAGTTTATATTTAACAGCCGTCGGCAGATCCTGCATCACCATTGAAAATCCGCCGTCTCCGCAAATGGCGATGGACTGCCGCTCAGGTTCGGCAAGGCTTGCGGCAATCGCTCCGGGAAGCCCGCATCCCATTGTGGCGAGCCAGCTTGAGACGATAAAGTCCTGCTTCTTCATTTTAAAATGGCGGGCCATCCACACCGTAACCGTTCCGACATCCACTGACAGGACGGCGTCCTCTGCGGCGGCATCCTGAAGCCGGGCAATGACCTGCTGCGGCTTGAGCGGATGAGTCGCTTCGGTTTCATCCTTCTCGATTTCCTTCCACCAATGCTTCATGTGCTCGGTGCAGGCGTCTAAAAATCTTCTGTCTTCTTTATATTCAATGTATTCCGTCAGCTCTTTCAGCCCCAGAGCCGCATCACTGACGATTCCCGCATTGACGGGATAGCGCTTGCCGATTTTCGCCGGATCCGAATCAAGCTGAATGGCAGGCGTATCATCCGGGAGATAATCCCTGTATGGGAACGATGTGCCGAGCATGATCAGCAGATCGCATTCCTCCATGGCTTCGTAGGCGGGCTTTGTGCCGATTTGCCCGAGATTCCCGAGAAAGTGGGGATGGCTGTCAGGCACGACGCCTTTTGCCGGAAGGGTAATGACAATCGGGGCGGCCGCTTTATCGGCGAATGCGAGCAGCTCCTCTTTTGCCGATTTTAACCCTTGGCCGGCGAGAATGACCGGTTTTTTTGCGTTGTTAATATATTGCGCGCATGTCACGAGATGTTCTTTTTTCGGCTCTATATCGGCTTTGAGGTATATCGGCGATGTGTAAACCGGCTCCCGTTTGATTTTTTGCGCGAATAAATCATCAGAAACGGTTAAAACGGCAACGCCTTTTTTGCTGTAAGCCGTGCGGATCGCCTGATTCAGAAGATCGGGCAGCGCTTCTGCCGTATGTACTTGCTGGTTGAATACCGCCACGTCCTCAAACATTTGCTCTAATTTGATTTCCTGAAAGCTGTCACGGCCGATTTCATCGGAAGCCACCTGTCCCGCAATCGCCAGCACCGGAACGCCGTCCGCTTTGGCGTCGTATAAACCGTTCAGCAGATGAACGGCCCCCGGTCCTGCGATTGAAAGGCAGACACCGATCTGTCCGGTCAGTTTTGCCTCAGCGGCGGCAGCCAGGGCGGCGACTTCCTCGTGCCGGGTTTGGATGAATGTCAGGTTATTTCGTTCATGTCTCAGTTCTTCGATAAATTCATTAATGCTGTCTCCGGGAATGCCGTATATATGACCGACTCCCCATTGTTCAAGCAGCTCCGTCATTACGTGTCCTGCTGTTTTACTTGGCATACTGCATCCTCCTTTTACCTGTATTCATCCCCTTTTTCATACGGGTTGAAACACGGGCTATACTCTCAGCTTTTTTCTCAGCAGATCAAGGATGGATAACAGATTTCGGTCTTTAAGGACTGCCTTACGATTTGCCGCCCCATTGAGTCCGTCTTTTATTTGCCGTTTTCTGTTCGGCACCATGAACAGCGGCAGCCGGTTTGGGGAAAACCAGCGTAAATCGGCGGTTTCCGATCCGTTCATCAGCGGTGTTCCTCCGGTAATGGCTCCGATGAAAACGTGCTGTGTATCTTCAAATGCCGGCCTTTCATACTCACCGGATTTTTGCAGGATGGTCACGTTATACCCGGTTTCTTCAAAGGCCTCTCTGACGGCTGCGGCTTCAGGTGTTTCACCTTCTTCAATCCCGCCCCCGGGCAAATCCCATAGTGGAACGTCTTTTCGTTTTACGAGCAATATGTCCCGCCCGTCATTTTGTATGATGACAAAAGCGCCTTGTGCCATGTCGTCCTCCTTTACAAAAAAGACCGCGGCATTTCAGCCTGCGGTCTTTCCGTTACTTTTTAAAATGATACGGCAGGGTGGCGACGATGATGTCCTTCTTCCAAAACAGCCGGACGCGGAGCAAGAAGGCTGATTGGTTGTGAAGGATGGTCTGCCAGCGTTTTTTCGTAATAAATTGCGGAAACAGCACCATCACGGAGAACTGTTCTTTTTTCGCTTTCTGTTCGACCGTTTCCAAAAATTTATCAAACGGGTGAACCAGACTGCGGTATGAGGAATGCAGGGTGACGAGGCGGACGCCGTTATGAAGTTCTTCCCAGCGCTTTTCCATCTTTTTTTCGTGTTCTCTGTCAAAGGAAACATGAACCGCAATGACCTGATCCGATAATGATTTCGCATACTGAATCGATTTTTGGACGACGGTGGTGACACCGGCGACAGGCACGATGACGACGGTTCCCTTGATTTCCTCAGGCTGCTGATCAACGACCCGCAGCTGTTCGCCGACCGCGGTGTAGTGATTTTTAATGACGAAAAACAGCATGACGACAGCAGGCATGAATAACAGCACCGGCCAGACAAGATTGAACTTCGTCGCGAATAAAATACACAGCACCATAAATGAAATGGCGGCGCCGCATGAGTTGATCAGCATTTTTACCGCCCAGCCCTTCGGCTTCTGCCTGATCCACTTGATGCACATTCCCGTCTGCGACAGCGTAAACGGAATGAACACGCCGACGGCATAAAGCGGAATTAAATGTTCCGTGCGGCCGCCGAATAAAAGAATGAGCAGGATGGACGCGATACCGAGAAAGATGATGCCGTTTGAAAAGCCTAACCGGTCGCCTCGTACCGTAAACATTCTCGGCATATACTGATCGCGCGCTAAATTAAACGCCAGCTGCGGAAATGCGGAAAAGCCCGTATTCGCCGCAAGCACGAGAATCAATGATGTAACGCCTTGAATGAAATAATACACCGTATGCCGTCCGAAGGTTTCCGCGGCGATTTGTGAAATAACGGTCTCGTTAGGCTTCGGACCCGTGCCGTAGCCGTACGCCAGCACCGTAATCCCCGTAAATAAGATCGCCAGCAGAATCCCCATCATGGCCAAAGTGCGGGCCGCGTTTTTTGCCGGAGGATTTTTAAAGGCCGGGATCGCGTTTGAAATGGCTTCAACACCGGTCAGTGCCGAACAGCCGGATGAAAAGGCCTTCAGCAGCAAAAACAGCGTGATGCCCGCCACGGGCGTGCCGATTGGTGTATGCTCGGCCGGATGAACCTGGCCCGTCATGAGCTTAAACAGCCCGACGACGATCAAAAGGACAAGCGCTGCCACAAACAGATAGACGGGATACGCCAAAATGGACGCCGATTCTGACAGCCCTCTCAAATTTAAAATCATAATCAGAATCACAAGCAAAACAGCAATGAGCAAATGATGCGGGTGCAAAGCCGGAAATGCCGATGTAATGGCGTCAGTTCCGGCAGAAATGCTTACCGCCACCGTCAGAATATAATCAACAAGCAATGAGCCGCCCGCAATCAGGCCGGGCTTCTCACCAAGATTTTCTTTAGAAACCATATAAGCGCCTCCGCCTTGCGGATAAGCGTAAATAATCTGTCTGTAGGACAGAATCAAAGCAAGCAGCAAAATGAGAACACCCGCTGCGATCGGAATGGAATACCAAAACGCGGCCGCGCTTACCGCAGCCAAAATGATCAGAATCTGTTCCGTTCCGTAAGCAACTGATGACAGCGCGTCTGAAGAAAGCATGGCGAGCGCCTTGAGTTTCGTGAGTTTTTGCTCTCCGGCCGCCTGTGATTTCAGCGGTTTCCCAATCAAAAATCTTTTGATTGAATGGTACATTTGTTGTCTTCCCCTTTTTTTCATTTTCCGTTTGATTTACAAACCCTTACTGCTATGATGTCTCCGAATGCTGATTGCATGCCTTATTTCAGCACAGCAAAAAGACACAGAGGCAAACGGATGCCCCTGCGCCATAATCGTGCACAGGTTTCATTCATCTCCTCTCATGAACGCTTACGAGGTTAGCTGTCGGATTCGGGCTGATGAGAGTTGGCCCTACCTGAAAAAGGATTCACCCCAAGCGGCATCACGCGCCGCAAATTGGTTCCCCCGCTCTGATTACAGATTAAGCGATATAGATTATAAAAGAGATCATACTCCCGTCCCGTTCAATTGTAAAGGGGCTTTTATGCTGTTTCAAAAATAAAAAAATCACCGCCAAAAATGGAAATAAAAATACAAAAAAAAGAGGCCTGTTAACGGCCTCTTTTACCTTCATTACTCTTCACTTTTTTCATGATCCGTTTTTCTTTTTTTCCTTCTTGCCATCAGCCAGATCAGACCGGCTGCAATGATCATAAGCGCCGCGAAAACAGCAATATACGTAACGTTCAGTGCTGCGGACCGGCTCTTCGTATCAGCCGCCGGACTGCTGTCATCGGACTTGATTTGCTGATGATTCGAAAACAGCTGCCGGCCGGCTGTTTCGTTAATGACGGTTGCGGCATCGCTTGTGCTGTCTAAAAAGCTGATCAGCTCTTTTGTGACAGACGCGCCGCTTCCTGATAACGGAGCAAAAACAGCGATGCTCCGGCCGGAGTCCCAAGGTGATTCCTGGGTAAACGCGACTTGTTTCGTTGTCTCATTCAGCATCTGAAACGAAGAAACATCGTACGCGCCGTTGCGGTCTGACGGCACGAGAAGCTTAGAGGCGTTTGACTTTAAAAGCGGGATTTGCGGCAGGCCTCCGATAAACACAACATTCCGGCCTTTGGCATCCGCTTCCTTCATGTCTGATGCCGTCTTTACGGTAAAGCCGTTTCCGAATGAATCCGCCACCAGAGAAAGTTCTTTCAGTGTCTGTATGTTTACGCCATCCGGGATGACGATCACTGTTTTCTCTTTCCCGCCGCCCGCAAACGGGAGCGGCCATTGCCCGAAATCAGCTTTCTGCGCCGCATCGCTTACCGGATACGTCAGCGTGCTGCTTTTATCAATATAGACCCATTTGTTTTCGTCACGGTCGATACACGGATTGTTATGTTTCAAACCTGATGTGACAAATTGCAGATCAATGTACCTGCTGCTTCGCAAAAGCTTCGGATCAATCGGGATGGAGACGTGGTAAAAGCCGTCTTTATCTTTATTACCGAGATCATCAAGACGCACCGCATTCGGCTGTCCGTTGACCATGACGTTCAGCTCCGCTCTCTCGGCGTCATTTGCTGAATCCGCCTTCGTCCGGATCGATTCCGACGTTTTTAATGTAAGTGAAAGCTTGACCTTACCGTCTTTATCAACAGCGGCCGCCGCAGGGTAAAAGAAGTGCTCTGACGCCGTTTTGTTTGATCCGACCGTTACATTTCCCGCGCCGAAGTCCTCTAGTGTCAGTTTATTGCCTGTCTTTTCCGCAGCAGGCTGAAGGCGGCCGATTGTCAAAGTATCTCCGCCCAGCTGGCTTGAATAAGCGCTGTCTGTAATGACGCGGATTTTATCCGCCAGCGTTTTGTCTGATTGCGCCGTGACAAACAGGACGGGCTGCCGTTTGTCCCCTGATGTCAGAACCCGTTCAGCGAGAAGAAGTTTGTTGTCCTCCGCTTTGATGTTCCCGCGTTCGAAAAGCTCTTTTATTTTCCCGTTCCAATGCTGATCAGCGCCGATGACAATTGACGGATTGCTGATTTTGCCGGCGTCGGATTCTTTTACATAGGATACCTTAAGCCTGCTGTCTGCCGTTTTCAGAAATGCTTCTGTTTTGACTGCGGCTTCAGCTTCCGCCGAGGTCGGTTTGTCAGGAAGGATAATATCGGTTTCTTCACCCGTATTGCCTGATTGGGCAAACGGATACGGGAAATGGCCGAGATCCGCTCCCTTTGACTTGCTTGCTTCTGAAAGCACAAGGCGGCTGTCCGGGTAAATTTTTATCCAGTTGCCTGACGTATCCTGCCTGACGCAGACGCCCTCTTTTAATACGCCGTAAAATCGTAATGATACATTGTGATAGCCTTGGGCGGATTGGCTTTTGCTGAGGTTGAGCTTCACCGTTTTCCGCTTGGAACTGCCGTCAAGCTTTATGGATTTGACGGGTTCATCATCAATGGCGATGGTTAAAGAAGACGGGGCAATTAATAAGTTTGACGCCTCGTAATCAATCAGAAGCGACTGATCGGCATTCGAAGCTCCCGCAGGAATCTGATAGGTCAGCTCTGCGCTGTCTTTCGCCCCGTACAGTGTCATCAGATCGCCAGTCAGCGCCTGCTGCTCTTTTGCGCCGGCGCTTGTTCCGAGGGCGGAACCGTCCGTTTTCAGTTCCCGGGCCGCGGCCGCCTGCCCGTTATACATCAATAGCAAAAGGCCAGTTATCAATATGATCGCTTTTTTCAAAAAGGTCACCCGCTTTTATTTTGATTGTATCGCTCCGTTTTGTACCACTTGACTTCCTGCTTGAACAAGCGGTGCTTGATCTCTGTGAATAATGACCAGATGACGAGCACGATCCAAGCCTGGGAGTATGTAAAGTACATCAGAAATACGATAAAGAAGTTTTGTTTGTTCATTTCTGTTTTTTCAATGCTTAAAGTAATCATGACCTCAGTCATAAACAGGAAAAAGGCCAGTATCCACAAAATCATCGCCAAAAACCCGACAGCCAGATGCAGGTCGTAAAAAAGATTGATGATAAAAATCGTGTTTGACATGATCACACCGAAGAAAAACAAAAAATACGTAAAAAAGAAATAAAACAGATCGAAGATGATCCGCTTCCGTTTCAGCTTGAAAAATTGGGATAAAAACTTGAGAACAACGTATTGGTTGCCGCGCGCCCATCTTGTCCGCTGACGCCACCACACCTTCCATGTCTCAGGCTCCTGCTCCCATGTCACAGCCGCCGGGAAAAAGCGGATATGGTAGCCGAGATTATAGACGCGGATGGTCAGCTCGGTATCCTCCGCCAGCGCCTTATCATCCCAGCCGCCGAGCTGTTCGATAATGCTCCGCCTGATCGCGAAGTTCGTCCCCGGGATGGTGGCGATTTTGAACCATTTCCATCTGCCGCCCTGCGCCATCCACTGAAAGCAGATGGTTTCAATATTGATAAACTTCGTCAGGATCGTTTTGGCCGCGTTGATGACACGGAATTTCCCGACAACCGCTCCCGCTTTCTCATCATTCATCAGACCAAGAACCAGGTAGTACACCGCCATTTTTTCCGGCGTGTTGTCCGCATCATACACGCAGATCACGTCTCCGTTCGATTCCGCGAACCCTGAGTTCAGCGCCGAAGATTTTCCTTTTCCGGCGTTCGGGGGCTTTGTAATGACCATTTTAATGAAGTCATACTGACGGGAAAATTCATTGACGATGTCTCCCGTCCGGTCGGAGGAATTATCATTAACGACGATGATCTCAAGCCTGTCTTTCGGATAATACAGGTTCACCATCGCCTTCAGCGTCTGCCTGATGACGACCTCCTCATTATGCGCGGGAATGAGCACGCTGACCTTCGGGAGCTCCCCCATCTTTGCGCGCCATTTCGGAATGTTCCGTTCGTAGGTCATAAAATGCCTGAATCCGCCCTGCATCAGAAACATGTGATAGAGAAGCATCACCCATATTAAACTTAATGAGATAAAAAACAGAATGTTACTCAAGGCTTCTTCTCTCCTTAAAGATTCGTTTTTTTAATGTGGCGCGCAAATAAAGAACGTAGCAGGCGAACATGATGATAAACAATAACACCACGCCGGAGAGAATCCAAAGCGCTTTTTCCAGAGGCGTCTGCTGATGGTGATTGAAAAAGGCCGTTATCGGATGAATCTTGTTTTCCACATGAATGGTTCCGTCTCCGTCCGTTTTGATTCTGACGCTGTCCGACGTTACCGTTTGCTTCGTTTTCTTCAGATCGAGCCACTCGCCGCCGGGAATCCGCTCCATCTGATTGACGAGCTCGGGGAGGTACTTCATGCCGAGATACGGATGGTAGAAACCGCCCGCCACTCCGCCGCCGAAATCAATCATCTGCGAAATATGATTCTCCATATCTCCGAGCGGATTTTCCTTTGAGTTATCGGCATAACCGATTGTTTCAGGGTACAGCGTCATCCCGTCCAGCATAGCCGGCTTTGAGACGAACGGAGGGGCGCCCGAGGTTTTCCACGTCGTGCCGCTGAGCTGCACTTGTCCGAAAATGCTGGAGAAATAAGAAGATGCGATTTTGTAGCCTTCTTCAGACATCGTATAGTGCGGCGCTTCGAATGACAGCGGGTAAAGGCCGAGCTCTGTCAGATCGTCAATCGCCTGCTCCAGCTTCGTTCTCGTGTAGATGTTTTCTTTTTCACGGAAAGGCTTCACATACGCCCGGTACGCTTTTTCATTCGGAAAATCCTGTTCCTTTTCAAGCTTGACCGGAGTATCATCCGCATTTTCTGACGTAATCGGCTGATCCGCTTTGGCATCCCAAAATTCAAAGCCTTCTCCCGTTTCGCTGTATCGGTATGCGTGCGTGTAGCCGTGAATAATGATGCTGCCGCCCATTTGCTGAAGTTTTTTCAGGACGCTGACCATTTTCGGCTTGTCCGCCAAGTATACTTTTTCTCCGTTTTCCGGATTGAGATAGACCGGAATGACCGCCAGAATAAACGGAATGTGTCTTTTATGCAGGTAAGCGCCCGCTTCGTAAAGCAATGTTTCATCTGACATCGGACTGATGTCTTCAAGCCGTAAATAAAGGAGGGTGCCGCCCGCTGATTCTCCGAATGCGCTGCGCAGCGCTTTCGCCGTCAGAAACGAATCATTTAACAGGCTCGTCACACCGAAATAATAGTCAGAGCGCGCCGTTTTCCACATAAAAGGGCGGGTGCTGCCGTCACCGGACCGGTATGTATAAAGGGACTTTCCTTTTACTCCCGATACGCCGAGCACGGACATCCCTTTTTCAAGCGGCATGTCTGTTTTTTCTTCTTTGCCGTAAATGCGGTATACCGTTTCTTTCTCTGTCAGGGACAAACCCGCAAATTGGCGGAACTGTCCGGCGTTATAGCCGATGCTGATAAGCTGCTGCGGCATGCTGCTGATCAGAGACACGAATGATGTGCTGAGCTTTTTTTTCGTGACGCCGTAATAGATGACGCGCCGATTCTTTTTGAGGTCCGCGGCTGTGATGTCTCCGTCGCTTTTCACGGTGACGGCGGATGAGAAATGGCCCGCGGTCAGATCAAGCATTTTGACCTCAGCGGTTTCTTTGCCGTCCGTGCTTGTATAAATAATGAGAATGCCGTCCTTTTTGTCTTTTGCTTCCGCCGTATGGGGAACATAAACCGACGAAATCATGAAGAGCGCCGAGAGTAAGAGACGTATCCATTTAGAGTTCATTCATCATCATCTCGTTTTCCAGTTCATTTAAAAATTGCTCAGCCGTTTGTAAATCCTTTCGGTACGCCAAGTAACATACACGGAAGGTGATGGAGACGTATTTACCGTTTTGCAGCCGGTACGTATCCAATTCCTTTTTCAGCTTCGCCAGAACGGCCGGCATGTGTTCTTCTGGCGTATGGGTCAGCACGATGCCGAACCGTTCGGCGGACGGCCTGAATTTTTTGTCTGTTTCCCGAACGCTTGACCGGATTTGGCGGCTGATAAATGCCAGCAGGCGGTCGGTCTCTTTTTCTCCGTAGAGGGATTTGAATTCCTTGAAATAATGCATGTGCAGCAGCAAAAAGACGAAGGAATTGCCGTAGCGTTCCGCCCGCTTGATCTCCTCAGAAAGCTCCAGCTTCATCCGCAGATGGTTGTCAAAGCCGGTCACCCTGTCGACGGCGACAAAGCTCGTAATCTCTTCACGCAGCTGTTTCACTGAGCGCTCAAGCCCCTTCGCTAACTCATGAATCCTTCCCGCTATGTAAGAAAAGAGCAGCAGCGCAATCCCCCAAATGACCAGCACCTGCAGACTTTCGGCACCGGCAGACGCCATAAAGCTCCCGGTCTGAAACCACAGGAGCAGGCTGCCGAGAACAAATAAGACGAGTAAGGTGATGACGAGCGCATAGATTGCCCCGAACCATATGCCGGCTCCCGTGACAAGCAATGTGATGCAGGTTATCAGAAGCCCTGCGGATTGCTGAGACGCATAGTAAATAAAAAAAGACAGCAGCACCAGCATAACTGCTGTGTAGCTGCACAGTTTTTGTGATTCATTGAATGATATTTTCATTAAACAATTTCCTTTCAGCCAGAAGCGGCAGCAGATTATCGAAAGAATGTGTATCGCCCCCGCTCATATAGCCGCCGTAATCAGGTTTCAGCGTGTCCAGTGTTTCAAATGAAGTCATTCTTTCATAAAGCGGCTTGATGACAGCCGGATCAGCTTTTTGTTCTGCTAAAAAAAGAACGGCCAGGGCGTAAACGGACGGTGATTCGTATTGAACCGCCGGCTCCTTCGTGTCTGCGCTGTATCGTCCGTACAGCTGTCC
This sequence comes from Bacillus sp. JNUCC-21, assembly GCF_041222765.1. NCBI lineage: Bacteria > Bacillati > Bacillota > Bacilli > Caryophanales > Bacillaceae > Bacillus > Bacillus sp. JNUCC-21. The sequence goes on along the minus strand of NZ_CP166019.1, from coordinate 440,214 downwards.
GCGCGACTTAAATTCCTTTATCATCCATTTCGACAGCACAGCGGCTTTGCCATCGCCCCGCTTCAGATTCACGGCGGCATACAGCTGGTCGATGACATTCACTTCGCTGTCATATTTGTATTCCTTTGTTTCGGTATTGAACGACTTCGGCAGAAAACCATTTTTCAGGGGCGCAAGATTGAGAACATCAAGGTTCCGGTTTTCCGTTTTCTCATCGATAATCCCCTGTTCTCTGAGCATCTGTAAGGCGCCGGGGTCGACATAGGACAACGTCACGGTCTTTGATGCGGCATTTGAAACGGCATCATAATAATCCGTAAAATACCCGTCATTCGTATTGTATTTTTCCAGCGCCTTCCCGATCTGCACCGCTGTTTTCCCGTATTCACTGTTTCCCCATAGGGTTCCGGCCTCATTCAGACAGTTCATGATTCTAAAATCGTCAATTAAGGCATTGGTGCCGCTCGCTTTATTCCCGTCAATCTTCCACGACACGAGCTCGTTTTTCGTCAGAAACGAATCGGTGAGAAGCTGATATTGCGCTTGAAACTGCCGTTCATCTTTCCTGTTCAGCAAAAATGCCATCCATAGTCCGAGAGACTCTGATAAATATTCCGGCTCACCGGATATGTTCGTCCGGATCATCCCCCGCCCGTTCATCAATTTATGATAAATAAAATGCTCTGCGGGCTGAAGCGGTCCGGACGGTTCGGCCGCCGCCTGTTTTTCAGTGCCGGCCTCCGCGCACCCCGCCGTCAGAACGATCGAAATCAAAAGGATCATCAGACGAAAAACGAATTGCTTCACAGTCTATCCTCCTATTTTATAAACCCTTTTTTAGACCCATATCTTATTTTTTCACAAAGTATTTTTACTATATAGGAAACGATAAAAGAATACTAGCATTTTTTCACATTGGGAAATTTTAAATGGGAGCGCCGTCTGCTCACCTTTTCCCTCTTCGTTTGGATCGTATTCCCATTACAGTTAAAAACACAACAAAAGGCAGCATTTCTTTACAAATGCTGCCTTTCTCTGATCTATTTATCCAGGCCGAGTTTTTTCAGCTGTTCTGCCAGCGCGTTGTTCATCGGCTCCTCTTTGTTTTGGCTTTTCATATAAGAGTTGATGTCCCGCTTGGATGCGCGTCCGGATTTATCTTTCGCCTTGCGCTTTTCAAAGACGGACAGTTTCTCCCGGTGGCCGCATACACATGCGAAGGTTTGGCCTTCGCCCTGGCCGCGAAGCTCCATTTTCTTATGACAGTTCGGACAGCGGGCGTTTGTTTTTCTTGCCAGCGTTTTCCGGCTGCCGCACTCACGATCCTGACATACGAGCATCGTGCCGCGTTTGCCGTTGACTTTAAGCATCATTTTGCCGCAATCAGGGCAGGCGGTGCCTGAAATGTTGTCATGTCTGAAAGTCTGGCTGCTGTTTTTGATTTCCTTCACCGTTTTGCCCGCATATGTTTTCATGTCTTTAATGAACACGGCGGATTTCAGTTTGCCCGCTGCGATGGCGGAGAGCTTTTGCTCCCACTCAGCGGTTAAGGCCGGTGATTTTAAATCTTCCGGGACGAGCTGTAAGAGCTGCTTCCCTTTTGACGTAATGAAAATATCTTTTTCTTTTTTCTCGATCAAGAAACTGTTGAACAGTTTTTCAATGATATCAGCGCGGGTGGCGACTGTTCCGAGTCCGCCGGTTTCACCCAATGTTTTCACAAGGTTCTTCTCTTCTCCCTGCATAAAGGCGCTTGGGTTCTCCATCGCGGATAACAGCGTGCCTTCATTAAAGCGCGCCGGCGGTTTCGTCTGTCCGCTCGTTTCTTTCAGTGATGAGACAGTGAGGCGCTGACCCTGCTGAAGATCCGGGAGCGTCTGGTCTTTGTCTTCCTCATGATCGTCGTCATCCTCGTACATATCATACACGGCTTTCCAGCCAGGCGATTGAACCGTTTTCCCTTTTGCGGTAAATGTTTCGCCGCCGATATCGGCTGTGACCTTTGTTTCTTCGTATTCGAACGCCGGCATTAACACGGCGAGAAAACGTTTGGCAATCAGATCGTAAAGCTTTCGTTCTTTGTCGCTGAGGCTTGAAAGGATCAGCGGCTCCTCTGTCGGAATGATGGCATGGTGATCCGATACTTTCGCATCATTGACGAATCCTTTATGCGCTTTGACGCCCCGCTTCAGTATTTGATTGACGTACTGTGCGTACGGCTTAACTTCCATGCCGTTTAAACGGTCTTTTAAAGTCGGAACGATGTCTGCGGAAAGGAATCTGGAATCCGTCCGCGGGTAAGTGACAAGCTTATGCTGTTCATACAGCTTTTGAAGCACGGACAGCGTCTCTTTTGCGGAAAAACCGAAGCGCTTATGAGCGTCCCGCTGCAATTCCGTCAAGTCGTAAAGACCGGGAGCGAAGCTTTTCTTCGCCGTTTTTTTCAATTCTGAAATGACCGCCGGCTTTCCTTGGAGATCTTTTGCCAAACGGCCGGTCACCGTCTGATCGAATGTTCTTGTCTGCTTTGTTTTTTTATCCTGCCATGTCAGCGTCATCTGATCAGCCGCCGCGCGGAGACCATAATAAGGAACGGGTTTGAACGCCTGAATGTCCGCTTCACGCTTGGCGATCATCGCCAATGTCGGAGTCTGGACGCGTCCGCATGACAGCTGTGCGTTAAATTTCGTCGTCAGCGCGCGGGTCGCGTTGATGCCGACGATCCAATCCGCTTCCGCTCTGGCAACGGCGGAATGATACAGGTTTTCGTACTCTTTGCCGCTGCGGAGCTTCTGGAATCCTTCTTTAATCGCCTTATCCGTCACAGAGGAAATCCACAGCCGCTTAATCGGTTTGCGGACGTTTGCCTTTTCGATAATCCAGCGGGCCACAAGCTCCCCTTCCCGTCCTGCGTCTGTAGCGATTACGATCTGGGTGACGTCTTTCCGGACAAGCTGAGCTTTGACCGCATTGAACTGTTTTCCTGTTTTTTTAATGACGACGAGCTTCAAAGGCTCCGGAATAATCGGCAGATCCTCAAGCCGCCATGATTGAAATTCTTTGCCGTATCCTTCAGGGTCAGCGAGCGTTACCAGATGCCCGAGCGCCCATGTGACGATGTAGCGGTCGCCTTCAAGATATCCGTTTCCTTTTTTATGACACTTCAGAACGCGGGCCAAGTCCCGGCCGACTGAAGGTTTTTCAGCTAATACAACTGTTTTTGACATGCTTTTCACTTCTCTTTCTTTCACAATCATCCTGTTATTATAACAGACTTCCTCACGCTCTCTCTAATCGAGGACGTTTTTTGTGTCAATTTCTGAGAAAATGACGTGGGTCACGGTTTGGGCATACGGAGAGGTGCGGTTGATGAAGTGTTCGATCGTTTCCAGGCTGTCCGCGTTCATCTTCAGCATATAACACGCCGCCCCGGCGACCCGAAAACAAAATTCAATGTTGGGAATGGATTGAATGTAGGTTTTAAATTGATCGTATTTTCCGTTTTTCACTGTCGCTTCGACAATGCAGGAAACAGGAAGCCCGATCTTTTTTTGATCAATGTCCAATGTATAGCGCATAATGACGCCGAAGGATTCAAGCTGTCTGACACGCTCTGTGACGGACGGAGCTGACAATTTGATTTTTCTGCCCAGTTCCCGCATGGACAGGCGGCTGTCCCTTTGGAGCTCTTTGATGATGCTCAGATCCACATTATCTAGTTTCATGACTGTAGTCCTTCCTTACCCTTTTGGCTATATTATCAAGAGAAATCCGAAAAATGACAAGAACAACAGGCTGAAATCATGAAGGTTTTTTCAGGAACAGACGCGAAATGGTCATATTAGGACTGCCCTTTGCTTATAGTATAGAGGAAAAAAGATGTCCGACAGGAGGGAGCTGTATGTTACACACGCCTATCGGCAGACTTCGCACGATGGGGTTTATTGAAGGAATGTCGCTTTTGGTGCTGCTGTTTATCGCGATGCCGCTGAAGTATTGGGCTCATCATCCGCTCGCCGTCACCATTGCCGGTTCCATTCACGGCGGTTTGTTTATCATTTATCTGGCGGTGCTGGCGTATGCGGCGTTTACTGTCAAATGGCATGTGAAATGGTCAGCCGCCGGTTTTATCGCGGCCTTTATTCCGTTCGGTAATTTTATTTATGATCGCGGCCTGAGAAATTATCAATAAAAAAGCTCCTCTTCTGCAGAGGAGCTTTTTTCATGCGTTACATCCATTTCGTCACCCAGGCGATATAATAAGCGCCGGGGATGAATACGAGCTGGGCGAGAAGCGTACCAGCGACCCTTGATGTGACCATCGTCAATGATGTCCATTTTAAGGAGACGTAGCTGCGCTTGCCCTTCGCCACATCGTCTGCCAGTACGGAGACTTTCGGGTCAACAAACACAGCCAGCAGCATAGTCGCAACTCCGTTGATTAAGCCTGATGCCATCACGGCGGTCGTGCTGTGCTCAGGCGCCAGAAGGCCGGCGTACAGAGCGGACAGAACACCGATCGTGTAAATAGACGTAATGACCATATTAATGACAAACAAGCGTTTCGGAATCATTCGGAATTGAAGCCCTTTTAAATAGGAGACTGACGGCAGTCTGATATAAGAACGCGCATGCTTCAGCCCGTTCAGTGAAAATCCTTTTTTAAATACCTGCATGACGGAGCCTCCTCCGTCCGCCAAGTGTATAATCGCCCTGGAGAATAACGCGACGAATGTCGGCAAAAGACAGATGCCGAGCATCGTTCCGACCGTGGAGCCGAATATTAAAAATCGAAACTGGGCGCCCACAAGAGACAGGGCGTTTGATCCGGCGGCATCAATCAGATGTCCGGTAAACGGCTGCTGAACCATGTTTGACATGCGCGACACGATGACCATGACATTAAATAATGACAGCGCGGACGCGATAAATCCGACTCTCGCGCCGGAAAGCCGTGTTGCATAGGCAAGCGTTTCAATCGAATGTATCAGCAGCAGAAAACAGAAGATAAACAGTACTTGTGAAGTAATAACGTGCAATGTATGATTCCTCCAAATCTTTTCTACTGATTAGACTCTGCAGACTGCGGCGAGGTTTCGGCCGTTTACATAAAAAAACCGCCCGGATGTCCGGAGCGGTTTTGTCTTATTCTTTTCTTACGCAAATAAATAATATATGGTTGCCCGCCTTAGCCCGCGGGTGATTCGTATTAACAGTTCCGACAGAATCATTCTTCGAAAGTAAACACCATGGAAGTTCTTGAACACAAGACAACGAAAGCCCTACCTCTCAATCGTCACTGCGGCTCCGAAGCCGCGCCGGTGTGAATTGTAAAACAAAAAGTCTTTTTTCCATCTCTTCGTTAGGGGCGAATGTCAGAAGGAAAAGAATAAGCTCAGCTTTTTTTCAAGCTGTCCGTTGAAGCCTGAAGCTTCTATATCAAAACAGAAAAAAGAAGTTTACTTTCTTTTTTATTTGCATGTTGTCACTTAGCAATTAAGTATAACAGATTGCCCCTGAATGATCAAATGATTTATTAAAGTTCCAGCTCGGCCGGCGTTTTTTCACCCGCGTTCATGAGCTTGATCTGCTTCGGTTCAATTTCAAGAACCACCAGGTTCGGATCGTCTTTTCCGTCAAACCAGCGTTCCAGTTTCGGATCCCACAGCTTTTCTTTTAAATCGGCTGAGTTGTTCAGTTTGGCGGTTCCGGCCACTTCCACATAAGCGTCTCCGAATCCTTCACAGTCATACCCTAACAGAATATGAACATTCGGATTGTTTTCAATTTCTTCCGCTTTATGAGTGTCTTTGCTCGTCGGCGTGTAAATCGTTAAGCCGTCATGGAAAAATGTCATGTAGCGTGAATGCGGTTTGCCTTGCTCTACCGTCGCAAGCGAACCGACTTTATGATGATCCAGTACTTCAAGCACTTTTTCTTTGATTTCATTTTGATTCATGAAGAATCACTCCTTTTTAACGTCTCCGCTTTTACTTTTCCACATTGGGGAGACATTTAAACCAAGAAATGTGCTCTTCTGCCGATCTTCGCTCCATTCCCGCTTCAGCATGCTGTAGTTCACCGTGTCATGATAGGCGCCCTGTACGAAAATGCCTTCTCTCGTCAGTCCTTCTTTCTGAAATCCGAGCCGCTCCGCCACTGCCCTGCTTTTCATGTTTTTTTCAGCCGCGCTGATCATAATGCGGTTCAGGCCGAGATCCTGAAATGCATGGGTGATGACCGCCCGGCAGCTTGCGGTGATAATGCCGAATCCTTCATGCTCTCGATCCAGCCAGTAGCCGATCTCTGCTTTTTGATTGGCTGTATCGACATTATGGATGCTGATCATGCCGCAAAACCGGCCCTTCACAAAAATTCCGGCGTCAAACCCATTTTCTTCCGCGTATTTATAGCGCCATTCGGGGATGATCACATCGCGGTACGTATCGATATCAGCCAGGTCTTCCGCCCAGCTGAGCCATTCGCTGAGATGGTTTTGATTTCGCTTCATAACAGAATACAATTCGTCCGTATCTTCTTTGGCAAGCAATCTGATCGTCAGATGTTCCCGGATTTGACAGGAAAACACGATCACACCTTCTTTCCTTTATTAGCCATTATACAGGTAAATTCATTTTTTTCCATACAAAAAAGATGAGGCGTGCAGCCTCATCCTTAAATGCGCGGGTCGGTGAAAATGTCGTGATCATCCGTGCTTGTCGATGACATTTCCGTGACGACCGCCCCTTCTTCTCCCGCTTGAAACCAATGCTTCGTATCCGGCGGAATGGTGTATTGTCCGCCCGGCTCAAGCACAATCTCATGCCAGACGGTGTAGTATTCCTTGTCATCTTCCGGCGGGAGGACGCTTGGGTTCTCTGTCTTTTCGCCTTCCACATAGAGATACACCTTCCCCCAGCGGCAGCGGAATGTCTCTTGTTTTCCCTTCTCGCCGCCGACCGGCGGATGGCGGTGTTCCGGACACGTCTGGCGCGGGAAGAGCACCAATTCTTTCGAACAGTAGCGGTCGGTATTCACGTAAATAAACAGCTGAAGCCCGGTTTCCTCAAGCTTGCCTAAGCCGTAATCCATGATTTGAATGTCTTCGACTTCATTACCAGTCAGAACGATTCCCGCTTTTTGATAGTATGCATTCACATCATGTTTCGATATCGTCATGCTTCAGCCCCCTTATGTGGTTACAAATTTGCCGCCGTTGACATGCAGCGTCTGCCCGGTCATATAAGATGATTCATCTGAGGCCAAGAGCACATAGCAGCCGACATGCTCAACAGGCTGGCCTGCCCGCCCCATCGGAGTAGTCTGACCGAAGGAAGCGACTGTTTCTTCTGAGAATGTCGCCGGAATGAGCGGTGTCCAGATCGGCCCCGGTGCCACGGCGTTGACACGGATACCGTCGTTGACGAGCGCTTGCGCCATGGATCTCGTAAAACCGTTAATCGCGCCTTTTGTAGCCGTGTAGTCAATCAGCTGCGGATTGCCTGTGTAAGGATTAATGGATGTCGTATTGATGATCGCGCTGCCCGGCTTCATGTAATCAATCGCTTTTTTAGTCAAATAAAATTGTGAGTAAAAGTTTGTTTTAAAGGTTCTGTGAAGCTGCTCGCTTGTGATGTCTTTAATGCTTTCTTTCGGATGCTGTTCCGCGGCGTTATTCACGAGAATATCAAGACGCCCGAATTCTTCAACCGTTTTTTCAACCGCTTCATTGCAAAAGTCTTCCTCACCGACATCGCCGGGGATTAACAGACATTTTACGCCTTCTTCTTCCACTCGTTTTTTTGTATCTTCCGCATCACCGTGTTCATCAAAATAGACGATCGCGACATTTGCGCCTTCCTTCGCGTAAGCAACCGCTACGGCGCGTCCGATACCGCTGTCGCCCCCTGTGATAAGTGCGGTTTTCCCTTTTAATTTATCAGCGCCTTTATATTCTTTGTATTCATAAACAGGCGCCGGATTCATTTCGCTTTCAATGCCCGGCTGGCGGTTTTGTGATTCCGCCGGGAATTCCTTCGGATAGTTTTCCATGTCAAGTTCCTCCTTCTTGTTCGATCTCATATTTCTTGTCTACCTCGGCAGTCCTCCGGATAAACATGATTGAGACAGTTCAAAACGTTTTCGGAGAAAAATGTTTCACATGGAACGCAAGAAAAAAACCCGGCTGGCAGCCGGGTTTTTGTTTTCAATTATGAACGTACCGCTTGTTTGCGGAGCACGTCTTTTCTCACTTTTCCAAGGTTGTTTTTCGGAAGTTCGCTGACGAACTCAATTTCCGGAATTTTAAAGGCGGCAAGACGTTCTTGAAGGAATCGGGTCACTTCTTCTTCTGTCAGGTCTTCTCTGCCGTTTGTCACGATGAACGCTTTCGGCTTTTCACCGTAAAGCGGATCAGGGATACCGACAACCGCCGTTTCGAGAATGCCCGGCACTTGCTGAATGACCTCTTCAATCTGGTCGGGATAAATATTGTCGCCGCCGTAGATGATGACATCTTTATAACGTCCGGTGATAAAGATAAATCCGTCTTCATCCACATATCCGGAATCGCCGGTATGGAACCAACCGTCTTTCAGCACTTTTCGTGTCGCTTCTTCGTTACCTTCGTAGCCTTTGAATAAAAACGGACTTGTCACAACGACTTCTCCGATTGAGCCTTGCGGAAGGACTTCACCTGTTTCCGGATCTACAACGCGGACATCCACTTCTTCCATCGGTTTACCCGCGGAAGCGGCTTTATCCATTCCCATTTGCGGATTCCAAGAGCTGATGCCCCACGCTTCCGTGCTTCCGTATCCGTGCATGAGCGGAATGCCGATGTCGAGATACTGCTGGATCAGGCTGCTTGGCACCTTTGTGCCTCCCGTCATCATATAAACGATAGAAGACATGTCAGTCTGGTGCGTTTCCCATGCTTTCAGCAGGTATGTGAAATAGACTGGCAGCGCCATGATGGTTTGAATTTTTTCTTTTTCGATGAGCTTCAGGTTTTCCACAGGGTCCTGATTGTCTGTCATAATGAATGTCGTTCCGCTCATCGTGCCGACCATCTGGCAGATAATCGCGCTCGTATGGTAATTCGGATGGCATGCTAAGAAGCGGACATGCTGCATTCTCCCCGTGTATGCCAATGTCGCGTTTACGTAGTTGTATATGCCGCCGTGAGTGATCATGCAGCGTTTCGGATTGCCGGTTGTACCTGAGGTAAACATCAGCAATGCCGTATCGTTTTCAGACACCGTTTCGACATCCGGTGTATCACCGGAGCCTGTCAATAAAGCGTCAAACTGAGGCGTTGTCTCCGCAGCTGTTCCGGTCTCGACCTTCAGTTTAAGAGAAGATACCAGCGCAGGAAGCACTTCTTCCATAATCTCTTTAAATTCAGTGCTGTAAAAAACAGCTTTCGGTTCACAGGCTGCTAAAATGCCTTTCATTTCGTAAGGTGTTAATTGCCAGCTGACCGGCACAACCACCGCGCCGATTTCGAGTGCCGCAAACATGACAATGGATGCCGCGTGGCCGTTTTTGCAAAGCATCGCCACTCTGTCGCCTTTTTTTATTCCTTTATCAAGAAGCGCTTGTGCAAGCTGGTTGATTCGTTTTCGATATTCCGCGTAGGTCAGGGTATGCGCACCGCTTTTTACAGCTTCGATCTCTTCGCTATTTGAAATGTCATGCAGAATCAGATGCTGTAATGTCTCCATATTTTCATCTCCCATAATGATAAATCACAAAAAACTCTGTCAGATTTTCTTTCTCACGCAACCCATTTTAAACCAAAAAATATAACTTGTAAAACTATTTTGTTTTAGAACTATTCCATCAGTGAATGATACAATAGTCCCGTGTTTTTAGTTTCTTCCCTTCCCCTTACCCTCATACATGCGCAAAAAAACACACCCCACATGAGGTGTGCGCTTCCTGTTTACCGCTGTCCTTTCTCCTGAATGAAATGATAAAACAGCTTGTTTAAACGTTTGTATAAATCGGCCTCATCCTCCGTCTGGAAGGCTTTTATACTGCCTTCGGACTCGATGATGGCCGAGCTGACCGCACTTAGTATTTCCGACCCTTCAGCGGCCATATCAGCCGGCGCCATCATCACCAAAGCGCGGTCGACGGTCAGGGAATTTCCGTCCATGCCTTTGACACTGCATGGAGCCGTCAAATCATAAATTTTGAAAAAAGGCGTGACAATTTCTTCATTTTTGAGATGGTACAGGGCCATCGCCGTTCCCGGAATGCCGAGTCCGCCCTGTCGTTCACGCTCAGCAAGGCGCTGTGCGGTTTTTTGGGCATTATGAACCAATCCTTCTTGCTCCAGCATGTCAAACATACGGTTCAAAAACAGCTCATACGCCGTGTTTGAATCAATGGATTTGATCGAAAAGTTCCGCAGCACGCTTTGGATAACCGCCGCGTAATGCGCCATACGGCCGGCCGCTTCCAGCATATCAGGCGTCTCCGGCTGCTTCTCTTCTCTTTTGCCGTTTCTTTTTTTGTCAAGAATCAGCGGAATTTTTCTTTTGATGTACTGCTTGACCTGATCAGCGTCTTCTTCGTTTAAAAGCGGACTGACCATGACGTAATCAATATTTTCATACGGGATCGGAACGGTGGATACGATCATGTCATACGCGGTGATGTCTCGATCCTTCAGTTCGATGAGGGAAGACATATCAAAGGAACGGATTTCCGAAAGCTCTTTTTTCAGCCTGGATGCGAGCATTTTGGACGACCCGATGCCGCTTGAACAGACGATCAGCGCTTTGATCTTCGCCTCTTCCCGTTTGATTTCCAAAGCGGAGCCGAAGTGAAGAACGATGAAAGCGATCTCATTATCAGAGAAAAGAAGCCCCGGAAAGAATTTTTCCATTCCTTCTTCTACGGCCATGTACAGCAGAAAGTAGTCGCGTTTAATTTGCTCGGTCATCGGGTTGTACATGTCGATATTTTCTTTTACCCGGTTGATCGCAGGCTCCAGATGGGCGATTAAACCGTCGTATAAAGAACCGTTTTCCGTCAGATCAATTTTAATTTTTTCAGAAATGAAGCCGATCAGCTGCTTCGTTTGCAAGGCCGTTTCAACCTCTATGTCTTCCGGTTTGAATTCCGTTTTGTATTTGCGGTTGGCGCTCCGCAAATGAATGGTGATATATCCGATCTCAGCTTCCGGAATTGAAACGCCGAACGCTTTTTCAAGCTCTTTTGCCATTTCCAGCGCAGAGCCGTACTCCTTCGTCTGCTGCAGCGCTTTTAGTTCCGAAGCCTCCATCGTGATGGTTTCTCCGAGCCTGATCCGGTCCATCGCAAAGGTTAAATGAACCGCAAGCGCCATGTATGAGCTGTCAGATAAGGCGATCGCGATTTTTTCCTTGAGCTGAATTAAGAGCCGGTCCATTTTCAAAAGTTCCGCTTTATTTACGACGCCGAACATTTTTTCAGCATCGTCCGGTTTTCCTTTAATATTCAATTCAACCGCTTCCAAAAAGCTTTGAATATCAAGGCGGTTGACGATGAGATTGCCGACGATTTTCCGTTTCGCATTTTCCGGCCCCGTCAGCTGAATGCCGAAGCCCCTTTTTCGGATCAGCGTCAAGCCGAAGGGCGCAATCCAAGTCTCCAGCTCATCCAGGTCATAGCTGATCGTCGCGTTTGTCACTTGCAGTTCGTTCGCCAGACTGTAGAGCTTGATCGGCTCTTGAGACTCTAATAGTGAACATAGAATTAAAAGTTTCCGCTCCTCAGCGCTGTATTCATGCTGTTCATAGGACAGGTCTGACAGGAGTTTTTGTTTGTCCTCCGGGTTTCCTACCGCTTTCAGTCCTTTGCCGGGCTGTTTATCAAGTGCCAGACCGAATGATTCCATTATCGGTTTGATTGTTTTTAACTCGCGGTGAACGGTTCTTGTGCTGACTTGTAAAGCTTCCGCCAGTTCATGCACTGTCTCGTACCGGTTCTGCAGTAATAGATGTTTCATTAATTTTTGTTCTCTCGCTGTCATATACATGAAACGCGCCTCCAGATTTTCTAGTTGTGAGAAGTATGGCATATGGGGAGTGCTGCCGGGGAAAGTGGTGTAAGTTATAATATAAAACGCTTTCAATGATTATTCAACCATTTTCAAATGGCAATTTGGCACTGGGCCGTGTGACAGTATTGAAAAAGAAAAATGTGTCAGATAATATGCCATGACGCTTGTTACTCTTGATCCGCACGGCTATACTTCAAAGTGACCTTACTTGTTTTTAGACATTGCACACCACATAAACAAACGCCCGGAAGATAGCTTCCGGGCGTTTGTTCTGTTTATGGAATATCGCAGCCTTGGACACTGGTATAAATCCGGAACCACTGATCATGGCTGAGTTTGTACGCGGATGCACGCACCGCGGCGGAAATGCGGTTCTCTTTTCCGCTGCCGACAATCGGCATGATGTCTGCCGGGTGGGTGAACAGCCATGCGTACATGACTTCGTCAATGGAAGCGGCGCCGATTTCTTCCTGAACGGAACGAAGCGCGGCACGGATACGGACGTCCTTATCTGATTGTCCGGTAAAGACGCTCCCGCCCGCAAGCGGTGACCACGCCATCGGCGGAATGCGTTTTTCCTGACAGAAATCCAGCGTGCCGTCATGAATATTTTCCAGCTCGTACGCCGAGATTTCAATTTGGTTTGTGATGAGCGGATCATCCAAATAGGATTCGAGCATTCTGTACTGGTGCGCTTTAAAGTTCGACACCCCGAAATATCTGACCTTTCCCGAGCTTTTCAGCGCATGAAACGCTTCAGCCACCGCCTCCGGGTCCATAAGCGGGTCCGGTCTGTGAATGAGCAGCACGTCCAGATAATCCGTATTCAGATTCAAAAGCGACTGCTCCGCCGACGCTAAAATGTGAGACTTCGACGTATTATAATGATGCGACTTGTTTCCGGGCCGTTCCGGTGATTCAATGACAATCCCGCATTTTGTGACGATTTCGATTCGCTCCCTTATTGAAGGCGAAAGGGACAAAGCGCCGCCGAAGAGCTTTTCACACGTATAACCGCCGTATATATCGGCATGGTCGAAGGTGGTGATGCCTTGGCTGATGCACCATTCAATCAGATTCAGCAGCTCTCCGTCTGAAACATTCCATTCGTTCAGACGCCAAAGCCCGTGTATCACTCTTGAAAATTCCAGGTCTTCAGCCAATTGAATGCGCTGCATGTGAAATCCCCCTTTTTCTTAGAGCCTCTTGTATCTCTGTTTTCAGGAATTGCCCATGCTGTTTCATTCTGCTTCGGCGGCCGATTTTCCTTTCAGCCCGCAAAAATCGTCATTTAATGATTCTGAAACTGCTTTTTCGCTTTTTCAACGACGTAATGGCTTCCGCCGCGTTTTTTGACGTCTTGAATCATCATCGCGATCAAGAGGTCTTTCTTTTTATAATCGTAACCGACAAACCAGCCGTTTTCTTTGCCGTCTTTATCTTCTTTAGACGTTTTCAGCTCGGCTGTACCGGTTTTTCCGGCTACGGTAATGCCGCTTACGGCCGGCTGATATGCAGAGCCGCGCGGATCTTCAACGACGCCTCTCAGCCCTTTTGTGATTTCTTCGGCATTGGCTTTCGACACCACTTGCTTATGCCAGATTTGCGGTGTTTTTTCTGTGTCTTTGATCAATGTCGGTTTGACGAGATTTCCGTCTGTTACAAATGCGGTATAGTCAGCAGCTAAGTGCAGCGGAGACATCAGCATCTGCCCCTGGCCGTAGCCCGTATCTCCGAGAAGGATCTCGGAATCAAGCTTGCCGTTAGCGATTGAAGACTTTTCAATCGGAAATTGGTACGGAATCTCTTCATCAAACCCAAATGTTTTTAATCCTTTTGTAAACGCGTCCGCTCCGGCATCTATGGCATTTTGCGCAAAGTAGATGTTGTCCGATGTGATCAGCGCATTTTCGAGATCCACTTCATTCAGGCGCTCTGATACGCGTGTGACATGGTAACCGCCCCAGCTTGAATCTTTCTGCCACTCTTTTCCAGTGATTTTTTTCTTTTCTGACGCTTTCAATGTGCCGTTTGTCAGGCCGACTGCCGCGGCAATCGGTTTAATCGTTGATCCCGGCGCATAAAGTTTGTTGAATTTCGCTGAAAACGGATTGTTCTTATCTTCATTCAGCTTTTTCCATTCTTTTCCGCCCCAGCCGAAAATAAAGCCGTTCGGGTCATAAGACGGTGCGCTGACGAGCGCGAGGGTCTCTCCCGTTTGCGGTTCGAGGGCGACTGCCGCTCCGCTGTCATCTTTCATAGAATCATACAGCTTCGTCTGCGTTTTCATATCAATCGTTACATGAATATCCTGCCCGCTTTCGGCTTTCTTTTCAGCAATGACCTCACCTGTTTGCGGGACGTAAATTTTCCAGCCGGTCGTGCCGCGCAGCTTGTCTTCATATACATTCTCAAGGCCGGCGATGCCGATTTTGGATGTATCGCTGTATTGGCCGTCTTTCGCTTTTTTCAGCTGCTCCGCTGTGATGGTTTTAATATAACCGGTCAGATGGGCCGCTTTTTCGCCGTACGGATAGTAGCGGGAGCTGACTTTCGTTTTCGTCACGCCGTCTAATGCGAGCAGGCTTTTGACCTTGCTTTCATCATCCGGTCTGATTTTTTGAAGCGGGACATAGGAGTCGTCTTTTACCCAGCCCTGGTTCAGTTTGCTTTTGATATCGTCTTCAGAAAGGTCCAGTTTTTCAGACAGTTTTTTGATCACGCTGTCTTTATCCTTGCCGAGTTTTCCAGGGATAATGCCGATTTCCGGCACCTCGGTATTCACGGCGAGACCTTTTCCGTCTTTGTCGTAAATTTGTCCGCGCTTCGGTTCTTCATTTGCGATCTGCACGGTTTTGTCATCGGAAAGCTGTTTGAAAATAAAAGAAGGATTCCAGTCGATGTTCCATGATTCTCCATCGTCTGTTTTTTCTTTTTTCAGGACGGCCGTGTTTTCAAAAGCGACCTTCCCTGCTTTTGTATCCATGCTGACTTTATAATCGATGTGCTGGAGGTCATCTTTTTTCTTGTCGTCTTCGTCCTGTTTTTCGGCAGTGACTTTCAGATTTTTGACCCCTGCTTGTTCATAAACGGTTTCATATCGCTTTATAAAATCCTTTTTGGATCGTTTTTTCTTTTCATCCTGGGTGAGGCTTTGGTACATCTTATCGTAATGACCGCCGTTCCAGTCTTTTACGAAATCTTTCATTCTGTCTTCGGCCGATTCCGTTTTCGAGCAGCCGATCAAACCTATGATTCCTGCGAGTAAAAGTAATAGGTATAACCCTTTTTTCACTGTCTATTCCCCTGCCTTCCAACTGTTATTTTCTCCTAAACCAAATCAGGCTGGCAAGGATTTTTTTCTCATATTGTTTAAAATTTTTTTGTTTTTCCTGCCGTCACGGGCCATATTCTTATACAATGTATCTATTAAAAAAAGGGGGAATTTCAGATGATCAGAGAAGCAGCCATGCTGTATGTAAAAGAAGGTCTTGAGGGGGAATTCGAAGAGGCATTCCGCCGGGCGGAGCCGATTATCGCGGGCATGAAAGGTTATCTGTCCCATTCCTTGTCCAAATGTATGGAAAAGACGCATAAATATTTGCTGCTTGTGGAATGGGAGACATTAGAAGATCATACAAAAGGCTTTCGCGGATCGCCGGAATATCAGGAATGGAAAGCCTTACTGCACCGTTTTTATTCACCATTTCCCGTTGTGGAGCATTTTCAGGATCTATCAGACTCAGATCGCGTGAAGCGTAAAACCGATTAAGGAGATTGACCATACAAAAACGGCGGTATAGATATTGAATTTCCCGGAGCCGTCGTTTTCTTTCCGTTTTTCCTCCAGCCCCTGAATGAACATGACCGCACCGAGAAACACGAGCATAACCGGCTGTATGACAGAGGTATGTTCCGCATACGTAAATGCGGCGGCCGCAAGTATAATAATCAGCATCGCGAGTGACAGTTTTAAGGCGCGCAGCAAAGCAATCCATCCTTTCTGTTATCATTTTTTGAACACAATTCTATTTCTGTCTTTATCCCCCATTATTCTAGCGTATTTTTTGCGCGGATAGAACGAAAGTCGGACAATTTTAAGTTTGTTTTAAGGAGCACGAAAAGCGCGCTCCCGATGAAAAGGAGCGCGCGGTTATGAGCGGGCAAGGCTTCCGTATCCGAGCCCCCGCAGGACGCATGCCATGACTTCATACCCCTTGCTGTTGGGGTGTACGCGGTCATGAGAGAGATATTCATTCATTTTTCCTTTGAAAGCGCTGTGGACGTCGGCAATTTTGACGTGCGGCGCCGATGCGAGTGTGCTGAGGTGCGCATTATAAGAGGATATCCATTTTTCTGCAATGGAGATGCCCGGGAAAGGATTGTATAAATTGAAGACGCGGATCTCATAAGGAGACGGGTGCGGCCCTTTTAAGGCAGCGATCTTGGCAATCATCTTTTCAAAGTTCTCATGGCAGTGACTGGACACGCCGGTGAACACCGAAGCGTCCGATGTTTGCTGATATGTCTGAACCGAATCGATCAAATCGTTGCCGCAGCCTGTAATCGTAATCATATCAGCAGCCTGAATCCGCCTCTGAATGTACGGCAAGGACATAAGCCCGAGAATTTCTCCCGTCTCAAGGCCTGATTTGGCAAAGATGGATACGTCGGTTCTTGTCTGTAAATCTTCTGCCATCATACGCCCGAACCGCTGGACAAAACCGGCGGAAAACGGCCCGGATCCCCTCCCCGTCGTCAAAGAATCCCCCAGCGCCGTATAAACAAGTCCCATTTACTTTCCTCCACTCGTTACTATCGATATTGTAATGTACGCGAGTGAAGAAAAATTGGCTCGGTCAATAACCCAATTTCTCAGAAATATGCTGTGCGGCGGTTTTGACCTTTTCGGTTAAATACGGCAGCCTATCCTCTGAAAAACGGGCTTCGAAGCCGGCGATGCTGATTCCGGCAGCCACCTTACCTTCGTGATTGAAAATCGGCGCCCCGATCGCCGCCGTGTAATCTTCTAATTCCGAATAGCTGATCGTATAACCTGATTGTAAGGATCTTTCAATGGATTGAAGCAGTTCAGCCCGATCCGTCATCGTGCCTGAGGCGATTGCGGCAAGCTTTGTCTTCTGAATGTATGTGTCAATCTCCTCTTTTGGCAGAAACGATAGAATGCTTCTGGCGCACGCTCCCGCGTACAGCGGCGACCGGCGGCCGATTGCCGTATACAGGCGGACGGTTTGAGTGCCTTCAATTTTTTCGACGTAAATGGCTTCATCTCCGTCCCTCATGATCAGCTGAACGGCCTCATCCACTTCGCCGCACAGCTCTTCCATAATCGGTTTGGCTATTTTCCTGATGTCCAGACGTTCAGAGACGAGCTGGCCGAACTGTAGAAAGATCAGACCAAGCTGATAACGGCCGTCCGCTGCCCGGGTGAGAAATCCCGTTTCCTCCAGCGAGCTTGCCATCCGGTGAACCGAGGTCTTCGGCATTTCCGATAGAGAAACCAGCTCATTTAAGCTCAGGCTCGGTTCAGTCATAAATAAATGAAGCAGTTCCATTGATTTGATGACGGTTTTGTTTTTGTTTTCCATGATCTTTAGCCCCTTTGTCAGATCAGCCATTCCATTTTGAGCCTTGCTTTCAGCTCCTTCAGTTGCTGTTCCTTCTCTAAAAGCAGCATTTCCGCTTCCTCCAGAGAAACGGCCCGGAACGTGATATGTTCCCCCGGCATCGTTTGGGCGACGAGAGGAAGATCAGCGGATATGATATGCGCCATCCGCGGATAGCCCCCCGTCGTCTGTCTGTCAGCCAGCAGAATAATCGGATTGCCGTCCGGCGGCACCTGCACTGTTCCGAACGTCACGGCCTCAGATACCATCTCCAGCGGCTCCCGCAATTCAAGCGGAGCGCCCTTCAGCCGGTAGCCCATTCGGTCGGATTGAGGCGTGACCGTATATGACTCTTGATGAAAACGCAATTTTGCTTCTTCTGTAAAAGCGTGAAATTGAGCGCCTTCAAGCACTCGTATGACCGGATTTTTTTTCAGCGGCAGAAATCCTCTGCTGCTGACAGACCAATCAGGCGCTGAGAAACCATGCTGTCCGAAAGAATCGCTCAGACGGTACGCGATTGATTCCGAACATGGCGTCATACGGCCGAGCGGCAGCTCATCATCTTTTTGCAGCGCTCTTCCGCAAAAACCGCCGATCCCCGCTCTGACATACGTGCTTTTGCTTTCCATGACGGCGGGCACGTCAAATTCCCCCGCGACGGCGAGATAAGCGCGGCTCCCCATCTTGCACGGCCCGAATGAGACGACGCTGTTTTCCTTTATCAAAACCGGTTTCCACAGAGGGGCGGGCTCCCCATTAATATGAAGGGCGAAATCAGCTCCCGTGACGGCAATAACCGCAGGTTCTGAAAATTCAAAGGAAGGCCCGGGCCCCATGAGCGTAATTTCCAGTCCCGCCTCTTTTTCTTGATTTCCGGCAAGAAGATTGGCGATGCGCAGTGAGATCGTATCCATTGCGCCGCTTCCCAGCACACCGTATTTCTGATATCCCGTCCGCCCCGTGTCCTGAACCGTCGTCAAGAGACCGGGCTTTACCACTTTCATACTCATTCGGCTCCCTCCTTGATGCGGCTGTACTCCTCTGCCGTGATCCGGACGAATTTCACCGTATCGCCCGCTCTCAAAAGACTCGGCGGATGTTCTTCCGGCCTGAAAAGACGGAGCGGGGTGCTGCCGATCAGCTGCCAGCCGCCGGGAGTGGATATCGGATACACACCGGTCTGCATTCCCGCGATTCCTACTGAACCGGCCGGGATGGACGGCCTTGGCGACGCCTTTCTCGGCGCTCTGATCCGCTCAGACATTCCTCCTAAAAACGGAAATCCCGGCGCAAATCCGAGCATATAAACGAGATATTCGCCTTCAGTATGAATGCGGATGACGTCTTCCGGGGTCAGATCGTTCATCTCAGCGACCTCTTCTAAATCGGGACCGAAATCACCGCCGTAGCAAACGGGGATTTCCATCACCCGGCGCTCTTCTTTGCGGCCGGTCATTATATGGCTGAGACGTTCTGTCACTTCTTTCTTGACCAGGGCAAAAGGAGAGACGCCTTTTTTTATGTTTGAGACGGCATACACATCATAAAAGATCGTTAAGCTTGTGAATGCCGGAATACATTCAACGAAGCCCGGAAACGGCCGTTCTTCCATACAGGCTGCCGCCGCATGCACCCGGCTGTTGACCTCTTCGCTGATGTCCCCGCCAAAGCGGATGATAACGGCGGAATCACCGTACGGCTGTATATCAAGCGCTGTATTTCCGCTATACTGCATCATTGTCATCACCTCGTTGTATTCTTTCTCACTTACAGGACAGCAAGCGATTCATTTCGTATATCGGTGATCAGCATGTGCCCCGGTGAATGTGTTATTACGATGTCAGGCTTTGCTTCCATGATCACCGCCTGGGGCGTAACGCCGCAAGCCCAGAATACGGGAACTTCACCTTCCCGCACCGTTACGGCATCTCCGAAATCCGGCTGATGCAAATCGCTGATACCGATGCTTTGCGGATTTCCGATGCGGACGGGGGCGCCGTGCACGGCGGGAAAACGTGACGTGACCTGCGCCGCGCGGACTGCAAGCCTTTCCGGAATCGGTCTCATGCTGACGACCATCTTTCCAGAAAACGGGCCGGCGGGAACACAGTCAATGTCTGTTTTATACATGGGGACATTCACATCCTCATCGATGTGCCTGATTGGAATGTGCTGATTAATAAGGGCTTGCTCGAATGAAAAACTGCAGCCGATTAAAAACCCGACATAATCATCCTTCCAATACGGCGTAATATCCGTTACCTCTTCAGTAAGCACGCCATGCCGATAAATCCTGTATTTCGGAAAGTCCGTCCGGATATCAGCTCCCGGCGCAGCTATTGCCGGAACGGGTGAACCCGCATCCGTCACATCCAGCACCGGACAAGGCTTTTGATTGCGCTGGCAGAATAAGAGAAAATCAAAGGCCAGATCCTTTTGCAAAACGACGAGATTGGCTTGTGCGTAAGAAGCGGCCATCCCCGCCGTCGGCCCGGTCATCTGCCCCTTCCTGATCAGCTGTCTGACTTCTTCGGGACTCATGTCACTCATATGGTTTTTCATATCATCAGCTCCATAGCTGCGGCATCTGCGTGAATAATGTATAGATGCCCATAACCGCCATGACAACCACTACGATCGCCCCTGCAATCGTGAGCCAGATCGGATGCTTGTAATCGCCGACGATTTTTTTCTTATAAGCGCCCAACAGTATCATCGCTAATGCAAGCGGCAGAATTAAGCCGTTAAGCGAACCGACCGCGACCAGAATTTTGGCAGGCTGGCCGATCGTAACAAAAATAAGAGTGGATACGATGATAAAACCGATAATGACGCCATGTGAGTGCTTTTCGATTTTTGTTGAAAATGATTTGAAAAATGATACCGATGTATAGGCGGCGCCGATGACAGACGTGATAGCGGCAGACCACATGATGACGCCGAAAATTTTATAGCCTACATTTCCCGCCGCAAGCCGGAATACAGAAGCCGCCGGATTATCAGGATCAATGCTCAGGCCCTTTGAGACGACGCCGAGCACGGCGAGAAACAGGGCAATCCGCATAATCGATGTAATCAGAACGCCTGTGATGGAGCTTTTCGTAACCTGAGGGAGGACTTCCTTCCCTTGGATGCCTGAATCAAGCAAACGGTGGCCGCCGGCAAATGTAATGTATCCGCCGACCGTGCCGCCGACAAGCGTCACGATCGCCAGCACACTGATATGATCAGGCATAAAAGTTTTCACAACGGCGTGTCCGACCGGCGGAGCCGTCGTTACGGCAACATACACAGTCAATATGATCATGACGATTCCGGCGATCTGCATAAAACGGTCCATGACTTTTCCGGCTTCCTTTATGACAAAAATCAGCACCGCGACCGCTGCGCTGATTAAAGCGCCGATCTCCGGTTTGATCCCGAATAATACTTGAAGACCGAGACCCGCGCCGCCGATGTTTCCGATATTAAACGCAAGTCCGCCGAGCACGACCAGAAAAGCAATGGCATAACCGGCGCCCGGAAGCACCATATTGGCAATCTCTTGGCCGCGCTTTCCGGAAACCGCGATAATCCGCCATACATTGGTTTGCGCGAAAATGTCCAAAATAATAGAAATTAAAATGATAAAGCCGAAGCTTGCCGCCAATGTATTGGTAAACGTGGCCGTTTGCGTCAGAAAGCCGGGCCCGATTGATGATGTCGCCATCAAAAATGTCGCGCCTAAAAGAAGCGACCATTTGCCGGAAGCCTTTCCGGCTGTTTTTTTCTTTTGCTCCATGCTGTCTTCCTCCCTCTGCTGCTCAGTCTTTTGAAAGCGCGCTGATTTGAATGTCTGCCGCTTTTAATTCTTTTTTGATTGTTTTTGCGAATGTGAGGGCGTGGGCTCCGTCTCCGTGAATGCAGACCGTGTCCGCTTTCAGGCTTACAGCTTGTCCCTTACGTGATGTCACCGTGCTGTCTTTCACCATTTGAATCACTTGACCGACCGCTTTTTTGTCATCCTGAATCAGCGCATCCGGCTCTGAACGCGGCGTCAGCGTGCCATCTTCCTGATAGGTGCGGTCCGCAAACACTTCGCTTGCCGTCCTCAGTCCGATTCGATCTCCCGCTTTAATCAGCTCGCTTCCGGAAAGCCCGAAAAGAATAAGCCCGGGATCAAAATGACAGACCGCCTGAGCGATGGCTTCTGACAGGCCGGGATTGACGGCGGCCATATTATATAAAGCGCCGTGCGGCTTCACATGCTGCATCTCGACACCTTCTGCTTTTAAAAACCCTGACAGCGCGCCGATTTGATACAGCGTCAGATCATACGCTTCCTCGGGCGTAATCGCGATCTGCCGCCGCCCGAATCCCTGCAGATCGAACAGCCCGGGATGAGCGCCGATTTTCACGCCTTTTTCCGCCGCAAGCGCAACCGTTTTGCGCATCACGCTGGGATCACCCGCATGAAAGCCGCAGGCGATGTTTGCAGATGTCACATAATCCAAAATCTCTTCATCCAGTCCGATTTTATAAGCACCGAAACTCTCTCCTAAATCACAATTGATGTCAATCTGAAACATAAGATCCCTCCTGTATTGTAAACGTTTTATATGATTATCATTCCGCTATTCGGAATGACTATTCCGAATAGTTGGATTTCTCTTCATTATATTTATTTCTGACAGGTTTGAACATCCTTTTGTCAGAAAACCTACCATGGACCTAGTCACAAATCTGACAAAACAAAAAAAAGAGAGTCTCATACTGAGACTCTCTCTTTTTTCTATTATAACACCCAGTGGCGGATCGCTTTGGCGACCCCGTTTTCCGTGTTGACATCAGTCACCCAGTCAGCTGTTTCTTTCACAATGTCCTGCGCATTCCCCATGGCGACGCCGACACCCGCTTTTTCAATCATGGCAATGTCATTCAGACTGTCACCCATGGCCATCACATTTTCCATCGTGAAGCCGAGTTTTTCCGATACCTTCGCCAGCGCAGCCGCTTTGTTGATACCGAGGGCATTGACTTCGATGTTGATCGGACTGGAGTTTGTGATCTCGAGCTCCTTGTATTCCTTGAGCTCTTTCAGCACCTCATTCCGCACTTCGTCATCCTCGATTTCGAATCCGAACTTGAGCCACTGATGATCCGTAATCGTTTCCGGGAATTCCCCTCTCCACACTCTATCGACGGTAGAGGCCCAGAAATTCGTGTTGTGCTTATTCCTCAGATCCCATAATTTTTGAATATGATCGGTATGAAGAAGCTTGCGCTCAACCAGCTCAAAGTTGGAATCCCAGATTTCGCTGCCGTTTGCCGTGATTAAAAAGGATGACAGCTCGAGAGACTCAGCCAGTTCGCGGCAGGTCATCAGCGTGCGTCCTGTGCTGATGACGACGTGAATTCCTTTCGCCTCCGCTTCCTTGATCGCCCGCCGGTTTTCCTCCGGGATGAGCTGCTCGTCATTGAGCAGGGTTCCGTCCATATCAATCGCGATCAGTTTAATATCTGCGTCTTCTCTTTGTATCGGCATATATGTACCTCACTTTTTATAATGTAGTCGTCTCTATTTTAATACATATGACCCGCAGGAACAAAGAACCGCTTCCTGCGTTTGGCGGGGAGAACGTTGAGGAAAAGAAATATTGAGGTGATGGAGGATGAAAGAAAGAAAACAAAAGAACAAACCGAATGAAAATCCTGAACATCATGATTTAACCGATCCGATTCCGCTGGAAGAGCTGAAGGAAAACGCCAATGACGAAAAACACAAACATGACCAAAGGGACAATTCACAAAGTGAAAGAGATTATGATACAAAATAACACGCTTGTCCGAAAGCCGCCGATGGAGGCGGCTTTTTTTACGATGGCTGGATAAATATGCTGAGCTCAGCTTCCGCCACAGGCTTCCCGGCAACGGACGCTTTCGCCCGGCCGAACACAAAACCGCGTCTGATTCTCGTGACCTCAAAAAAAAGATCCAGACGGTCTCCCGGCAAAGCGGCACCTAACCTTTCCGCTTTCTTCACCGCGGATAAGAGACCGAGGCCGTCACCGCCGGTAATTCCCGCGCAAGCCGCCGTTTGGGCCATTGCTTCAACGACGAGCGAAAATGGCATCTCTCTTTGGGATTCAGTTATAAACCAGTCATTTTCACTGATGTTTTTGTAAGCAGCCGCCCATTTTCCGGCTTCACTGTTCGTCGTGCCGTCAATCAAAAGAAACGGAAAACGATGGGGCAATAGCTTCTGATTCATCACGCAGCCTCCCTTCCCTCTCATTATAACGCAAGAAAAAACCCGCGTCCCCCGACGCGGGTTCATTTTTATTGATTGAGCTTTTTGAGCACGATGCCGTGCAGCGGTTCATGCGGCTGAATACCGCAAATGTCTTGAAGAACGCCGCTCGTGCCTTTTTCCGCGATAAGCTTTTGCAGCTCAACCGCTTCCGGATCATCCTGATAGTCAAAGCGCAGGGCGGCGGCGATGCCTTCTGCCAGCGCGTTCGGTTCTTTTATTTTTTTGGCCGGCCCTACTAATCTGTCATTCGCTCCGAGTTTTCTGAGCGGTGATCTGGCAACCCTCGTCACATCATCCGTGATGTATTCATTTTCAAAGCGGCCGATGATTTTCTTCATGTACTGCTCGTGTTCGGCTTGCTTAAAGCCGTACGCTTTCACTAAGTACTCGCCCGTTTCTGAAAGTGCATCGTACACGACACGCCGGATTTCCGGATGGCCGATGGCCTCTTTGACGGTTTTTAATCCGCGCTGATAGCCGACGTACGCCGTAACGGCATGACCGGTATTGACGGTAAACAGCTTTCTCTCGATGAAAGGTGTAAGATCATCCGTAAACAACGCGCCTTCCAGTACCGGCTGGCCGCCGGCAAAGCCGGTTCTGTCTATGACCCATTCAAAAAACGGTTCTACAGATACTTTCAGCGGATCTTCATGGTGCTGAATCGGCACGATCCGATCCACCGCAGAATCCGGGAAGCCGACCGTCCGGTTCACGAGTTCCCGCTCCGCTTCCGTCAAATGTCCGAAAACTGCTTTTTTCAGAAAACTGCTGCCGCCGATCATATTTTCACAGGCAATGATATTGAGAGGCTCAGAGGACGTTCTGCGCTTCAGCCCTTCCGCGATGGACGGGGCGATGAGTCTGAGAACGTTCGGGCCCACCGCCGTCGTAATGATCGCCGCTTCATTGATCAGCCTGTACAGCTCTTGTTCTTGCACCGCGCTGTTGATGGCTGAAACGGGGCCGATGATTTCTGTCTGCCGGCCGCCGTCGGCAAGCTCCACGGTATATTCCTTCTTTTCATTGAGAAGGCTGACCATCGTTTCATTCACATCAGCGAAAACTACCTCATAGCCGGAATGATGGAGCAGGGCGCCGATAAAGCCCCGCCCGATGTTTCCCGCTCCGAAATGAAGGGCAATCATGTCAGTTCACCTCGCTGAAAATAGCGGCCAGTTCTTCTTCCGTCTTTGCACTGATCAGCCGTTCGATGTTTTCTTCCTCTGAGCAGATGATGGCGATGTTTGACAGGATGTCTAAGTGTTCATTGTTTTTTCCGGCGATACCGAAAACGACCTTTGCCGTATTGCCTTCACCGTATTCCACACCGTCCGGAATCTGGATGACGGAAATGCCTGAATGAAGCACCTCATCCTTCGCATCTTCCGTGCCGTGCGGGATCGCGATGAAATTCCCCATAAACGTGGATGATGTTTCTTCACGTTCGAACATTTTTTCCACATAGCCGTTCTTCACGTAGCCGTTATCAATCAATGTCTGTCCCGCGAGGCGGATGGCATCCTCCTTTGAGTTCACTGTCTGGTTCAGTTTGATGTTCGCTTTAGCCAATACTTCCATGATGAAAATCCCTCTTTCTGTTTGATTAGTTTTTAAGCTTTTCAATCAGTTCATCGTATTTCGGGCTGTTCAAGAAATTATCAACCGAAATGTGCACCGCCTGCGGCAGCTTCGCTTTCGCGCGGTCAGTCAGGTCCTTATGCGTAATGACGATATCCGCGTCATTCGGCAGATTATTGATCGACGTATTTGTCACATCAATATCCAGGTCTGCTTTTTTCACTTTGTTTCTTAAAATGGAGGCGCCCATTGCGCTCGATCCCATACCCGCGTCACACGCGAAGATAATGCGGCTGACTTGGTCAGCGGAAATATCAGCGGCGCTGTTTTCCGGCTCTTCCTCTTTGTCTGCCAACGCGGCCGCCGCTTCACTTTTCCTGCCTTTTATTTCCTGCATTTTTTCCGCCGCGGCTGTCAAATCTTCTTCGCCCGCTTTAGACGATTTCAGAATAAGCGCCGAGACGATAAACGATACGGCCGCGGCAACGATGACGCCCGCCAGCACGCCGAGGTAGCTTCCTTTCGGCGTCAGCGCTAAAATGGCGATGATGCTTCCCGGAGATGATGCCGCGACAAGACCTGCGTTAAAGATCGAGAATGTAAGCAGTCCGCTCGCTCCCCCAGCGATCGCCGCGAGAATCAGCATCGGTTTCATTAAAATGTAAGGGAAATAGATTTCATGAATCCCCCCGAAGAAATGAATGATCGCCGCTCCCGGAGCCGTCGATCTTGAAGAGCCTTTCCCAAAGAACATATATGCCAGTAAAATACCGAGTCCCGGCCCGGGGTTCGCTTCCACTAAAAACAGAATGGATTTACCCGCTTTGGCGGCCTGCTCGATTCCGATCGGACTTAAAATGCCGTGGTTGATCGCGTTATTCAGGAACAGGACTTTCGCCGGCTCTACGAAAACGCTTGCAATCGGCAGCAAATTCGCGTGGACAATGACTTCCACACCCGCCGCCAGCAATTTGTTAAGAGACAGGACGACCGGGCCGATCGCATAAAACGCGATAATCGTCAGCACAGCTCCGATAATTCCCGCCGTGAAGTTGTTGATCAGCATTTCAAAACCCTGTCTGACTTTATCTTTAAACACACGGTCTAATTGTTTAATGAGATAACCGCCCAAAGGCCCCATAATCATTGCCCCTAAGAACATCGGAATGTCCGCTCCGACAATGACTCCGATGGCCGCCGTCGCTCCGACGACTCCCCCGCGGTGATCGTAAATCATTTTTCCGCCCGTATATGCGATTAAAAGCGGCAGTAGATACGTAATCATCGGGCTTACCAATGTATTCAGCTGCGGATTCGGAAACCATCCCGCAGGAATAAACAGCGCGGTGATAATTCCCCATGCGATAAATGCGCCGATATTCGGCATGATCATACCGCTTAAATAACTGCCGAACCGCTGTATCTTCAC
This sequence comes from Bacillus sp. JNUCC-21, assembly GCF_041222765.1. NCBI lineage: Bacteria > Bacillati > Bacillota > Bacilli > Caryophanales > Bacillaceae > Bacillus > Bacillus sp. JNUCC-21. The sequence goes on along the minus strand of NZ_CP166019.1, from coordinate 413,227 downwards.
TTTCATGCCAGCTTGCTGTTCTTGCTGCATGTTCATTCCCTCCCTGTTTGCTTGCCTTCAGATGAAAATAAATAAGACACGGGGTTTCTCTCTCTCCCCTGTGTCTTCATCATAAAACGCTTACAATCTCCATTCAATGAAAAGTAAAGAGGAGTTTGGCACAGAGACTGTGACAACTCCTTAACAAAAAAAGACACCTCATCAAAGGTGTCTTACCGCTTTCTGTATATAATGTGTCCTTTTGTGACGACGAGTTTGGCAATGAGCCGCTCACTGACAATAAACACCGGATACGCACATACGAGCGCGAAAATGGCGGCCGGCACATACCGCGCTGCCGGAAACATCGGCATGACGGCGGTTCTGGCCATCTGCACAAGATAAATCAAAAGCACCGTGATCGCAATGGCCGCAGCCATAATCGGAGCTGATACTTTATATTCACGCAATTTCACATGGCAATGCCCGCACTGAAACTGGCACGGGATCATGGATGATCTGACCATGTCGCCTGTAATCGGCTTGCCGCAGTTCGGGCAGGTCGTTTCTTTCATGTTTATTCCTCCATTCAACTCTTCTATTATAACAGAGTCTGACTACGTCTTTTACATTTGTGATTGTTCAACATTTTTTCACATATTTTATCATCAGGCTCTTGTGTGCATTTGTGAAAACATCTACTCTTAGAGGGAGGTTCATCACTCATTCGCATAAAAAGGAGGATGAAGAATTGCTTCCGATTCACAGACAGCAAACCTTGCTTGAATGGCTGAAAGAAGAGGGCGCGCTGAAAATCTCTGACATAAGCGAGAGATTCGGCGTCTCCGAGATGACCGTGTACAGAGACGTCAATCAGCTGGCGGATGCAAACCGGATTATCCGGACACCCGGCGGCATTACCCTCCCTCCCGCTTCAGAACGAAGCGCCAATCAATGCGGCTATTGCCTGCGGCCGATTCAGCATTCGTATTCTGTTCAGCTTATTACCGTTTCACAAGCCGTTGAGCAGATGTGCTGCATTCATTGCGCGATTTTGCGGTATGAGGATAAAAAGGAAGAAGTGTCCCACGTCATTTGTAAAGATTTTCTTCTCCAGACGACGCTGACGGCCGCTTCCGCATACTTTTTAGTCCATGCCGATATTGACCTTCACTGCTGCCGGCCTCAGGCGATTCCCTTCTCAACGCTTGATTACGCAGAACGGTTTCAAAAAGGATTCGGCGGGATCATTTGCACCTTTGACGAGGCGGCGGACATCATCTTACACGACAGGCAGAAGGGATGCACCTGCAGCAAGACATAACAACAACCAACCGGAAGGCGGTGTCATCATCCATGAGACAGAACAAACGCTGGCTCATCTTTTTGCTGTTCCTTGTTTTGATTCCGAAAACAAGCTTCGCCCACGCCTACATCACAAACTCAAATCCGGGTGAGAACAGCGAATTAAAACAAGCGCCGAAGCAGATTGAAATTGAGTTTAATGAACAGATTGAAGAAGGCTTCCACTCCATTAAGGTCTATAATTCATCCGGCGAACGGGTCGACGCGGGCAAAACGGTGATTCAAAAAAATGATACCCGCATCATGACCGCGGCATTGAAAAAAAACCTGCCGCATGATATTTACAGAGCGGAATGGAACGCGGTATCGGCCGACGGACATCCGGTATCCGGCGTCATCCCTTTCAGTGTCGGACAAGCCGGCGGAGAACTTCAGGAGCAGACATCATCGCAAGCGGCGCTTCATCCCGAAGCGGCCATCGACCGCGGTATTTTGTACACCGCTCTCTCCCTGTTTATCGGCACGGCTTTTTTCCATCTGTTTTGGTACAGAAATAATAAAGATTCATCAAAAGCAAAACGAACTGTAAAGCTGCTCGTGATTTCTTTATGTGTAACGGGGCTCGCGCTTATCTGCCAGCTCCCGATCCAGACGAAAGAAAACGCGGGCGGCGCTTGGAGCGCCGCGTTCCAGCCGGACTATGTAAAAGAAACGCTTCTGAAAACGGCAGGCGGGTACGTCTGGATGATCCAGATCAGCTTATTTATCCTGCTCGCCCTGTCCATGATCCCGCTGTTGAAGAAGAAAGCATTCCGGTCATTTGCGTACTGGACGGCGCCGCTGTTGTTCTTCTTCGCTTCGCTTTTGGCAAAAGCATTCGCCGGGCATGCGGCGGTTATCGACGAAAAAGCGGTCGGCATCGCGATGGACTTTCTCCATTTATCGGCCGCGTCTGTATGGATAGGCGGTATCGCCGCGCTTGTGCTGCTTCTTTCATCAGAGTGGAGAAAACCCGATAAAACCATCGCTTGGGAGGCGGTCAGACGGTTTTCTCCTTGGGCGTTCGCCTCTGTCGGTGTGCTGTTATTTTCAGGTGTGCTGAACGGATTTTTCATTATCCGCACGTTTGATTCACTCTTTCACACCGCTTACGGTAAGACGCTCCTTTTGAAAATCGGACTGTTTGTCATCATGCTTGTGCTCGGCGCCGTTCACGTATGGATGACGAAGTTCAGCAGAAAAAGGAGCATCAGCGCAACGATAAAGGCCGAATGGGCACTAGGCATCGCGGTGTTATTTACAACCGCCGTCTTCACAAGCCTGCCCAGCCCGCCGCCGCCTGCGCCATTGCCTTTTAACGGCTCAGAAACGATCGGAAACGGGGAAACCCTGTCCTTGCACATTACGCCGAACCAGCCGGGCAAAAATGAATTTCAAGTCATTGTCACCGATCACAACGGCAGCTTGGTAAAAGACATTCAGCAATTTACGGTCACTGTTTACCAGACGGGCTTCAGCGGCAAACAGCATGAAAGCACCTTTGATTTGAAGAAGACGAAGGAAGGCACATTTGAAGCCGCCAACCTGTCCATCACCGAAAAGGGAAACTGGAAGATCAAAGTCCACGGGCTGACAAACGATTTTAATGAAATCAACCAAATATTCTCAACGACAAACTAAGGAGTGTATCTCATGTTGAAAAAAAAGGCTTTATTATTCATATCCGCCGTGACCCTGTCACTCGTCGGTTTTACGGCGGCAGCAAGCGCCCACGTCTCAGTCAAACCCGCGGAATCCGCGGCCGGTTCTTGGGAAACGTACACGATGAAAGTGCCTGTGGAAAAGAATGAGCCGACAACGAAAGTCGTGCTGAAAATGCCCGCCGGCGTTGAATTTCAGCAATATCAGCCGATTCCGGGCTGGAAAACATCCGTATCCAAACATGATGACAAAGCGGTCTCCGTCACTTGGGAAGCAAAGGACGGCGGCATCCAGCCCGGCCAATTCCAGCAGTTCACGTTCGTTGCGAAAAATCCTGAAAAGAGCGGAGATGCCGCTTGGGACGCTTACCAATATTACAAAGACGGCAGCATTGTAGAATGGACGGGTGATGAGAAAGCCGACACGCCTCACTCGATTACGAAAATCACGAAATCGGCCAGCGTGACGGATGCGCACGGAGCTGAACAGTCAAACGAAGAAAGCAAATCCGGCGTATCAGCGCTTGATATTGCAGCCATCGTTCTGTCAGCTGCGGCGATTATCCTTTCCATCACGGCGCTTGTAAAGAAAAAACGCGCGTAAGCAAAAAGCGATCCGGCTCTAAAGAGCCTGCGATCGCTTTTTTTCTTATCCGCGGCCTGCCTGGAATGACGGATATTTGGTCATTCCCCCGTCAGCAAACAGCGTAATGCCGGTTACGTAGCTTGATTCCTTTGAAGCAAGCCAGACGGCGACAGCCGCGATTTCTTCCGGCTCACCGATATATCCCATCGGAATCATGCTTTCCACATCTTTTTTCTGAACGGGATCCGCAAATTTTTCCGCGTTGATCGGCGTATTGATGGCTCCCGGCCCGATGTTGTTGACACGGATGCGCTTCGGCGCGTACTCAAGCGCCAGCGTTTCCGTCATCAATTTGATGCCGCCTTTACTCGCCGCGTAGTGAACAAACAGAGGCCATGGAATCATTTCATGTACGCTTGACATGTTAATGACGTTTCCTTGAATATCATTCTCTACGTAATATTTAATGGCTTCGCGGCTTCCTAAGAAAGCGCCGGTCAGATTGGTATTGATGACTTTGTTCCAGTCTTTAAGCGGCATTTCATGTGACTGAACCGGATTTTCCATGCCGGCGTTATTGATCATGACATCCAATGTCCCGAATTCCTTCACCGCGGTCTGCACGATGTTTTTGACATCTTCTTCTTTTGTGACGTCTCCTTGAACGATGACCGCTTCGCCTCCCGCTTTTTGAATCTCTTCTTTAACGATTTGGGCGTCTTTTTCATTACTATAGTAGTTAACCACGACTTTCGCCTGCTCCTGTCCGAAGCGGATCGCCATCGCTTTTCCTAATCCTGATGAAGCTCCCGTAATGGCAACGACTTTTCCTTTTAAATCCGTGTACATGTTCAAACCTCCTGCATTTGTTATGAATTTGATTTCGCAACGCCTAAGAATACCGCGGCCACAATGATCAGGATAATCCCGATGGCAATGGCGACCAGCTGACGCTTCGTTTTGCTCTCACGGAGAATGAAGATTCCGCCGAGCGTGCTGATGACGATCCCCATTTGAGAGAGGGAAAAACTTGTCGCAACCCCGACGCGCGGCTGTGAGATGAACAGAAACATATTCCCGAGCGCCCAGATGATTCCCGGCAGAATGTTCTTGAGGGCGTACTTATTAAACGGTTTATGCTTGTACGTCAGGAGCAGTCCGCCGATGACCATCCCGATCGCCTGCGGCAGGAGCGCTGACCATCCGGATACGCCGAACAGCCGGGCCACAACGACATAGACCAAATAACCGAGCGTGGAGATCAGCAGGATGACAATGCCTTTTTTTAAGTTTCCCGGTTCTCCGTCCGCCCGCCCCTTTTTATCTTCTAAAGATGTGAGCACAATCCCGATGATGATAAAAATAAGGGCGAGAATACCCAGCGTAATCGCGATCGGGGTTGACCATTCTTTGAATACGATCACACCGAACAAAGAAGTCGAGACGAGCTGCATTCCCGTTGATATCGGCATCGTTTTTGAAACGCCCATCAGCTGTATGCTTTTAAGCTGATTGCTTTGGCCGAGCGACCAAAACAGCCCCGAGATGATGCCGACAATAAAAATGCGCCCAGACAGCACCGGGTGGACAAACAGATACAGCACAAACGAAACGATGAGCGCCCCGATTGTCGTTCCCAGCGTCTGGCTGTAAGGCCCGCCGCCTAATTTGACGTTAAATAACACGATGCTCCCCCAAAATAAAGCCGGGAGAAGAGCCAGTAATATATCCATGATGGCGACCTTCTTTCAATCGTATTTGCTGTTATTTTGTCTGGAATCGAACCGATTATTCCCGCTAGATCAAAAAAGCCTGCCGGCGATATTCACCGGCAGACTGCTCAATATTAACAGCCCCGCTTAGAAGCGGGGCTTTCTTTTCGGCTGATTAAAGTCCGATAGACATGTATTTGGTTTCCAGGTACGGCTCAATGCCTTCCGTACCGCCTTCACGGCCGATGCCGCTTTCTTTCATTCCTCCGAACGGCGCTTGAACCGCGGACGGACCGCCGTCATTCCAGCCGATGATGCCGTATTCAAGCTGTTCAGAAATATAGATGCCGCGGCGGTAGTTTTCTGTGAAGAAATAAGCCGCAAGCCCGAACGGCGTATCGTTCGCAAGCTTGATCGCTTCATCAATATCTGAGAACGTAACGATCGGCGCAACCGGGCCGAATGTTTCTTCATGCATGATGTTCATGGATGTATCTACATTTGACAGCACGGTCGGTGTCACGAAATAGCAGCCTTTTTCATCGTTTTGGTCATACGTTCCGCCCGTCAGCACTTTTGCGCCTTTTTCCACGGCGTCATTAATTTGGCCGACGATTTTATCGAAGCCTTTTTTGTTGATGACAGGGCCGACGTTTACGCCTTTTTCAAGACCGTTTCCGACTTTGAGTTTCGCAGCTTCTTCACTCAGTTTTTTCGCAAACTCGTCTTTTACGGATTCGTGTACGATCAGCCGGTTCGCACAGACGCAGGTTTGGCCGGCATTTCTGAATTTAGAGGCCATTGTTTGGGCTACCGCCAGATCAAGATCAGCGTCTTCATCCACGATCAGCGGCGCATGTCCGCCAAGCTCCATTGACATATGTTTTACGGTGTCGGCGCTGTTTTTCATCAGGATTTTGCCGACAGGCGTTGAGCCGGTAAAGGTAATTTTGCGGATTTTCGGGCTGCTGGTGAAGACGTTTCCGATTTCGGCTCCGTCACCGATCACCACTTGCAGCACGTCCTTCGGAATTCCCGCTTCATATGCGAGACGCGCAAGGGCGTAAGCGGAAAGCGGCGTATCCTCCGCCGGTTTGATGATGAACGTACAGCCTGCCGCCAAAGCGGGCGCGGCTTTTCTTGTAATCATCGCATTCGGGAAATTCCACGGCGTGATCGCGGCTACCGGGCCGACCGCCTGACGGGTGACGACAATCCGTTTGCCCGTTGTCGGCGCAGGTACTGTTCTGCCGTAAATCCGTTTTGCTTCTTCGGCGAACCATTCAATATAGCCGGCGCCGTATAAAACTTCTCCGACCGCTTCTTCGTACGGTTTGCCGTTTTCTTTCGTAATTAATTCCGCAAGTTCTTCTTTATTTTCAACAATCAGCTCATACCATTTTCTCAAAAGTGAGGCACGTTCTCCCGCTGATGTTTTGGACCATGATTGAAACGCTTGATGTGAACGTTCAATCGCTTTTTCAACATCTTCGGCCGTCTGCTGGGGGATGCTTTCGATCGCCTCTCCCGTTGCCGGGTTGTACACTGTTAATTGTTCTGGCATATTGAACATTCCTTTCTCTGCTATAGTAAAGCCATTGAATGCTGGTTGATGTATCTCACACTTTCATGATAGCAGACACATCCGCCGGCATTCCAATAATTGAACTCACAGAGCTGCTTCGATAATGGAAAGGCCTTCTTTGAGCTGCTCATCCGTCACGACAAGCGGCGTCAGGAATCTGATAATGTTGCCGTTAATGCCGGCCGTCAGCAGCAGCAGTCCGTTCTCGTTCGCCGTTTTGGCGATCGCCGCGGCTTTTGCTTTGTCCGGTTCCCGCGTGTCCGGATCTTTGACAATTTCGATGGCCGCCATCGCGCCGAGTCTGCGCACTTCTCCGATACAGGCATGCTCTTTTTTCCACTCGAGCGCTTGATGCTCGATGATCCGGCCGATCTCCTCGGAACGCTGATTCAGCCCTTCTTCTTCAATAATATCCAAGACCGCAAGCGCAGCCGCACAGCCGAGCGGGCTTCCCGCATATGTGCCCCCGAGTTCCCCCGGCGCGGCGGCATCAAGCATTTCCGCCCGGCCGATGACGCCGCTCAGCGGCAATCCGGCCGCAAGTGATTTGGATACGGTGATCAAATCCGGAACGGCTCCGAAATGCTCAATCGCAAAATACGTTCCCGTTCTGGCAAAACCGGTCTGAATCTCATCCGCTACAAAAACAATGCCGTGTTTTTGACAAAAAGCGGCGACGTGCTGGACGAAACGTTTTGACGGAATGATGAAGCCTCCTTCTCCCTGAACCGGCTCCATGACGACACAGGCGACGGTTTCCGGTGCAACTGCGGCGATAAAGAAATCCTCAAAAGCGCTGATGATAAAGTCGTCATACTGCTCGTCGCTCATGCCGGCCGGCTTTTGATAATAGTAAGGAAACGGCGCCTGATACACCTCTGAGGCAAACGGGCCGAAACCGAATTTATAAGGCTTCACCTTGCTCGTCATGCTCATCGTCATGTTCGTGCGGCCGTGGAACCCTCTTGTAAATGACACGACAGCCTGGCGCTTCGTGTATTTTCTGGCGATTTTCACGGCGTTTTCCACCGCTTCCGCCCCCGAATTGAGAAAAATCGCTTTTTTCGCATGATCTCCCGGCGCAAGGGCGCAAAGTTTTTCGGCCAGCTCAATATAAGACGGATACATCATGACGTTAAATCCCGGGTGAATCAGATCCTCCGCCTGTTTCTTCACGGCCTCCACCACTTTCGGATGGGAATGGCCGACATTCAGCGTTCCGATCGCTCCGGCAAAATCAATGAATCGTCTGCCGTCCAAATCGTACAAAAGCGCCCCTTCCCCTTTTACCGCCATGCTGCGGTTTCCGTTGCCGACCCCCTTGGAAACGAATTGATCCCGTTTTTGCTGCCACTGGGCAGTTGTCACTTCCGATGATGCTGTTCGACTCATAGATTCCATCCCCCTGCATTGTTTTCTTATCATTCTGACTTCTTTTTGGTATGATGAAAAGTACCAAAATCAATTTATCCATGGTATCAGAAAGGGGCAGGGTCTGGATGCTGACGATTTCCATTGATCACTCGGAAACGGCGGATTATATCTATCAGCAGATCTATCAGCACATAAAAGCGGCCGTTTTAAAGCGCAGCCTGATGCCTCATACAAAGGTGCCGTCTAAACGGGAGCTTGCCGAGACACTCAAGGTCAGCGTGAATTCAGTGAATTCAGCTTATCAGCAGCTGCTTTCAGAAGGTTATTTATATGCAGTCGAAAGAAAAGGTTTTTTCGTGGAGGAAATTGATACGGTTTATCATGAAGAAACGCCTTCGCTCTCATTGCCTGATAATTTGAAAGAGCGGGAGACGGATAAAAGCGGCTGGATTTCGTTTTCTCATATGAGCGTGGATACGGCGCATTTCCCCCTGAAAAGCTGGTTCCGCTGTGAGCAGAAAGCAGCCGCCCGTTCATTTCATACACTCGGAGAACTCGTCCATCCGCAAGGTTTATATGAAGTCCGTGAAACAATTTCGCGGCTTATTTCCCTGACAAGGGGCGTTACATGCCGCCCGGAACAAATCGTGCTCGGAGCGGGCACGCAATTGCTGGTGCAGCTGCTGACGGAACTGCTGCCAAAAGACGCGCTCTACGCCATGGAGAACCCGGGATATATGAGGATGTACCGGCTGCTGCAAAACCTCGGGAAAAAGACGGCGACGATCAGCCTTGATGAAAAAGGCATGTCCATGAACGAAATCGAAAAACGCCGGCCCTCTGTATTGATCACCACGCCTTCCCATCAATTCCCCTCAGGCGTGATCATGCCGGCTTCCCGGCGGATTCAGCTTTTAAACTGGGCCGCCGAACAGAACGGCCGCTTCATCATTGAAGATGATTATGACAGTGAATTTAAATATGACGCCGATACGATACCGGCGCTTCAAAGCCTTGACCGGTTTCAAAATGTCATCTACATGGGGACCTTTTCAAAATCCCTTTTCCCAGGTCTGCGCATCAGCTATATGGTTCTGCCGCCCGGGCTTTTGCGGACGTTCAAAGAGAGAACGTATGACCTGCATACGTGCAGCACGCTTGCCCAGCTCGCGCTGAAAGAATTTATCGAATCCGGTGAATATCAGAAACATATTAAAAAGATGAAGCAGCATTATAAGAACATGCGGGAACGCCTCATTTCGGCTTTGGAAGAAACATTCGGAGAAAGAATCAGTGTAAAGGGCGCCAATGCGGGACTTCATTTTGTCACTGAGTTTGACTGCGCCCGTTCAGAAAAAGAGATATTGGCACGGGCGGATGCAGAACAGCTCGATCTGTTTGCGATGAGCCGGTTCCGTCTGAAAGCGGGAGGCGATTCAAACAAACCGCAGCTCATTCTGGGGTTCGCCCGCCTGAAGGAGAGCGATATTCAAGAAGGCGTCCACAGGCTTTACCGGGCGGTTTTCGGCGCATAAAAAAACCCCCGGAATCGGGGACTTATTTACCAGCGGTCCGGTTCTGTCTGCAAAATCGCCTCCAGCAGGCCGGGAAACGCCGCTTGTAAATCATCTTTGCGCAGGGAATAATAACGGTGCTTCCCGTCTATGCGCACTTGGGCGACCCCCGCTTCCCGCAGCACTTTGAAGTGATGGGACAGCGTTGATTTAGCGACCCGGACATCAGCGCAGGTTCCGCACGTTTTTTCTGTTGTTTCCGCCAATTGTTTGACCAGCTCTAAGCGGAGCGGATCACTCAGAGCATGAAGAACCTTTGTCAGCTGTAAGCGTTCGGTTTCAGGATGGTTTGGAATGTTCATGAGTCAAATGTAACACAGATCATCGGCGGGTGACAATTTAGGCGGTGAGGGTTTTTCCTTTACCATTCGCAGCGAAACATGTTACAGTTAGTTCGATAATATTCGAACTATAACAAATTAACCCAATCAGGAGGAATAACCATGATCGTCTTACAGGCTTACATGAAAGTAAAAGCGGATAAACGCGAGGAATTTTTAGGAGAAGCGCAATCACTTGTTCAGCATTCACGCGCGGAAGAAGGAAATGTGCAGTACGACCTTTTCGAAAAAGTCGGTGAGGAAAATACGTTCGTCATGCTTGAGCAATGGAAAGATGAAGAAGCGATGAAATTCCACAACGCAACTGACCATTTCCAAGGATTCGTGGCAAAAGCGAAAGAAGTGCTGAGTGCGCCGCTTGACGTCGTCCGCACAGAACTGTCAGAGTAACGAAAGGATGAATGACATGAACGAAGTCCTTCAATTATTAACAGACCACCGTTCCATCCGCAGCTACACAGATGAACCCGTATCGGATGAACAGCTGGACCTTATCATCCAAGCCGCTCAGGCAGCGCCCACTTCCATTAACGGCCAGCAATTTACCGTTATTGCGGTGAAAGATAAGGAGCGGAAGAAAAAAATATCCGAATTGGCTGGCGGCCAGCCGTGGATTGACCAAGCGCCGGTTTTCCTTTTATTCTGCGCTGATTTTAACCGCGCCAAAATTGCGCTTGAAGAGTATAATGATACACCGCTTGAGATCACGAACGGTTTAGAGTCCGTCTTAGTCGGAGCCGTAGATGTCGGGATTGCGCTGGGTACGGCAACGGCTGCGGCTGAATCAATGGGACTCGGCACTGTGCCGATCGGCGCCGTGCGCGGCAAGCCGGACGAACTCATTGAATTGCTGAAACTTCCGAAATACGTTTTCCCGGTTTCCGGTCTCGTCATCGGCCATCCGGCAGACCGCTCCGCGAAAAAACCTCGTCTGCCGCAAGCAGCCGTTCTGCATCATGAAACGTATCAAGAAGAAGATTTAAGAACACATATCGAGGCCTATGACAAGCAGATGTCCGAATACATGAAAAAACGCACCGACGGACAGGAAACGAGAAACTGGTCACAAGGCATCACCTCCTACTATAAGCAGCTTTATTATCCTCACATTCGTGAAATGCTTGAAAAACAAGGGTTTAAGACGGATAAATAAGCGGATCAGCCTGCCGGAACACTCCGGCAGGTTTTTTCTGTTCCTCAAACAAAAGCGTTGACACTATGTAAAAATTTTTGTTAATATTTTCATCATATACTCATTGGTTTTCTGTGAACCGATGGGTTTTCTATTGTGACGAAAGAAGGAATCTGGGCTTATGAATGATAAGAAAACGGATATTCTGCTGGCGGCAAGGAAGCTTTTTTCCGGGAAAAGCTTTTCGTCGGTTTCGATGCAGGCGATCGCAGAGGAGTGCAAAGTCTCCAAAGCATCTTTATATAAGCTGTTTGAATCAAAGGAAGACCTGCTGTTGGAGCTGCTCGACTTTAACCAGAAACAGATGGTAGCCGCCGCTTCATTATTGAATGAAGAAACAAGCCTCTCCCCTGAGGAACGGTTTGCCAAAAAACTGATGGCTGAGCTTGAAGGCTTCAGGCGCAATCAGCAGTTTTTTAATATGCTGATGTACGGAAGCCCCTCTTCCATTAATGAGCGGGTAAAACGGCATATCCACAGAGCCCGCTCCACCTTTATCTGCTGGCATCGCGATTCACTGATTCAGACGTACGGCGAAGACATTATTCCTTATGTATGGGAGCTGGTGATCGTCCTGCAGGGGCTCCTGAGAGAATGCATCACGCTGATTAAGCTGGAAAAAGAACCGCTCGCCCTGGAGCCGCTCACGGAGTTTATCATCCGCCACCTCAATCTCATCGTCGAAAACAGGACAGCCGAAACCGCTTTGCCTCAGGAGATGATTGACCTTTATATCGCCTCCGCTTCCTCATTTGAGCCGAAAGACAAAACCGTATTGCTGGCTGAAAGCCTGAAGGAACTGAAAGAAGCCGTCTCAGCCCTTCCGGAGGAAAAATATGACGCCGCAGGACTCGCTTCCGCGGCGGCTATGCTGGAGAAAGAATCAGCGGACAAACAGCCGCGGGATTTTCTCATCAAAGCGCTCATCGGTTATTTGGAGCAGGCCGGACCGCTGCACCAGCCGCTTGCAGCCGTTAAAACATTGCTCAAACTATAAAGAAAGAAGGAATCAGCTTGAATAAGAGTATTAAAACTGCACCATACAACCGCTCTGTCATTGTCGGGATTCTTTTGGCGGGTGCGTTCGTCGCCATTTTGAACCAGACACTGCTTATCACGGCGCTGCCGCACATTATGAATGACTTCAATATAGACGCCAACAAAGCGCAATGGCTGACAACATCGTTTATGCTGACGAACGGGATTTTGATTCCGATTACCGCGTTTTTAATAGAGAAATTCACAAGCCGCACCCTCTTAATTTCCGCCATGAGTATTTTCACGGCGGGCACCATTGTCGGCGCATTCGCCCCGAACTTTCCGGTGCTCTTAACGGCCCGGATTATTCAGGCGGCCGGCGCCGGAATTATGCTGCCGCTCATGCAGACGGTATTTCTCACGATTTTCCCGATGGAAAAGCGCGGCCGCGCCATGGGTATGGTCGGCTTGGTTATTTCGTTCGCGCCGGCGATCGGCCCGACGCTTTCCGGATGGGCGGTCGAAGCATTCTCTTGGCGGTCTTTGTTTTATATCATCTTCCCGATCGCAGTCATCGATTTGCTTTTAGCGATTATTCTGATGAAAAACGTCACGACATTACGAGAAACACAGATTGATATTGTATCCGTGATCTTATCGACCCTCGGATTCGGCGGTCTGCTTTACGGCTTCTCAAGCGCCGGTTCATCAGGGTGGACCAGTGCTGAAGTGCTGACTTCGCTGCTTGTCGGAGCGGTCGCACTGATTTTCTTTATCGCAAGACAGATGAAGCTCAAAAAACCGATGCTGGAATTCCGCGTGTTTTCTTTCGGGATTTTCAGCCTGACCACCCTGCTCGGAACGCTTGTTTTCGCGCTGCTGATCGGAACGGAAACCATTCTCCCGCTTTACACGCAAAAAGTCCGGGGCGTATCCGCGTTTGATACCGGATTAATGCTTTTGCCGGGCGCGATTGTGATGGGGATGATGTCTCCGTTTATCGGCCGGGTGTTTGACAAAATCGGCGGAAAGGGCCTTGCGATGACCGGATTCTTCATCATCCTGCTCACGTCCCTGCCGTTTATGAATCTGACGGACTCGACGTCTCTCATTTGGATTGTCGTCGTTTATACCGCGCGGCTTTTGGGAACAGCCATGATTATGATGCCGGTGACGACAGCGGGTATCAACGCCCTGCCGCGCCACTTAATTCCGCACGGCACAGCCATGAACAATACCGTCCGACAAGTCGGCGGTTCTATCGGTACGGCGCTGCTAGTTTCCGTGATGAGCAGCCAGGCCGCGCACGCAAATGCGACAACTCCGGCAAACGCCGCCCTGCATGGCATGAATGCGGCATTTGTCGTAGCCGCCTGCATCGCGCTGGCCGGCTTCCTCCTATCTTTTATATTGAAGAAAAAACCGCGTCAGCCCGAGCAGCAGCAGGCCGTTACGCGGTAAACCAAAAAGAACCCGATCACGTATGTGACCGGGTTCTTTTTTTACTTCTCGATTCCGTCTTTAACTTCTTTCACCATTTGCGCCATGGATTCCAGGCCGCCTCCTGATAAATACCATGTAGCTGAATCAAGGTAGACAACATGGTTGTTTTTCACGGTTTTCACCGATTTTACATAATCATTTTCAACCACTTGTTTTGTTGAAGATTTTGTGCCGATCGCTGTTCCGCGGTCAACGACAAACATATAATCAGGGTTTGTTTTGGCGATATATTCATAAGAAATGCTTTGTCCGTGCAATGAGGCTTCGATGTTTTTGTCAGCCGGTTTGACGCCGAACACATCATGAATGAAGCCGTATCTTGATTTAGATCCGAACGCGCTGATTTTGCCGTCGTTCGCCATCACCACTAACCCGTTTTTATCCGTGCTGCTTGTCTTTTTCTTCAGATCCGCAATGGATTTGTCAATTTTCGCAAGCTTATCTTTCACTTCATTTTCTTTGTTAAAGATTTTGCCGATCACTTCGGTGTTGTGCTTGAATCTGTCAACGTAGTTTGTATAGTCATCATCAAGATAAATCGTCGGAGCGATTTTTGAGAACTCTTTAAAAGAATCAGATTGTCTGTGGGCGATAATGATTAAATCCGGATCAATATCCGCGACTTTTTCAAAATCCGGTTCTTTTAAACCGCCTGTATTGGCGTATTTATCACTTTTATATGAAGATAAGTATTTTGGAAGGTTTTGTTTCGGAAGTCCCGCCACATGATCCTGTAAACCGAGTTCATCCATCGTGTCCAGCATTCCGAAGTTGAATACGACGACTTTTTTCGGATTCTTCGGCACTTTGACGCCTTCTTTGTTCAGGTCATCTTTGATTGTGATTGTTTCTTTTGATTTGCCTGATGTTTTGTCCCCGTTTCCGCATGCAGAAACAACAAAAATCGTAACGAGCGCAATGAATAGCAGCGCGAATTTTTTCATGATTTTCACCTCATCTGGTTTTTAAGAAAAGTACACACCGATCCGCTGACTGTCAATCTCTTGAATCGGGATGGTCATATCATAAATATCTTCAAGCACGGAGGTTTCAATGATCTCCTCCGCCGGCCCTTCTTTGACGATCCGGCCGTTTTTCAGTGCAACGATATGGTCTGAATATACGGATGCGAAGTTGATATCGTGAATCACTACGACGACCGTTTTTCCGAAGTCTTCCACAAGCCGCTTCAACAGCTTCATCATTTCAACGGAATGCTTCATATCTAAATTGTTCAGCGGCTCATCGAGAAAAATATAGTCCGTATCCTGAGCGATGATCATCGCGATAAACGCCCTCTGGCACTGGCCTCCGCTGAGCTGATCGAGATATTTATCCTTTAAGTCATCCAGCTTCATATAACTGAGTGCCTGGTTGATATGCACCCAATCTTCATCCGTCAGTTTCCCCTGGGAATACGGAAATCTGCCGAAGCTGACCAGGTCTTTAATCGTCAGCCTGATATTGATTTGGTTCGTCTGCTTCAGGATGCTGATTTTTTTTGCCAGATCGTTGCTTTTACAGGCACCGATCTCTTGCCCGTCGACCGTGATTTCCCCGGAATCCGTCTTAATCAGCCGGCTCATGATAGACAGCAGCGTGCTTTTTCCCGCGCCGTTCGGACCGATAAATGAGGTGAGCCTGCCCTTTTGAATGGATAGAGACGTTTTCTCAAGGACGGTTTTCCCTCCGTATTGTTTGCTTACATTTTTGACCTCTACCATGATTTATTCTCCTTTAACAGCAGATAGATAAAATAAATCCCGCCGGCAAAATTAATGATGACGCTCAGCGTCGTGGAAAACGTGAACACTTTCTCCACGACGAACTGGCCCCCGACGAGCGCGACGATGCTGATCAGGACAGAACCCGCGATTAAATACGTGTGCCTGTAGGTTTTTAAAAACTCTCTCGCCAGATTGACGACAAGCAGTCCTAAAAACATAATCGGCCCGACAAGAGCCGTAGAGACAGACACAAGAATGGCAACGACAATGAGCATCTGTTTCACAAGCTTATCGTAATCAATCCCCAGGTTGACGGCGTGCTCCCTGCCGAGCGACAGCACGTCAAAAAACCGCGTGAACCGCCAGACATAAATGCCCGTCAGAAGAAAGACAGCACCGGCAAACCCTAAAAGATCGGTATTGATATTGTTAAAACTGGCAAACATTTTGTCCTGAACAACCTGGAACTCATTCGGATCAATCAGCATCTGCATAAAGGATGACAGACTGTTGAACAGCGTGCCGAACACGACGCCGACAAGCAGAAGGAAAAACACGTTCCGCCCCTCGCCTTTAAACATGAGCTGATACAAAACGAGTGACAAGAGCACCATCAGCCCGACGGAGATGACGAAATTAAGATTTTTGTTCATCATGACGATATTCATTGAACCGAACAGGAACACGATGACGGTCTGAATGAGCATATACAGGGAATCGAGGCCTAAAATGCCCGGTGTCAGTATGCGGTTATTTGTAATCGTCTGGAAGATGACCGTTGAAAACGCGATCGCTCCTCCGGTGAGCATCATGGCAAGCACTTTGAAGCATCGTCTCGGCAGGGAGTATTCCCAATTGCCCAGTCCGTAGAACAGGAAGAATCCGATACATATCATGGCGAGCGCCGCCAGCAGCGTAATTTTTTTATTATGACTCATATGCTTTTCTCCTTAACAGCATATACAGGAAGATGCCGCTGCCGATAACACCGACCATCAGGCCGATGGAAATTTCGTACGGGAAGATGATCACCCTTCCCAAAATGTCGCAAAACAGCACAAAAACAGCGCCCAGCAGAGCGGTGTGAGGCAGGCTGCTCCTCAGGTTGTCCCCTTTGTAAATCGACACCATATTGGGAATGATCAAACCGAGAAACGGCAGCATCCCGACGGTCAGGATCACCAGTGAAGCGATGAGCGACACGATAATCAGACCGATATTGACGACGCGTTTGTATTTCAGGCCGAGATTGACGGAAAAGCTCTCTCCCATTCCCGCCACCGTAAATTTATCCGCATACACATAAGCTATGATCAAAAGCGGGATACTCAGATATAAAAGCTCATACCGGCCTTTGACGACCAGTGAGAAATCTCCCTGCAGCCAAGACGACAGGTTTTGGATCAGGTCATATTTATATGCGATAAACGTGGCGATTGAGCTGACGATGTTCCCAAGCATTAAACCGACGAGAGGAATAAAAATCGCATCATTGAACTTGATTCTCTCGAGGATTTTCATGAAAAGGAAATTTCCCGCCAACGCGAAAACGAAAGCGATAGACATTTTCACAAGCGGACTCGCTGACGTAAAAAGCATTAATGAAATCAAGATTCCGAGCCTTGCCCAATCCATCGTTCCCGCAGTCGTCGGCGATACAAATTTATTCCGGCTGATCTGCTGCATGATTAATCCGCAGATGCTCAGGCTCATGCCGGCGATGATAATGCTCACCAAACGCGGCAGCCGGCTGTCAAACAATGTACCCGCCTGTTCTTTATTTAAATGAAAAATATCCAGCGGCGACAAATCTTCTACACCGATAAATATAGAAGTACACGCCAAAACCGCCAGTAGCAAAAGTAAGTAACGTAGCTTCATGCTGCCTCCCTGCACCCATCACAAACGGTATGACTGATTGCCAAACAACTCCCATATATCCCACTCGTAATGATTATCATTATCAACGACAATTATAATCTTATCATCTTTCCAAGCGCAGTCAATACAGTTTTGCTTTCAAAAGCGGTCATCCGCGGGCCGTACACTAAATTGTCTTACAATCAGTCTATCAAGAATTTGCAGGATTTTCTATAACCTACATTTGGCTGCTTATCATTTTTTGCACATGATGACACGCTTGAGGGAAACAAATCTGACAAACAGCGGCAAAATTCCTTCACGAAAATACAAATGTTCTTCCCACGTAGAAAAAATCCTTGATTTACATGTTTGAAAGAGAGATAATAAAAATTAAATTTGTGAGAAAATTTAAATATTAGGGGATGTAAATCATGAAAGTTGTAAAATTCGGAGGCAGCTCTCTTGCGTCAGGAGCCCAGCTTGAGAAAGTGTTTCAAATCGTGACGGCTGATCCCGCGCGGAAAGCCGTCGTCGTATCGGCACCGGGAAAACGCTTCTCGGACGATACAAAGGTGACGGATCTGTTAATCCGCTGTGCGGAGCATTATTTGCAAAAAGGTGCAGCGCCCGAGCTTGCCGAAACGGTCATTGAACGGTACGCCGCCATCGCGCGTGAGCTGAACCTGGATTTCTCTATTATAGAAAGAATCCGCAGTGACCTATTCGCTCTTTTAAACAGCTGTAAAACCAATCCCGAACAATATATGGATGCGGTGAAGGCGAGCGGCGAGGACAACAACGCGAAGCTGATCGCAGCCTACTTCCGACGGCAGGGCGTGAAAGCGGAATACGTAAGTCCGAAAGAAGCGGGGCTGTTTGTGACGAATGAACCCGGAAGCGCGCAGGTGCTCCCTGAGTCTTATGGTCATTTGTACCGTCTGAGAAACCGTGAAGGCTTGATCATTTTTCCGGGATTTTTCGGTTACACGAAGGAGCATGAGATTGTGACGTTTTCCCGGAGCGGTTCTGATATTACCGGCTCCATCCTCGCCAGCGGCTTAAAAGCCGACCTGTACGAAAACTTTACTGATGTGGACGCCGTCTATTCCGTCAACCCGTCAATCGTGCGGCATCCGAAAGAAATTAACGAACTGACGTATCGGGAAATGCGTGAGCTCTCCTATGCCGGATTTTCCGTTTTTCATGATGAAGCGCTGATTCCCGCATTTCGGGCCGGCATCCCCGTTCAGATTAAGAATACGAATAATCCGGATGCGAAAGGAACACGCGTCGTCAGCAGCCGTGACAATACGAACGGGCCAGTCATCGGCATCGCAAGCGACACGGGCTTTTGCAGCATTTACATAAGCAAATATTTAATGAACCGGGAAATCGGTTTCGGCCGCAAAGCCCTTCACATTTTGGAGGAAGAAGGATTGACGTATGAACACGTTCCATCCGGCATTGACGACATCACGATCATCCTTCGGCACAATCAGATGGACTCAGAACTGGAACACAGGCTCGTCACCCGTCTGAAGCAGGAACTTCAAGCAGATGAAGTCACAGTCAGGCACAATCTGGCGCTGATTATGGTCGTCGGGGAAGCGATGCGCCATAATGTCGGCACAACCGCCAGGGCATCCAAAGCACTGTCGGAAGCCGGCGTCAACATCGAGATGATCAATCAAGGGTCATCGGAAGTCAGCATGATGTTCGGAGTGAAAGAAGAACAGGAAAGACACGCGGTGCGGGCACTGTATGACGAATTTTTCGCCGGAGTCTTACTCTCATAGGACACCGCCTCTTTTTTCTCTTGTCCACTAATATCCCTTACAAAGCAGCTTCTTTTACATATTGTATGGTATAGACAATATGGAGGTGAAGCTCATGTCAGGATATTCAGGAGTCAGCTCTTTCGCTTTGATCGTTGTTTTATTTATCCTGTTGATTATTGTAGGTACTGCCTTCGTTGGCGGTTTCTAAGCATCACTCCGTCTATATGAGGACGCTGCGGGTTTTGACCTGCGGCGTTTTCTTTTGTTTTCCGCCGCTGTACGAGTCCGGCCGCGCAAAAAAGACTGCCGGGAACATTCCCAGGCAGTCTTTTCCTTTGTTCAGGTTATTTTCTTCTCACGTCATTCCTCTTTCAGCTACATGGAAGTCAGCCTGATCTGTCTGGCCTGCACCTGTCACTGTAAAAATCGCGGCGGCTGCTAAACAAATAACAAACCATTTAGATTTCAATTTCATACAAACCCTCACTCCTTTGTATTTGTTTCCTTGCCTCTTCGACTTTCAGAAAATAGTCAGAAGAAATTTTAAAGCAATTTTGTTCATAGTAATATTTAGCTGCTTCTAGTGCTAAATCCTCTATATCGGCGTATAAATTTTTATCTTCCAGGTAACGGAAACACGCGCTGATTGTCTCCTCATCCGGTTTCGCCTGATACAGAGCCTGCAGCCATTCGAATTTTACCGTATAAACGGGATCGTCTGTTTCTTTAGCATATTCATATCCCCGCTTGTGATATTCCGACGCTTTTTCTTTTTTTCCGAGTTTAAAGTAAATGAGTGTGATTAGAAAATATGCTTGAGGAAGAGAATTGACGATTCTTTGTGATTCAAATGTATCGACCGCCCGTTCAAAGTACGGAATCGCTTCGCCGATGCGGTCCTGATTGTAGTAGCACAGTCCGAGGTTATACAGCGCCCTCCCGACAAGCTGCGCTTTTTGTTCTTTTTCGGCCATTTGCAGAGCGTGCTGAAAATGTTTGGCCGCCTGTTCAAATCGCCTTTCATCCATTAAATTGACGCCGAATACAAAATGGCATTGAATGATCCGGACGTTATATGTGTCCTGCTCTACGTAAATTTCATAAGCGTTTTTTATATGTATCAAAGAAAAATACGTTTGTTTCATATGATAATAAGCTTCGGCCACTTTAAAATAAAACTCCGCCCGTTCCACGTGGTCCGATACGAAGGCCAGTTTTTTCTCAGCTTGTTTATAATATGTAATCGCTGAGATAAATTCTCTTTTATCAAATTCAAACATGCCTTTGAAAAAGTTGACGTAATAATCGAGAAGCCCTTTGAGGCCGGCCTGGCTGTTATCAATGTTATCAAGAATTTCCGACAGGGTCGGCTGGTCTTCTATCTTCAGTTTTTCCAGCGGCTCCAAGTAGTCCAGCATCAGCTGATGGCGAAATTCCATGAGGGAATAATAAAGCACTAAGTTCGAATCAGGCTCCATATGGTCAAGCTCTTGTTTGATCTCGGCCTTCAAGATCTCCGCATCCGGCACGCTGAATGTTCTGATGTATCGATACCACTCGTTAATTTTCTGCCCGACTGCTGAAGAAGGAATTAACCCGCTCTTCATTCCTTCACCCTCCCCATCCAAGACCTGTTTACCAGTTATTTTATCACGTTTCCGTCTCTTTCCATCCCGAAAAACACGCAAACTTTGTTTCGGCAGAGCGCAATTTTCCGAGTGGAGATAAAACAGACGGCGGCCAGACGGGACCGCCGGTTTCAAGATGATTCATTTTTCGTATTCAGCGGAAGGCGGATTGTAAAGGTCGTGCCTTTTCCTTTTTCGCTGTCAATATCTATCGTACCCCTGTGCATTTCGACGAGCTGCCTGACGATGGACAGGCCGAGTCCGTATTCGCCGTATGCCGTATTCGTCCGGGACACGTCCGCCTTATAAAACCGCTCCCATATATGCTCAATTTCCTCTTTGGAGATGCCGATCCCGGTGTCTTCGATTTCAATCACCGTTTCTTTATAGCCTTCATACCCGCGCAGTGTGATGTCTCCCTTTTGCGTAAATTGTATGCTGTTTTTCGTGATGTTGACGAGAATCTGGATCAGCCTGTCATAATCGGCGAATACTTTGACGCCATCCTCCACTTGAATCCGCAGCTGATTTTGTTTTTCCTCCGCCTGCTGATTGAGATGCTCTTTAATAATTTCAAACACCTCGATGAGCGGCAGACTGAGCTTGTCCAGTTTGATTTGCTGGGATCTGATTTTTTCATAATCCAGGTTTTCTTTCACGAGCCTGAGCATCCGCTTCGTTTCTTCGCTGATCAGCGAGAAGCATTTCTCTTTATCTTTTTCCGGGATGGTGTTGCTGTTAAGCCCCTCCACAAGTCCGTTAATGGTCGTCAAAGGCGTTCTCAGCTCATGGGAGACATCGGCGATAAATTGGCGCCTCCGTTTTTCGAGGCGGTCAATCTGCTCTCTCGATTGCTTCAGATTTTTGGCCATGATGTTGAAATCGGACGCCAGCATGCCGATTTCATCGCCGCCGCTGTTCTTGAGCGAAATATCGTAATCACCGGATGCCACTTTTCCGGTCGCATCCCGCAATGTCTGAATCCGCTTGACGTGAAATTTAGATAAAAGCCAGCTCAGCAGAATCGTGATGATAAGGGTGCTGATGATCGCGTAAATCATATAGCGGTTGACCTGGCTGATCATCTGCTCGACCCCTCTGACGGGAGACACGAGCAGCACCGCGCCTTTAAATTGATCGTTGATAAAAAGCGGTTTTGCGACAAGCGATACTTCCAAGCCTTCCGTATTAAAACGGTTCATCTCCGCTCTGATCTGAACGGTTTTCCCTTGCTTCAGCATGTGCCACTCTTTACTTTTCAGCTTCTCGCGCGGCGGCATATCGTCAGGAAAAAAGTAAGGCCGCTGATGTTCATCGAAAATAATAAACCTGGTCTCGCGCGTTTTTAACATGTCCTGATACGGATACAGGCGGCGCAGATCAAGATCGCGGCCGTTCAGCTCGCTTGTGATCTGCTGCGCGTAAGAAGACAGCTCATCCACTTTATTTTGATACGCAAAATCTTTCACAAAGTGCGAAAACAGGGAAATGATGATGAAAAAGGCCAAAATCAAAATGCTGACATGGCTTAACAGCAGCTGATATAAGTATTTAATCCTCATCAAATTTGTATCCTACCCCCCACACCGTGTATAAAAACGGTTTTTCCTCACTGGACAGTTTTTTGCGCAGCCGTTTAATATGAACATCAACCGTACGTTCATCGCCGTAAAATTGATAGCCCCACACCTGCTCAAGCAGCTGCTCTCTCGAAAAGACCTGGCGCGGGTTTTGTGCGAGATAAAAGAGCAGATCGAATTCCTTCGGCGTCAGATTCTCGACAGGTTTTCCGTGCAGAAACACTTCCCGCGTCTTCTTATTGATTGAAAAACACGCCGTTTCGATCAAGTCGTCGCTTTTTACGGCCTGCCCCGTCGCCCGGTATCTTCTGATCACCGCTTTAATCCGCGCTACTAGCGTCAGCGGACTGAACGGCTTGGTGACATAGTCGTCCGCCCCCATTTCAAACCCGATCACCTGATCAGACTCCGTGTCCTTTGCGGTCAGCATAATAATCGGCACACTGCTCGTCTCTCTTATTTTCCGGCAGATCGTCACTCCGTCCATTGATGGAAGCATAATGTCCAGAATGACCAAATCCCAGTCCTCTTCCGTGAAACGCTGATAGCCTTCCACTCCGTCATGGACAAATTCGGCTTCAAATCCTTCTTTAAAAAAGAACATTTCCGTCATGGTGCATACGCTTATATTGTCTTCTATCATTAATATCTTCATTGGTTCCTCCGCTTATCTTCACGCTTTTTCTTATAATAGCACCATTTTACCCGGGTGTTTTCGGGTTTCACAATTGTTAGTTTTTATTTCATCACCCGGAAATAGTTTGTTCATATTTTTTTCATACATTTCTCCTACTATATACATATCGAATGGCCGGTGCTAAAGAAGGCCGGTTTTACAAGATCTGACACCCACACGGAGGAACAGACATGAACTTTATAAAAAGAGCCTTTTGGAGCATGAAGGCAAAAAAGGGAAAAACATTTTTGCAGCTGGTTGTGTTTTCAGTGATTTGCATTTTTGTCCTATCCGGTCTTACGATCCAGTCAGCGGCAAAGAAATCAAGCGAACTGGCAAGGCAGCAGCTCGGCGGGAGCGTCACACTCCAGGCTGACCGCCAAAAGCAAATGGCGCAGCAGCAAAAAGACGGTGAAAAGAGGACGTTTGAATCAACGCCGATTTCCGTCTCAGATGCCAAGAAGATTACATCTTTACAGCATGTTAAAAATTACAACTTCCTCACGACAGCGTCAGCAAATGCAGAAAGCTTTGATTCGATAAAAAGCTCAGGCGAATCAGCCGATAACAGTTCCGGCGCCGGCCGTTTTCAAGGCGGCGGAAGACAGATGATTTCAGCTGATATCTCGATCGAAGGCGTGCTCTCTACGGCATTGCTTGATGATTTCACAGGCGGGAGCTCAAAAATCACTGACGGCCGCGCCATCACAAAAACAGATGCGGACGCAAAAGTCGCCGTGATTAATGAAACGCTGGCAGATCAAAACAAGCTGAAGGTCGGCGGCTCCATTACCGTTTCCTCAGCAGCGGATGATTCTGTGAAAACGAAGCTTAAAATTGTGGGAATCTATAAAACAACATCATCAGGAGACGATCAGGCACAGCATTTTTCATTCTTAAATCCTGACAATAAAATCTATACGCCTTACACCGCCGCGGCGGCGTTAAAAGGGTCTGATAACAAAAACAAAATCAGCTCAGCCGTTTATTATATGGATGATGCCAAATATATTGACTCATTCGTTGCGGCTGCGAAAAAAACATCTATAGATGATAAAACCTACGCGCTGACGACAAATGATCAGGTGTATCAGCAAATGGCCGGCCCGATTGAAAATGTCGCGTCATTTTCTAAAAACGTGGTGTACCTTGTATCCATCGCGGGCGCAGTCATTCTCGGGTTGATCGTAATGATGTCGATCAGGGAACGCAAGTATGAAATGGGTGTCTTGATGGCGATCGGCGAAAAGCGCTGGAAGCTCATCGGACAATTCTTAACGGAAATTCTGGTTGTCGCCGTTATTGCCATCGGGATCGCATCCGTCACGGGCAGCCTTGTGGCGAATCAGCTCGGAAATCAGCTTCTTTCCCAGCAGGTCAGCTCAGCCGATGATTCACAGCAGCAAACAAGCGGCTGGGGCGGAGGAGAAATGCCGCGGGGAGGCGGCATGTTCGGTCAGCATTCATCCGGCGCGGATATCATCAGTACAATGCAGGTAAACGTCTCGCTGAATGACCTTCTGATTCTCGGCGGCATCGGCGTCGCAATTGCCGTCATCGCCACATTACTGCCGTCTGTATCAGTCATGCGGCTTCACCCTAAAACGATCCTGACCAAGCAGGAATAAGAGGAGGCAGCATAATGAGCCTATTAACCTTTCAACAGACCGGCTACTGGTACCAAGATAAATCACAGCCGCTGTTTCAGGATATAACGATCAGCTTTGAAAAAGGGAAGTTTTATACAATTGCCGGCGCCTCCGGAACGGGGAAAACAACGTTTTTGTCTCTGGCGGGCGGCCTTGACACACCTAAAGAGGGAAGCATCCTTTATAACGGAAAAGACATCTCCAAAATCGGATTAACCAAATTCAGAAATCAATATGTCTCTATCGTCTTTCAATCTTATCATCTGATCCCGTATATGACGGCGCTCCAGAATGTCACAACGGCGATGGAGATCACCGGCTCTAAGGAGAACAGCAAAGATGCGTTCGCGCTCAGCATGCTGAAAAAAGTCGGCATCACCGAACAGCAGGCCCGTCAGCGGGTGCTGACATTAAGCGGCGGACAGCAGCAGCGCGTTTCAATTGCGCGGGCTTTCAGCTGTAACACGGATTTGATTTGCGCGGACGAGCCGACGGGAAATCTCGACGAGGATACGTCAAAGGAAATCGTCCGGCTCTTTCAGGATCTGGCGCATAAAGACGGCAAATGCGTCATCATGGTTACGCACGACGAACAAATTGCCAAAGTGTCTGATATCAACATCCGCTTATCAAGAGGAAGTTTCACGGTCAAAGAAAACGGCACGGCTGTTTCCTGATACCGCGCCCCTGCCAGCGCAGACAGGGGCGCACCCTATATCCCCCTATTCAATAGAAGTGAACGTAAAAAGAGCGAGGGCTGCATCCCCCCGCTCTTTTTATTTATATCAGCTGTAAATAACGGTCCATATTTGATTGTCCGGCTGCTTTGATCAATTCTTCCGCCTTTTTCTCTTCTCCCGGCAAAGCGAGCCGGAGTTTGTCTTCAATGTCTTTTTCAGAAAGACCGTTTCCCGGCGCTCCCTTCGGACAGTCGATACGTGTTTCATAGACATGACCGCCGGTAGCCGTGACCCGTACAATTGTAAAACGGCCCTTCGGAACGGCGTTGTCAGCCGGCTGAATTTGATCATCGCAGCTGCGGTGAATCCGCTCAAATCCTTTTTGAAGGGATTCCGGAATCGGCTCGGATGTGAAATATTCAACTGAAAAATCCTTACCGTGCAAAGCTAAGGTGATCACATATTCCACGCTGAATCTCCCCGCTTCGCCTGTTTTCGGACGCCGTTCTGTCAATGCGGCGTCACCGCCCGGCGGATAAATCACGTCGATCCGTTCCGTTTGGCCGAAAATGAGACCATGTTCGGCCTTCAGCTTGAGAATGGCGTCCGCCGCATGATGAGCCGCCGAGCAAAACGGATAAACCTTAAACCAAAGTCCCGGGCTCACAATCCGCCAAGGTTTTCCCCACCCGCTTACAAGGAGGGTTTCTGCCCGTTCAAGATCGCCGTACAGTCCGAAAAAACCTTTCTCCCCGTCGAGCGCATGAACTGAGCCGCCGATACCAGCCTTTGCAAGCTGCACGGCGAACAACCCGGCTTGAGCGGCCAGTCCGGCGTGGAGCGGCTTCATCTCTGTCCCGAATTGCACTCTCATGCCTCCGGAGCGGGCAGCCGCAAACCCAATTGCTTTCTGCAATTGGGTTTGATTCAGATTCTCCGCGAATCCGACGGCGCATGCGGCCGCAATGGCACCTAACGTTCCTGTATTGTGCCAGCCTTTCTCGTAATGATGCCTTCCAGCTGACTCGCCGAGCCGCGCCATCACTTCAATTCCCGTCACATAAGCACCGAGAAAACGGCTTTTGTCTATACGGCCGGCTGATGCGGCTGCAATCAAAGCCGGAAGGATGACTGCGCTCGGATGTCCTCTTACATCAGAATGAACATCGTCAAAATCAAGCGCATGTGCGATGAATCCGTTAATGAGCGCGGATTGGGACGGCGTGGTTTTCTGATTTCTGCCGATAAGCGGCGCTATCGGCACCCCGCCTTCTTCTTCGGCCAGTTTTACCAGCTTTTCAACTCCTTTATCCCGTCTCCCCGCAAAAGCTGCCGCTGTAAAATCAAGCAGTCCTTTGCGCGCTTCTTTCATCGCTTCAGCGGATGTTTCCGGCACAGACGACATGACGGCCTGAGCAAGCCCGGCCGTCAGATTTTCCGTATTCATTCCGTCTGCTCCAATACGTTGACGGCAAGCCGAGCGAAAAACTCAGCCGCTGCCGGGAGCGCTTTTTCGTCGAGTGTGAAGGCGGGATGGTGCCATTCTTCTGTTCCGTTTGTTCCCATCCAGACGAAAAAGCCGGGGATTTTTTCTTGATATAATGCAAAGTCTTCACCGCCGGGCGACTGTTCTGCCCGAACGGTCTGAAGCCCGAGGCTTTCAGCCGTTTGTTCCGCCGCCTGTATGAAACGGGCGTCGTTCATCACTGACGGAAGGTAAGGATACCAGCGGAAATCAGCCTCTGCCCCGAATCCGGCTGCGATTCCTTCGGCAACCCGCTTCATATGTTTCGGAACAGCGTCACGCGCTTCTTTTTGAAACGTCCGGACGGTGCCTTCCATTTCAACATGGTCCGGGATGACATTCCAAGAGCTGCCGCCTTGAACTCTTGTGATGCTGACGACGGCATTATGAAGCGAGCTGATATTTCTGCTGACAACCGATTGCAGGCCGCCGATAATCTGCCCTGCCGCCTGAATCGGATCAATGCTGTTATCAGGGATTCCGGCGTGGCCGCCTTTTCCTTTAACAGTGATTTCAAAGCGGTCGACACTCGCCATCAGCGGGCCTTCTTTCAGACCGACCGTGCCGACGGGGAGGTCAGGTTTGTTATGCATGCCGAATATCGCCGATACACCGTCAAGCGCGCCGGCTTCAATGACCTGTCTTGCTCCGGCGGCGATTTCTTCCGCGGGCTGAAAAATAAACCGCACCGTTCCTTTCAGCTCATGCTTTCTCTCATTTAATAAAAAAGCCGTGCCGAGGATAGATGCCGTATGGAAATCATGGCCGCAGGCGTGCATCACGCCGCTGTTTCGCGAAGCAAACGGAAGGTTTGTATTCTCTTCGATCGGCAGTGCGTCGATGTCCGCTCTGACGGCGATGACGGGGCCGCTTTTGTCTCCTTTGATTTCAGCGATCACTCCGGTTTGAAGTTTCGGCATATCAAGAACCGTAATTCCTTCTTCCTCCAGCCAGCGGCGGATTTTATTCGTCGTTTCGTATTCCTCGCCTGACAGCTCAGGGTGTTCATGAAGGTCGCGGCGGATATTGATTAAACGTTTGTTTAATGATTCATACGTTTCATTTGCCATTTCTTCTTCTTCCCTTCTTAGACAAGTTCGGCGGGCTCTCCCACTTGCTTAATGAATTTTTTCGTCCGTTCGTTCTGCGGATTGTCAAACAGCTCTTCCGGCGTTCCCTGTTCGATGATGCGTCCGTCCGCCATAAAAATAACTTTGTCGGCCACTTCACGAGCAAAAGCCATCTCATGCGTGACGATGATCATGGTTGTCTGTTTTTCGGCAATTGATTTGATGACTTGGAGCACCCCGGCTACAAGCTCAGGGTCAAGGGCCGAAGTCGGTTCATCCAGTAAAATCGCGTGAGGATCAACGGCCAAGGCGCGCGCAATCCCGATCCGCTGCTGCTGTCCGCCTGACATCGTAATCGGGTAGCTGTCCGCTTTGTGTTCTAAACCGACTTGCCGCAGCAGATCCATACCGATCTGTTCCGCTTCTTTTTTCGATTTCTTTTGCGCGGTGATCAGCGCCTCTGTCACATTTTGCAGGGCGGTTTTGTTTTTGAACAGGTTGTAATTCTGAAACACCATCGCCGTCTGCTGGCGAAGCTTATGAACGTCTTTGCGCGAATAGGACGCTGCATTCAGCTTTGCATCACCGATTTCAATGATGCCGTCATCCGGGCGCTCCAGCAGATTCAAACAACGGAGGAGCGTTGATTTTCCCGAGCCTGACGGGCCGATGATGGCCGTGACTTCGCCGCTTTTGATCTCAAGGTCGATCCCGTCAAGTACGGTAAGGTCTTTAAATGCTTTTCGAATATGTCTGACTTGTATCATCCTGAGCCTCCTCCTATGTGCGATAAGGCTTGCTGATCGCCCGTTCGAGCAGATCCTGCAGCACACTGTAAATAATCGTAAGAATCCAGTACATGACCGCGACGGCTAAATACGTCTCAAAATATTTGAGGTTGCCTGATGCGTACATTTTTCCTTGGGCGAACATTTCCATCACTCCTAATGTAAAGGCGAGCGATGTTTCTTTTAACAGGCCGATAAACGTATTTCCCGTCGCAGGAAGCGCGTTTCTGACGGCTTGCGGGAAAATGATCCGCCTGTACGCCTGGGATTTTGTCATTCCGACAGACAGACAGGCTTCAAGCTGCCCCTCATCGACTGAATTGAGCGCCGCGCGGAAGATTTCAGCCAAGTAGGCGGCATTCTTCAGGCTTAACCCGATAATCGCCGCAGTTAACGCCGTCATCTTGCTCATTCCGGGAAACAGCTGAGGCAGGCCGTAATAAATTAAGAAAAGCTGGACGAGCGTCGGCACGCCCCGGAAAAATGAAATATACACCTTTGACAGCTGGTGAAGTACAGGAACACGATTTTTTGTGATAAGCGCTAATATAAGGCCGCCGATCACGGCAAATACCATAGCCGCGACGGCCATTAGTAATGTGATCGGCAAGGCTTCGATTAACGCGGGAAAAGCTGAAAACATAAATCCCCAATCAATGCTGTTCATTCTCGATTTTCACCGCCGTTTCTTAATGCTTTGCTTCTGTTGTGATATCTTCTTTAAAGTACTTTTCAGACAGCTTTTTCAGCGTGCCGTCTTTTCGCAGGTCTTCAATGGCTTTGTTTACTTTTTTGCGGATTTTATCGTGAGCCGCATCTTTCGCAAACGGGAAAGCGACTTTTTCATAGACAATCGGGTCTCCTGCTAATTTCAGAGGCAGACCGGTCTTTTTGATCTGGGCGATCAGGACGCTGCGGCTGTTTACATAAGCGTCAACCCGTCCGTAAGCCACGTCTTTCAGCGTGCCTTCTTGTGTTTCATACGTTTTCATGTTGATTTTTTTATCCGGGTCCTTGCTCTCAAGGTTTTTCGCGTGGTTTGAGCCCAGAACGGCCGCCACTGTTTTTCCTTTTAGATCGTTGACTGATTTGATGTCTTTGTTATCGTTTTTGACGACGATTTGAGTGCCCGCATACGAATACGGTTCTGTGAAGTTATACGTTTTCTCGCGTTCGTCCGTGACAGCGACCTGGTTAGAGATGGTGTCGAGTTTGCCGGTCTGGAGCTCTCCCATCAGTCCGCTGAATTCAAGCAGCTTCCAGTCCAGTTTCATGTTGATTTTTTTCGCGACGGCTTCCATGACATCCACGTCAAAGCCGGTCAGCTTGCCATTTTCTTTATATGCGAACGGATAGCTTTGTCCCGTGGCGCCGACATGCAGTACGTTATCGCCGCCTTCGCTTTCTTTTCCGTTTCCGCATGCTGATAAGACCGCCAAAAGCGCGGCAGACAGCAGCAAAGCCCATGTTTTCTTCTTCATTAAAATCCCGCCTTTTCCTATTAATATGTTAATCCTGCAATTGTTTTTTTAAATAGATGGTGATGTGCCCTTTTCCTAGATCCTTTTCGCCTGCACGGACGTAGCCTTTTCGCTCATACATGCCGATCAGCCACGGATGCTTGTCCGCTGTGCCCAGTGACACGAAAGGCGCTTTTAATGTGTCGCGGAGCACTGTATTCTCCAGCCACTCCAGCATGTCTGAGCCCGTCCCTTTTTTTCCGGTTTCAGGATCGACGGCAAACCACCAAATATGTGGAACACCGTACGGCCCGGGATTCGGCCCCCACGGCATCCGCAGAGAAATCGTCGCCAGAATCCGGCCGTCTTCCTCCAAAACGTAACAGGCGTTTTTTTGTATGTTATTCAAAACGAGTTCTTTATCCGCCGTGGCAGCGGCAAAGTTGATGCCGAGCTTGCGGATCGGTTCATACGCCCGCAGTGTCAGTGAAAGCAGCTCATCAGCGTCTGCCTCCGTTGCGAGCCGGTATTGTCTTGACATGATGAGCCCTCCTTTAGTCGGCATATCGGTTTGCCGGTTTTTCCAGTCCGAAATGTTCTCTCAGCGTCGTTCCTTCATACTCTTTTCTGAACACGCCCCGTTCTTGTAAAATCGGAATCACTTTGTCTACAAAAAGAGTGAGACCTTCAGGCAAAAGCGGCGGCATGATGTTGAAACCGTCACAAGCTTGTTTTCCGACCCATTCTTCCATCTTATCGGCAAGCTGTTCTGGCGTTCCGACAAAGATATGATGGCCTCTTGAACCCGCCACATATTTGTACAGCTCGCGGATGGTCATGTTGTCACGTTTGGCCATCTCCTGAACGAGCTTGAAGCGGCTTTTAACGGCATTCGACGCATCCGCATCCAATTCAGGCAGCGGGCCGTCAAGCGGGCAGGCGGAAAGATCGACGCCGCCCAGATAGTTTTGCAGAATGTTCAGGCCGACAGACGGAATGATGAGGTCTTGGAGCTCTTCATATTTTGCCTGCGCTTCTTCTTCGGTATCGGCGATAACGGGAAAAATTCCCGGCATGATCGCGATTTTTTCAGGATCACGGCCGAAAGAAGCCGCTTGTTCTTTAATAGATTGATAGAATTCCTGCGCGGACTCCAAATGATTTTGCGCGGTGAAAATGACCTCCGCCGTTTTGGCGGCCAGCGCTTTTCCGTCTCCTGATGATCCGGCCTGAATAATGACCGGGCGCCCTTGAGGTGTGCGGGCAACATTTAACGGCCCTCTCACGGAGAAATATGTTCCTTTATGGTTCAATTCATGCATTTTGTCTTTATCGAAAAATGCTCCTGATTCTTTGTCACGGATAAAGGCGTCTTCCTCCCACGAATCCCATAATCCTTTGACGACTTCAACGAATTCTTCCGCGCGCTGATATCTGAGATGGTGCTCAAGATGCTTTTCGCCGCTGAAATTAAGCGCGGTCGATTCAATCGAAGATGTGACGACATTCCAGCCCGCGCGGCCGTTGGAAAGATGGTCAAGCGATGCAAATTGTCTCGCGATATGGAACGGTTCGCTGTATGTGGTAGACGCGGTCGCCGTCAGACCGATGCGGGATGTGACCTGAGCGAGCGCCGACAGCAGCGTAAACGGCTCAAAGCGCGTCAGCACATTCGGATGTGATTTGCCGTCTATTGATAAACTGTCCGCCAAGAACAGCATGTCCAATTTCCCCCGCTCCGCTGTTTTCGCCAGTTCTTTGAAATAATCCAAATTCATGCTCGCGTCCGCCGGTGCCTGAGGATGTCTCCAAGAAGCGACATGATGGCCGGTGCCCGCGAGAAACACACCGAGTTTGATTTCTTTTTTCTTTGTCATGATGGATCTCCTTCTATTCTGAAATACGGTTCGGAACATATTAACACCACTAAACCTATATTTCCTAGTAATTTTATAAGAATAAATCAAAATGTACAATTGTCACGCAAGTTTGTCAATGCATTAAGACAAAAATCATGTTTTTTTAAAAAACCCGGCGCACCGGCCGGGTTATTTCTTCGAAACTGTATAGACGGTCCCTTTGACCTTTTTCTTAATAACGGCAATGATAAGCAGCAAAACAGGGAACAGCACTTGAAACGGAAGATGAATATAGATCGGCACAATGTTTAAGCCTTCATTCATGTGTTCCGAAAAATTGCTTGCGATGCTGATGGAGAGAATCAGCACCCCCAATCCGACCGGGAAGGCCAGCTGGGACGGATTTTTTTCTTTAAACAGCGTGGACACGCCCACGACAACCGCATATGTAAAAAGGCTGACTTTGAAAAAACCGCCGATGACGAGCACGAGCATGAAAAAGACATCCAGCCGGTCTAAAAACTCTTCCACTTTAATTGTCTGTATGGTGCTCAGCAGCGGAAATTGAGAGCGGAGCATTAGGTTGACGTCCAGCACACAAATATTAATCGCCACTGACATTGCCAAAAACAGCCCGCTGATGATAATCGCCAGAAATCCGGTTTTCTTCACCTTTTTCCGATCTTTTAAATAAGGGAAAATCATGACAAACACGATTAATTCACCGAACGGGATGAACATCGTCTGTTTAAACACGGAATAAATGACCGTTCCTGCACCCTCCGCTAAAACGGGCTGGAGAAATCTGAGGTTTATCGTGCCTGAGCTGATAATGAGGATCAGCCCGACGGCTGTCAGGAAATACATAATGCCAAACAGCAGCTCGCCGGCTCTCGCTATCACTTCAATTCCCTTTCTGACCGCAAATATTGCGGCGATCATCAGCATGGCATTCACAATTAAAAGCGGCGTGTCCTGGTAGGCGAAGGTGACAAGCATTTCGCCAAAATCCCGCAATACGCGGGCGGCGATATAAGCAAAATAGAGAATATAAAGAAGGGAGACCGCCCAGCTCAGATGTCTGCCGATCAGTTCGTTCATGTAATCTCTCGGAGAAGACTCAGGAAAAAATTGATACAGCGCCTGATAAACGTAGAAAAGTCCGAGACCGATAACGCACCCGAGAAGCACGGACAGCCACGCATCCCGCCCGGCCATCGTGCCCGGCGGGATCAATAACGAACTGCCCAATTCAAACAAAATGATCATAATAAACAGCTGACGCGTGCCGATTTTCGCATTTTCCATACGCTTCGCTCCTTTCTCCTCAAATCAATCATGCTCAAGCTTGTCTGAGAGAGGATTATTCCGCAAGCCCGTTCTTCTGATAATGACTTCTGTTTTGACATCTACGGGGAGATTGGGGAAATATTCTTCATCCCACTTCCCTTTGAACTTTTTCCATTTGTCCGGATGCTTCCGATAGATCAGGTCTCCGAAGCCGACGAAGTCATTCTTATGGGCTTTTATATCTTCAATCGATTTGGTGATATCTTTCTCAAGCTGCACGCTGAGCGCCTTTTGCATCGTCATCAGCACTTGCGGATCAGACAGATGGAAAGGGTATCTGACAGCGTCCACCAGCCCTTCGACCTGAGCATGCACGTGAATATGCGGTTTTCCGTTCGGAAAAGTGGCCGTCACCTTTGTATTCTGGCGGGTGACCTGCAGACTGATTGCATGCTTCACGTTCTTCCAATCCGCATTGATGAACGTATGCTTGATCCTATTGAGCAGCCATACAGCCCCCACACTGTCGTCATCCTCAATCCAGTAATCCAGCCTCCCATCCTTTTTGAACACCGCCAGTCCGTCCGCTGACAGCACTGCTTTCGGTTCAGTTGTCTGCGTATTTTCCATCGTAGGACCGGCTTTATCGTCTCCGTGCATTTCATAACCCGGAATAAACGGCGACCCGGTCGGAGAAGCGAGATCAATCAGAACGTCCTGAAGGTTGGTTTTAATGACTCTGCCGTATTGTTCCTGCGTGAAGCTGAGCGTCTTGTTCACTTTATTGGAAGGGATTTTATCAATCGGCGTCAGCACTTTAATAATGTCTTCAGCCTTGCAATTATGCGCGATCACAACGGTTGCGGTCGTCCTGAATTCGGTGTCGCGGTCAAGATTATCCAGAATAAAACTGAGCCCTTCCTCTTTCGCCAGTTTTTCACTGAACACCACGAGATTCGTATGCGCAAAATAGAGCCTTCTGGACACTTTCATCGAGCCTTTTCTCAAAGCTTCCGTCATATTGTCTCCGGACACCGAATAGACGGAAACCGGAGGCCGGTCTCCCGCTCCGCCGCCCTGCAGACCGCCGGCCACGTTTCCCGGATTGATAATTTGCAAGTGAAGGACGTATTTTCCCGTTTCGGTTCGGTCAATACCGATGGCGGAGATCACCGCTAGATCGGTCAGCTCCCTTTTATCCCAGCATCCGGATACAAACATAAGGGAAACCATCGTACAAAGGATAAGCATCCATTTACGTCTTTTCATTACCGTCGCCCTCTTCTACATCTTTATTAACCATTCCTCTGGATGTCTCCGGTTTCGGTCTTTGATGTTCCCCTTGGCGCCTGTTGTTTTCCTGCACGAGCAGTCCCGGCCTTTTTTCATCCGCCCATAACGGAGCTCGGAGGAGGGAATCTTTCAGCCCGCCCGGGGTTAAAGGAGCGAGCGGGGACATATACGGAAATCCGAATGAACGCAGGCCGCACAGATGGACAAACATCATGATAATGCCCAGAATCAGCCCGTAAAATCCCATGACCGCCGCCGACAGAATAAAAAGAAACCGGATCAGCCGCGCAGATATCGCCATGTCAAAAGCCGGGGTCGCAAAGCTGGCAATCGCCGTCAGGGCGACGACGATAACCATGGCTGGGGAAACAATGCCGGCCTGTACGGCGGCCTGGCCGATGACAAGCGCTCCGACTATGGAAACAGCGGAGCCGACAACTCTCGGAAGCCGGACACCCGCCTCCCTGAGAATCTCAAAGGCCACTTCCATCGTCAGCGCTTCAATCACGGCCGGGAACGGCACCGTCTCCCGCTGAGCCGCGATGACAATCAGCAGCTGCGTCGGAATCATTTCCTGGTGAAAGGTCGTCGCCGCCACATAAATCCCCGGCGCCACCAGTGAAATGAAGAAAATCAAAACCCGCAGCACCCTGATGCTAGTGGCGATATCAAATCGTGAATAATAATCCTCAACGGATTGAAAAAATTGAATAAATAAGGCCGGCGCGATGAGAACGAACGGCGTTCCGTCCACGATAATCGCAAATCGTCCTTCCAGCAGATTCCCCGCCACAACGTCCGGCCGCTCCGTATGATATACGGTGGGAAACACAGAAAACGGCGCGTCTTCAATGAGCTGTTCAATGTAGCCGGATTCCAGAATGCTGTCGATGTCAATGTGCTTCAGCCGCTTGCGGACTTCCTTAATCAGCTTTTTATCGCAAATTCCGTTAATATACATCAGCGCGACATCCGTATTCGTTTCGTGTCCGATCTCCATTTTTTCAACCCATACATCAGGCGTTTTTACATACCTGCGGATCATGGAAATATTGGTTTGCAGAGATTCAGTGAATCCCTGCCGCGGGCCGCGGAAAGAGACCTGAGTGCTCGGTTCTTGAATGGACCGGTGCTCTCCCCCTTCCGTGCTGGCGATCAGCGCCTTGTCAGCCCCGTCGATAAAAATGAGCGTGCTGCCCGCCACCAGCCCGGCATAAAGACTTTTCCATTTTTCTGCCTCTTTCACCCCGCCGATCGCAAGCGTTTTATCGTATATCAGGCAGACCGCTTGTTCCGGCTGAACGGACGGGATGTCGATTAAATCCTCCAGAAGGGATTGGCTGACGAGCTGTTCGTCTACCAAACCGGCGATATACACAATTGCGGCCGGAAGCTCTTCTTTTCCGATTTTAAGCCGGCGGATGACGACATCGGCACTGTTGCCGAACCTCTCAGACAGCTTCTTCATATTTTGCTTTAAGCTGAGGGAGATCGGCTCATCCCGCTCTTTGTCCGGCTGGCTGTCCGCTTCTTTTCTGCCTTCATTGTCACGGTCGTTTTGATCGGCTTTTTTTTGTTTCTTCTGCTTAAAAAATGGCGGCATATCGCAAAAAACCTTTCCTCGTTTTTTTCATATTCTTCCTGTACGGCAAAAGATTATGCACGGCGGAAAGTCTGTATAAGTTCTGCGTAATCGAAAAGGATAAAAAGGGAGAGTGATGCGCATGAAAATATTGGGGGTTTCATTTTTTTTGCTGGCTGCCTGTCTGATCATTTCAGTAACGATAGATATGCTGCAAGGTTTCAGTTTCTATGGAGCGGTCCAAAACAACCTGTCCGCTTTTAAATTGACCACCTTCTCAGAATGGCTGATGCTGTTTTTATTCGCCCTCTTTTTAATCAGAGAAATGATCGTTTTATATAAATCAGGTAAAAAAGATGCCTGACAGGCGCACGGCTGTATTGTTTCAAAAAAGAACACATCCCTCCTTCTTTCGGAGTTCATGTGTTCTTTTTATTTTTCCGGCGGGACCGTTTTCAGATGACGATATTTCCGCTGTCCGTATCTGTCGCGTGTTTCACAATGACGCCTTTGATAATGCGGTTGCCGATGATTTTAGTACTTGCGGAGGAATTGGTTTGGATGGCGGAAGCAGAAGCGGCGGAAAGGTTGTTGATGGTATTTCCCGACACGAGGGAATTTGAGGATCCGTTCAGATAGATGCCGATCGGGCTGCCCGCCGTTCGGTTGATCGTGAGCGTATTGTCTATGACTTCATGCGTGCCTGAATTCAGATACACGGTAACGATAAGCGGTGATGATTCAAAACGGTTGCTGATGACAGAGGTTCCCGAGGATGTTGAACTGAAAATGGGATAGTTTTTGTAGCTTTTGAAGAGATTTCCCTTGATGACAGCCCTGGCGTCATTTGTCACAGATACGGCATAGGACTCCGCGACGCCCTGATACGCATTCGGAATCAGCGTATTTCCTTCAATAACGGCATTTCCGCCTGTGACCCATATGCCCCGGCTGAACGATTTCAGCACATTTTGTTTTACGGTGATATTGCCGGCCGACATGCTGATTCCGTCCGTTACCTGATTCAGAGTATTATTCATAAAGACGGCGTTTTCCGACAGCGTCGCCCGCATCCCCGTGCTTCGTCTCGTTTCGGAACGTCCGTTTTCAATGACATTGCCGTCAACGGTCACATCTTCCGCCTGATAGACGGAAATGCCCGTATTTTCAAATTGACTGATTTTGTTATGGGTGACGAGGACGCTTTTTCCCCTTACATCTACTCCGGTGGAAAAACCGGTAATCAGATTGTTGGAAATGACGGCATTGCTGCTGTCCTGTCCCTGTGACACACCTTGTCCGGCGACTGCGGTCCTTGAGCCGCCGTCTGACCGAAAGAAGATATTCCCCGAAATGACGGTATGTGCCCCATACCCGTAGCTGATTGTGTTATCGGAATGATTTCCTTCAATTAACACATGATATCCGTTAAAGTTGGTGACTGAGCTTGCGGCGTTTCCGGAAAAGAAGTTGTTGCGGACCGTAATATGAAGAGCTTCTTCATAATCAATATCGCCTTCTCCGTACGATTCAATATCGATTCCGAATTTCGGAGCCGTTCCGTTCCCTTGCCCGGCGTCTTCAATCACGCATTCTTCCACCGTAACGGTATGGCAGCCGGTGATTGAAATGTTGTTCCGCCTTGACTGCCTGATCTCACAGCGGCGGATGGTCACCTGTTCTGAAGTTTCGTAATCACTGTTTGTTTTTAACCCGAGCGGGCTGACAATTATGCCGTCTCCCGTAAAATCCGAAATCTTCACATTTTCGATCAGCACATTGCTGCTGCCTTCAATACAGATTCCAAACCCCCATTCATGGGTCGACCGCAAAGGGACATTGGTATACGTGTGTTCATCCCGTTCCCCGATGATCCGGCCGCCGGTGATGGTGACATTTTCACGCCTGCCTATATAGAAAGCCGAGTAGCCCCAGGAGCTGTTCGGCGCCACTTTAATCGTGCATTCCGGATCTAAAACGACGGTGAGATGGCTCGGCACGTTAATCCCGGCGTTCCGAAACGGCTGGCTTCTGTCCCCGCCAAGCGTGCCGTTGATTTTATAGGTTCCCGGCGGAAAAAACACCGTATGACAGCCTTCGCTGACGGCCTTGGCCAAGCATTGGTTGATGGCGCCCGTCACATCGGTTTTTCCGTCTGCCTCCACACCGCAATCCGTAATATCCAATATACGATTCGGCAAGTGATAATCTCCTCCTTCCTCTCTTATTGTCATCTTATTCCGCCATATCCCGCTCCGCCTGTACATACTTTAAATTTTATTAAAAAAGTTTATAAAGATAGTTTAGTCAGATAATATAACAAAATAAGTCATTGGAATTAGGAAAATTCGTCTATATTCAACGTTTTAATATCTTTTCATTCTGGAATTTTTTGAATTCAGTATAAATTATATTGACACAAGTATTATATAAGAATATGATTTTTGTAATACACTTTTTTAAGAAAGGGTTGGCTCAGGTGGCATCTATTGATAAGGACTCTATAACAGAAACTGTGCCGCAACGAGGCTTTTTCGGTCATCCCCGCGGCTTGTTCACACTGTTTTTCACCGAATTTTGGGAGCGTTTCTCCTACTATGGTATGAGAGCCATATTGCTTTACTATTTATACACGGAAGTCGCTCATGGCGGTCTCGGCTTTGATAAAACGACCGCAGTTGCCATCATGTCCATATACGGGTCTCTCGTATACATGTCGAGCGTCATCGGCGGATGGCTGGCCGACCGGGTATTCGGCACGGCAAACACCGTATTTTACGGCGGAATTTTAATTATGTTCGGGCACATCGCTCTTGCCTTCCCTGGCAGCACGGCGGCGTTTTTTACCAGCATGGCTCTGATCATTATCGGAACCGGCCTGCTTAAACCAAACGTATCCAGCGTTGTCGGAGATTTATATACGAAGGAAGACGAGCGCCGCGACTCAGGTTTCAGCATCTTTTACATGGGGATCAACCTCGGCGGATTGCTTGCGCCGCTAATTGTCGGAACACTCGGACAGAAGTACAACTACCACTTAGGCTTCGGATGCGCCGCGGCCGGTATGTTCCTCGGACTGATTGTTTTCGCTCTTACGAGAAAGAAATACCTCGGCAAAGCAGGCTCCAATGTACCGAATCCGATTTCTAAATCATCAGTGATCGGCACGGGAATCGGAGTGGTCATCGCAGCAGCCGTTATCATCGTTCTGATTCAAACCGGCTGGCTGACGATCCAGCGTGTGATTGATACCGTCAGTATCCTCGGCATTGTCATTCCGGTTATTTACTTTATCGTGATGTTCACGAGCAAAAAAGCGACGAAAACGGAAAAATCACGGCTTGCGGCTTATGTTCCGCTGTTTGTTGCAGCGGCAATGTTCTGGGCGATTCAGGAGCAGGGCGCGACGATTCTTGCTTTATATGCGGATCAGCGCACGAGACTTTCCTTTGCGGGCATGCATCTTGAGTCTTCATGGTTCCAGTCTCTGAACCCATTATTCATCGTTATTTTCGCGCCGGTGTTCGCCTGGATCTGGATGAAGCTCGGCAAACGCCAGCCTTCAACACCGATTAAATTCGCGATCGGCATTATCCTTGCCGGATTATCATTTTTAGTCATGGTGCTTCCGGTTATGGGCGGGAGCGGCGAGCTTGTGAGCCCGCTTTGGCTTGTGCTCAGCTTCCTTTTGGTTGTGCTTGGTGAGCTTTGCCTTTCACCGGTCGGTTTATCCGTCACAACAAAACTTGCGCCTGCCGCTTTCTCAGCGCAGACGATGAGCATGTGGTTTTTAACAAACGCCTGCGGTCAAGCCCTGAACGCAAAAGTAGTCGGTTTGTTTGATAAGATTTCTGAAGCGGCCTACTTCGGCTCAATCGGTCTTGTTTCGATCATTCTCGGTATTATTTTGATTCTTCTGTCTCCCGTCATTAAACGGGCGATGAAAGGCGTACAATAACAGATAAAGAAAAGCCTGCGGAATCGTCCGCAGGCTTTTTTGATGCGTCTATTGTTTTAACTCCTCAAGTGTTTCTCTCCATCTCTTCAAGACATCTTCCGGTTCGTGGAGCTGGATGGCCGGTCCGGATGTCAGATCCGCGTATTTCGCCCGATCTTCCTTGACGGTGATCACGCGGCAGCTGAACCGTTCCCGCTCGTGTTTCGCCTCTTTCAGCGGCGGAAGCGCCTCACATTCCAATGTGACGTAATATGCGGCTCCTCCGTGCCAGGCGATGAAAAGAGCTTGTCCCGAATGCAGAAGGCTGCTTACGGTCGTCGTGTTTTTCCATAAGGCGAGCCGGAGATTTGTTCTGCTCACGGCCACGATTTCACCGGCGCTGATCATGGCCGCGTGCGGACGGCCTTCTTTTGTCACGGATTGGAGCACAAATGCGTCGTGCTGCTTTTTTTCAAGCTCCGTCCCGTCTAAAAGCGTGTAAAGCGCCTCCGGCAAGTGCTCCGTCAGCATTACGCTTTTCTTTCCGGAACAGCGGGAACATGTGCGGCCGTCTCCGTTTCTTTCGGATCAATTTTAAATGCCGGGTTGAATGCCGCCGGATTCGTGATGCTTTCCGGTTCACAGGATCTCCATGTGAAAAAGCAGGTTTGGCATTGGTAAATTTCCCAAGCGCCTTTGACCGGCGATTGGCTGACGGTTTCTCCTTTTTTCGATTCACAGCGCGGGCAAGTTTTCATTGCAACCTCATCCTTTCTTATTGATTCATTAAGTCCATCAGTTTTTGTTCCCATTCTTTCGTTGTCAGCGGAGAATCAAGCGGCTGAGAATAATGGCCTCTTGTTTCCGGCGGGGCGGGCGTTGTCGCGTCAAGAATCATTTTGTGTGTCATCCCTGCCGGATCAGACCCCGGGTCAAGCGGAAGGACAGACAGGTCAGGAATGATGACTGCATCGTGTTTCGGATGCATTTTCGTTGAGAGCGCCCACATGACTTGCGGCAGGTTAAACGGATCGACATCCTCATCCACGACAATGACCATTTTGCAGTAGCCGAGTCCGTGCGGCGTGGTCAGGGCGCGCATGCCGACCGCCTTGGCAAATCCGCCGTAGCGCGTTTTCGTGGAAATGATGGCGATCAGGCCGTGCGTATACATCGCGTTCACGGCGACAATTTCGTTCGGATAAGCTTCCTTGAGCTGCTGGTAAAGCGGCACGCACGTATTAATGCCGATCATATAATCGCACTCCGTCCACGGCATGCCTAAGTATAAATGTTCAAAAATCGGATTGTTTCTATGATATACCCGTTTGATTTTGATCACCGGCATGCTGCGGCCGCCTGAATAATGGCCCGTGAACTCACCGAAAGGTCCTTCGTATTCCCGTTCTCCCGCAAGGATCTCTCCTTCCAGAACGACTTCAGCGCCCCAAGGGATGTCTAAATCAGACAGTTTAGATTTGACGATTCTGTAGGGCTCCCCTTGAATCGCGCCGGCCATTTCATACTCGGATTGATCGTATAACAGCGGAGTTGACGCAGCTGTCGTAATCACCGGCTCACAGCCAAGCGCGATCGTAACGGGAAGATTCACGCCGCGTTCTTCAGCTTGGCGAAGATGAATCGCAATATCATGCTGAGGCACGGGCTGAATGCCGAGGCGGTCTTTTCCCTTTACCTGCATTCTGTAAATGCCAACATTCTGCTTGCCGAAATTGTCCGGATCTTCAAGATCGCGTGAAATGACACACGCTTTATCCAAATAGTAGCCGCCGTCCCCCTGGTTGATTCTGAATAGCGGAAGGATGTCAAATAGATTGATATCTTCCGTTATTTCATTTTCATGAAACGGCGCGGTTTCTTCCCGTTTGACCGGCACCGGAAATGCATCGTACCGTTTGGCAAACTCAAAGAATTGTTCTTTAACAGGCGAATCTTTCGGCATGCCGAGCATCATCGCATGATTCGGCCACGAGCCGATGACATTCAGAGCCACCTGCGCATGGTGATGTCCGTAAATATTGTTAAACAAAAGCGCAGGGGTTTTATCCCCGAGATTGCTGGCTGCACGCGCGGCGGCGCCCAGATCCGGCTCCGGTTTTACCTCTTCG
The DNA here is from genome assembly GCF_041222765.1 of Bacillus sp. JNUCC-21. Taxonomy (NCBI): domain Bacteria; kingdom Bacillati; phylum Bacillota; class Bacilli; order Caryophanales; family Bacillaceae; genus Bacillus; species Bacillus sp. JNUCC-21. The sequence goes on along the minus strand of NZ_CP166019.1, from coordinate 370,884 downwards.
TTGACTGTTAAGAGCTGCCCTTCTTTTTCAAGAGCGGCGAGAAATTCCCTAAAATCCTGATAGGCCATTATCAGATTCCTCCTTTTTGTTTTTCAATTCCGTACCACCGTTTCGCTTCCGGCAGACGGATGCCGAACTGATCGAGCGTCCGGAACACAATATGGTCGATCAATTCATCCATGTCAGCCGGCTTGTTATAAAATGCCGGCATCGGCGGAAGAATGACGGAACCCATTTTTGTAAGCGCTAGCATATTTTCTAAATGAATTTGGCTGAGCGGCGTTTCTCTTGTCAGCAGCACAAGTTTTTTCCGCTCCTTCAGAATGACGTCAGCCGACCTTGTCAGCAGATTGTCAGCCATTCCGGTGCGGATGCTTGCCAGTGATTTCATGCTGCACGGAGCGATGATCATCCCGTCCGTTTCAAACGAGCCGCTTGAAATCGCCGCCGCTTGGTCTTTGTGAGAATACGTATAGGATGCGAGTTTCTCGACATCTTTTAACGTATAATCGGTTTCATGTGTAATGGTGACATTTGCCCAAGGAGACACGACAAGATGGGTTTCGATCTCCGCGGCTTTTAAATATTCTAAAAGCCTGATCCCGAATATGGCTCCTGTTGCCCCGGTCATTCCGATGACAAGCTTCATATTGACCCCTCCTTTACGCTTGAAATGTGGTGTCAAAACCATCATACTCCTGATATATCCATATGAAAAATATTCGTTAAATCTATGTATCATACCTTAAAGGTATAAAAGAAAGGAGCGCGTTCTCATGGATATCCGGCAATTGCGTTATTTCATCACCATTGCCCAAGAGCAGAAAATCACGACGGCCGCCAAAAAGCTTCATATGGCACAGCCGCCTTTAAGCAGACAGCTGAAACAGCTCGAAGAAGAATTGGGCGTCATTCTGTTTGACCGCAATAAAAAGAAACAAATGACCCTTACATATGAAGGAAATGTCTTTTTGAAAAGAGCGAAAGAGATTCTTCATAAGTTTGAGGACGCTATAATCGAGGTACAAGAGCTGAAGGAGGAGGTGGCCGGGACACTTGCCGTCGGGTCAACCATTTACTGCGCCGCGCTCATGCTTGAGAAAGTGTCACAGATGAAAGAGCGGTTTCCGCATCTCACCTTTAACATTTGGGAAGATGAGCCCGTCTCACTGCTCGAGCTTCTGGAAACCCGGCAGATTGACGCCGCCGTCACCACCACCTTGATTAAAAACGACGGCATTGAATCGAAGGAGCTTGAAGACATTCCGTGTGTATTGGTGCTGTCCGAGCATTCAAAACGACTGTGCGGTGAAACGATTAAACTGAATGACATCGCCTCTTTGCCTTTGATCCTTTTGCGCACCGTCAATGGAAGAGGTGTGTATGACCAAGTCCTCCAAGTTTGTGAACAGTACGGTCTCGACCTTCAGGTTGTCTGTGAGTGCCATGACTCCGCGACGCTCTTGAGCCTCGTATCATCAGGGTTCGGCGCCACAATTCTGCCTTTGACGATGATTCCCGTCCATATGCGCTCGCATGTCAAAACGGTTATCATCGAAGACAACCCGTTTGTCATGACACCGGCCGTCATCTGGAGAAAAGACAGCTATCTGCCGAAGCCGGTCAGACAGTTTTTGGCATTATTTTGATCCGGAACACGAAGAATTCCCGCTTATGAAAACCAATTACTTGACTCATACTAAAAAAAAGTTATCCTTTACAATTGGGAGCTATTTTTTCTCAATAAAACTACTCAGAAAAGTGGGGAATAAAGAAGATGAAAAAAGCATTATTCGCTTTGTTCATGATGGTCAGCATCGCAATGCTTGCAGCCTGCGGAAACTCACAGGACAGCGGATCTAAGTCAAAAGACGGCGATCTTTGGGCTTCTGTCAAGAAAAAAGGCGTACTGACCGTCGGTACAGAAGGAACGTACGAACCGTTTACCTTCCATGATAAAAAGACTGACAAACTGACCGGATATGATGTTGAAGTGATTCAAGAAGTCGCGAAACGCCTCGGTCTGAAAGCTGACTTCAAAGAAACGCAATGGGACAGCATGTTTGCCGGATTAAACGCGAAACGGTTTGACGTCGTTGCCAACCAAGTCGGCAAAACAGGCCGTGAGAACCAATATGATTTTTCGGATAAATACACAACGTCAAATGCAGTCGTCGTGACGAAAAAAGACAGCACGATTGCGAAAGAGGCTGATGTCAAAGGAAAAACAGCGGCTCAGTCATTAACAAGCAATTACAATAAATTAGCGAAAGAAGCCGGCGCGAAAATTGAAGGCGTTGAAGGCATGGCGCAATCCCTTCAGCTCATTCAGCAGGGCCGCGCTGATCTGACTTACAACGATAAGCTTGCCGTACTGAACTACTTAAAAACGTCCGGCAATAAAAACGTGAAAATCGCGTTTGAAGCAGGCCAGCCGCAGCAGACGTATTTCGCATTCCGAAAAGGAAGCGGCGAACTTGTGACTCACGTCAACAAAGCGTTAAAAGAAATGAAAGAGGACGGGACTCTTTCTAAAATAGCGAAAAAATGGTTCGGCGAAGATGTTTCTAAGTAACATGCCGGAACCCGTGATTGCAACAGCCATTCCTTGGGATCTGGTGCAGCAGTCATTCTGGCCGATTCTTTCCGGGGGAATCTATTATTCGATTCCCCTTACCATTCTTTCCTTTATTTTCGGAATGATCATCGCGCTGATTACGGCGCTCGCCAGAATGTCAAATATGAAACCATTGAGATGGGTGTTCAGCGTATACGTATCAGCAGTGCGCGGCACTCCTCTTCTCGTTCAATTGTTCATCATTTTTTATCTGTTCCCGACATTTAATATTACGCTGGATCCTTTCCCAAGCGCAGTCATCGCGTTTTCATTAAACGTGGGCGCCTACGCTTCTGAAATCATCCGGGCATCTATTTCATCCGTGCCGAAAGGGCAATGGGAAGCCGGTTATACGATCGGCATGACCTATCGCAAGACATTGTTCCGCGTGATCCTGCCGCAGGCGTTTCGCGTGTCCATTCCGCCATTATCAAATACATTTATCAGCCTGATCAAGGATACATCTCTCGCGTCACAGATTCTCGTCGCGGAGCTGTTCAGAAAAGCGCAGGAAATCGGCGCGCAAAACCTTGATCAAATCTTGGTCATCTATATTGAAGCCGCCTTTATTTATTGGATCATCTGCTTCTTGCTGTCAATCGTACAGCACGTGATCGAACGGCGTCTCGACCGTTATGTGGCCAAATAAGGAGGTTTCGATATGCTTTCCGTCAAAGGATTAAATAAATCATTCGGACAGAATGAAATTTTAAAAAAGATAGATATGGAGATAGAAAAAGGGAAAGTCATCGCCGTTCTGGGACCGTCCGGTTCAGGAAAAACGACGCTTCTGCGCTGTCTGAACGCGCTTGAGATCCCCAATCGCGGCGAGCTGGCATTCTCCGATTTTTCAATAGATTTCTCCAAAAAAGTGAAGCAGGCTGATATTCTTCGCCTCCGCCGCAAATCAGGCATGGTCTTTCAGGCGTATCATCTGTTTCCTCACCGCACGGCGCTTGAAAACGTCATGGAAGGACCCGTTCAAGTGCAAAAGCGCGACAAGGAGCAAGTCAGAAAAGAAGCGATGGAGCTTCTGGAAAAAGTCGGACTGAAAGACAAAATGGATTTATATCCGTTCCAGCTTTCCGGCGGTCAGCAGCAGCGTGTCGGCATCGCCCGCGCGCTTGCGATTCAGCCCGAGCTGATGCTGTTTGACGAACCGACGTCAGCGCTTGATCCGGAGCTGGTCGGCGAGGTGCTCAAAGTGATTAAGGATCTGGCGAACGAAGGCTGGACGATGGTCGTCGTCACCCATGAAATCAAATTCGCGCAGGAAGTGGCCGATGAAGTCATCTTCATTGACGGCGGCGTCATTGTGGAACAAGGACCGCCGGAGCAAATTTTCTCCGCGCCGAAAGAAGAACGCACGCAGCGGTTTTTAAATCGTATACTGAATCCTTTGTAGGAGCGGGAGAAGAAGCGAAACACTGATTTCGCTTCTTCTTTTTTTTGGCGGTTATGCTACAATGACAATTAATGAAATTTTATGAAAGAAGGGACCTCTTTGAAGCGGGAATTCTTGATGCGCTGGACGTTTTATTTTGCCGGTCTGTTAATTTTGTCTTTCGGGGTATCGTTAACCATTAAAGGAAAAGCTCTCGGCATCAGCCCTTGGGATGCCTTTCATTATGGGCTTTTTCAGCATTTCGGGCTTTCTGTCGGCCAATGGTCCATCGTGGTCGGCGCGGTCATCGTGGCTTTAACCTGCCTGTTCACAAGGACACTCCCGAAAATCGGCGCTATCTTAAACATGGTGCTGATGGGAATGTTTATTGATTTCTTTTCGTTTCTGCTTCCTGAGACGCACGCTTTTTCCTTAGCGGCCATGTGTTTTTCTATCGGATTGCTGCTGATCGGCTGCGGCGTCGGTATTTACGTATCAGCAGGGCTCGGCGCGGGCCCCCGGGACTCTCTGATGATGCTGATATCTGAAAAAACGGGCTGGAACGTGCAATGGGTGCGGAACGGCATTGAGCTGACGATTCTTGCCGCAGCCTGGATGATGGGCGGACCGATCGGCGCCGGAACCATTATTACGGCTGTTTTGACGGGGCTGATTCTGCGTTTTTCTTTGCCGCAGTCCTCTAAACTGTTAACATACGCGATCTCCGGGCGGGCAACGTCCGTTCATTAAAAACAAAGCCGAAACGGTTTTGTTTTTTTATTTTCGGACAGCTTTCGCCTGATATGATAGGATGGTTTTGACAATATTTTCAGACGGAGGATCTGGACATGAAAATTTACGGAGTATATATGGACCGCCCGCTTTCTGCAGGGGAAGAGGATCGGATGATGGCGGCCGTGTCCGCCGAAAAGCGGGAAAAATGCCGGCGCTTTTACCATAAGGAGGATGCTCACCGCACCTTGATCGGCGACATGCTGATCCGCACCGCTGCGGCGAAGGCTTACGGACTTGATCCGGCCGGGATTTCATTCAGCGTTCAGGAATACGGAAAGCCGTACATCCCCGCGCTTCCGGACATGCACTTTAATATTTCCCACTCCGGTCGCTGGATCGTGTGCGCCGTTGATTCAAAACCGATCGGCATTGATATTGAAAAAATGAAGCCCGGCACGATTGATATCGCCAAACGGTTTTTTTCGCCGACGGAATACAGTGATCTGCAAGCGAAACACCCCGATCAGCAGACCGATTATTTTTACCACCTGTGGTCGATGAAAGAAAGCTTTATCAAACAGGCCGGAAAAGGGCTTTCCCTGCCGCTTGATTCATTCAGCGTCCGCCTCAAAGACGACGGCCATGTGTCCATTGAGCTCCCGGACGGACATGAACCTTGTTTCATCCGCACATATGATGCGGACGAGGAGTATAAGCTGGCCGTTTGTGCGGCGCATCCCGATTTTTGTGACGGGATTGAGATGAAAACGTATGAAGAGCTGTTATAAGCAATCCGTCAGCATTTTGATGCCTCGCGTGATATCCCCTGTCTTGACGTTGGACACGTTGAGTTTGATGATATTTTCTTTCGGAAAATCCGATAGGTAATGGCTGTCAATCGGCTCCACCAGCACGCCTTGCGCTTTCAGACGCTGCACAACTCTTGAAGCGGAAAGGCTTTTCTCCAGCACGAGATGGGTATGGATCGACGTTTGCTTTACAGAAAAACCGTCGTACTCCTGCAGCGCGTTTTGGAGCAGCTCGGAACGTGCTCTGTAAGAGGCCCGGATTTTTTCTTTATGCCTTTTGAACATGCCGCTTTTGATATACACTTCAAGGGCCGCTTGGGATATCATCGAACAGTCGATATCGCTCAGCTTTTTATACGTATGGAAAACCGGGGCCAGCGAATCCGGGAGCACAGCCGCTCCAACACGCAGCCCCGGAAAAATCATTTTCGAAAAGCTTTTCAAATAAATCACGCGGGAAGACAGATCGTAGGCGTACAGCGGGTCTGCCTTCTGATTGTCCTCTAAATCTCCTAGGAAATCATCCTCAACCAAATAAACGTCATACGCCTCCGCTAATCGGACAAGCTCTCGTTTTTGCCATTCTGTCAGAGAGCTGCCGAGCGGATTATGAAATCGGGGCATCGTGTAAAAAAACTTAATTTCCTCCGTCTGAAACAGCCGCTCGACTTCCGCCATATCAAGCCCCTCAGCCGTCCGTTTAATGCCGCAGGCGGGAAGGCGCAGCGCTTCAAGCTGCTCCACCATCAGATGATAGCTCGGCTGTTCGATTAAAATCTTCTTTTTTCCGTTCGGAAACGGCATCAGAGACAGCAGGGATAACGCCTGCTGCACACCCGAGGTGATAAAAATGTTCCGCTCTTTTGCAAATACCTGATAATCGGATAACAGCGTCTGAAGCACCCGGATTAAAGACGGAAGCCCCTGCGGCGTGCCGTAAATGAACAAATCATTTTTATACATATCAATGGCTTTGTTGATGCAATGCTGAAAGTCGCGGTACGGAAAAATATCAGGGTCCGGCGCCGAGGCTGCAAAATCAATGATACCTGTTTGTTCTCGCTCCTGCTTTTTGTCATTTTTAATAAGATAGTAGCCGCTTTTCGGCACGGCATAAATAATGTGCCGTTTTTCAAGCTCCTGAAGCGCACGGATGACGGTGCTTTTACTGACGTGAAAACGCTCGGCCAGCTGCCTGATAGAAGGCAGCCGCGCCCCTTCCTGAAAAGTGCCGCCTTCAATGAGACTCTCCACTTCTATCATCACGTTCATATACTTTTCCATGCTGAACCTCCATCTGTACCGGTACAGTTTATCATTATTCTCATTGTACTGCTTCTTCCCTTCCCATACAATAAAAGGGAGCGGCCGGCGCTCGATCTCATTAAAGGAGTTCGTAAAGATGATTAATCAAAACCGTTTGGCTGCTGCTTACCTCGCTGCCATTTTAAATGCGCTGATTATCGGTTTTTCCTTTATATTTGTCAAGATTGCGCTTCAATCCGCCAATCCGTTTGATATATTGGCTCATCGGTTCACAGCGGCCTTCATCTGTGCAATGCTTCCTGTTTTATTCGGCTGGATCAAACTGTCCGTCAGCTGGAAGAATGTGCTGGCGATCTTGCCTTTGGCCCTTTTATATCCGGCTTTGTTTTTCAGTTTTCAGGCGTTCGGCCTTTTGTATTCTTCATCATCGGAAGCCGGTATCATTCAAGCCGCCATCCCGATTTTTACGATGCTGTTTTCGTCTTACTTTTTAAAGGAACGTCCGACATGGGCGCAAAAGGGATTCACATGCCTGTCAGTGGCCGGGGTGGTATTTATTTTCACAATGAAAGGGGTGTCCGCGGAATCGGCGAGTTTTAAAGGTGCTTTCCTGATCCTGTTGTCCGCGCTGTCCTCCGCCCTTTACAATACGGCAGCGAGACGCATGACCCTGCGTTTTTCATTGGGTGAGCTGACCTGGTGCATGTCTGCGATCGGCTTTGCTTCCTTCAACTGCATCGCTCTCTTCCGGCACGGAGCGGAAGGAACGATCGGGCAGTATTTTCTGCCCTTCCGCGATCCCGGTTTTATCGCAGCGATTCTGTATTTAGGCATTTTGTCTTCTCTCATTACATCATTGATGTCAAACTACGCGCTGTCCAAGATTGAAGCGTTTAAGATGAGCGCCTTTAACAATTTGTCCGTCATCGTGACGATGCTTGCGGGTGTCCTCGTTCTCCATGAGTCACTCCGCTGGTATCATATCGCCGGGGCCGTCTGTATCGTCATCGGAGTCTTGGGAAGCAATGCTTCAGGACGGCGGAAAAAAAGCATATTACGACATAGGGAAAAAATGAAAGGAAACGAAGACGGAATATGATCAACACACGAAATGAAAATATCTATCTCGCGGGCTGCTTAACATTTGCCGATGTAAGAAAACACTTTGGCCATCATCAAGGAAAATCCGCGGCTGTCTGTTTTTTGATTATGCTGCTGGCTTCTGCCATCTGTTTTGAATGAACGGCCCGGTTACAGGCGGCACATGGGGCGTCAGAGCTCTCCTGAATTTCCTTGCAGCTGTGATTCTCTCTTTGGCAGTCACGGTGATCGCAACGGCAATCTCATTCTTCCGTCTTTACAGAACATACAAAACGAATCAGCGGCTGAAATCTGCCAGAAGTATTACGATTCATCAGCTCGGAATCAGCCAAAAACAAAAAAACGCAAGCATTCTTTTTGAATGGGATGAACTGCTCTCGGCTAGGGAGCACAAAGATATGTTTCGATTACAAACATCGGGTTACGGAACACTTCTGCTGCCGAAACGACTTTTCTATTCGCAAAAAGATATCGCCGTTTTCAGGCAAATGCTCCGGGAAAATGTGAATGAGAAAGTAAATGTAACAGAATAAAAGACAAAAAGGAGGGTGCCCCCCTCCTTTTTTGTCAGCCTGATATTTCCGCCTGTTTCTGCAGCTGCTTTGCTTCTTGATAAATTTCTTCGAACAGATCCGCGATGTGTTCTTCTTCAACACATGAAAATGCGATTCGCAAATCGGTTTCATTAATGGATATCGTCCCGATTCCTCTCTTTTCAAGCAACGATACTCTCAATTCGCCGGCGTTTATGTCTTTCAGCCGGACACACATGAAATAACCCGAGTTAAACGGATAAGGCGTCCATACGTCTTCATAGTGCTTGTTTTCTGCAAGAACGGCTTTCACTTTGTCAGCCCGTTTTTTCATGATGTTATATTTCAGCGATTTTTCTTTCTCGTATTCCGGTGACTGCATCGCCCGCAGCATAAACGTTTGGGACGGGTGCGGGGCGCTTGAAATCGTTCCCCTGATAATCCCTTTTGTTTTTTCCTCAAGCACGCGCAGCGCTTTTTCGCTTTTTGTGCTGTACGTAATAAAACCGACGCGGAAACCCCACGCGTAATTTTCCTTCGTCGCGCCGTCTATTTTTACGCAAAGCACCCGGTCGTGCACTTGGGCGAGTTTGCTGAAGATGGATTCCTGAATGGCCGTTTCATCGTAAAACAGATTGTAATACGCATCGTCTACGAGCACGACAATCTCTTTGCCGGCCTCCGCTGCCTCCAGAATCACGCTGACGATTTCTGCCGCTTCCTCTTCTCCCGGCGTATAGCCTGTCGGATTATTCGGGAAATTCAGCACGACAATCGCCTTTTCTTCCTGCTTTTTCAGCAGCTCGGACAGCCCCGCCGCATTAAAACGCCCATCCTGCTGAAAAAGCGGGTACGTCTCAATGGATGCCTTGCGCCGGACACCGAAAATGAAATTGTAATTTCCCCAATATTTATCAGGCAGAAGCAGCGTATCCCCTTCATTGACGAACAAGTCGGCGGCGATGCTCAGCCCGTGTGTTAAAGCGTTTGTCACGATCGGCGCGCTGATGTCTTTGCCGGCTAATGAAGGATTTTCGAGACGCATTTTTTTCAGCCATTCCTGTCTGAGCGGCTCTTTTCCCTGCGGCGGAGCATAATCGTAGATATCATCGGGGTTATAGGCGGACAGTGTCTCTTGAATATGGGAAAAGTGCATGGACTCGCCCTGTGAGGTGGCGATTCCGATCGTGGCATTATACTTTCCGGCCTTGGCTTTCGCTTCCGCCGATTGTGTCAGCACCCCTTTCGGATAAAACAACTCTCTGCCCAAATCAGAAAGCATATGAAGCACGTGCGGGTTTTCTTCAGATAATGTTCTGTTCAGCTCTTTTGCTGCATCATTCATGTACGACAATCCCTTCAAAATTATATTCCATCAAATCATAACATAAAATTTTTGATAAATGAGAAAACTCGCGGGCAGATTTTGTTACAAAAAACAGACAGCGAATGCTGTCTGTCATATCCTATAACAATTGGCCTGCAGTGCTCCTGTTAATAATCTCATAGATTCGTTCCGCCACTTTTTCAGTTTCACTTAATATGAACATGTGGCCGTCCGAAAACTCATGAAATACGGGATTGTCGGCCCATTTTTTCCATCCGTCCGCATCTTTGATACATTTTTTATCTTTCCGCCCGTTAAAAATATGGACGGGTGATTGAATGATGTGAGAATCAGACGGACGGAAGCTTTCAAGCGCGCGGTAGTCGGATCTGAAAGAAGGCAGGAAAAATGACATGACCTCCTTATTCTCCACTAACTCCTGCGGCATTCCGCCAAGCTCGATAATATGGGCGAGAAATTTTTCATCATCAAGATGAGACACTTTTTTCCTTTCCACATGCGGCGGCTGAATGGCTGAGATGATCACGGCCTGCGGGTAAATGCCCTCCCGCTCCAGCTTTTGCGCCAGCCTGAAAGCGACCATGCCTCCCATACTATGGCCGAACAGCACAAAAGGGCGGTCGGGATGGAGATTCAACTCCTGCTTGTATAAACTGACAAGCTGTTCAAAATCCTCAACGGCGGACATTTGATTTGTTCCGTGTCCCGGCGGTTCCGCGGCAAGCATCTCACACTCACCTTGAAGGTAGGTGTGGAGCGGGCGGAATGATGCGGAATAGCCTCCTGCGAACGGAAAACAGATGAGCTGCGTTTTTTCTGTGGTATCGAACGATTTAAAGAGCTGGACCATTGGCGGGCTTCCTCCTTTTCTATCGTGAAGTTGTCAGCTTCAGATGTTCCTTCTTTAGGAATTCGAGCAAATATGCCGCATTCCTTTCGAGACATTCCCCCTGAAGCATTTCTGCGTGCGTGCCGCAGCCTTTTTTCACACGGTATTCACCTGTCGTGGCTTCCTCCCACGAAGCGAGCCACGGCGGCATCGCAAAGTCCGGTTCTGACGTTAAAAGATCTATATCCGCATTGACCGTGCCGGTGCTGACGGTATGCACAAAATAAGAATAAAACGCGTTTGTTTTTTTGGCGAGACCTTCTTTGACAGCTTCGTCATTCAGCGCTTCATTGTCCCGGTTTACCTTCATCAGCGCCTGGACATCACTTTCTACGGTGCGGCCTTCCAAGTCGCTGACGCCTTGTTTTTTATAGGAATCAACCATGATCAGCCGCTCCACTTTACGGCCCCCTGCTTCAAGGCGTTTGGCCGTTTCAAAGGCGAGCGTGCAGCCTGCCGAGTATCCGAACAGCTTGACCGGTCCTTCCGGCTGGAGCTGATTGATCAGCTCTGTGTAGCGTTCGATGCGGTTGTCTTCCTCAATAAAATCAAACGCACAGATTTTATAGCCGGACAGCTGTTTTGCCAGCGGCTGGTACATCAGCCCGTAACCGAGAACCGGCGGGAACGCAAACAGTGTGTCAGACTGATTTTTATTCATGATGGTGAGATCTTTCATTCCTTTTTCTTCACCGTGAAGCAGATAACCGGCAATGTCTGCGATTGTCGTCGCTTCGAATAACAGCTGCACCGGAATGTCCGTACCGAGCTCTTTTTTAATGCGCGACGCTGCCGTCATCGCTTTTAAGGAATGGCCTCCGAGCGCGAAGAAATCATCATGAATCCCGATCTGCTGTCTGCCGAGGATGTCGGACCAGATGTGTGCAATCGTTTCTTCCGTCGCGTTTCGAGGCCCGATCCATTCTTTCGCCGCCTGAGCCTGATCCGGTTTCGGCAGCTGCCGTTTATTGACCTTCCCGTTTGTCGTTAAAGGAAGCTCCTCTAAGAAAGTAAAGGTTTGCGGCACCATGTAAGCAGGAAGCTGTTTTTTCAGGTGCCTCTTTACGTCTTCAGCTGAAAGCGGCGTCCGGTTCACGAGGTAGGCGTTGATTGATGCATCTCCAGACTCATGGCGGTCTGCAACAACGACCGCATCTTTCACACCCGGGTATTCCTGCAGCTGCTTTTCGATTTCTTCAAGCTCAATCCGGTGTCCGCGTATTTTGACCTGGTCGTCAATACGCCCGGCGTATTCAATTGTTCCATCCGGCAGCCAGCGTGCTAAATCCCCTGTGCGGTAAAGCGTTTCTCCCGGCTTGAACGGGTTTGGGATAAACGTTTGCTTCGTCAGGTCATGACGGTTCAGATACCCTTTTGATACACCCATTCCGCTGATGCACAGTTCACCGACAGCTCCAAACGGCTGAAGCTGATTTTGCCCGTTAAGAATATAAACACTGGCATTGCTGATCGGCTTTCCGATCGGCAATGAGGAAAGGGAATCCGGTATATCATGCACGACGTGAGCTGTCGCAAACACCGTGCCCTCAGTCGGCCCGTAGCAATTAATCAGCTTGCCGGGCCCCATGATCTCAAGCGCCTTTCTGACGTGAGGCACTGACGCGCGCTCACCCCCGAATAACACACAGCGAAGCCCCTTCAGCCACTCCTCTCCCGCATCGGTGAGAAGATTAAAAAGTGCGGTTGTCGCAAACATGACATTGACATTCTCCTGCCGGATCAGATCAGTGAGCCGTTCTGTATCAAGCAGTGTATGTTCATCTGCGATAATGAGCCGTGCCGCATTCAGTATTGATGTGTAGAAATCAAAGGTAAATGCGTCAAAGGCGTAATTGGAAACAGATAAGAACGTATCTTTTTCAGAAAATGCCATGTAATCTACATGCTTGACCAATCCTTGAATATTGGCATGAGTGGTGATATTGCCCTTCGGCTTTCCGGTTGTGCCGGACGTATACATAATATACGCCGGATCATCGGGATCAATTGCGGCTGCAGGATCGCTTGCCTGTTCCTCAAACCGTGCTTGATCATCGATGATGAGTGTTGTTCCTGTATACGGCAGCTGAGCCGCTTTTTCTTTCATCTCCTGATGTGTCAGCAGACAGGCTGCCGCACTGTCAGCCAGCATGTACGAGATTCGGTCCTCCGGCAGCTTCGGATCAACCGGCAGATAAGCCGCTCCTGCTTTTAATACGCCGAGAATGCCGATCACCAGCTCAAGCGAGCGCTTCGTGTACAACGCGACAACAGTGTCCTTACCCGCACCTTGCTTTTGCAAACGGCGCGCAAGACGGTTCGCTTCCTCATCTAATTCACGATAGGAAAGAGTCTGGCCGGAATACGTAAGCGCCGATGCATCTGGATTTACATTCACCGCTTCCTTGAACCAATCTGTCAGAGGCTTCGCCTGATGAGTCTGAGCCGGCGGGTTTAAGCCGGTAAGCAGAAGCTCTCTTTCCTTTTCATCAACAAGTCTGATGGTATTGACAGGCTGATCCGGCTTCTGGATGAGCTGCTGAATCGCTGTGAGAAGCTGAGATTTTAAGCGCAGGATAAACGCCTCATCAAACACATTCCCGTTATAGGCAAGCTTAATCAGCATCTCATCACCTGGAGAAGCCATCAGGTTGAGATCATAATTCGATTTCTCAAAAACGTGTACATCCTCCATATCAAAGCCGTTTTCACTGTTCTCTTCATTTTTTGCATCCTGAAGCGGATAATTTTCAAACACAATGATGTGGTCAATCAGCTTTGGCTGATCGGCCTGGCTTTGAATATCATAGAGCGGCACATATTGATGCGGCTCAGACTGCAGCGATTGCTCCTGCAGCTGCTTGAGCAAGCCGTTAAATGTGGTATCCTCAGACAGCTTCACCCGCCTCGGAACAGCATTGATAAACAGCCCGACCATATGTTCAACGCCTTTGATTTCTGCGGGACGCCCGGAAACGACTGTGCCGAAGATCAAATCGCCGGACTGCTGGTAGCGGCTGATTAATACACTCCAAACCGCCTGAAGCGCCGTACTCAAAGTGGTATGCTGCGATTTTGCAAGCTCGGTAAATGCTTTTGTTTCCGCCTCCGGCAGTGAGAAGAGCAGCTCTTTCGGCTCATAGCCGTCCTTTTGTTTCTTTCTTTGCTCCGCAAATGTCGTTTGTCCTTCAAAATCTTCTAAGTACCCGCGCCAGTAATGCAGTGATGCTTGTTTATCCTGCTTTTCAAGCCACTTGATATAGTCTTTATACGGTTTGACCGGCGGCAGGCTGTACGGCTTTTGTTCACGCAGGGTATTGTATACCTTAAACAGATCCTGCACGACGATGCCGAAGCACCAGCCGTCCAAAATGATGTGGTGGTAGCTCCACACCCATTCAAAGCTTTCTTCCGATTTTTTAAAAATGGCTGCCCGCATCGGAATATCCCGCGTCAAATCAAAGCCCTTGATCTTATCCTGTTCTTTGTATTCATTGATTTTGGCTGTTTGCTCGCTGTCCGTTACATGTGTCAGATCGATTTCTTCTATCTGAAATTGCCGTTTTTTCAATACGACTTGGACCGGCCTTTTTACTTTTTCGTGAATGAACACGGTACGAAATACATCGTACCGGTCCATGATCACATTCATGCTTTCTTCAAGGCTTTTGATATTCAAGCTGCCTTTTACTTTCATTGTCATTTGTTCGATGTAAAAACTTTGGCCGGGATTCAGGAGAGTATGAAACAGCATTCCCTCCTGCATCGGCGACAAATAATACATGTCCTGAACCTGATCTTTGCTGAATTGGCTCATCTGCTCCGCTCCCCCCTTCTGTTATCTGTTTTTGTCACGTTAAATTCTCCTCAAGCATGTCAAAGATGTCTCCCATTTCATCCATCTCAAGATCCTGCGCGCTGAAATCGCTCGGCGTAAATTCTTTCTCCTCTTTGGCCGTGCAATGGCGGATGATCATTAAGAGATTGTCTTTAAACCGCTGCATCTGTGTTTCGACGGTGCTTCTTTCATATTCTTCCTGATTGTATGAGCAGGAAATGACGAAGCGGCCGCCTGTAACCATCCCGCTGAAGCTCAGTGCGTATAACGCCTCTGACTCTTCGCTGACTTGACGTCCCATATCATATGGAGACGGCTCAAACCATTCCGTTTTCACTTCATTGTCAAACTGCCCCAAATAGTTAAAACTGATTTCAGGCGCGGCGCCTTTTTCTGTTTTATCGGATGACAGATACCGGAGAATCCCGTATCCTACACCTTTATCAGGAACGCGCCGCACCGTCTCTTTTACCGTTTTAATGACGGAAGAGACGCCGTCTTCCTTGCTGATCTGCAGAATCAAAGGATATTGGGCCGTAAACCAGCCGACCGTCCGTGAAATATTGACATTCGGTATGATTTCTTCCCGGCCGTGTCCTTCTAAGTTGATGCCGACTTTGCCGTTTTCCGTCCATTCACCGATCGTTAAGCCGAGCGCGCTGAGCAGAATGTCGTTGATTTCCGTTCCGTACGGATGATGAACATCTGTGAGCAGCTGTGCCGTTTCTTCCTCAGTCAATTCACATTTCACGGCCGCCGTATGTTTGACGAGCCGTTTGTTCGGATCATGGTCTTTCGGCAGCGGCTGAAGTTCTTCCGCATCTGCCTGCGCCCAATAAGCCGCCTGCTTTTTCAGCTCTTCTGATTGCGCAAACGTGTTCAGCGCCTCCGCCCAATCTTTAAAGGAGTGGGTTTTCTGCGGGAGGACGATGCTGTTTTGCTGCTGCGCCTGTTTATAACCTGAAGCGAAATCCTCAAGCAGAATTCTCCATGAAACCCCGTCCACGACGAGATGGTGAATCGCGATTAACAGATGATCGCCTTGTTCTGTCCGGTATTGCTCCGCTTTTAACAGCGGGCCGTTCTCCAGATCCAGACTTCCCTGAAGATGATCGGCAAGCCGCTGAATCTGGCTTTTCAGCATATCCTCGTCAGTTCCGTACAGATCAACGATTTCAAAGCTTGCCTTGCATTCTGTGAC
Source organism: Bacillus sp. JNUCC-21 (assembly GCF_041222765.1). Lineage (NCBI taxonomy): Bacteria > Bacillati > Bacillota > Bacilli > Caryophanales > Bacillaceae > Bacillus > Bacillus sp. JNUCC-21. Next base: position 355,163 of record NZ_CP166019.1, on the reverse strand, counting down.
AGGGAGGTATGTCTGAATGATGCCTTCCCTTTCTTCACGGTAAACCATGCGGAGCGCATCATGGTGTTCAATCAATGCTTGCAGGGTTTTTTCCACCAGGTCCGGATCAAAGCCGTCTTTCGCGTGAAGCATGACGGATTGGTTCCAGTGGTGTTTGTCGGTAAAGTTTCGTTCAAAGAACCAGCGCTGGATCGGCGTTAAGTCCGCTTCGCCTTCGACAGGGCCCTGGTCGGCCTGCTTGCCTTCCGTCCGCTCCACATAGGAGACGAGCTCTTCGATGGTCGGATGCTGGAAGAGATCTTTCATCTCCAATTTGTAGCCGTGCTGGTTCAGACGGCTCGCCATTTGGATGCCTTTGATCGAGTCGCCGCCGAGCGTGAAGAAATTGTCGCTTACGCCGATCTGGTCAAGACCGAGCACTTCCTGCCAAATGTCTGAAAGCAGCGTCTCCATCTCCGTTTCCGGCGCTTTATATACGGCGCTTCCCGCTTCAATGTCAGGCGCCGGCAGGGCTTTTTTGTCAATCTTTCCGTTTGCGGTGACCGGAAGCTCGTCCATCTCCACCCAGAACGCCGGCACCATGTAGTCAGGCAGCGTGTCTTTCAGCGCGGATTTGAGCGCTTCAATATCGTCCTGCTGAGGCGCGACATAGGCGCAAAGCGCGGTATTGCCCGCTTTGTCTTCCACCGCCGTCACCGCTGCGTCATGAATGTCCGCAAGCTGGGCGAGGCGGACTTCGATTTCTGAAAGCTCGATCCGGTAGCCCCGCACTTTGACCTGCTGGTCAATACGCCCGATGTATTCGATGCCGCACTGTGCGTTCCACTTGACGAGGTCGCCGGTCCGGTACATGCGCTCGCCGGGCACGAACGGATCTGCGGTAAACCGCTTCGCCGTTTCTTCCTCACGGTTCAGGTATCCGCGCGCCAGACCGCGGCCGGCCACACACAATTCACCGGCAATGCCTTCCGGCTGCACCTGATCGCCGTCGCCGAGAATATAAACTCTCGTATTGGCAATCGCCCGTCCGATCGAAAGCGATTCTTCCTCCGGATTGATGACGCCGCTTGTCGCGACGACGGTGTTTTCCGTCGGGCCGTAGTTGTTGACGATCGTGTACGGCTGTTTCACCGCCCGCTTCAGCTTGTCGCCGCCGACGAGAAGCATGCGGAGAGAGGTATTTTCCAACTCCATAAATTGTTCGGCCAGCTGTGTCGGCAGGAAGGTGATGGTCACGCCGTTCTCCTCGAAATAGTGATTTAAGCGGGTGATATCCAGCCGGATCGCTTCGTCAATGACGTGAAGCTCCGCGCCGATGGTCCATGTCGGGAACATTTCCCAGATGGAGGCGTCAAAACCGAAGCCCGCGTATTTGGCGCTTTTATCATCCGCCGTCATGGCGAATGCGTCGTGATGCCAGAAGCACAGGTTCACCAGCGCATGGTGTTCGACCATGACGCCCTTCGGCTGCCCGGTCGTTCCTGACGTGTAAATCATATAAGCGAGATGATCCGCCGTTGTTTCCGTCTGCGGGTTCGCTTCATCGTTTTCATCAAGCGGCAGGCTCAGAATGGAGCGGCGGCCGTCAAGCAGAATCGTTTCTCCGTTGTAGCTTTCCGGCACGTCGAGCGCTTCCTGTGTGAGAAGAAGCTTGGCGCCGCTGTCCTGCAGAATGTAGCTGATCCGCTCTTCCGGGTATTCGGGGTCAATCGGCACAAATGCCGCGCCCGCTTTCAAGACGCCTAGTACGCCCGCGGCCATTTCCAAGGACGGTTTCGTCAAAATGCCGACACGTTCGTCAGCCGTGACGCCGCAGTCCATGAGAATACGCGCGATGCGATTCGCCCTTGCGTTCAGCTCGCCGTACGTCCATTTCGCGCCGTTGTATGCCGCGGCCGGCCGGTTCGCGTGGCGGGCGGCCGTTTCCTCAAAGAGACGGTGAACCGTTTTGTCCCGCGGCACAGAAATTGTTTTTCCTTTCCATGCGTCAAGGAGGGCTTGTTTTTCAGCATCGCTGATCAGTGAAATCTCAGGCAGCTTTCTGTCCGGACTTTCTGCCGCTTGCTTCAGAATCCGCAAGAACCCGGCGCTCCACTTTTCAATTGTTTCTTTTTTAAACAGATCAGTCGCATATTCAAACTGAAGGCCGAGGCCTTCTTGATCCGTAAAGCCGCCGAGTGTCAGATCGAATTTCGCCGTGCCTTGGTTCGACTCATACGGAGTGATGCGCAGGTTCTCCAGTTCCAGTGTTTCTTTATCCGGATCTTCTGTCGTCACCATCACCTGGAACAACGGGTTGCGGCTCATGTCTCTCGGCAGGTCAAGCTTTCCGATCAGATCCTCAAACGGATAATCCTGATGCGCCAGCGCGTCGAGATTGGTTTGTTTCACCCGTTCGAGCAGCCCGGCGAAGGTCTGCTCTTTGCGCGTTTCATTGCGAAGCGCAAGCGTATTGACAAACATCCCCGGCATTTCCTGAACTTCGGCGCTCGTTCTTCCGGCTGTCACCGAGCCGATAATGATATCGCGCTGCCCCGTGATTTTGCTCAAAAAGACATGGAACGCGGCGTGAAGCACCATATGAAGAGTCGCTCCCGATGATTCCATTAATTCACGCACCGCTTTTTCCGTTTCACGCCCCGCTCTGAAACGGACGGATTGTCCTTTAAAACTTTGAACCGGCGGACGGGGAAAATCAGTCGGCAGATTCAATTCAGGAAGCTCGCCGGAAAATGCGGAGAGCCAATAACGCTCATGGTCTTTCATCCGTTCGGCCTGCTCAGGTTCATTCTGCCAGACGGCGAAGTCTTTATAGTGCAGGTTCGGCGACGGCAGACTTCCCCCTTTATAAAGGTGAGCGAGCTCTTTGACCAGCATGCTTCTGGACACGCCGTCGGCAATAATATGATGCATATCCAGCAGCAGCAGGTGTTTCTTTTCATTCAGTCTGACAAGAGCGGCCCGAATGAGCGGAGCCGCACTCAGATCGAACGGCTTAATGAATGCCTGAATGATAAGATCCGCTTTCTCCTCGTCCGCTGCTTCAAAGATGTGCAGGTCAATGTCAGCCTGTTCTGCGATCTGCTGCATCGGGCGGCCGTTTTGATCGATAAAGGACGTCCGCAAAGATTCGTGGCGATTGATCATCTGATTGAGCGCTTCCTGAAGCCTTGAAATATTGACTTCTCCTTCCATCAGAAGAACGGACGGCATATTATAGCTGATTGTCTCCCGGTCAAGCTGGTTCAGGACGTACATCCGTTTTTGGGCGGATGATAACGGGTACGCGTCTGCACTGTCGGCCGGCGTGATCATCCGATATCCCTCAGATACCGCCGATTTTTCGATATATGCGGCAAGCAGGCGGACAGTCGGCTGTTCGAACAGCGCTTTTAACGGAACCGTTTTGTCCAGTTCAGCCTGAATATTGGCGAGGAGCATCATGCCTTTTAAAGAGTGCCCGCCATAATCGAAGAAATTATCGTCGATGCCGAGCGTATCCGTACCGAGTGTCTGTTTCCAAATGCGGCACAACTTTTCCTCCAATTCCGTTTCCGGCAAGGCTGAAACTGTTTGCGCCGTTTGGCTGACGCCCGGTTTCGGGAGGGCGTTTTTATCGGTTTTTCCGTTGGCTGTGAGCGGAATGCGGTCTACTTGCACGAAATAAGCCGGAAGCATATGAGACGGCAATGTTTCGGAAAGCCGTTTGCGAAGCTCAGAGCCTTTCAGCTCGCTGCCGGCTTTATAGTATGCGCACAGTTCCGGCAGCCCGCCTTCGCTGACTGCGAGAACGACCGCCTCCTGAATGCCGTTTATGCTTAACAGCACGGTTTCAACCTCTTTTAATTCAATGCGGTAGCCCCGGATTTTCACCTGATCATCCGCACGGCCGATAAATTCAATCGTCCCGTCAGGAAGCCTGCGGACGACATCTCCCGTTTTGTACATGAGGCTGTCCGGTGAAAAAGGATTTGAGAGAAATTTCTCCGCCGTCAGCTGCGGACGGTGAAGATATCCTCTGGCAAGCCCCTTCCCGGTAATATAAAGCTCACCGCTTGCGCCCGGAGGAACGAGCTGCATTGCTCCGTCCAATACAAGCGCGCCGGTATTCGCGATCGGGCGGCCGATGACGGGACGCTGCTCATATTGATCAAGGCGCTCCATATTGATCCGTCCGGCAATGGCGCCGATCGTCGTTTCCGTCGGCCCGTAGTGATTGATGAAGTCGGTATGGGCGTATACGTCATGAAACTTGCGGACATCGGACGTGATGATCTTTTCTCCGCCGAGCACCACTAAACGAAGCGGGCTGAAACGGCGTTCTGACGTAAAACGGGCTGTATTGACGATCATATGGAACAATGACGGCGTCAGTTTCATAAACGTAATGCCGTTTTTCTGTATATACTCACCAAGCTGATCAGGCGCGGTGTACGTCTCTTTCGGCACAATGTGCAGCTCGCCGCCCGCCTGAAGAATCGGGAATATAGCCGTATAGCCGAGATCAAATGCGTAAGAAGACAGCAGCACAGATTTGTCAGCTTCGGTCAAACCGGCTTCACGGCTGAACCATGTGACATAATTGATTAGATTGCGGTGCTCCAGCTGGACGCCTTTCGGTTTGCCCGTTGTTCCCGAGGTATAAATGATATAGGCAAGCTGGTCGGCGCCGGGCTTCGTTTCAAGCCGGCCGGCGCTTTCGTTCTGCCATTCTCCGTCTTCCATTACGACCGTTTTTCCTTTATGAACGGCGGCCGCGGTCATGTTTCTCTCATTGACGACCAGAAGCTTCGTTCCGCTGTCTTCAAGAGAGTAGCGGATTCTCTCTTCAGGAGTCTCCGGATCAATCGGGAGAAATGCCGCTCCGGCTTTCATGACGCCGAGAATCGCGGTAATCAAGTCAGCCGAACGATCCATCATAATGGCCACGATGTCCTCACTGCCCGTTCCGCAAGCCTGAAGGTGGCGGGCAAACCGGTTCGAGCGTTCATCAAGCTCACGATATGTCAGGCTTGTTCCGCCCGCAACCGCCGTGAGATCAGGCGTTTTTTGCGCTTGCCGTTCAAACAGCGAAACAAAAGTGCCCTCAGGCAGATCCGCTTCCGTACGTTTTTCATCAGAAAGGAGCGCTTCCCGTTCAGGAGCGGACAGCAGGCTTGCGTCGGCCAGCTGAATATCCGGATTTTCAGCGCAGGCTTTAATCAGATTGACAAAATGAGCGCTCCAGCGGCGGATGGTTTCGTCCGCAAATAAGGCTTTCGCGTAATCAAAGCTCAATCCGACCTCTTCTCCGCGTTCAGCCGCTTCTAAGGAAAGATCAAATTTAGCGACATGATGATGCATGGAGTATGAAGAAATCTCCAAATCTCCGAGCCGCAGGGCCGGGATCTCCATGTTCTGCATATTAAATAACACGCTGAACAGCGGACTCCGGCTTGTGTCCCTCGTTAACGGCAGTTTTTCAATTAATTCTTCAAGCGGATAGCTTTGATGCTCAAAAGCTTGAAGACTCGCCGTTTTCACCTCATCCAGAAATTGCTTGAACGTTTTTTTGCCGGCAGGATGCGACCGAAGTGCAACTGTGTTGACAAACATGCCCGGCACGTCTTGGAGATCAGGATGCTGTCTTCCGGCCGCCGGAGACCCGACTATGATGTCTTCCTGACCCGAATACTTGGACAGCAGCACTTGAAAAGCGGCTAACAAGAACATGTACATCGTCGTATCCGTATCAGCCAGCAGCTTCTTAATCTGCGCCGTCACCTGTTTATCAAGCCCGAAGATGACGCGTTCCCCTTCAAAACTGCGCTCAGCAGGACGCGGGAAATCAAGCGGCAGATCCAGCACCGGCAGATCGCCTTTGAACGTATCAAGCCAGTAGGCTTCATGCTGATCGAGATTTGCTTTTTCACGCTGCCAGACTGAAAAATCCTTATAATGAATCTTTGGCAGCGCAAGCTCCGTGCCTTGATAAAGCTTCGCAAGATCACCGATGAAAATGCCCATTGAGCTTCCGTCCGTAATAATGTGGTGCATGTCAATCAGCAGAAGATGCCGGTCTTCTTCAAGCCGGATCAGCTTCGAACGGACAAGCGGCGCGCGGTTGAGCGCAAACGGCCTGATAAAGGCTTTTGTCAGCTCTTCTGCATCTTCTTCCCGGCCCTCGGCGGTTTCAAGCTCAAACGACACATTTTTATGAATGGTCTGCACAACTTCTCCATCTGCCATGTCAAACGACGTACGCAGTGTCTCATGACGGTTGATTAATGCCTGCATGGCCTCTTCAAGACGCTTTTTGTCTACTGATCCTTCCAGCAGAAGTACAGCAGGGACGTTGTAGCTCGTGCTGGCCTGTCCGAGCTGATTAAGGATATACATCCTGCGCTGTGCTGAGGAAACAGGATAATGCTTCTGATAAGGCGCTTGTCGGATCGGTTCAAACTGCTGTTCCTCCTCGCTCTCATGCTCCAAATAATGCGCAAGCTCCTGAATGGTCGGCTTTTCAAATAACACTTTAATCGGCACTTCTTTTTGAAAGTGCTCCTGGATTTTAGCGGTCATCATCATGGCTTTTAAAGAATGTCCGCCAATCGTGAAGAAATTGTCAGTCACACCCGCTTTTACACCGAGAATACCTTCCCAAATGTCCGCGAGTTTCTGCTCCGCTTCCGTTTTCGGCGCTTCGTATTCTTTTTGAACGGCTTCAGCCTGAGGCTCAGGCAGCGCTTTTTTATCAATCTTTCCGTTCGCCGTCAGCGGAAACTGATTCATCTGGATGAAGTGCGCGGGAATCATATATTCCGGAAGTGATTCCGAAAGCGTTTTGCGCAGGTCTTCCGGCGAAAGGGCTTGGTCTGCGGTAAAGTAAGCGCAGATTTCATTTTCATCCGCTTTATTTTTCCGGATCACAGCCGCAGATTCGGTCACATTCTCCGCCTGGCTGATTTTCGCCTCGATTTCGCCGAGCTCGATTCTGAAACCGCGGACCTTTACTTGGTTGTCAATTCTGCCGAGAAACTCGATCGTGCCGTCCGGAAGCCACTTCGCCAAGTCCCCCGTCCGGTATATCATTTCATCCGGTCTGAACGGATCGCGGACAAACTGCTTCTCCGTTAATTCAGGCAGATTCACATAGCCTCTTGCCACTCCGCTTCCGCCGACGCACAGCTCACCGGGCGCGCCGATCGGCTGGAGGTTGCGGTTTTCATCCATAATGTACGCAGTGGAATTTCCGATCGGCTTCCCGATCGGGATCGAGCCGTCGTAGTCCTGATCAATGAGAAAACTCGTCGAAAACGTCGTATTCTCCGTCGGCCCGTAGCCGTTCCAAAGCGACAGCTCCGGTGATGCCTTTCTCACTTTGCTGACGATATGCGGCACAAGCGCATCACCGCCGATGATGAGGTGCCGGAGCGTGTTAAACATGCCGGCATCCTTTTGGGCAAGCTGATTAAACAGCGGAGACGTCAGCCACATGGTCGTGATCCGCTGCTCTTTCAGAAATTGGGCAAATTGTCCGGCATCAAGCAGCGTCCCTTTTTTCACCGGGTGCAATGACGCTCCGTTCAGCAATGCGCCGAAGACTTCGAAGGTTCCGGCATCAAAGCTGACGGCTCCCGTTTGCGCCATCCGGTCTTCTTCATGCACCGGCACGTAATTCGAATGTTTGACGAGCCTGATGATATTTCTGTGTTCAATCATGACGCCTTTCGGTTTGCCGGTCGATCCGGATGTATACATGATATACGCCAAGTCGTTGCCGCCGGTCGGAAGATTCAAGTCTGTTCCGCTTACCGTTTCATCCGCGCTTTCATCCAGCATGACGACCGGGACTTGCAATGTGCCCGCTTGTTCTTGATAGTCCTGAACTGTCAGCACGAGCCGAATCGAGCTGTCTTCCGCCATAAAGCGGAGACGGTCCTCCGGAAAAGCCGGATCAATCGGCACATATGCGCCGCCTGCTTTTAGGACGGCAAGCATTCCGACAACGGTTTCCGCAGACCGGTCGTTCATAATAGCAGCGGTCCGGCCTTTTTCCAGCCCGCTCTTCACAAGGTGTCTCGCCAGGCGGTTGGCCGCTTCGTTCACTTCACGGTAGGTCCATTCGCGTCCCGCTTCTTTTATCGCGATGCTTGCAGGCGTCCGGTTTGCCTGTGCTTCAAACAAACGGTGAACGGCCTCCTCTTCCGGAAGCGCCGTTTTCGTATCATTGAATATCTCAACAATCTGCCGCTCTTCTTCGCCTGAAACAAGGCCGAGTTCCCGCACGGGCGCGTCAGGCGTTCCGACCGCGGCTTTCATCATGCGGGTCAGATGGTGCGCCGTTCGTTCGATGGCATCATGAGCGAAAGCCGCTCCGTTGTATTTGATTTTGACAGTCCACGTTTTTCCCGGATACACGATGAGATTGAAATCAAAGCTCGTCTGCTCAAAAGCATGTTCAACTTTAATGGAAAAGCCGAGTCTTTCCTCCATGCCCCCGTTTTCCAGCTCTTTGTCCAGCGGATAGTTTTCAAACGCGACCAAATGATTTAAGAGGCTGCCGTCCAGGGCGGAGCGCTTTTGAATGTCATAGAGCGGCACATAATCATAGCGCTCGGCTTCCACGGCGTTTTTCTGAACTGCCGCCATCACGTCCGAAAAGGCTGCATCTTTGTCAATCTTGATTCTGACGGGAATTGTATTGATGAACAGCCCCGCCATCGTTTCTATGCCGTTGATTTCTGAAGGACGGCCTGATACGACGGTGCCGAACACCACATCGTCTGTATAGTTGTATTTGCTGAGCACCGCACCCCAAACGGCCTGAAACAGGTTAGGCCCCGTGACTTGATGCCGGTTGGCGGTCTGCTGAATCTGCGCGACCAGCTCTTCATCCCAGACAAAAGAATATTCTTCATTTTGGTAGTCTTTCTTTTCTGATGCCAGACGGCCCGGGAGCAGGCTCGGCTGTTCGAAATCCGCCAGTCGGCTGCTCCAATATTGTTCCGCCTCCTCATAATCCCGGCCTCCGAGCCATTTGATATAGTCAGAGTAAGGTTTGCCTTGGCTTCCCCCGGCAGGCCGGCCGGCACGAAGCGCTTCATAGTTTTGGAACAGGCTTTTCATCAAAACGCCCATACTCCAGCCGTCCATGACGATATGATGATTGCTCCAGACGAGATACAGCTCCTTCTCACTGAGTCTGAACACCGCCGCTTTAAAGAGAATATCTTTCGCCAGATGAAAGCCCTGCTGCTGCACGCCGCGTTTATAGCGTTCAATATATTCGGTTTGGCGCGATTCATCTAATTGACTGATATCTTCATAGTGCACCTTCGTCTTCCGCTCCGCCAATACGACTTGGCGCGGTTTTTGAAGCTGCTGGTGCACGAATACCGTACGCAAAATGTCATATGTCCGGATCAGCTCATTGACGCTTTTTTCAAAAAGCTCCAGCTGAAAGCTTCCGTGAATCCTAAGCTCTAATTGTGTGAAGTAGGAGGAAGAATGCGGATCAAGCAGCGCATGATACAGCATTCCCTCCTGCATCGGTGTGAGTGCATACACCTTTTGAATCGATTTTTTGCTCATATGTCACCTCTGTCTTTTCTGTTAGAGAATTTCCATTAATTTATCAAGTTCATCAAGCGTCAGATCATCATCGCCAAGATCGCTAGGCGTAAGCTCAGGTCCGTCTTGGGCCAGGCAGTGATCTATGATTTTCAAGAGGTGCCCTTTAAAACTGTCACTGAACGATTGAATGGTTTTTTCATGAAATTCGAGAGAATGATAGGAAAACGTCATCGTCATCTGCCCATTTTCTATAAATCCGACAATATCAAGCGCATTCGGCTTCTCTGTGTCAGGGCTCAGCGATTGTCCTGACGGCATCCCGGATCTTGTAAATAAGCCGGAATCCGACATCTCATTAAACTGGCCTAAGTAGTTAAAGCTGATATCCGGATCAATCTCAAATGAAAGATTCTCTTTATGCTCAGGCGCCGTTACATAACGCAGAATGCCGTAGCCGACTCCTTTGTTCGGGATGTGTCTGATGTCTTCTTTCATTTGTTTCAGCTGATATGAAAGATCGTCGGCGTGCTTCATCTCAAGGATCATCGGATACATGCTCGTAAACCATCCGACCGTCCGGGTGATATTCAGGCCGTCAAGAATGTCTTCGCGCCCGTGGCCTTCCAAATGAACGCCGATCGTGTCTTCACCCGTCCACTCTTTCAGCGCCAGTCCGAGCGCCGTGAGCAGGATGTCGTTCATTTCGGTGTGATAGGCTTCATGTACGTTTGTCGTCAGCTGTTCAGTTTGTTCAGGCGTCAGAGAGAAGCTGACCGTTCTCGTATGTCTCATGCGCTGATCACCAGACTGCCTGTCTTTCGGAAGCTGAGTGCATACCTCTTTTTCCTCAAGCTCTCTCCAGTAATCCGCTTCTTTCAGAAACGCCTTCGTATTTGCGTATTCTTTGATTCTCTCGGCAAATTCGGCGAATGAATGTGTTTTCGGCGGCAGCGCCGGTTCATTGCCTTGCTTCAGCTGCGTATAAACGGACGTGAAGTCCTCCAGTAAAATCCGCCAAGATACACCATCCACGACTAAGTGATGGATTGCGAGAAGAAGGTGGTCTCCATCTTCAGCCCGGAAGAGCCCGGCCTTCAAGAGATGTCCTGTTTCCAGTGAAATACTGCTTTGAAGACGGTCTGCTTCCCTTTCGATACGGTCCTCATGGTCTTCAGCAGGTCCGTTCAGCTCAAAGACGTTCAGTTCAACAGACGCATCCTCAAGCCCTCTGTAATACGGTTTTTTTTCACGATAAATCATCCGGAGCGCATCATGGTGCACCGTCAGGACATGTAATGTTTTTTCTGTTATCTCCGGATCAAAGCCGTCTTTCGCGTGAAGCATGACGGATTGGTTCCAGTGGTGTTTGTCGGTAAAGTTTCGTTCAAAGAACCAGCGCTGGATCGGCGTTAAGGCCGCTTCGCCTTCGACCGGTCCCTGGTCGGCCTGCTTGCCTTCCGTCCGCTCCACATACGAGACGAGCTCTTCGATGGTCGGATGCTGGAAGAGATCTTTCATCTCCAATTTGTAGCCGTGCTGGTTCAGACGGCTCGCCATTTGGATGCCTTTGATCGAGTCGCCGCCGAGCGTGAAGAAATTGTCGCTTACGCCGATCTGATCAAGACCGAGCACTTCCTGCCAAATGTCGGAAAGCAGCGTCTCCATCTCCGTTTCCGGCGCTTTATATACGGCGCTTCCCGCTTCAATGTCAGGCGCCGGCAGGGCTTTTTTGTCAATCTTTCCGTTTGCGGTGACCGGAAGCTCGTCCATCTCCACCCAGAACGCCGGCACCATGTAGTCAGGCAGCGTGTCTTTCAGCGCGGATTTGAGCGCTTCAATATCGTCCTGCTGAGGCGCGACATAGGCGCAAAGCGCGGTATTGCCCGCTTTGTCTTCCACGGCCGTCACCGCTGCGTCATGAACGTCCGCAAGCTGGGCGAGGCGGACTTCGATTTCTGAAAGCTCGATCCGGTAGCCCCGCACTTTGACCTGCTGGTCAATACGGCCGATGTATTCGATGCCGCACTGCGCGTTCCATTTGACGAGGTCGCCGGTCCGGTACATGCGCTCGCCGGGCACGAACGGATCTGCGGTAAACCGCTTCGCCGTTTCTTCTTCACGGTTCAGGTATCCGCGCGCCAGACCGCGGCCGGCCACGCACAATTCACCGGCAATGCCTTCCGGCTGCACCTGATCGCCGTCGCCGAGAATATAAACTCTCGTATTGGCAATCGCCCGTCCGATCGAAAGCGATCCTTCCTCCGGATTGATGACGCCGCTTGTCGCGACGACGGTGTTTTCCGTCGGGCCGTAGTTGTTGACGATCGTGTACGGCTGTTTCACCGCCCGCTTCAGCTTGTCGCCGCCGACGAGAAGCATGCGGAGAGAGGTATTTTCCAGCTCCATAAATTGTTCGGCCAGCTGCGTCGGCAGGAAAGTGATGGTCACGCCGTGCTCTTCGAAATAGTGATTTAAGCGGGTGATATCCAGCCGGATCGCTTCGTCAATGACGTGAAGCTCCGCGCCGATGGTCCATGTCGGGAACATTTCCCAGATAGAGGCGTCAAAACCGAAGCCCGCGTATTTGGCGCTTTTATCATCCGCCGTCATGGCGAATGCGTCGTGATGCCAGAAACACAGGTTCACCAGCGCATGGTGTTCGACCATGACACCCTTCGGCTGTCCGGTCGTTCCTGACGTGTAAATCATATAAGCGAGATGATCCGCCGTTGTTTCCGTCTGCGGGTTCGCTTCATCGTTTTCATCAAGCGGCAGGCTCAGAATGGAGCGGCTGCCGTCAAGCAGAATCGTTTCTCCGTTGTAGCTTTCCGGCACGTCGAGCGCTTCCTGTGTGAGAAGAAGCTTGGCGCCGCTGTCCTGCAGAATGTAGCTGATGCGCTCTTCCGGGTAGTCGGGATCAATCGGCACAAATGCCGTGCCCGCTTTCAGGACGCCGAGTACGCCCGCGGCCATTTCCAAGGACGGTTTCGTCAAAATGCCGACACGTTCGTCAGCCGTGACGCCGCAGTCCATGAGAATGCGCGCGATCCGGTTCGCCCTTGCGTTCAGCTCGCCGTACGTCCATTTCGCGCCGTTGTATGCCGCGGCCGGCCGGTTCGCGTAGCGGGCGGCCGTATCTTCAAAGAGACGGTGAACCGTTTTGTCCCGCGGCACAGAAAGTGTTTTTCCCTTCCATGCGTTGAGGAGAGCTTGTTTTTCTGTTTTATTCACCAATGAAAGCTCAGAAAGCTTCGCAGCCGGATTTTCCGCTGCGGCTTCTAACAGTTGAAGCCAGTAATGCTTCCATGTCTCTGCCGTTTCCGGTTTAAACAGCGCGGTGTTATATTCAAGCACAAACGTTAAACCTTCGTCTGTGTCCTCAGCCGTCATTGTCAGGTCAAACTTGGCTGTTTTTCTGTCAAACGGATGGTGCTTCAGCTCAATTCCTTCCATGACCAGATCTTCCGCATTTGCATTTTGCATTGAGAATACCGCATCAAACAGCGGATTTCTGCTCGTATCACGCTGCACCTCAACCTTTTGCAGAAGGTTTTCAAGCGGATAATCCTGCGCGTCAAATGCATGTAAAGCGGTTTGTTTTACTTCTTTAAGATAGTCTGTGAACGTTTTGTCCGCTTCCGGATACGTACGAAGCGCGAGTGTATTCACAAAAACACCGATGACGTTTGCGAGATCCGCATGTGACCGTCCCGCAACCGGCGAGCCGACAATGATGTCATGCTGTCCGCTCAGTTTTGAGAGAAAGGCGCTGTATGACGCCAGCAGCACCATGTACATGGTAGAATCCGTTTGTTTCGCAAGACTGCGAAGAGCCGACGTCTGTTCCTCAGTCAGAGAAAAGACCAGCTTGTCTCCTTCAAAGGTTTGCACGGCCGGACGGCTGTAATCAGCCGGCAGCGTCAATACCGGAAGCTCGCCGTCAAGCTCCCGAAGCCAATGCTCCTCCTGCTTGCGGTACTGCTCTGATTGAATAAATTTCTGCTGCCATACCGCATAGTCTTTATAATGAATCCGCAGCGGCTCAAGCGTTTCGCCGCCATACAAGCGGGACAGTTCATCTATCAGCACGCCGACTGAAGCGCCGTCCGAAATGATATGGTGCATGTCAAACAGCAGCAGGTGGTCATGTTCAGCCAGCTTGACCAGTCCCGTTCTGACGAGAGGAAGCTGATCCAGGCGGAACGGCCGGATAAAGCTCTGAATAATCCGTTCAGCATCTTCTTCAGAGGCTTCATAATATTCCATGTCGATATCAGCTTCCGTCCATATGCGCTGAACCGTTTCCCCATCCTTTATGTCAAATGTCGTTCTGAAGGCTTCATGGCGTTCTGTCAGCTGTTTCATGACGGATTTCAGCTTTTCTGCATCAAGCTTTCCTTTTAAGCGGAGCACAGACGGCATGTTATAGCTTGTTTCAGCGCCTTCCAGCTGCTGAAGCACGAACATCCGCTTCTGCGGTGAAGAAACCGGATACGTTTCCCGCTCGGCCGCCGGTGCGATGCTCTCTGCCGTTTTCCGCTCAGCCCCTTCAATCAGCTTCGCCAGCCCCGCAGCCGTCGGAGAAGTGAACAGATCCTTTAAGGTAAGCTGCACGCCGAATGTCTTCTGGATAAGGGCCAGCAGTTTCATCCCCGCTAACGAGTGGCCTCCGATCTCAAAGAACTGGTCATGGACGCCGACCCGCTCCATTTGCAGCACCTCAGCCCAAATATCCGCCAGTTTTTGTTCTGTTTCATTGCGCGGCGCCGTATATGACACGGCATTCGCTGCGGTCACATCCGGCATCGGCAGCGCCCGCCTGTCGATTTTTCCGTTCCCTGTAAGAGGCAGTTCATCCAATTGAATAAAGACGGACGGAATCATATAAGCCGGAAGATCCTTCGCCGTATGCTCCCTCAGCTCCCGGGAAGAGATTTCCCTGAGGCCGACAACATACGCGCAAAGAAGTTTGTCACCCGCACCCTGATCTACAGCGAGCACAATACATTCCTGAATCTGGTCATGACTTTGGAGCTGATGCTCAATTTCGCCAAGCTCAATCCGCTGACCGCGGATTTTCACCTGATGGTCGATACGTCCGATAAACTCGATATCGCCATTCGGAAGCCATCTGGCCAAGTCGCCCGTTTTATACATCCGTTCACCTTCCTTAAACGGATGCTTTACAAATTTTTCTTCCGTCAGTTCAGGACGGTTGTAGTAGCCTTCTACGAGTCCTTCCCCGCTGACGCACAGCTCTCCCGCGATACCCGCCGGCTGAATGCGTCCGGCTGAGTTCATGATAAAGACTTCCGTATTGCTGACCGGTTTCCCGATCGGAACGGAGAGCGTATCCTCTTCAATGACATCCACCGGATGGTATGTCGCAAACACCGTGCTTTCCGACGGGCCGTACATATGAAGCAGTCTTCCTTTTCCGACTGCCGCAAGCGCCTTTTTGACATGTTCTACAGACGCTCTTTCGCCCCCGAACATGATTTTCCGAAGCGTCGTCAGACAGGACGGCTCCATATCAACAAGCAGGTGGAACAGGGCCGTCGTAATCATCAGAATGCTGACGTTCTCCCGTTTGATCACACGGGACAGGCGTGACATATCCAGCACCGTATCTTTCGGGACGATCACAAGCTTTGCACCGTTTAACAGCGAACCGAACATATCAAACATAAAAGCGTCAAAGACGTAGTTTGACAGACCGAGCACTGTGTCCTCTTCAGAAACAGTCAAATAGTTCGTGTTTTTTACCGTCCGCAAAATGTTGGCATGTGTGACGATGTTTCCTTTCGGCGTTCCCGTCGTGCCTGATGTATAAGTGAGATTGGCAATCGTTTTGGAATCAAACGGCAATGCTGGATTGCGAGAGTCCTTTTCATAACTCGCCTCATCATCAGCAAGCACAATGACGCCTTGAAAACCGGCCTTTTCCGCAAGCGGCTTGAGGCTTTGCTGAGTCAGGAGCACATTCGCCCCGCTGTCGCGGAAGAAATGCTGAATCCGCTGAACCGGATGCTCAGGATCAATCGGCACATAGGCGGACCCCGCTTTTAACACAGCCATAATGGAAACAATCATATCCATTGACCGTTCACACAGAACAGCCGCGGTTTTTCCGCCGCCTCCGACCGAAAGAATATGCCGCGCAAGCCTGTTGGCGCGTTCATTCAGCTGCTGATACGACAGGGTTTCCCCTTCGAACTGTAGAGCCGTCCGGTCAGGGTTCTTCCGGGCTTGTTCTTCAAAGATCTGCACGATCGTTTGCTCTTTCGGGTATACCGTGCGTTCCGGGTTGAACCGCTGTAATTGATTCAAAGCCTCCCGTTCAGAAAGCAGATCATATTCGCTGATTTTCGCATCCGGCTGAGCTGCCGCGCTTTCCAGCAGACGGACATAGTGCGCAAGCATGCGATCCGCAGTTGAGCGCTTAAACAGCTTCGTGCAATAATCCAAATCAAGCGCAATGCCTTCCGCTGTTTCCCGAGCCTGCATCGTCAGGTCGAATTTGGCGATATTGAAGTTTGTTTCATGAAGAGACAGCGTCAGATTACCGATCTCCGCAATTCCGTCCGAAGCATTTTGCAGACTGAACATCGTGTCAAATATCGGATGCCTGCTCATGTCCCGGGGCACGTTCAGCTCCTCGGTCAGCCACTCAAACGGATAATCCTGATGAGAAAACGCATCCAGCACCTGCTTGCGCACATGACCTAACAAGCCGGCAAATGTCTGATCCTGCTTCACGGAGCTTCGCAGCGCAAGCGTGTTGACAAACATCCCGATAAGCCCCTCGGTATCGGAGTGATTTCTTCCCGCTGACGGTGTTCCCACGATGATGTCTTCCTGTCCCGAATACTTAGAAAGCAGCGTATAGTATGCTGATAACAGCACCATGTAAAGGGTGGCCCCGTTTTTCTCGGCAAGCTTCTGCAGCCGTTCCCGCAGCATTTTCGGCAGCTTGGCGGACACGCGGTCACCTTCAAAGCTTTGCACCTGCGGCCGCGGATAATCAGGGAGCAGCTGAAGCACCGGCAGTTCGCCGCTGAAGACTTCTTTCCAGTACGCCCGCTCCTTCTTGTAGCCTGCTTTCGCCCGTTCCGCCTGCCATACGGCATAATCTTTATATTGAATGCGCAATTCAGGCAGCTGATTTCCGCCGTAGATGTCAGCCAGTTCCTTCAGCATGATGGAAATAGACACCCCGTCAGAAATCAGGTGATGCATATCAAACAGCAGCATATGGCGATTGTGACCGAGCGTTTGCAGGCCGATTCTGAACAGCGGCGCCTCAGATAAATCAAAACGGCGCACAAAGTCCTTCATGACCTGTTCATTCGTTCTTCCGCGCGCTTCGATCATTTCAATATGAAACGGAACATGCTCGCCAATCACTTGTCTCGGCGTGCCGTCCTCTGATTGAAACGATGTTCTGAGCGCTTCATGCCTGCTGATTAAGGCAGAAAATGCACGCTCAAGCTTTTCACGGTCTAAAGCGCCCTCAATCATGGCCGCAGCCGGCATGTTATATCCGACTCCCGCGTCTTCAAATTGGCTTGCGATATAAGTCCGCTGCTGAGCGAGCGAAAGCGGATAGCTCGCCTGCTTCTCAGCCGGCTCAATTGCCCTGAATGCCGGTCCTTCGTTTCGGTTTTCCGCATAATCGGCAAGCGCCGCAATCGTCGGATGCTCAAACAAGTATTGCAGCGGAATTTCAACGCCCATTTGCTTATGAATTTTCGTCAGAAGCGTCATTGCCTTTAATGAATGACCGCCTGACTCGAAGAAATGATCATAAATGCCCGCCTTGTCCATTCCGAGAACTTCCTGCCAGATGACGGCAAGTGTTTCCTCCGTTTCATTTCTCGGCGCGGCATATTCAGATGAGCTGACAGCCTGCACATCAAGCGCAAACAGCTTTTTGCGGTCCGCCTTCCCGCTCGGCGTGAGCGGAATTTCGTCCGTTTTTGTAAAGTAAGCGGGCACCATGTAATCAGGAAGGTGCTTGGACACATACTCCCTGTACTCGGCAGGGTGAAACTCGGTTCCTTTTTCCTGAACGATATATGCGCAGACATCTAAGCTGCCCTGCTGATCCGGCCGTGCCAGCACGACGGCCTGCGCCGCGCCCGGAGCTTTTCTGAGCACCGTTTCAATTTCTCCCAGCTCAATGCGGTAGCCGCGGACTTTCACCTGATCATCTTCACGGCCGATATATTCGATCGTCCCGTCCGGCAGCCAGCGCGCCATATCACCCGTGCGGTACATGCGGCCGCTTCCGTTGAACGGGTCCTGCAAAAACTTCTCTGCGGTCAAATCCGGAAGATTTAAATAGCCGCGGCCTACACCGTCACCCGCGATATACAGCTCACCGGCCGTGCCGTCGGGCTGAAGCCGCTGGTGCTTATCCAATATATACAGACGGGCGTTGCCGAGCGGTTTTCCGATCGGAACGTACGCCGCCTGTTGATTCATTCCGTTATCGGCTGACACCTGATGCACGGACGCATCTACGCACGTTTCTGTCGGCCCGTAGACATTCGTCAGACGCGGCGCCCTGCCCGATTGATGAAAGAGCGCCATCAGCTGTTCAGCAACAGCGGCGGACAGGCCCTCTCCCCCAATGAGCATGTGGCGCAATTCAATTCCGCTGACATCTCCCGCCGCAACCATCATCTGCAGATGCGCAGGCGTTCCGTCAGTGGCTTCAATCCGGTTTTGACGATAATAGTCCAGCAGTGCCGAGCCATTCGTTACAGTCGTTTTCGGCACGATATAAAGCGTCTGTCCCAAAAGAAGCGAGGCAAAAATCTGTTTGACGGACGCATCAAAATGAAACGGAGCCAAAAGCGCCATTCTTAATGTCTGCTCACCGCATTGATAAATCTCCTGCTGCAGTGATTGCACCAGATGATGAACTTGCCGGTGCTCAATCATCACGCCTTTCGGCCGCCCCGTTGTACCTGACGTGTAGATGATGTAAGCCAGCCGGTCTGATTGTGTGCTGACACCGTCCGCAGCCGTCTCATACTGAACAGCCTCGTCAAAATCAATCCGTTCGGCATCCGCTGCGGGCACCTGTATTCCGGCCTCCGTCAGAACAGCCTTCGCTCCGCTGTCCTCTAAAATGTACTGAATCCGATCCGCCGGAAAGTCAGGATCTATCGGCACATAGGCGCCGCCCGCTTTCAAAATTCCCAATATTGCCGCAATGACACGCTCAGAACGGCCAAGCAGCACCGCGACAGGAGAATCGGCTGATATCCCGGCTTGAAGAAGGCGTCCGGCAATACGGCCTGACTGTTCATGCAATGTGCGATAGGACAATGTTCGGCCTTCATACACAACCGCGGGTTTGTCAGACAGTGACTTCACTTTCTCTTCAAACAGCCCCGGTATCGTCATCTCCTTGCGGTAATTCACCGGATTGCCGGAGGCCCGTTTCAGCAGCCGCTCTTTCTCGGATTCAGAAAGAAGAGTAAGTTCATCAATTATGCGATCAGGAGATGAAATCGCATCTTCAATCAGCGTGATCAAACGTTCAGAAACAGATTCAATCTCTTCCCCCTTGAAAATGTCGCTGCGATAGTCAAAATCAATTGTCAATTTCCCGGTGTCCCATCGTTCCTTCACATGAATCGAAATATCATTTGTACCGCTTCCGCTGAAAATAGGGTCTGTCAGGAAGGACAGATTCTCTTTTTTCTGCCACTGCATCACCTGGTACTCCAGAGCCACCGTAAACAATCTGCTCAGCGAACTTTTCGAAGCGCGCAAATCATTGACAAGCAGGTTATACGGATACTTTTGGTGGCGGAGAATTTTCATCAGATCCTTCATCCGGCCTTTAACGAATTCCAAGAACGACTGTCCTCCGTCAACGCTTGTCCGCACAGGCACCGTAGATACGAACATCCCGAGCATCTGCTTTTCTTTCGCATTCGTCCGGTTTCCCATAAACGTACCCGTGACAACGTCATCCCGGCCGGTCACTTTGTAGAGATAAGTGATCAGAGCTGACTGGAACAGAGATAGTACGCTGACTTTATGCTCCTCGCAGAATGAATGAATGCGGCCATATAAGTCGTGAGGAATTTCTTGAGAAAACCGTTTCGCATCAAGACCCGCATCTGCCCGGCTCCGTTTCAGGGACACAAGCTCCGGCACGGTCTCAAACTGCCCGTTCCAAAAGTCCCGATCCTTCTTAAACCGCTTCGACTGCACATATTCCTGCTCTGTCAGCACGTGCTCGATAAAAGAAGGAATCTCCGTTTGTTCCTCACTTGCTCCGCCTGAAAGTTCCAAATAAATATCAGTAATCGCATTGCCCAGAATCGTCATGGAAATCCCGTCTGAAATAATGTGATGCACATTAGCGTAAAACCAGACCTCATTTTCACTGATCGTGTGCACGGAAAAACGGAATAAATCCTGATCATATAACGCCAGAGGCTTGCCAGCTTCTTCACGCCCCCATTTTGACAGCTCGTCCGCAGAGCAGCCGGCTTGCCTGATATCTGTGTGCCCGATGGAGAGCGGACGGTATTCGCTCACATATTGAACGGGCTCCCCCTCATCATCAAGCCGCAGACGGATTCTCATCGACTCATACCGCCGAACGAATTCCTGTATCGCTTTCTCAACGTAATGAGCCTGTACTCCGTCTTCAGAAATGAGTTTCCCGAACCCGGCAAGATTTGAAATACTTGTGTTCGGATAGAATTTTTCTGTATACCAGATACGTTTTTGAGCATTTGTTAAAGGATAAAAAGTTATTTCCATATGTGTGCGCCTCCCCTTTTTAAGATAAAGATGTCAATTCTCCCTTAGAAACAGCCTCCCTCTATGTCCCTAACTCATTCTCAAGCCAAAAGAACCACTTACCTCCAAAAACGATCCCGATTCAATCACCGCCGAAATCCGTCATCCGTTCACCCGCGCAGTCCGAAATGCGGCATCAAATTTATGAGAAATCAAGACAAAAAGCCATTGATTGTAAGCACGAAAGGTTTACCTATTTCTGCATGTATTTCTATATATCTACTTACGTTCACTTTATATGAAAATATTGTTTTTATCACCGAAAAATGGGTGAAAAGTTTCATGCGGCACACCGAAAAAAAATCCGACAAATCCAGAGGGTATTTTGCGGCATCCCGCAATTTATTTTCAAAAATATTATTTACGTAAAATTAAAAATCTTTAAACTATAATGAAAATCTGTCGAATATCCAGTTATGGCAGAATGAAAAAAATTTACGTACGTAAGCTGACCCGGAAAAAACAGCGCAAGAACCGAAACAGACGGTCCGAATGTTCGCAATATGATTTCATTAAACCGCAAAAAAAGCACTCTATTTTACATAGAGCACTTCAAAAAGATTCCTTTATTGCAGTTTTATCAATGTTGATTAATTCCATATAATCTTTTCCCCACTTATACATGGCGTCCAGAATCGGCATAAGGCTTTCTCCTTGCGCCGTTAAAGAATACTCCACTTTCGGAGGGACGACAGGGTAAACTTCCCTGTGAACGATCAGATCCTGCTCCAGCTCCCTGAGCTGATTCACAAGAATTTTGTGCGTAATATCCGGAATTAAAGCTTTCAGCTCATTAAACCGCTTCGTCCCTTCTTTTCCCAAGTGCCACATAATCAGCATTTTCCACTTCCCGCCTATCACGGCAAGCGTCAATTCCTTTTCGCAATTAAACGTTTTCTCATCCATTCGGCTCACGGACAATTCTCCTTCCTCTTACTTTTTGTACGGTCATCATCTATTCATACATGCTTACTTTTTCACACAACTTTCATCAGTTTATACTACCACGCAGTTTTGCTGAAACAAAGCGCATTGCCTGCGGGGACAGTATTCTCAAAGTAACTATTAGACTTCAAAGTGCGTACTTCTCAACATGCGGGGCACTCTATAGAATGAAAATACATAAAAAAGAGGAGTGGATATAAAGTGGAATTACAGCTGGCATTAGACTTAGTAAATATCCCGCAAGCAATTGAACTTGTGAAAGAGGTCGAACCATATATAGATGTTGTAGAAATCGGCACTCCCGTTGTCATTAATGAAGGACTGAAAGCCGTGCAGGAAATGAAAACAGCCTTTCCTCACTTGAAAGTGCTTGCCGATCTTAAAATCATGGATGCAGGCGGTTACGAGATTATGAAAGCGGCAGAAGCGGGAGCCGACATCATCACCGTTTTAGGAGCGACAGACGACTCAACGATCAAAGGGGCGGTTGCCGAAGCAAAAAAACAGCAGAAAAAAATCCTCGTCGACATGATTAACGTAAAAAACCTTGAAACACGGGCAAAAGAAATTGACCAACTCGGTGTTGATTATATTTGTGTTCACACAGGTTATGATCTTCAAGCAGAAGGAAAAAATTCATTCGAGGAACTGACGGCGATTAAAAAAGCGGTCAAGAGCGCTAAAACCGCAATTGCCGGAGGCATTAAACTTGATACGCTTCCTGAAGCCATCAAACAAAACCCAGATTTAATCATTGTCGGCGGAGGCATTACGGGAGCTGACAATAAAGCGGATGCTGCTGCTAAAATGAAACAGCTGATCACACAAGGATCATGAAAACGACTGAATACTTACATGAAATACTAAATGAAATATCCCGCACCGCAGCATTAATATCCGACAGTGAAGCTGACAAGCTTGCGGATCAGATTTTATCGGCAGATCAAATCTTCACGTCCGGAGCGGGACGTTCCGGCTTTATGGCTAAAGCGTTCGCCATGAGGATGATGCACATCGGTCTGAACGCTTACATCGTCGGCGAGACGCTTACCCCTCCCCTCCAAGAAGGCGGTCTCGTCATCATCGGCTCAGGCTCAGGCGAAACAAAAAGTCTGCTTCATACGGCTGAAAAAGCCAAAAGCCTTAACAGCATCATCACTGCATTAACGATTAACCCCGACTCAAGTCTCGGCAAACTTGCGGATCTTACAATAACGATTCCCGGCTCTCCTAAGGAAGAGACCGGCGGAGACAGAAAGACGATTCAGCCGATGGGTTCTTTATTCGAACAAACTCTTCTGCTGTTTTACGATGCGGTTATTCTAAAAATCATGGAGAAAAAAGAATTGAATTCAGCAGACATGTTTACAAAGCATGCGAATCTGGAATGATTTGCTGACGGCCTTCTTATCAGATGGCCGTCTTTTTATCGTCTTGTTGCGCACGGTCACGCAGGCCAAGGTTTTCGGGTCGGACACTCGCAGACGAAGATATCCTGCCGGTGAGCTTATCGCTATAATAAGTCAATTGACGATATACCCGCAACCATTCATTTCTGAATAGGGAAACGGCAAAAAACACTTTCTGATCGGATTTTTAATGAATAAAATTGATTTGTGCGGATGGTTTTACAGATATTCAGCTGAATTGCGGCTGAGAAATATATTTTAACAGCTTTACAGCAACCCGATTCTGCTTTATTCTTGGACCAGCTTTACAGCAATTAAAACTGGAGGTGATTGATACTCTTGAAAACATTAAAAGCACTGCTGCTTGTTCTTATCATCATTGCCGGAGCAGTCGCGGCCCTGATCAAGGGTGATCTTTTCTCAGATAACGAGCAGACCGTTCAGAAGAGTGATTACGACAAAGTAATCTTATTTCCGTCCGATCGATATCCGGAAACAGCAAAGCATATTAAGGACGCGATAAAAGAAGGACATTCCAGCATATGCACCATTGACAGAGACGGAGTACATAAGCGGCGTGAGCAATCTCTTAAACATGTGCCCGTCAAAACGGGATACGATAGGGATGAATGGCCGATGGCGGTTTGTAAACAGGGCGGAAACAACGCCTCCGTAGAATATATTTCTCCGGCAGACAACCGCGGAGCCGGCTCATGGGTCGGACACCAGCTTACCAATGATCCCGACGGAACAAGAGTATTATTTAAAATTAAGTAAAAAACAGGAGGAACAGCGCATTGATTAAATCATGGAAACCGCAAGAACTGGCCATTTCTTATCATCAATTTACAATCTTCCAAAAAGATTCAGAACCGCCTGTTATCGATTGGACCGATGAAGCCATTGAAAAAGGATATGCGGAAGCTGACGGAGCTGTTTCATTTGAGGCAAGGAGAAATACGAGGGCATTTATCGTCCTCAGGCTTAACACAAGTGAACCGGTACCATCCTATGAGAAAAAAGCGACTGTTCCCTTTGAGGCTGTAAAAGATGGAATTGAGATTGAAAGCGTGATGTCAAAGCGGCTTTCTTTTAATATTCCGAAAGGCCGATACAGCCTTACCTGTTATTCAGTGCCTGCCGAAATATCCGATCTTCATGCGGATACGTATATTATTGATGCAGCCGCAATGTAAAAGAAATCCCTGAGAGAATCTTATTTCTCTCAGGGAACTTTTATAAACTTTTACCGTTTGTTTCAATTACATTCTGGTACCAATAAAAACTTTTTTTCCTGATCCGTTTCAAATCCTTTTCATCTTCTTCATCTCGATTGATATAGACAAAACCGTAGCGTTTTTGATAGCCGTTCAGCCAGCTTAACAGATCCGTGAATGACCAGCTGCAGTAGCCGATGAGATGAACTCCGTCACTAATGGCCTCTCTGCACTGTTCAAGATGGGAGCGTAAATAGTCAATTCTGTAGTCATCCTGAATTGAGCCGTCTTCTTCTATTTTATCGAATTCCCCCAGCCCGTTTTCTGTTATAAAAACCGGCAGCTCATAGCGGCTCGTTATACGTCGGAGGCCGATGCGCAGACCTATCGGGTCAATCGTCCAATCCCAATTACTCGTCACGAGGTTAGGATTCTTTTTCGTTTTAAACAGCCCCGGTATACCGGTATCCTGGTTTGTCCCTTTCTGACCAGTCGTGTTCATTTTCCCCTCCGATACACCGTCAAGAGGATTTCTTTCGTACGTAATCGTCTGATAATAATTAACACCGATAAAATCCGGCTTGCCTTTTGCAAGCAATTCCATATCCCCGGCTTCAATGGCGGGCGCCCAGCCCTTTTCCTTTAAATAATTGAAAGGAATTTGCGGATAAGTCCCCCGGCAATACATATCAAGCCACCAATGATTCATAAATTCCTCTGCGTTTTCAAATGCAGTTATGTCTTCAGGATGACTTGTAAGCGGATAAGCCGGTGAATAAGCGAAGCTCGGGCCGATCAAACCGTCAGGAACATATTGTCTGAAGGATTCAATCGCTTTGGCATTAGCTAAAAATGCGATATGATTCGCTTCATAAAATCGTTTTCTGTCCTTTACGCCGGGCGGATGTGCAGCTGTAATAAACCCGTTATGAAAATTATAATTCTGCTCGTTTAACGTGACCCAGTATTTCACCTTGCCGGCAAATCTTTTGTATAACGCAATGCAGTAATCATTAAAATCATCAATAATTTTTCTTGATTCAAAGCCGCCGTATTCATCCATCAGCGCCTGAGGCAAGTCCCAATGATAAAGAGTCAGCACCGGCTCAATATCGTTAGAAATCAATTCATCGATCAGGTCTTCGTAAAATGCGATCCCTGATTCGTTGATTTCCCCTCTGCCATTCGGAAAAATTCTCGGCCAGCTGACAGAAAAGCGGTAAGCTTTCAAACCCATTTCTGCCATCAAGGCGATATCTTCTTTATAACGCTCATAATGGCCGACTGCTGTATCGCCATTTGAGCCTTTAAACGTTTTACCCGGTATTTTCGTGAATAAGTCCCATACTGAAGGTCCTTTACCGTCTTTATTCCAGGCTCCTTCAACCTGATAGGCAGCCGAGGCTGACCCCCATAGAAATGTATCAGGGAACAGGCCCTGTTTTTTATGTATCATGTGTTTCATCCTCCTGATGCGTATGATATTGATATCATACGTTATGAAACGCGTTTCAGAGCAATCCCGATAAAAACAAAAAAGCATCCGGCTTGCCGGATGCTTAAGAATGATGATGCCGCTTTTCCAATTTATGAGGCGGAGGCTTCGGGACAAACCCATTTTGTTTCATCATGTTAAAGCGCCTGTCCATATGCTGTTTAATATGTTCTGCTTTTTCTTTCGGCAGGACCCCGTACTCAACATATTTGGATATAACATGTTTTCGTTTTTCGAGCACTTCTTTTTCAAGTGATTCAATTTCTTTTTTCTGCTGTTCCGTGAGTGACATTGTTGAAGGCATTTTTGTTCCGGCGGCGTGTGCCGGCATTGTGAAAACCATTGCTGTAATGAAAAACGCAGCTAAAGACAATGCAGCTTTTTTCATGACTCTTTCCTCCTTTAACGTTTGTTATATGTTGCTCCCTCATCCATTTTTTATGCAAAAAAAAGAGCGAAATTATTCGCTCTTTTCAATCGATTCGTCCGGCAGCGCGTATGTGACATACGTTCCCGCTACAAAATCGTGGATTGACCGTCTGTCTTCTCTCATTCCGACCATGAATGCGCTCACGATCACGCCGATTCCAAACGTCACGCCATATATCAGGCCGCCCACAAGCACTCTCAAAATCATAGTGAGAAAGCCTACCTGAGTGCCGTCTTTTTTGACGATGCGGATACCGCAGATCTTTTTGCCGATAACATAACCGTTCCAGTATACAGGGAGCAAAATAGCATAAAGAGTCAAAATGATGCTGATCATTGTGCTCTCATTCGGATCTTTTCCTGTTGCCAGCATAAAAATAATCGCCAAAGGCACTGAAGTAATTAAATAGTCGAGTACCACGGCTCCCAATCTGATCCAAAATCCCGCCGGTCTGTAAATATTCATCGTGTTTCTCCTCGCTATGGCTTTAAAATCACTTTAATGTTGCCATCTTCTTTTTTGTCAAATATATCATATGCAGCAGGAGCTTCCGCAAGACTCATTTTGTGTGTAATGATATCCGTCGGATCAATTTCATTTTGTTCGATCATTTGATACAGCATCGGCATCAGATGAATAACGGGTGCCTGGCCCATTTTCAAAGAAACGTTGCGTGTGAAAAAATCACCGAGCGGAAAGCCGTCCGCTTCAGAAATGTATGCGCCCGTGAGCTGCACGGTTCCGAACTTCTTAACGGCTTCTGATGCTGTAAGAATCGGACTGATCGTTCCGAACTGATTCGGTTTTTGCTCTGTTTTTTCTTTTGAAAGCGGCGTGCCGTCCATTCCGACACAATCAATCACTACATCCGCGCCCCCTGACGTTTGTTCATGCAGCAGTTTCCCGATCTCATCATGTTCTGAAAAATTGAAGGTCTCTGCTCCGTTTATGCGTCTCGCATGTTCAAGGCGATGCGGGACTTGATCGACTGCGATAACCCGCTTTGCTCCTTTTTTACACGCGAATTTTTGCGCCATTAAACCGATCGGACCTGATCCCAGAATAACGACTGTATCTCCTTTTTTCACTCCGCTGTGCTGGACGCTCCAAAAGGCGGTCGGCATGACATCTGACAGAAGCAGCACCTGCTCATCTTCAAGCTCACTGTCTGCCGGAACCAGAAAAGAAGAGAAATCAGCATAAGGAACACGTAAATATTCAGCCTGCCCGCCGGGATAATTACCGTTAAACTCCGAAAAACCGAATAAGCCGCCGGCATCTGTATGAGGATTTGGATTAGATTCATCACACTGGCTTTCCATCTGGTGCTTGCAATAATGACATTCTCCGCAGCCGATGTTAAAAGGAATCACGACCCGGTCGCCTTTTTTCAGCTTTTTGACTTGACTGCCCGTTTCTTCAACGATTCCCATCGGCTCATGCCCGACGATATAACCCGGATCGGCGGGTATTCCGTTTTTATATAAATGAAGGTCTGAACCGCATATCCCGGTTGCGGTGATTCGAACGATGACATCTCTCTCATCTTGAATGGCGGGTGCCGGGACTTCTTTCACTTCCATATGTTCTTTTCCTTGGTATGTCAGTGCTTTCACACTTGGTCAGCTCCTTTTTCATCACTCCTTCCCTTTTCACCTGCTTCTAAACTTGGCCGGTATGTTATTCGGCCCGCTGAATATCCCATTGAAAAGGATCTTCAAGCTGCGACCAATCAGAATCGAACTCAGACGGCGTGAGCAGGCACTGATCCAATTCCTTTGTAATGGCTGCTTCATCTAAATCTGTTCCGATAAACACCAGGTTCGTATGACGGTCTCCGAATTGGTCGTCCCAATCTTCCAGAATCTCCGGTTCCTGCTGTTTGATTTGCTCCTGCTCAAGTTTCGGCATTGCCGCCACCCAATAAGAAACAGGCTCAATCGAAACCGCCGGACCCGCCTGAGACATCAGCAGCGCAAGACTGTTGCGGGTTGCGCACCAAGCAATTCCTTTTGCGCGCACAATGTTGTCAGGCATTGATTGATGCAGCCAGCTGTCAAAACGAACGGTATGAAACGGCAAACGCCGCGAGTACACAAACGAAGTGATACCGTACTCTTCCGTTTCCGGAGTGTGCGCTTCATGACCTGCCGTCAGCTCCTTTATCCATCCTGCTGATGAACTCGCTTCCTCAAACTCAAATAAACCGGTATTCAATATGTATTCGGCGGGCACTTCTCCGCGGACGGACCGGATCAGTCTGGCACGGGGCTGTAATGCGCGAAGAACCGTTTCCAGCTGTTCAAGCTCTTTTTCGCCGACCATGTCGCATTTATTTAAAATGAGCACATCACAAAACTCGATTTGGTCAATTAATAAATCGGCAATCACCCGTTCATCCTCTTCTCCCGCCGCTTCCTTCCGGTCAAGAAGGCTGTCACCGGACTGGAAATCATGCCAGAAGCGGTTTGCATCCACCACGGTCACCATTGTGTCCAGCCTGCAGAATGTTGTCAGATCAATGCCCATTTCTTCATCTATATAAGAAAATGTCTGGGCAACGGGAATCGGTTCGCTGATCCCGGTTGATTCAATCACTATATAATCAAATCTGCCGTCTTTCGCGAGTTTCTCAACTTCGACTAATAAATCTTCACGCAGCGTGCAGCAGATACAGCCGTTGGATAATTCTACGAGTTTCTCATCCGTCCTTGACAAGCAGCCTCCCTGCTTCACCAAGCCCGCGTCTATATTTACTTCGCTCATGTCATTGACGATGACGGCAATTTTTAAACCGTTGCGGTTTTGTAAAATATGATTCAAAACGGTCGTCTTTCCGGCACCAAGATAGCCGCTCAATACTGTAACCGGAATTTTTTTCATAAAATAGCCTCCTGACAAAATAGAATGATTACGATTTACACCCCGCACCTGCCTTATTATCACCATGATGTACATTATTATAAATCGTAATCGTTACTATTTATTCTGATGTATTCTCCGTTTAAAATCAAGTGAAAAATAATCAATCATAAAAAAGACACGCTGTCATACGTGTCTTCCGCCCAAACTTAAACATCCGCAGGACTGTTTTCAGTGCCATAGCTTTTTCTCCAAAAATAGCCTGCGGCCAGAACAAGCACAAATGCGAGCAATGCGATACATGAGAAAGAGATAAAACCGATCGCATACGTTCCCGTCATCTGCTTCAATGATCCTAAAATATTCGGAAGGAAAAAACCCCCTATGCCGCCGGCTGCTCCGACGATTCCCGTCACCATTCCGATTTCTTTTGCAAAGTGCTGAGGGACAAGCTGAAATACCGCTCCGTTGCCCATACCGAGCGCCATCATTCCGATAAACAGCAGAACGATCACCGTTGAAAGCGGAGGCAGGCTGCTGACTCCCGCCATACACAGAGCCGCGATGACAAACAGTACAGCCAGAACTTTCGCACCTCCCGCCCGATCTGAAATCCAGCCTCCTGCAGGGCGAAAAAAACTGCCCGCTGCGACACATATTGTGACGAAATCACCGGCATGGATTTTTGACAATTGATATTGATCAACGAAAAAAATCGCCAAAAAACTTGATAATCCCACAAAACCTCCGAAAGTGACGCCGTACAGAAGACAGAAACACCATGTTTCCTTCTGCCTGAACACGTGAAGGTAGTTTTTAAGCGGCTGCGGTGCGGGCTGTGCAGGAGAGTCCTTCGCCATGACGATAAACAGTATAAAAACGATCATCAACGGAAGAAGCGCAATTCCCATTACACTGTGCCACCCAAACTGTTCCGCAAGGCGGGGGCCGAACAATGTCGCAAACAAAGTGCCGCTGTTGCCGGCACCTGCTATCCCCATCGCAAGCCCCTGCAAGTGAGGCGGATACCACCGGCTCGCCATCGGAAGCGCAACAGCAAAACTTGCGCCCGCTACGCCCAGCAGAATGCCGATCGCATACAGCTCAGTCAAAGAACGGCCGCCGAATGCCCCCCAAAGCAGCGGGATCATCGTGATCAGCATCCCGATCACGGCTGTTTTCTTCGGCCCGATCCTGTCCGTTAACACACCTAAAATGATCCGAAACACAGATCCTGATAAGATCGGCAGAGCCACGACAAACCCTTTTTCAAAAGAAGATAACCCGAAATCCTGAGAAATATAAACGCCGAGCGCCCCCAGCATTACCCAAATCATAAAACTCACATCAAAATATAAGAAGGAACAGAGCAGAGTGAGCGGATGACCGCTTGTTTTTAATTCCGACAGCTTCATAACATTCTCCTTTCCGGTCTTCTATCATTTCAAATTGCTGAATCAAGAATATATGACCGGCATTCACCGGAAAAGACATGTGTAAGATAATGCGACACATTTAATGCGTTAATCAGGCAATGTGCCATAATTTCTCATAGAGAAGCAATCTTACAGGCAGCTGCAAAGGAGGTTTGGCGAATGAAGAAACAACGATTAATTGCAGCAGGGAACGGAATGGCCGGAATCCGCTGTATTGAACACATTTTAAAGATGAACCGTGACATGTTTGAGATTGTCATTTTCGGAAGCGAACCTCATCCCAATTACAATCGCATTCTCTTATCCTCCGTTTTACAAGGTGAGGTTTCGCTTGATGACATTACGCTGAACAGCCGCGAATGGTACGAAAAAAACGGAATTACGCTTTACACAGGAGAAACGGTTGTACACATTGATACAGAACGGCAGGTTGTCACAACGGATCGGAAGCGCAGCATGACTTACGATCAAATCATCCTTGCAACGGGCTCCTCTCCTTATATTCTCCCCATACCCGGAGCAGATAAAGAAGGTGTGTACGGCTTTCGGACAATAGAAGACTGCCAATCCCTTATCAATGCGGCCGGCCGGTATCAAAAGGCGGCGGTCATCGGCGCCGGTTTATTAGGTCTTGAAGCGGCCGTCGGCTTACGGCAGCTCGGCATGGACGTCAGCGTCATTCACCACTCTTCCGCCATTATGCAAAAACAGCTTGATCCAACGGCATCCCGCCTGCTGCAGAAAGAGCTGGAACGAAAAGGCTTAGTCTTTCTTTTAGAGAAAGGCACGGCATCCATTACAGGGAACTCACGGGCGGAAGGCATTCGTTTCAAAGACGGTTCTTCCATAGAAGCAGACCTGATTGTCATGGCCGCCGGTGTGAGGCCCAATATCCGATTGGCTCCATCTGCCGGACTTTCAGTGAACAGAGGAATTATCGTCAATCAATTCATGCAGACGAACAAACCGAATGTGTATGCCGTCGGTGAATGCGCGGAGCATGACGGGATTGTATACGGATTGGCGGCGCCGCTTTATGAACAGGGAAAAGTGCTCGCGCAGCATCTATGCGGCGTCCCGTGCGAAGGGTTTCAAGGCTTTGCACAATCTGCAGCCTTAAAAATAGCCGGTATTGATGTATGGTCGGCAGGAAAGGTGCACGAGGATGAGCACACAGCCGGCATATTGTTCCATGATGAGCATGCAGGCATCTACAAAAAAGCGCTCTTTGAGGACGATAAACCGGCCGGCTTTATTTTATTCGGGGACACGCGCGGTAAACAGCGGCTTCTCGACAGTCTTGTGAAGCAAAGAGATATTTCCATCGTGAAAAAACAGCTCATGGAACCGGATCAGGGCGGTATATCCTTTGAATCCATGCCTCCCCATGAAACCATTTGCCAATGCAGCTCAGTGACCAAGGGCTCCATTGAAGAAGCGGTGAACAAATATGGCTTAAAAACCGCGGAGGAAGTGAAGCACATGACAAAAGCGTCCGGATCTTGCGGAGGATGCAGGCCGCTCGTTGAAGACTTGCTGAAGTATATGGCGAGCGATGATTACACAAAACCCTCCCGCCAGCCTTCGTTTTGCGGCTGCACCGATTTGACGGAAGAAGAAGTCATCGCCGAAATTCGGCGCCGTCCGTTCACTGATGCCGCCGAGGTAATGAGAGAGAGCGGCTGGAAAACAGAAAACGGCTGCCGCATTTGTATTCCGGCGCTTCACTATTACTTGGAAAGGACGCGGCCTGATTTTATGCAGTTCAATGAAATATCGGCAGAAGAGACATGCACCCTGATTCCGCAAATGTACGGCGGACTGACAAGTGCGGCAGAGCTCAAAAACATCGCAGACGTCATCGAAGCATACGGCATCCCCGAGGTTTCGATGACTGACAGTCACCGGCTGAGGCTTTCCGGAATAAGGCCAAATGACCTTGCAAGCATCAGAAAAGCACTGAACATGCCGGTTTTCTCCCCCCGGCACCGCTGGACGATGCAAATCAAAGCATGTACGTGCGGACAGCATCGCTCCTTTCAAGAGCTGGCAAGCAGGATTGAACGAGATACCGACACGCTTGCCGTACCCGCTTATGTATCCGTCAGCTTGTCATGTGAAAACAATTGCACCGATGCTTACATTCAGGATATCGGCGCGCTTCAGACACAAACTGGCTGGGAGATTTATATCGGGGGCGTCCGCGGAAAACAAGCCCGCGCCGGCAGCCTTTTTTGTGTGACGGATAACGAAGACAGTACCGCCGCTATGATGAAAGGCCTTATTCAATATTATCGCGAAACAGCTCACTACAACGAAGCGATTTATCAATGGGTTGACAGACTCGGCCTCGTCCATATCAGAGAAATGCTTTTTGAAGAAGATATGCGGACACAGCTTCTGAAAAATCTCCGTTCAGACATATCCCTGCTGCAAAACCTGTCTGCCGGGAAAACGCCATACGAAAGGATGAAGCTTTTTGACTGAACCGATGCTCCGTTATTTCCGTGACAAACTGCAAGATGTCCAATCGGAAAAAACATATGAGACGCAATGCCCGTTCTGCAGCATGCAATGCAAAATGCAGCTTACGGAACAAACCTTCGCGGCACGGAAGAAACACACTGCAATCGGCATTGATAATCCGACGACACATGGCCGTTTATGTACAAAAGGCATGAATGCCCATCAGCATGCCGTGCACTCTTCCCGCATTACACGCCCCCTGCTTAAAAAAAACGGTGAATTTGTGCCTGTCTCTTGGGCTGAAGCACTGAATCGCATTAAGGAACAAATCAATCTGATCCAAACCGAACACGGCAATGATGCGATGGCTGTCTATGGGAGCGCCTCAATTACAAATGAAGAAGCCTATCTGCTTGGAAAGTTCGCACGGGTCGGCTTACAGACGAAATACATCGATTACAACGGGCGGCTCTGTATGTCTGCCGCAGCAACGGCGGCCGGCCAGACATTCGGCGCGGACAGGGGCCTGACGAATCCATTATCGGACATCCCGCATACACGTGTCATCATCCTGGCA
Organism: Bacillus sp. JNUCC-21; assembly: GCF_041222765.1. Lineage (NCBI taxonomy): Bacteria > Bacillati > Bacillota > Bacilli > Caryophanales > Bacillaceae > Bacillus > Bacillus sp. JNUCC-21. The sequence goes on along the minus strand of NZ_CP166019.1, from coordinate 321,938 downwards.
GGCACCAATATCGCCGAATGCCAGCCGACGATCATGCCGTATTTTGATAAAGCGAAAGAAAACGGGGCTTACATTATCGCCATTGATCCCCGGGAAACGGCGACGACCAAAATAGCCGATCTTCACCTGAAAATCAAGCCCGGCACAGACGCAGCCCTGGCAAACGGACTCGTCAAAATCTGCATTGACGAACAGCTTACAGACAAAGACTTTATCCGCACACGCACAAACGGATTCGATAAGCTCAAACGGCATACCGACGCTTTGGATCTGAAAGAGATCTCCGAGCAGACAAGTGTTCCTTTGGAGCATATACGAAAGGCCGCCGTGAAGTTTGCCAAGGAAACATCCGGCATGCTGTTTACAGCGCGGGGGATCGAACAGCAGACTGACGGTACCGCGGCAGTGAAAGCTTTCTTAAATATGGTGCTGATCACGGGAAAAATCGGCAAGCCCTTCTCAGGTTACGGGGCGATTACCGGTCAAGGCAACGGACAAGGCGCGAGAGAACACGGCCAAAAAGCGGATCAGCTTCCGGGCTACCGTTCTATCGAAATTGAAGAACACCGGGCGCACATTGCGAAGGTGTGGGGGATTCATCAGGATGAGCTGCCGCGCAAAGGCGTCTCAGCCTATGAAATGATAGCAAAAATAGATAGCGGCGACATCAAAGGACTGTTTCTCATGTGTTCCAATCCGGCTGTTTCCGGCCCAAATGCGAATTTCGTCAAGCAGGCAATCAAGAAACTGAGATTCTTTGTCGCAGTTGACTTATTTATTTCTGAGACCGCGGCATTCGCGGATGTGATTTTACCCGCCTCCTCTTATTTGGAAGACGAAGGCACGATGACAAATGTAGAAGGCCGCGTGACATTAAGAGAAGCGAGCCGCACCTGCCCCGGAGAAGCGAAACATGATTGGCAGATCATCTGTGACATTGCCTCGGCTCTTGGTAAAGGGCATTATTTTCCCTATACGTCGTCGGAGGAAATCTTTAACGAACTGAGAGAAGCGAGCCGCGGCGGAATTGCTGATTACTCTGGCATCACCTATGACAGGCTCAGGCGGGAAGGCGGCATTCAGTGGCCATGTCCTGAAGCGGATCACCCCGGAACCGGGCGATTGTTTGAGCACTCATTTGCCCATCCCGATCACAGAGCTGAATTAAGCGTGATTCCAAATGAACCGGCCGTCCCGAAAGAGAAACCGAGCGCCGGCTATCCGCTTTATTTAATCACAGGAAGGGTGATGTCTCATTACTTAACGGGTGTCCAAACGAGAAAAAGCTCTGCCCTGGCTGCAAGACATTTCGAATCCTTTGTGGAAATCCATCCAAAAACGGCGGCCGACTATCATATCGAAGACCGTGTTCTCGTGAAAATAGAATCCCCCCGGGGCAGCATCACGGTCCGGAGCAGATGGTCGGAGAAAGTACGAAAAGACACGTTGTTTGTTCCCATCCATTGGTCTGACACGCAAAACGTCAACGACTTAATTGGTGAAGCCTTGGATCCGGACTGTAAAATGCCCGGTTTTAAGATGTGTGCGGTACGAATCAGCCCTATATAATTTTTCATAAAATTTTTAGATTTTTTAGTATTTTTTGTTACATTTCATAACATGCATCTTAAATATTTGTTTTTGCTGTGCTACGCTAAAAAAAACAAAGATAAGGAGCGGATCATCTGATGGGAAAAAAACAGCTAGTTCTTGTTGGAAATGGAATGGCCGGGGTAAGAGCGATTGAAGAAATACTGCGTGTTTCAAAAGACGAATTCGAGATTACAATATTCGGGGCCGAACCTCATCCCAACTATAACCGAATCCTTCTGTCAAAAGTGCTGCAAGGCGATACCGATATTCAAGACATTACGTTAAACGATTGGAACTGGTACAAAGAAAACAACATTCAGCTGTATACCGGTGAAACAGTCATCAAAGTCGACACGGAAAACAAAACCGTCATCACCGATGCAGACAGAATCCAGCCTTACGATGAACTCATCCTGGCGACAGGCTCTGTCCCTTTTATCCTTCCGATTCCGGGCGCAGACAAACAAGGCGTCACGGCATTCCGGGATATAAAAGATACAGACACGATGCTCTCCGCGTCAAAACAATATAAAAAAGCAGCCGTCATCGGCGGAGGACTGCTTGGTTTGGAAGCCGCACGCGGACTGCTGAATCTCGGAATGGACGTGTCTGTCATCCACCTCGCCCCATTCCTGATGGAGCGCCAGCTTGACGCAGCGGCGGGACGCCTGCTGCAAAACGAATTAGAAAAACAAGGCATGACCTTTTTCCTTGAAAAGCAAACCGAAGAAATTCTCGGTACTGACCGTGTCGAAGGCGTACGCTTCAAAGACGGCACAAGCATCGAAGCTGACCTGGTCGTCATGGCGGTCGGCATCCGCCCGAATACACAGCTTGGCACAGAAAGCGGCATTCCGGTAAACCGCGGAATCATTGTCAACGATTATATGCAGACTGACATTCCGCACATTTACGCGGTCGGTGAATGTGCCGAGCACCGCGGAATCGCATACGGTCTTGTGGCGCCGCTCTATGAACAGGCAAAAGTGCTGGCCAAACATATTTGCGGCATTGACACAAAACCGTATGAAGGCTCCGTTCTCTCCACTCAATTAAAGGTATCAGGCGTCGAAGTCTTCTCTGCCGGTGACTTTAACGAATCAGAGGACAAAAAAGCGATTAAAGTGTTCGATGAGCAGGACGGCATTTATAAAAAAATCGTCCTGAGGGGCAATCAAATTGTCGGCGCTGTTTTGTTCGGCGACAGCAGCGAGGGCGGCCGCCTGTTTTCTATGATTCAAAAAGAAGCCGATATCTCCGAAACTTCCAAAATATCAATCTTACAGCCTCTTGATCAGGAAGCAGGCGCAAGCATGACCGCGGCGATGAGCGACGATGAAATCATCTGCGGATGCAACGGCGTTTCAAAAGGCGCGATTATTCAAGCCATTCAGGAAAAAGGCTGCACATCTACGGACGAAATCAAAGCATGCACCGGGGCATCCCGTTCCTGCGGAGGCTGTAAACCGCTCGTGGAAGACATTCTTCAATATACACTGGGCTCAGAATTTGACGCGTCCGCGCAAAAAGAAGCGATTTGCGGCTGCACATCACTGTCGAGAGATGAAGTCGTAGAAGAAATCAAAGCCAAAGGGCTGTCCCATACAAGAGAAATCATGAACGTGCTCGGCTGGAAAACGCCGGAGGGCTGCTCCAAATGCCGTCCTGCCCTCAACTACTACTTAGGCATGATTAATCCGGCTACATACGAGGATGACAGAACATCCCGTTTTGTGAACGAACGGATGCACGCCAATATTCAAAAAGACGGAACATACTCAGTCGTGCCCCGGATGTACGGCGGCGTGACCAACTCTCAAGATCTCCGCAAGATCGCCGATGTCGTCGACAAATATGAGATCCCGCTCGTTAAAATGACAGGCGGCCAGCGAATTGATCTCATCGGCGTCAAAAAAGAAGACCTGCCGAAAGTATGGGCCGAGCTTGATATGCCGTCAGGCTACGCGTACGGAAAAACACTCCGCACGGTAAAAACGTGCGTAGGCGAACAATTCTGCCGCTTCGGCACGCAAGACTCCATGGCACTGGGCATTGCGCTTGAGAAAAAATTCGAAGGGCTCAATACGCCTCATAAGGTCAAAATGGCCGTGTCCGCCTGCCCGCGGAACTGTGCGGAATCAGGCATTAAGGACCTTGGCGTTGTCGGCATCGACGGAGGCTGGGAGCTTTATGTCGGCGGAAACGGCGGAACCCATTTGTGCGCCGGTGATTTGCTGATGAAAGTAAAAACGAATGAAGAAGTCTTAGAATATGCGGGGGCTTACCTTCAGTACTACAGAGAAACGGCAAACTATCTGGAGCGGACATCCGCATGGCTTGAGCGCGTCGGTTTATCTCATGTCCAATCCGTATTAAACGATCCGGAAAAACGGCAGGAGCTCAACGACAGAATGAATGAGACACTCTCTGTCCACAAAGATCCGTGGCAATACTTCCTTAAAGATAAAAAAGCATCTAAAGATCTATTCGAAAATGTCGTCACGACTTCATAAAACAGTAAGGGGGAACGGACATGGTGAATAAAGATATGACAAAGGTTTGCATAGGCAAAGTAAACGAATTACCCGAGGAGTTAGGAAAAACCGTATATATAGAAGATAAAGAGCTTGCCGTATTTAAGCTTTCTGACGGGAGCGTCCGCGCCGTCGAAAACCGCTGTCCCCATAAAGGGGGCGTCCTGGCTGAAGGCATCGTCAGCGGAGAATACGTCTTCTGCCCGATGCATGACTGGAAAATCTCCTTAGAAGACGGAAAAGTCCAAGAGCCGGATCATGGCTGTGTCAAAACATACGAAACACTGATTGAAGGAGAGAATGTATACCTCCTGTATTGAGCAAAGACCGGATCACTTTTTCAAGTGGTCCTTCATTTTTTAAATTGCTGAAGGGATGAGGCCATCATGAAAAACGGAATCGTATATTTTGTCGGTGCCGGACCAGGAGACCCGGGGCTGATCACCGTAAAAGGAAAACAGGCTCTGGAGAAAGCGGATATTATTTTGTATGACCGGCTCGCAAACCCAAAGTTTCTTGAATATGCCTCACCGGACTGCCGGTTCATTTATTGCGGAAAGCTGCCCGACCGCCATTTTATGAAACAGTCTGAGATAAATGCCCTGCTAATTGAAAAAGCGGCGGAGGGCTTCACCGTTGTCCGCTTGAAAGGCGGAGACCCAAGTGTGTTCGGCAGAGTCGGCGAAGAAGCAGAGGCGCTTCATCAGCACGGCATCCGCTACGAAATGGTGCCCGGCATCACCTCGGGAATCGCAGCGCCGCTGTATGCGGGAGTCCCCGTCACCCATCGTGATTTCGCTTCGTCCTTCGCGATGATCACCGCTCATGATACATCATTGCACGGCAGGCCGAATCTCGACTGGGAAGGGCTTGCCCGAAGCGTTCAAACGCTTGTGTTTTATATGGGCGTTAAAAATCTGTCATTTATATGCCGTAAGCTTACGGAGTACGGAAAATCCCCTTCCGTTCCCGTACTCGTCATTCAATGGGGGACGTGGGGGCGGCAGCGGAGCGTTAAAGGAACGCTTCAGGATATCCATGAAAAAGTTCAAAGCCAAAACATCACCAACCCAGCCATTATCGTCATCGGTGATATTGTCAATTTTCAAACACACAGCTGGTTTGAAAGCAAGCCGTTCATCGGGCAGCATATCATGGTTGTCACTCATGGCGATGAAGAACACACATTGACAGACAAGCTGCGCGAATATGGCGCCGATGTTATTGAATGGCCGAAGCGGATCGTTAAAAAAATGCCCGCAAACGAAAATATCCTGAAACAGATCAGTACCTTTGAACAACTATTTTTCACATCACGCCTTGCGGTATGCGAATTCTTTGACACACTGGCTTTCAAGCAGATCGACATCCGCCGGGTGACCTCAAGCCTGAATGCAGCGACTGAAGCCGCAAAGACGGAACTGACAAAACGGGGCTTTCTCCTATCCGAATGTCAAATTGATTCTCCGCATTCACTCATTGTAGGAAGCCGTCAAGCAGCAGAAAACTTGTCAGACTCAAAATCATGCCCGTTTTATATCACCCATGAACATATCGCAGATGAGCGGTTCACTTCCATGATCGAACGCACGATCAGTGAGTCTCCTCTGCAAATGATTATCTGTACTGGCAAAGAATCCGCTCAGCATTTGATCAGCGCCGGAAAACAAATCGGCATATCACCGGATCCGTCAGCAAACCGCCCTCCCGTCATCTGCATGGGCGAAGACGTCCCCGCCGGCTGCGGGTTTACCGCCGTGAAAAATCAGGAACAGTTATTTGCGTTTATACGAAATGAAATGAAAGACATGCTCGTTCACAGCTGATACGCCGGAATGCTTTTCTGACCCCCCAGACTCAACATCGGGGGTCAGCCCTTTTTTATTGTGTCACCAATTTTTTATGGTGAGTCGAATACATCGCCATCTGATCCGCCTGCGGGTCCAAATAGGCTTTGGCGCTGTTCACGGCGGTCGGCCCCTCCGTGAAACCGCCTGCAATCAATCTGAGCTTACTTTCATAATGGGCGGCGTCACCTGCGACAAACACGCCCGGAAGATTCGTCCGCATATGTCTGTCAGCTTTAATCCTGCCTTCTTCTATCTCAAGCCCCCAGTCCTTCATCGGACCGAGATCAATTTTAAACCCGTGGTTGATAATGAGCTCATCAAGCTTGATGACTTCAGAAAGTCCGGACTCGGTTTGGCAAATGGTGACGCTCTCGATCCGTTCTCCGGTGCCGTTGAGATGCTTCAGACGATATGGCGCAAGCACCCGCACGGAAGACCGCTTCATTTTCGCCACGCTGCTTTCCAAACCGCCGAACTCCTCCCTGCGGTGCAAGACGGTAACAGACGCCGCAATCGGTTCCAGCTCATTCGCCCAGTCAACCGCGGTATCTCCCCCTCCGGAAATCACGACATGCTTATCTCGAAACGCATCAAGCTTCTCCACCTTATAATGAAGGTTCTTTCCCGAATAACGGCTCGCATTCGCGCTGTCAAGTTCATTGACCTCAAGCGTCCCCATGCCGACGGCCAAAATCACCGTGCGCGTATAGTGCTTTTCCCCTTTGGAACTTTCCAGCACAATGGTTCCGTCTTCCAGCCGTTCAAATCCGGTCACCCGCTGATTCAACACGATATCCGGCTTAAATGTCGCAGCCTGTTCCTTCAGCTGCTTAATCAGCTGTTCTCCGGCAATCCCGGGTATTCCGCCGATATCACGGATGATTTTTTCAGGGAAAAACATAGACACTTTCCCTCCGAGCCGCGGCAAAAACTCGATCACTTTCGTTTTCAGCTCGCGCATCCCGCAATAAAAAGCCGCAAACAGGCCGATCGGGCCTCCGCCTATAATCGTGACGTCATACACCTCATGATTTTCCGCCATCGTTCTGCCTCCCGTTTATATCTATACTTCAAACATTTTTAATTGAGAATCAATATCAATGAAAGTATAACACATATTGAGGAGAAGTGTTTATTCATTTCTCTCTTGCGGAAAAGGAGTGATTCAGAAGTGAGGTTCTGAGATTGATAAGCGGGAAGGTATTAAAACTGAAACCAGTACGGCGACTGGTTTCTTTTTTATCTCTTTTTCATCAGCATGATATCGAGATACAGCTGGCACCTTGTCCTGAAGTCGTTTAAATTAATTGATGTCATGTCAAGAATCTGTTTGATACGGTAGTTCAATGTGTTTTGATGAATAAAAAGCTGTTCTGCGGCTGGTTTTGTTTTGCAGTTATTGAGGAGATAGATTTCTAACGTTTTCAGCAGTTCTGTACTGCTTTCTCTGTCTTTGGCTTTTAATAACGCTAAATCATCGTTTACATATTCCAGTGAGGCGTTTTTTTCTTCGATGCTTTCAAGATAGCGGTAAATCCCGAGCTTACTGTATTCGTACGGAATATTTTCCTGGTTTCCGGTAATTTCGGCGGCCTTTATGACTTCAAGGGCCTCTATATAACTTTTGCCGAGCTTCAGGATGCTGCTGTATTCATTGCCGATTCCGATATAGATGGGAGTGGGGATCTTCTGAAAGTGAAAATGAGTCAGCAGTTTGTGGATGAATTCAGATGCTGCCGAAGTGCCGGAGCTTTTTTGCGAGAAGCTTGCGACGACGATGACAATATTGGAATCAATGGTTAAGACGTGACTGACTTTATCCCGCAAATTCAAGTACGATTTGATATTTTCCTTCACATCTTCGACTGCCTCCCCATCCCCATTTGCGGCGTGCAGGACGACTACCGAAAAAACCGACGGCAGCACGGCGTTCATCTTTTCCGCTTCCCGCCTGAACTCCTTTTCAGAGGAGAATTGCTGAAAGATCGCCCGTTTCACCAGGTCTTCCGCTCTCTCTTCTTTTTCCTGTTTCAGCCGGTTCGTTTTATAGATGATTTTTCCGACATGGAATGAAGTTTCATATAAAAAATCGAGCTCCTCGTCCGTCAAGTTTCGGTCGAGCTCCTGAATCCAGATGTAGCCCATCACTTCCCCTTTATGTTTTGCGCTTACAACCACTCTCTGATTCAGTCCGATACTGTCTATTTTTTCGACACGGAACGGTTCAGGAACGGTTTTCAGCTTTTCGATCACCCCGTCCTTCAGAAACCTTTCAAAAATCTGCACGGGGCATTTTTTTGAAAATATCGTCTGCTGGTTGGCGGAGTCGAAGTGATTAATGTAATAAGAATTATAGGCAAGCAAAAAGAAATCCGCGCTTTCCAGAATAACGGGCTTCTGCAATTCATAACTGATGAAATCAATTAATTTATCAATGTCCGTAAATGAAAAAACTCTCTCTAAAAGCTCTTCCATACCTATTTCTCCTATGCTCTTTTTATCTTTATCATACTCTGCGGGGTGACTTTTTGTATAGAAAAAAATTCACATATTCCCAAAACGGCATAATCCGGAATTCTGTATCGTGAAAAGAGGAAAAAGGGCGGTCCCTTCTTCCTCTCGTTCCTTGCTTTTATTGAGAAAGTGTATCACGGTACTCATGAAACTGATCTGTGACATCTTTTGAAGGAGCCTGTGTCAATAAGCTGACGACAAATACAGCGGCAAGGCTTACAGCAAAGCCCGGAATGATTTCGTACAAAAAGTCTGAAAGACCGGCATTCGCCCAAATGATTACGGTAATCGCTCCCGCAATCATGCCGGCGAGTGCCCCCCATTTCGTCATCCGTTTCCAAAATAAACTGAGCAGTACGACCGGCCCGAATGAAGCGCCGAATCCCGCCCATGCATAGCTGACAAGACCAAGTATCGTGTTGTTTTTCTCCCAAGCGAGCACCAAAGCGATGATTGACACCGCAAGCACTGCCATTCTCCCCAGAAATACGAGTTCCTTATCAGAAGCCGAACGCCTGAACATGGACTTATACAAATCCTCTACTAAAGAACTGGACGTAACGAGCAGCTGAGACGAAATCGTACTCATAATGGCCGCTAAAATCGCAGAAATGAGAAATCCCGTAATAATCGGGTGGAACAGAATGTTGCCGAGCTGAATAAAAATGGTTTCCGGATCAGCCAGCTTCAGTCCGTTCTGGTGGTAATACGCGATTCCCGCAAGACCCGTAAACAGCGCGCCTAGTGCAGACAAAATCATCCATCCCATTCCGATCCGTCTGGCTCGTTTGATTTCTTTCACAGACGTGATCGCCATAAAGCGCACAATAATATGCGGCTGCCCGAAATAGCCGAGCCCCCACGCAAATAAAGAAATAATGCCAAGGACGGTCGTCCCTTTGAACATGTTAAACAGTTCCGGGTTGACGGAACGGATATCGGCAACGGTTTCCCCCGGGCCGCCCGTATGGAAAATCGTCACAATCGGCACAAGAATAAGCGCCACAAACATAATGATCCCTTGAACAAAGTCCGTCCAGCTTACCGCCAAAAAGCCCCCGAACAAGGTGTAGGCGACAACGACGCCTGTCACGACCCACAGTCCCGTGTGGTAATTCAACCCTAAAATGCTGTTGAATAAGACACCTCCGGATACCATGCCGGATGATACGTAAAATGTGAAAAAGACGAGAATAACAAGACCCGAAAACAGTCTGAGAAGCTTCGTATGATCACCGAAACGGTTTTCAAGGAAACCCGGAATGGTGATGGAATTCCCCGCTTTTTCGGTATACGTTCTCAGTCTCGGCGCCACGAAAAGCCAGTTCGCCCACGCCCCGAGCACAAGCCCGAGCACAATCCAAGCGCCGCTTAATCCTGTCGAGAACATAGCACCCGGAAGCCCCATCAAGAGCCACCCGCTCATATCCGCCGCTCCCGCGCTGAGCGCTGTGACGGCAGGGCCTAAAGAACGCCCCCCGAGCATGTAATCCGTCAGATTTGACGTCCGTCTGTAGGCGAAATAACCGATAAACAGCATACCCGCCATATAAATACAAATGGAAATAATCAACTGAATGTTTGCTATGGCATTTCCTCCTCCGCTTTATATGTTTATGGTGAAATGGACACCCCCCGCGAGGAGGATGCCCATTCAGTCCCTCTTAAAACATTTCACTGATTGTTTTCGCCTGCATGTGGAGGGCCAAATAATCCGGGCCGCCCGCTTTTGAATCAGTGCCGGACATTTTGAAGCCTCCGAACGGATGGTAGCCGACAATCGCTCCCGTACAATTGCGGTTGAAGTACAGGTTGCCGACATGGAATTCCTGTTTCGCCCGTTCAATATGTTTGCGGTTATTTGTAATGACCGCGCCTGTCAAACCGTATTCAGTATTGTTCGCCACTTCCAGCGCTTCATCAAAGTTTGATACTTTAGAAAACGCCACGACAGGCCCGAAAATTTCTTCCTGCATGAGTCTTGCTTTCGGATCAAGGTCAGCGAAGATCGTCGGCTTGATAAAGTAGCCTTTTGAATCATCTCCGGTGCCGCCGCTTACTAAACGGCCTTCTTCTTTTCCGATTTCAATGTAGCTCATGATCTTGTCGTAAGAACCTTGGTCGATGACAGGCCCCATATAAACATCTGCACTGTCAGGTTTAGCAGTTACTTTTGATTCCGTAATTTCAATGACACGCTCTAATACTTGATCATACACTTTTTCATGGACAACTGCACGTGAACCTGCAGAACATTTTTGTCCCGCGAAGCCGAATGCTGATGTAAAGATGGATTGAGCCGCCAATTCAATGTCCGCATCTTCGTCAACGACAACCGTATCTTTACCGCCCATTTCTGCAATGACGCGTTTCAGATGCTGCTGGCCCGGCTGCACTTTCGCCGCGCGTTCGAAAATTCTCGTACCGACTTCACGTGATCCTGTAAATGTGATAAGGCTTGTTTTCGGATGGTCAACAAGATAATCGCCTACTTCTGCTCCGCTTCCCGGCACAAAGTTGACTACGCCTTTTGGCAATCCGGACTCTTCAAGCACCTCAACAAATTTTGCTGCAATAACAGGTGTAGCACTCGCAGGTTTTAGAACCACTGTGTTTCCAGTAACGATCGGCGCCACTGTTGTTCCTGCCATGATCGCAAACAAGAAGTTCCACGGCGGAATAACAACTGTCACTCCAGTCGGCGTGTACACATATTGGTTTTTCTCGCCCTCACGGCTGTTGACCGGTTTGCCTTTTGCCAGTTCGATCATTTGGCGTGCATAATACTCCATGAAGTCAATCGCTTCAGCCGTATCTGCATCAGCTTCGTTCCAAGGTTTTCCCGCTTCCTTGACGAGCAGGGCGGAGAATTCGTGCTTTCTGCGGCGGACTTTGGCAGCTGCGCGGAACAAAACGGCCGCTCTTTCTTCAGGGGATGTGTATCTCCACTCTTCGAACGCTTTCGCAGCAGCTTCAATCGCTTGCTCAGCGTGCTCCTGGGACGCCTTTGACACTTTTCCGACGACTTCTTCTTTATCAGCCGGATTGATTGAAACGATTTTCGCTTCCGTCTCTACCTTTTCACCGTTGATGACGAGCGGATAATCTTTTCCCAGATACTCATTTACCGTCGCAAGCGCTTTCTTAAATTCTTCAACGTTCGATTGATCTTGGAAATTCGTGAATGGTTCGTGTTTATAAGGTGTAGTCATTGTCATCTCTCCCTTTTTTACTTCTTAGTCATCCCTTTAAAGGCGAATGCGATGTTTGAGGGGCGTTCGGCGAGCCGTCTCATGAAATAGCCGTACCAGTCATCCCCGTAAGGCAGGTAGACTCTCATGCGGTATCCTTCTTCCACCAGGCTGAGCTGGGTTTGCGAGCGCATGCCGTACAGCATCTGAAACTCAAAACGGTCGTTTGGAATGCCGTGCTCTTTGGCAAGCTGTTTTGTAAACTCGATCATTTTGTCATCATGCGTGGCAACTGCCGTATAATGTCCTTTTAAAAGCTGTTTGCGGATGAGTCTTTTATAATTTTCATCGACGTCGCTTTTTTCAGGATAGGCCACCTTTTCCGATTCTTTATAGGCTCCTTTGACAAGCCGCAGAAACGGATTCAGCGGGCTGAGGTCATCAAGATCCTTTTCCGTTCTGTACAGATAGGCCTGCACCACGGTGCTTACATATTCATACCGGCTTCGGAAGTCTTTAAAGATATCCAGCGTCTTCTGGCATCTCGTTTCATCTTCCATGTCAATCGTCACCATGACTTTATGTTTTTCAGCCGTCTGGAGGATTTTCGTCATATTTTCATAGACGAGATCGAGATCTATATCAAGACCTAAAGACGTCATTTTTAATGACACTTGGGAATTCAGCTGTTCATCAGCGATTAAGGCGATGGTCTGCATGCACTCCTCGGTGCGTTCTTTCGCGACATCACCGCTGTTGACAAATTCCCCCAAATGATCGACAGTAACTGACAGCCCCTGGCTGTTCAAATGTCGGATTGTCGGGATAGAACTGCGGAAATCCATTCCTCCGATGATTTTGCCGGCTGCCACACGGCTTCCCCAGCTTCGCGCCATCTTATTGAGAAAGCTGCTCTTGGATAAAAATAAGAAAAAATCTCTTGTAATCACTTCCAACCTTAACACCCCGCAATCTAAGAAGTATTTGTATGAGTCTATTGTAAATGGACAAAACATCCTCTCACAATATTCTAAAAATACAAAGATTCTGATAAATTTTTGTGGTTTTACCACAATCAGCTTCTTAGATAGCAGGCGGATTATGCCGAAAAAAGGCGGACGGAAATGACGGCAATCGTCAATTTCCGCCTTTTTCCCCCCACGCCTCTTCGACGGTCTGAATCAATAGCCGATTCAGTTCCTCCGTTATGTCAGGTTTCGGCGTTTTGATCGTTTTGACATAGTGCCCGATGCGTTCTATTTCTTCTTCTATAAATGCATGAATGATCGTATTTCTGGGTTCCGGAGCCAGCTCCTGACCGCTTTTTTTCCTTGTAAGCAGTGTATTGATTTCAGAAATGAGCGCTTCATCCGTCAATAAGGCATCGGCCAGTACGGGAAATGACATCGGCGGTACGGAGCCGAACGTTTCAATCCATCTGCAGGCAAGGAGAGGACGCAGAACATAAAAATACTTTTTAATCTTTACTTCACTGCCCCGCAATTCCGTTTTTTCATTCCGTTTTGCCATATTGAGATAATGATAGATGCCGGCTTCAGGCGAAAAGGCGCGGATTTTCAGTTTTCGAAGCTTTTCAGCCGCTGAGAAAGCTTCATAATAGATCATCTCAGAAGAGAGCCATTCCAAAAGAGGCGGATTTGATTTTTTAAAAAGCCTAAGCGCTTTTCTCAGTTCCCAGCCGCTGATGTCAAGCATGTCATGAATCGGCTCTTCTATGACATCCCTATGCGGTTCGATCGAAAAGTACCATTCTTTTTTCGGCACATAGAGAAACCGCACATCGTAGTCGCTGTCGCTTGACGGAAACCCCCATGCGCGGCTCCCTGATTCTACGGCGTAAAGCACCTTGACGCCGTGCTGTGCTTCAATTCGTTTTAATTCTTCGATGATCCTTTGTTTCATCTGTATCCGTCCTTTTCCGTGATCATTCCTGAAAAAAGCCCAAGTACTTGGGCTTTTCGCTGTCGTCAGCCTTTCAGATGCGCTTTCAGAAAGGCCAGCTTTTCCGTATGGAAAGAAGGTATGTATTCATGTCCGAAATACCGGTAAACCTTCAATTCTTTTTCCGTTTCCAGATGATTGTACGCGGCAAATACCGTCGACGGCGGGGTCACACGGTCAATCAGCCCGATGGACATGAGCACCGGAACTTTTACGCGGTCCGCCAGATTCATGATATCAAAATAGGCCAGTGTATTCATCGCGGCCTTCTCCGTTTCAGGGCTGCCGTTCTTTCTGAAAAAGGAGTTAATCTCAAGATACGGCTCATCAAGAGCGACATCAATGGCCCGCTCAAAATTGCTTAAATAAGGATAATCGGCCGCAACCGCTCTCGGAATGTCAGATAGTGCCGCCGCGGCGATTGAAAGTCCGCCTCCCTGGCTCCCGCCGATGACGGCGATCCTCGTTTCATCAACTTCATCAAAGCCGCTGATGACTTCCAAAGCCCGGACGGCGTCTAAGTACACGCCGCGGTAATAATATGTATCTTTATCTAAAATCCCTTTCGTCATCCAGCCGGGAACGTGTCCGTGCGGTGAGACGCTTGTATCTGTGCTGCTGTGCTGGCCGCGGACAAGCATGCCGAACGCGGCATATCCGTGAAGCGCCCAATTTACGATGTCATGTATATCCCCGTCATAGCTCGCATTATAGCCGTGATATTTCACGATGGCCGGATGCGGTCCTTGCCGGTCGGGAATGGCGTACCATCCCTCAATTTCCGCCTTGCCGAAGCTTCGGTATGTCAGCCGGAATACTTTCACGCCGTCAGCCGGGTAGCTTTCAGCCGTCAATTCAGGCTTTGCCTCTTCCTTTGCAAGCTCATGTAATGATGATGCCCAAAAATCCGAAAAGTCATGAGGAGCGGTTTTATTTGGTTTATAGGTTTGCAGTTGGTCGAGCGGCAAGTCGTATAATTGCATATCCGATTATTCTCCTTTGTTTTATAAGATTTAATTTTCTGACTCTATCTTAACACGATTTTACACTCATTTTCTAAACATTTTAATAAACGTTTGTTTAAAAACAAAAAAGCCGTGCGCTCACAGCGTCACGGCTCTTTTTACATCGGCTGATACAGGTCCCAGCCGATTTTTAACGTTTCTACGATATAATCGGCGATTTCTTCTGGTTCCAGATTATCCGTCGCCACTTTTGAATTATGTTTATCATAGATGCTTTGGCGCTCGTTAAAGAGCTGCTGCATTTCATCCATGGAACGGTTATGCAGAACGGGACGGCTTTCAATCAGCAGGTCAGCCCGCTGCTTCCAATTCTCCCATGATAAATCAAGATGGAGCACGAGGCAGTTTTCAAGGCAGCACTGTCTGATTTCCTCTTGTTTAAACGAACCGCCCCCAAGCGACACGATCTTGAATTTCGTATTACGGCAAATATCTAATATATAATCCTTTTCGGTCTGACGGAAAAAGGCTTCACCCTTCTGCTCAAACATTTCAGGGATGGACATATTGAAATCTTTCTCAATCTGCAAATCAATATCAATAAAGTCTCTGTATAGTTTCTTAGCGACCAGCTGGCCGATTGTTGTCTTTCCGACACCCATGAATCCGATCAGTACGATATTTCTTTCTCTTACGGGAATGGCACGTTTTGCGTTCATCTTCGGCGAAATCCTCCTAAGAAATGAAAAAGTTATGTTTATTATATGATAACTCAATATTGAAATATAGAGATAATGCAATGAAAGAAAACCCATCCTTTATAAGAAGAGATGAGTTTTTCTTTCTATCGGAGCTTAATGCGTTCCACCTTTCCGACAATGAAAATATAAGAAAATGCCCCGATAAATGCGACAGCGCCGACAAACAGAATCGCTCCGTTATATGAACCGGTCGCAGAAACGATAAACCCGATGAGAAGCGGGGTGATAATACCGGCCATATTGGCGAAAAAGCTAAAGACGCCCCCTGCCAATCCGATTGTTTCGCTTGGCGCGACCTCACTCAGCATCGTCCAGGATATATTGGACATGCCCTGCGCAAAAGAAGCAATGGATAAGATCGTCAAAACCGCGGGAGCAGAATCCGTAACATTCGCAAGCACGATGGAGCCTGTCAGCAGAAGACCGAGGATGACGGGCGTTTTCCGGGCAACGTTCACCGACACCCCCCGTTTCATCATGCCGTCAGACCAAAATCCGCCGAACAATACGCCGAAAAAAGCGGCGATATACGGGATTGATGCGGCAAAGCCGACTTTTAAGAAAGCCATGTGCTTTGCCTCCGCCAGATAAGTCGGAAACCATGTCAAAAAGAAGAACAGCGTGGAGGCTACGGCGAATTGGCCGATATACAATCCGACAAGCTTGCGGTATTTTAGCAGCTGGACGAAATCCGCCCACGATATCCCGCCGGCTGAATCAGACACCTCAGTCAGTCCGCCGCCTTCTTTAATATAATCAAGCTCCTCACGATTCACTTTCCGATACCCGTTCGGCTCGTGATACATTTTAAACCAGAAAATGGAGAAAACAATTCCGAGCACCCCTGAGGAAATAAATACGGCGCGCCAGTCAAATGCCGTTAACACCCAGAATAAAACCGGTGTGGCAAACGCCAGCCCGACATATTCCCCCGCCGTATAAACACCCGTCGCAAAGGCGCGTTCCCGCCTTGGAAACCATGTCGTGACAATCCGGTTGTTTGCCGGAAACGCCGGCGATTCAGCTATGCCGATGAGCAGGCGGCAGCCGAATAGAAACCCGAAACTTGTCGCAAAAGCTTGTACTCCGGTAAAAACCGACCACACAAATAAAGAAATTCCGTATGTCCGTTTTGACCCGAATTTATCCAAAATGAGCCCGCCTGGAATCTGCATCCCCGTATAGGTCCAGCTGAACGCAGAAAAAACGATGCCCAAAAGCGCGGGGCTTAGGTTCAGCGAATGTTGAATGGATGGGCCGACAATAGATACACTGGCTCGGTCTATATAATTAATCGCAGTGATAAAAAACAAAAGAACCAATATCACATAACGAGCGCGAGTCGGTTTATTGCGGACGGGACTGAAGGCCCTCAGCTCCGTTTCTTTTTTCAATGGCTTCTCCCCCCTTACTCGAATGAAATTAATTGTACAACACTTCGGTTAATTATTTAATACTTTGACGCAAAAAAGCGTTAAACAATTTGTGTGCCGCACTGACCTGATGCAGACACACCCCGCTTATAAAAAAGTGTCTGCCCTTTTCACCTGTTTATCCGTATCGCACCCGGGGAAAAAGTACACATATGATAGACAGTTACGGGAGGATTATCGATGAAACTGAGTTTTTGCACGACAGGATTTAAGAAAAAGCATATTTTCGACATCATTTCTTTCGCGAAGGAGCACTCCTTTGAGGGAATCGAACTGTGGTACGGACACGCTAAACAATATATAGAGGAAATCGGCCCGCTCGACAGGCTTTATCAGCAGCTTCAGGAGGTAGGCATCGGGGTGCCTGCCGTCAGTTTGTACACTGACTTCGCCACTCAGGATGAAAGGCAGGCGTTAAAGGATGTTCAAAGGGCATTAAGCGCGGCACGACAGCTGCACAGTCCCTTGATCAGAGTCTTTGCCGGCAATCTTCCTTCGCACCGGACGTCACCGGAAAAGTGGCAACGTGCGGTTGATCAATTTCAGCAGGCGGCACGGCTCTCAGATGACTATGAAGTCGATATCGGGCTTGAGATTCATTACGATACGTACGCGGATACACCGGAGGCGGCTCTGGCATTTTTGGAGGATGTCGGACATCCGCGGGTCCGCACCATTTTTGACGGCTCCAACCTACACGTCAATCACGTTGACCAAATGTCCGCTTTGGAAAAACTGTATCATACCGTCAGCCACATTCATCTGAAAAACTATCACTGGAATTTTGACAACTGGTATCTCAGCAAGCCAACTCCGATTTTTCAAGGAGATCTCGATCAAAAAGCATTTTTAAAAGAGCTGATGAACAGACAATATGACGGTTTTGTTTCTCTTGAGTATTTTGGGGAACATGCCTTTACGCATATAAAGGAATCGCTCCGCGAATATACGTCTGTTTTTTCCCGCTGACTCTTCGATCGAAGGGTCTTTTTTTGTATCATATAGAAAAAGGGGGATATCATGATGATCATTTGGATAAATGGGGCTTTCGGTTCCGGAAAAACACAAACAGCGTTTGAACTGCACAGAAGACTGAAACCGTCTTACATATATGATCCTGAAAAGATGGGGTTTGCGATGCGTTCGATGATACCGCCGGATATCGCTGAAGATGACTTTCAAAGCTACCCTTTGTGGCGGGAATTCAATTACAGCATGCTTTCCTATTTGTCAGATACATATCAGGGCATCATCATTGTGCCCATGACCATTACGAACGATCAATACTTCCATGACATTATCAGCAGGCTGAGACAGGATGGCCGGACCATTCACCACTTTACCCTGCTGGCTTCAAAGGAAACATTGCTGAAACGCCTGCGCACCAGAGCGGAAGGAAAAAACTCCTGGGCCGCAAAACAAATCGACCGCTGCATCAACAGCCTGTCTGATAGCCTCTTCACAGAACATCTCCATACAGACCAAATGTCTATTCAGCAGGTCGCAGAAACGATCGCTGCCCAAGCAAATCTGCCTCTTGAGCCTGATTCGAGAGGAAGCCTTCGAAGATTCACCGACAGATTGATGGTGAAGCTGAATCATATCCGTATCAAATAAAAAAACGTTTTGAAAACATGTCCCTGATCCATGCAAATGGATCAATAAATAAAAAGCCCCTCTGAAGGTTAAGAAAAAAATTTTAGAAATGCAGAAGGAATTTTATGGATAATAATCTAATTATTAACACTGTAACACATTTCATTTGAAAAGGGAGTGCTCGAAATGAAATTCAAAAAAGTGTTAACCGGTTCTGCGCTGTCTCTTGCCTTACTGATGTCTGCCGCTCCTGCCTTTGCCGCATCACCAACAGCATCCGCATCCGCGGAAAATAGCCCAATCTCAACGAAAGCAGATGCCGGCATTAATGCCATCAAACTCGTTCAAAGCCCTAACGGCAACTTCGCTGCTTCTTTCGTTTTAGATGGGACAAAATGGATTTTCAAAAGCAAATACTACGACAGCAGCAAAGGGTATTGGGTAGGGATTTATGAAAGTGTAGATAAATAAAAATGAGATAAACAAAAAACCTCCCTTTCAAAAGGGAGGTTTTTTTCATTCTATTTCCACCAATCATCAAACATCGATGCCGGCACCTGGCGCTTATGCTCTGTAGTGAGGTAGCGTTTTTCCAGCGCCTCAATCACTTCGGAAGAAACGTCCTTGCCTTCTAAATAATCATCAATGTCATTGTATGTGATGCCGAGTTCGGTCTCATCAGTCTGCTGCGGTTTTTCATCAAGCAGATCGGCCGTCGGTAATTTCAAATACAGGCGTTCCGGCGCGCCGAGCTCTTCTAATAAACGTCTGCCCTGGCGTTTCGTTAATCCGGTCAGCGGCAGCAGATCAGCTCCGCCGTCACCGTATTTCGTGAAGAAACCGGTCACCGCCTCGGCCGCATGGTCGGTTCCGATGACAAGCAGCCCCTCTTGTCCGCCGATGGCATATTGAGCGATCATTCTCATTCTGGCCTTTACATTTCCTTTGTTAAAGTCAGACAGCTGATCGCCCGTGTCTTTCTTATACTGATCAGCGAACGCGCTGACAGCGGACTTAATATCAAATGTCCATGATTTATCAGGTTTAATGAATTTGAGCGCCAATTGGGCGTCATCCTCATCCTGCTGTGTGCCGTGCGGAAGACGGACGGCGATAAATTCAGCGTTTCCGCCTTCTTCTCTGATGCTTTCAGCCGCCAATTGGGCGAGGCGTCCCGCAAGCGTGGAATCCTGCCCCCCGCTGATGCCGAGCACAAAGCCTTTGGCACCTGTTTTTTTCAAATATTGTTTCAGAAAGTTCACTCTGTCCTCAATTTCTTGTTTCGGATCAATTGAGGGTTTTACATGGAGATCATTCATAATTTGTTTCTGGATGCTCATCCCAATCACTCCTCCTGCATTGTTTCTTTATGATTCATTTCCCGTTCATACTGAAAATGAATCATGCCACTATGTACGACTCTTTGTTAAATATAGCACAGGTGCAGTTTTTAAGTGAACCAAATACACCGGGATCAGCTGATTTCCACCCGCAGCGCCGTGATGCTGTCTCCGTTGCATTTCCCTTTTTCGATCGGACAGGATGAAAACGCGACGACGAGATCCATTTCCGCACGGAGCCGTACATAATCACCCGCGTCAGAAAGAGGGGTTTCGACTGATAAGTTCCCCTTCTCATCGAGCACCGTGTTCATAAAGATGGCAAATGGGTAATGCATATGCGGCCGCGGCACCCCGAACGGTTCAAGCGCCCCGCTCATATTGTCATAGCACGTATCCTGGAGCTCGTCTTTATGCTTTCCGTATAAAAGCCTGTTCATATCCGGACGGCAGGCGGGAAGCAGCAGGTCATGCTTGCCGACTGTATCCTCAATCAGCGTCAGCATCGGCTTGTATAAATTCGAATAAATATGATCACCTGTTTTTACATGAATGGACTGGTTGGCATCAATCGTCGCGCCCTGATCAAGATGTTCATAAAAGTCCTTGGCATGATACGCCGTAAAATCAGCCACCTGCTGCCCTTCCACATCGACTACTTTTATAATCTGCCCTTTGTGAACCTTCAGGCCGAGCCCTTTTTTCGGCGGTACGATAAATTGCTGTGTCATCAGACTGCTCCTTTTTTTCTTCTATTATGAACTTCGGCCGTTTGTTTCATGTAAAGCAATTTATTGGATGTATATTCCCCTTCTGACGGCCGCAATCTAAGCTTTGATAAAGGGGTTGAACTTCATGGGTAAATCACAGGACCAGCCTAAAGGAAATCTCGCTTGGTGGCAGCTCTCCTTAATCGGCGTCGGCTGCACAATCGGGACGGGCTTTTTTCTCGGGTCCGGCATCGCTATTGTCAAAAGCGGATATTCCGCGCTGATCTCATTTCTTATTGCCGGGCTTGGCACCTATTTTGTCTTTGAGCAGCTCGCGAAGCTTTCGGCCAAACAGCCCGAAAAGGGGTCTTTTTGCGCTTATGCGAGAAAGGCTTTCGGCACTTGGGCCGGTTTCAGCAACGGATGGGTGTACTGGTCGTCCGAGATGCTGATCACTGGAAGCCAGCTGACAGCGATCTCGCTGTTTACGAAGCATTGGTTTCCGAATGTGCCGCTGTGGATTTTCGCCTCCATCTATGCGGTGCTCGGTCTTTTGATTATATTTACGGGGCTGTCCGTTTTTCAAAAAACGGAAAATGTGCTCGCTGTTGTCAAGACGGCGGCGATTTTTATGTTTATCGTGATCGCCATATTGGCGCTGTGCGGTATATTTTCTCATAAACCGGATGTGCAGGTGCCGAACGAATCTAAGGATTTGTTCCCGCACGGAGCGATGGGGTTATGGACGGGACTGATTTATGCGTTTTACGCCTTCGGAGGAATTGAAGTCTTGGGGCTGATGACCGTGCATTTAAAAAAGCCGGAGGAAGCCTCAAAATCAGGCCGGCTGATGCTTGCCGTTCTTGCGGTGATTTACGTCATTTCTCTCGGCCTGGCGCTGCTGTTAGTGCCGCTGGGCAAATTCACCGAACAGGACAGCCCGTTTATTACATCGCTGAAGGGTTTTCATTTAGATATCATTCTTGATATTTTTAACGGGATTTTTATTATTGCGGGATTTTCCACGCTCGTCGCCTCGCTGTTTGCCGTGACGACATTGCTTTGTACGATGGCAGATGACGGAGATGCGCCGAAATGCTTCAGATTAAAGGAAAACAAAAAAATCTGCTGGCCTGCGCTCGGATTGACGTTTGCCGGACTCATCGTCTCCATCATCCTGTCATTGGTGCTGCCGAAAAATATATATGAACACATGACAACCGCGGCGGGCCTGATGCTTCTTTATACGTGGCTGTTCATTTTGTTCTCGGGCAAGAAACTGCTCGAAACGACAAAGATGGGAACCGTACAGATTGTTATCGCCCTTGTGCTGATTGTCGCGGCCGTCTCCGGGACGCTGTTTGAGAAATCGAGCCGGCCCGGTTTTCTGGTCAGCCTTTGTTTTCTCGCCGTCATTGCGATCGTGACATGGATCGTACAAAAAAAGCAGGGACACAGCCCTGCCGGATCATAGCTTATTTCGTCGGTTTAAACAGCCTCTTCAAATAAGAAAAGGGACACTTTGACACTTCCGTCTCATCATCACGGAGGAAATATTGCTTCCATTCTAAATTGTCTTTTCCTCCGTACCACCCCAATCGGGGATGAAGAGGGGCTTCGTCATATGCCTCTAAACGTTTTCTGATCAGCCGGCTCATGTTTCGTCCGAACGCGGTTGAATCGTTTAATCCTTCGAAAACCCATCTCGGCTGAAACGCCAGCATAAAAAACGGGAAGCTTCTGCTTTGTCTCGCTTCATGCGCAGGCGTCGCGCACAGAATAAAATACGGCTCGCCGTCAAAGCAGAACTCCCATTTATAATGTTCAGGGTCTTCCGGCATGTCTTCCGGCCAGTCTTTCGGGTCGCAGCCGCTCAGCCGGTTTAAAAAAGACCAGAACAGCTCTTCATACGCCTCAACGGAATAATGCTCAGCTAAATCCTCAGGCGTATCAAAAATCACAAGCAGCGACGCGTATCTTCCGGTATTCCTTGAGATCTTTCCGTACTCGGACAGCAGCATCCCCACTTCCTCCGGGGTTCCCTCTTCGCGGGGATCACCCGCAAAAGATATCCGGAGCTGATCTGTCAAAAATCCCTGACGTCCGGGAATGCACGGAAACGTATCCGCTTTATCACCTATTGTTTCTGATAGAAGCTCAAAAGCGATTCTCTGCCAATTTGGCAGATCCAATAACTTTTCCTCAAGGCAACTTTTTGTGTACAGCCCGCTTGTCATCGGCCCACCTCCAGTATCGTCATGATACGTTATGATGAAGATAGGCGATGGGTGACTCTTCTATTTATGAGATGAGCATTTGAATCCCCTGCCATCCGAAATAAAACCCAAAAACGATCAAAGACACACCCGCCGCTCCCGTCAGCCAGCGGAGCGCTTTTTCATGAAGGAGATTTCTGAAAGTGCTCGCGGCGACCGCCATGCAGAAATCCCAGATCAAAATGCCGAGAAGAATGCCGGAGCTGTAAATCAAAAGCTGATTTGCATCGAAGGATTCAGCGGTTTTAGCGAGGATGCTGCCGTATATGCCGAGCCAGAATAAAATGCTCAGCGGATTGGAAAGAGAAATAAAAAATCCCGCGCCGAATGTTTTGTAAAAAGCCGGTTTTCCTTTTCCGCTTCTGACATTCATGGCTTCCCTGATATTTTTTAGCGTTTCGACTCCCGTATAGGTCAGCACGAAAAAACCGAAGAGCCACAAAAACGTTTTTACAAAAGGAGCGGTCAAAAATTGAGACAGCCCGAAATAGATCAGAATCATATACAGCCCGTCCGCGGCCATGGCGCCAAGACCGAAAATCCATGCATGCCAAAAGCCGTTTTTGATGCCTTTGTCAATTTGCGCCGCATTGACCGGTCCGACAGGTGCTGACAATGACAGCCCGAGAACGATGTAGCTTAAAAAGATGTTCATTGGCTTCCCCCTCATTCATGCAACTTGTACAAGTTATTCATGAATGGGCCGTGCTATGATATATTATTTTAATTTCTCAAGCTCGTCTTCCATCATGTCCGTCGCTTTTCCTAAAAAATCGAATATCAGCCGCAGTTCTTCTTCTTTATATTGTCGGCAAAGGCTGATCGTGGACTGGGATAAGGAGCTGAACAATTGCTTCACATTCGCCTTTCCGGCTGTCAGCGGCACGATAATCACCCGACGTTTGTCTTCGGGGTCTTTTTTCCTCATGACATATCCCGCTTTTTCGAGCCGGTCAATGAGCGCCGTTACCGAACCTGTGCTGAGACCGGTTTTTTTCCCAAGCTCACCTGCGGTCATCGGGCCTGCTTCATTTAAGATATCAGCTGATTTTAAATCGGTCGGAAACAGACCGAGAGATTGAGCGGCCGCCTGATGAAACAGGATCGTCCTTGTGGCCATCTTTCGGAATAACTGTATCGCGGTTTCCTCCGTCTCGCTTCTGGTATTTCTTGTTGACAACTGACAGGCCTCCCTATAAAATCAATTTATCTTGACGATCAAGATAATTTTCGGCAAATCTAATATGATCATAGCAAATTTAATGATCAAAAGTAAGTATGGGAGGAAAAAGCATGGAACAAACAGCCGCGAAGGACGCCTCGACGAAGTTTGTCGTCATCGGTCTTTTGCTGGGCATTTTAATGTCGGCTATGGATAATACAATCGTTGCCACTGCGATGGGAAATATCGTGGCGGACCTCGGAAGTTTCGATAAGTTCGCGTGGGTGACGGCATCATACATGGTAGCCGTTATGGCCGGTATGCCGATTTACGGAAAACTGTCCGATATGTACGGACGGAAACGCTTCTTTTTATTCGGTCTTATTCTTTTCTTAATCGGATCCGCGTTATGCGGAATCGCCCAAACAATGGATCAGCTCATTATTTACCGCGTCATTCAGGGAATCGGCGGAGGCGCGCTGATGCCGATCGCCTTCACGATCATTTTTGATTTATTTCCGCCGGAAAAACGCGGAAAAATGTCGGGCATGTTCGGTGCCGTTTTCGGCCTGTCCAGCGTTCTCGGGCCGCTTTTAGGCGCGCTCATTACCGACTCCATCAGCTGGCACTGGGTGTTTTACATCAACGTGCCGATCGGTATTTTATCATTGTTTTTCATTCTTCGTTATTATAAAGAATCCCTTGAACACAAGAAGCAGAAAATCGACTGGGCCGGCGCAATCACGCTGGTGGTTTCCATTGTCGGTCTGATGTTCGCTCTTGAGCTCGGCGGAAAAACGTATGATTGGAACTCCGTGCAGATCATCGGTCTGTTCGCTGTGTTCGCCGTGTTCTTTATCGCCTTTTTTATTGTGGAAAGAAAAGCGGAAGAACCGATTATCTCATTTTGGATGTTTAAAAACCGTTTATTTGCTACGGCACAGATTCTGGCGTTCCTTTACGGAGCCACGTTCGTCATTTTAGCGGTGTTTATCCCGATCTTCGTTCAGGCTGTGTACGGAAGCACCGCGACAAGCGCGGGCTTTATTTTGACGCCGATGATGATCGGTTCTGTTATCGGAAGTATGATCGGCGGAATTTTCCAGACAAAAGTGCGGTTCCGCACTTTAATGCTGATTTCCGTGGTCGCTTTCTTTATCGGAATGCTGCTGCTTTCCAATATGACACCGGATACGGCGCGTACGATGCTGACGGTATTCATGCTGATCTCAGGATTCGGCGTCGGCTTCAACTTCTCACTGCTGCCGGCTGCGTCCATGAACGATCTGGAGCCGCGTTACCGCGGAAGCGCCAACTCAACAAACTCGTTTTTGAGATCATTCGGTATGACGCTCGGTGTGACGATTTTCGGAACCATCCAGACGAATGTGTTTACCAACAAGCTCACAGATTCATTCAGCGGCATGAAAGGAGCGGGCGGCGCGATGCAGAACATCGGAAATCCGCAGGAGATTTTCCAGGCCGGCACGCGCGCTCATATTCCGCCGCACATTCTGGATCGCATTATTGACGCCATGTCGCAAAGCATCACATATGTATTTACGCTTGCGCTGGCGCCGATCGTCATTGCGGCCGTTACCATTTTGTTTATGGGAAAAGCGAGAGTAAAAACCTCTCAGGAAATGGCGAAAAAAGCGAATTAAAAAAAAGCAGTACATGGCGTTTGCCATGTACTGCTTTTTTGTTTACTCTGCGAAATGCGGAGCGAGAATATCTTTCAGCACGTTTGCGCTGCGGCTGAATTGAGCCTGTTCTGTTTCATTCAGCTCAAGTTCCGTCACACCTGCGATGCCGTTCCGATTGACGACGGCCGGAACGCCGATAAAGACGTCGTTTACACCGTATTGGCCGTCCAGATATGTGCTGACGGTTAAAATGCTGTTTTCATTACGCAAAATCGCTTTTGTGATGCGGGCGAGGCTCATCGCCACTCCGTAATATGTCGCACCTTTTTTCTCGATAATATGGTAGGCCGCGTTTTTCACATCGTCAACAATCTGATCCAGCTCGTCCTGTTTGTAAGCTGCATGTTTCTCCAGCAATTGCTGCACCGGCACTCCGCCAATATTGGCGTGACTCCATACAGGAAGCTCGGTATCGCCGTGCTCGCCGATAATGTGGGCGTGTACGTTTTGCGGAGCGGCTCCGAAGTATTCACTCAGCATATAACGGAATCGCGCAGAATCCAGTGTCGTGCCGCTGCCGATGACGCGTTCTTTCGGCAGCCCGCTGAATGTCCATGTCGCATAAGTGAGAATGTCGACCGGGTTTGTGGCAACGAGGAAGATGCCGTCAAATCCGCTTGCCATTACTTCACCGACAATGCTTTTAAAAATGGCGAGATTTTTTTCGACCAGCTCAAGTCTCGTTTCGCCCGGTTTTTGATTGGCCCCTGCACAGATGCACACGATATCGGCATCCTTGCAATCCTCATATGTGCCGTAAGACGTTTTGACCGGATGAGGCGCAAATGCCTTTCCGTGATTTAAATCCATGACATCTCCCATGGCTTTTTCTCTATTTACATCAATGATCACAAGCTCATCTGTGATCCCTTGGTTAATTAACGCAAATGCATAACTGCTTCCAACAAAACCTGCTCCGATTAATGCTACTTTGTTCACTCGTTCGTTCATCATGTATGCTCATCCTCCAGTGTTTCGTGGTGTCTGTTTTTATCTTGTGAAGTATTTCACATTTATATTGTGCAATACTTCACAAACTTTTGCAAGAGAAAAGTTTGATTTTTGGACAAAAAAATATCGGTGATGGTTTCCGGATTGTTGACAACATCCTAAAACGGAACCGTTTTAGGATGCTGTCACATTTTCAGCGTGATTGAAGACGCGCTGTCCCTTTCCCAGAAGCGGGGGTTTTCCGGCACGCTGATGTGATGATAGCCCTATCCATTATTGCGGAAGATAACCATTCAAACCAGAATTGTTATACAAACCATTCTGCACATAATCAAAGCCGGGCTGGTTCTGTCCGGGCACTTGGGCGCTGCCATTGTTAAAAATCACTTTGGCGTTGGCCGTATCCGCATTCTCAGGCAGCGTCAGCGTGTACATTCCATCTGCATTCTTAGTCATGGCTTTCCCCGGCCACGATCCGGTTAATTCTATGGCCCTGCCTCCATCATGTTTGTAAATATAAGCATTTACCTGGCCCCAATGGTCCGGATTTTGATAGCCAATGATGTTGGTTTGGGACGGGTCTTTTTTAACAAACGTGTATTCTTGGGTTCTCGCTGCACCCTCGCCGTTCGTTCCGGTTAATTTAATGTTGTAAGTCGTGCCGATTGGATCTCCTTTCCCGATCGTTAGTCGGTCTCCATCCTTAAATGCTGTCTGCTGCCCATTATTGATTTGGTAAACGGCTTTTGTTGTTTTCGCATTTGCACGCAGGGTGACCGTCAGCTGATCATTGAAAGAATGGACTGCCCCCGTTTGGTAATTCTCAAGAAAGACATGAGGCGCATTTCCAATATCATCAGGATAAAGAACAGCCGCCGATCTGGCATTGATCGTACCTGTCAGTTTGCCGTTCGCTACTTGAAATGAACCGGCGCCGGCCCTATTATCATACCTGCCGTCAGGTAATTTCGCTGAAGTATTGATGGTGACAGAAGACGATCCTGCATTTGCCAGCACAACGCCTTTTGAGCCGCGCTGATTCATAAAGATTTGGTTGTTCCCATTCGGATTCGAGAGTTCCTCAGGCTGCCCGGCCATTACATTGTGAAATGTATTGACCGCAGTGATCGCCTGATCTTTAAATAAGGCGCTCCCGCGATCTCCTATTTGACTTTTTCCGGGAAATCTTACACCATTTCCTCCGCCCTCAGGTCTGGAAAAGAAAAGAGGCGTGCTTCCTGAGCGGGAACCAATCACTGCCCAGCCTAAACGAATATCGTCATCACTCATCCATGTGGACTCTTCATCATCATTGGCATACGTATCATGTGATTCCACCCATGTGACTAACTTGTCCGCAGACACGTCAGATGCATAATGGGAGATATTCGACACACTCAGATTACGGTTCTTTAAAGCGGATCTGATGGAATGCCCGTAGTTAGAAGCCGTCACATTCATATAATTCGCATAAGCAGTATCTCTGGACGCGCTGTCTTGCAGGATTTCTCCGTATTGGAACTCCGCCGATGTATTTGTGATATTCGGCCAAAATTGGCTGCCGTAATTCCCATCATCCGGAAGCTCTATATGCTTGGCGGCATCATAGCGGAACCCGTCTGCTCCGTCATTCAATGCTCTATCCAAGAAACGTTTCAGATAGGCCTGCACCTCAGTATTCTGTGTATTCCAATCATACAGCCCAAGCAATGAATTTTGAGTGACGTCCCATCGATCCGACCAATTTTTAATTTGTGTGTTTCCATGGGTCCAGTTTGGAATACGCTTAATCTCGTCAGAAATCGCGCCATAATCGCTGGTAGTATGATTGATAACCGCATCGACAATGACTTTTACGCCATATTTTTCCGCGGCTGCACACATGTCCTTAAATTCTTGTTCAGTGCCTAAGTAACGGTTTCCGATTTGGTACGATGTCGGCTGATACAGCCAGTACCAGTTCCTCATGCTTTTATCTCCTTGGTTCCCTTCCTTTACTTGGTTAATCGGAGACGTCTGAATGGCTGCATAGCCCGCATCACGAATATCTTTCATATTTTGTGTTAACGTATTGAACGACCAATTCCATGCATGAAGGATGGTCCCGTTTTTGACCGATGACGCGGTCACCTTATTCGATTTGTTTGCAGTTTCAGCGTTTGCAGCCGCCGGGCCTGACAAAACCAAATGAAACAGCAATAAAAATCCGGCGAATAACGGCAGTAAAGAGGTTTTGAATCGTTTTTCAAACATTTTTGACACTCCTTATTTCATTTTTGAAGACTGACTGCGGAGTCAAAAATTCCTCTTACTCTTTCTTCAGCTCCTTTCAACTGTTGTGAAGACTGGAGAATTTTGTTAACGCTTACATTTCAACTTATCACACACTCTCTATCAAAGCAACGTGACAGAGTGAATTCAAATCTATATTCCTATCAATTAAAAAGACTTCCCGCTTTCAAACAAAAAAAGAAACCACCTGTCAAGATGATTTCTTTTTTATTTCTTTTATCGCTCTTCTGTAAGACAGCTTCACAATGACATACCGAAGCAGAAACAGAATGCCTCCGCAGACGATAAAAAGAAAGATCATTTTCAGCCAAGCAAAGAATGTATGGGGAAACCCCCTGTCGTACATCGTAATCGCCGCTGCCGCAAAAGTGACCGCAATTGAATCTATCCGCTGCTGCTTCACCCGCTTTTGCAGTTCTTCTTTGGTGTCTATTCTCGGCATGAGCATTCCCGACGCCCCCGCCCTGATGCAATAATAAACAATTATAATGAAGAAAACCGCCAAGCTTCCGGCCCATTCCCTAAACGGACAGTTCAGAACAAGTCCGCGTACGATGATGTCAAGCAAAGACAGTGTGCCCACAAGCATTCCGACTTCTGACCAAATCATTCGTTCTTTCTCTTTCACACTCTCACTCTTTCCATTCACGTTTGAAAGTCCGTTCCGACGCTGATTCATGACTTCCTCCCGTACTATTAAGAATGGCTTACAACTCCCATTATATCTTGCCGATTCATAATGATAAACCGAAATATCATTGACAAAAATGTTAATAAGGACCCCAATTGATCAGGACGCCTATGCAGATAAACACGAGACCGATGACAAACCAAATCAGCGCCAGCGGAATCATGAAGCGAAGCCACTTTACGTACGGAATGCCGCTGGCAGCCAGTACGGCTATCAGCACACCGGAAGTCGGATTGACACAGTTTACGACGCCTTCTCCGAGCATGACCGCTTCAACCGCGACCTGTCTCGTGATGCCCATCAGATCGGCAAGCGGCGCCAAGATCGGAATAAATACGACCGCCTCCCCTGAGCCCGATGAAATCAGAAAATGAAGCAGAGCGCTGGAAATATACATTCCGATGGCGCCTGCCATCGGGCTGAAACCGTGCAGCAGTGACGCAAGTCCATTGACTACCGTATCAAGCAGCTTTCCATGTTCCAGGATAACGGAAATGCTTCTCGCCATTCCGACGATCAGCGCACCGTAAACGAGCCCCTGACAGCCTGTAATAAACGTTTTTGCGATATCATTTGCCGCCATTCCCGCAATCAGGCCTGACACGATTGAGATAAAAATGAACACGGCGGCCATCTCTGAATCAGACCAGCCAAGAGTAAGCGCGCCGTATAAAAAGCCGGCAAGAGACAAAGCCGCAACAGCCAGAATCAATTTATGGCGGACGGTAAACGGGACATGCTTGTCCTCCGGCTCAGAAACCTGCGGGAATGAACCTGCCGCCGGAAACCAATCGTTCCCCAGCAGACTGGCGTCCTTTGCTTTTCTGAGTTTTCTCGTATACCGATAAATATATAAAATAGATGATAACAGAAAACAAATGTAGACGGCAATCCGCAGGCCGATACCGGAAAACAGCGGCAGCTCCGCGATGCTTTGTGATAACCCGAGCGGTGAAGGTGATAAAATCGTCGCGTTAAACCCGGCATAGCAGCCGATATAAATGACGGCCGCTCCGGCCACGGCGTCCCATTTCAGCGAGCGGGCGACGATCAGGCCGATCGGAATAAAACCGATCACGGAATTAACGACGATGCCGGTTGTGCCGAGGATCGAAAATAGAGATCCGACAATCGCAATAAACAGCAGCTGTTTTGTGCGGAACGTACTGATGACATTACTGATCAATCCATTGATGGCGCCCGTTTTCTCCAAAATCGCAATGGTGCCGCCCGTAAACAGGATTAAAAAAATAATCGGCGCGGAACTTGTCATCCCTTCCTGAATCGCGGTAAAAAAAGCGATCGGGCTGACAGGAGACTGGTCTAAAGAATGATAGCTTCCCGGGACGGCGGACGTCACACTGCCCTTTGTCACCCTGTCAAATTCCCCCGCGGGAACGATGTACGACGCTATCGCGCATAGTAAAGCGACAATGAACAGCAGCACATAAGCATCAGGCATCACAAACAATTTCTTCTTTTTCAATACAGGTTCGGCCTTCGGCACAGCCATAACATCACCATCCCGCTTTAAATTTATAAACTATTCAGAAAATACAGATATGTGCTATATTATATACAGACCGATTGCCTGTTTTCAATATCAAAAATAAAAAATAGACAGCTTTTGAAGGAGGACTTACGGCATGAACAGACTCACAGCGCATGAAAAGCAAGTCATTATGGATATTTTTGACCACCTGCACGCCAATCCCGAAGTAAGCTGGAAAGAATATCAAACAACTGAATATCTGACTGAAAAACTGAAAGAGGCCGGCTGCCGGACCCGCACGTTTGATGATTGTACCGGTGTTGTCGGCGAAATCGGAGAAGGCTCGCCCGTTGTGGCTGTCCGGGCGGATATTGACGCGCTGTGGCAGGAAGTGGACGGTGTCTTTCAGGCGAACCATTCATGCGGACATGATTCACATATGACGATGGCGCTCGGCACGATGATGCTTTTAAAGAGTCAGCCGAAACTTCCGAAGGGCACCATCCGCTTTATTTTTCAGCCGGCTGAAGAAAAAGGAGGCGGAGCGCTGAAAATGATTGAAAAAGGCGTACTGGATGATGTTGACTTCTTATACGGCGTGCACGTGCGCCCCGTACAGGAAACGGCAAACGGCCGATGCGCACCGTCCATTCTGCATGGCTCAAGCCAGCATATAGAAGGCCTGATTATCGGAGAAGAAGCCCACGGCGCGAGACCGCATCTCGGCCTTAACAGTATCGAAATCGCCGCTCTTCTCGTCCAAAAACTCAGCTTCATTCATCTTGATCCCGGCATCCCGCATTCCGTGAAGATGACAAAGCTTCAGGCAGGCGGTGAGAGTTCCAATATCATTCCGGGAAAAGCATCGTTCAGCCTTGATCTCCGCGCACAAACCAATGCCGCCATGGAGAAATTAACCGCCGAAACCGAAAGAGCCTGTGAGGCGGCGGCTGCCGCATTCGGAGCAAAAATCGAACTGCAAAAAGAACACAGCCTCCCGGCAGCCGAGCGAAACAAGGAGGCGGAAGCCATCATGGCATCTGCGATAAGCGGCATTCTCGGAGAAGAACATGTGGATGAACCTCTTTTGACAACCGGAGGAGAGGATTTTCACTTTTACGGGTTAAAGGTGCCGAACTTAAAAACGACGATGCTCGGCCTAGGATGCGGTCTGCAGCCGGGGCTTCACCATCCCCAAATGACATTTGACCGAAGCGCCATCTTTACAGGCGTTGAGATATTAACGGCTGCCGTCCTCAAATCGTTTGAAGCATAAAAAAAGCAGCCCGTTACAGGGCTGCTTTTCTTCGTTATTTCTTCAAATCTTCAATTGAATTGACGTTTTTCATATACTGAGGAACGACCAGACCCATCTTGACGCCTGTCAGACTCGTTCCTACATCTTCATATTTGCCTTTATATTTAGACGCATATGCCTTATGGGTATTCGGAAGCCAAGCAGACAATGACGCATCCGCGCTGCCTGTCGCAATCGCAGTCCACATCGGTCCTGCCTCCACTTGCGTCAGCTTCACGTCATAGCCGAGGTCTTGAAATACTTTTCCGATTACATTCGTACTTGCGATTTCACTGTCCCATGCCACATAAGCCAGGTTAATTTTATCCCCTTTAACTTTATGGGCGCCTTTTGTCCATTGAGCCACTTGGTCTTTGTGTTTTTTCACATATTCAGCAGCGGCTTTGGCCGGCTTTTCGCCTTCTTCAACGGCAATCATGACTTCTCCCATATCGTCCTGCGTCCATTTGAACTGGCTGAGAACTTTGGCCGCGTTAGGCTGTTCCTTACTGAAGCCGGTTCTTGTAATTGTATGAATCTGCTCGGCAGTTCCGTACGTTTTTTTCGGATCATCAAGGAACTTCAGCTTGTATCTGGAGAACATCCAGTGCGGCGTCCAGCCCGTTACGATGATCGGCTTTTTCCGGTCATATGATTTCTTCAATGTCGCCGTCATGGCGGCACTTGACGCCGTGACGACATTCCAGTCTTTCAATCCGTAATCCTTCACGGCCTCATCCGTCAGGGCCATGATCCCCGATCCCGGATCAATACCGATAATGGTTTTGTTCACCTGGTCCGCAGCCGTTGCCTTACCATCAGTCTGCGAACCGCAGGCAGCCAAAGAAAGAGCCAGCGCAGCGGTAACGCCGACACCGATGATTTTCTTAAGCATCAGGCATTCCCCCTGCTCTTCTTCTTCACTTTAATGTTTTGCGTGATACGGTCGAGTGTAATCGCTACGATAACGATCGCGATACCCGCTTCCACTCCGACACCGGTTTTCAACTGTGTCACGGCGCTGTATACTTCAGAACCGAGACCCGGCGCACCGACCATGGCCGCGATAACGACCATTGACAAAGCAAGCATGATGCTTTGGTTAATACCGGCAAGAATTGTTTTTGTGGCAAGCGGAAGCTGCACCTTGAACAGACGCTGAGACGTCGTTGAACCGAATGCTTCCGTCGCTTCGATCAAATCAGCCGGAACTTGTTTAATACCGAGAACCGTCATGCGGATCGTCGGAGGCATCGCGAAAATAACAGATGCCACGACGCCTGGCACAACCCCGATATTAAAGAAGAAAATTGCAGGCAGCAGATATACGAAAGCCGGCATGGTCTGCATTAAATCCAGAATCGGTGTAACAATGCGGCGGACCGTTTCTTTCTGAGACGCCCATATGCCGATCGGAACCCCGATAATAATGGAAATCAAAACAGATGTGACGACAAGCGCCAACGTTTGCAGCATCGGCGACCAATAGCCCAAATAATCAATAACAAGGAATCCGATTAACGTAAAGAGTGCAATTCCTCTCGTACTGATCCACCAAGCGAGAGCTGCAAAAATAACAGTCAATAAAATAGACGGGATGAAACCCAAACCGCTCACAATCGCGTTTACGAAAGCGGCCAAACCGTTTGAGATTCCGTCAAAGAAACCTCCGAACGTCATGGTAAGCCAGTCAACAAACCGGTCAACGATATCTGCTAACGGAATTCTAGGCAATCTGTCCATTTACTTCACCCCCTGAACAGAAGAATCCTGAGCTTGTTCAGCAGAATCTTCAACATTTATATAATCGTTATTTCCTGAAAGCGCGCCGATTAATGCGCCTTTTACGACAATGCCTTTCATGCGGTCCTTATCGTCCGTGACGGCGATCGGAATATTCGCATCAGACACGACATCGAAAATTTCCGTCAAGTATGTGCTTTCGTGCACAGTCGTAAATTCAGTATTTAAAATATCCTGAAGCGATAAGTCGGATTCCACCGCTTTTTTCGCATCCGCCGCGTGAATGACGCCGAGAAGCTGTTTCTGTTTATCAACGGCGTAAATAGAAGAAATACCGAGATTCTTCATGAGCTGCAGCGCTACACGAGGCCCTTTGTCAATCCGCACGGTTTCAGCGCGCTTCATGATGTGGCCCGCTGTCAGAACTTTGGATAAATCAACGTCCTCAACGAATTTCTCAACGTATTCATTGGACGGGCTCATCAGAATTTCTTCAGGCGTCCCGATCTGAACGATGTTACCGTCTTTCATCAGCACGATTCTGTCGCCGATGCGCAATGCTTCATCAAGATCATGCGTGATAAAGATGATCGTCTTGCCGACAGAGTCATGAAGGTCTAAAAGCTCATCCTGCATGTCTTTGCGGATCAGCGGATCAAGCGCACTGAAAGCTTCATCCATCAGAAGAATGTCAGGATCATTCGTCAATGCGCGGGCAAGTCCGACACGCTGCTGCATTCCTCCGCTGAGCTGATCTGGGAATTGGTGTTCAAAGCCTTCAAGACCGACAAGTTTAAGCGAATCAAGCGCTTTTTGCTCACGCTCTTTTTTGTCGACGCCTTGAAGCTCCAGGCCGTATTCCGTATTTTCAAGAATCGTTCTGTGCGGAAACAGTGCAAATTTTTGAAAGACCATGCTGATTTTTTTCCGGCGCACTTCCCGGAGCTGGTCTTTTGACATATTTGTTATCATGTCACCATCAATATAAATATTCCCGGCAGTCGGTTCAATAAGCCGGTTTAACAGCCGAACTAAAGTTGATTTACCGCTCCCCGATAGACCCATGATGACAAATATCTCCCCATCATATACATCAAAGTTTGCTTGATTGACACCAACGGTTGATCCGGTCGCTTTCAGGATCTCTTTTTTGTTTTTTCCGCTGGACAGCATCTGAATGGCTTTTTTTGTCTGTTTTCCGAAAACCTTAGATACATTTTCGACTTTTATCTTAATTGGTTTCTCATCCAAATTCATATTTTCCCTCCATAATAAGCAATCTTTAATACCGTAACACGTTTGTAATAAGTCAAACAAACATCATAATCCCGTTTATTTTGTATCATTACTTTAAAAACATCCCTGTGTCTTATTTTCCTCTGGTATGCTTCTAAATACTCTCTAATCCTCCTTATTGAGGATAAATTATAAAGTAAATCGGGATTTTATCAGGCTTGAGAACGTTTCCATCGAATGTGCTGCAAACTGATTTCCTATCCTTTTTTTACAAAAACAAGAATTTTTTCGCGACATTGTCCTGAAAAAAGAAGTTTTCCCCTCCTAAAAATAAGGAATATTAAGGAAAAATATAGGTCTGTCAACAGACAGCTCACTAAAAAAAGCACCCCAAAAGGGTGCTCATTGCGCAAGCTCTGTCTGTTTCGTTTCTTTTCCGAGAATAATAATGGTGATGACGGCAATCAGGATGGCCGCACAAAAGACGGCGAAAATCACTGTAAACGAAACGTTCCGGGCTGCAAGCGATCCGACGAGAAGCGGACCGAAAATGCCGCCGATTCTGCCGACGGCCGCCGTTGTGCCGGAACCGGTCGCACGAATCGCCGCAGGATACTGCTCCGGTGTATAGGCGTAAAGCACGCCCCATGCGCCGAGATTGAAGAAGGACAGCAGCATGCCGGCTGTGAGCAGCATGCCCAATGAATCCGCGGCACCGAAGAAATAAGCGCTGCCCGCCGTTCCGAGCAAATAGATGACTAAGATGGTCTTCCGCCCCGCTTTTTCGATCAGCCACGCCGCAGAGAAATATCCGGGAAGCTGGGCAAGTGTCATCAGAAGGACGTATTCGAAGCTCTCAATCATGCTGTAGCCTTTCATCAGCATCACGCTCGGCAGCCATAAAAACATGCCGTAATAAGAAAAGACGACGCAGAACCAAACGACAGACAGCAGCACCGTCGACCGGATATACGGTTTCGTCCAGACACTTCCCGCCTGCCCGCGTATGCTTTTTTTCTGCGGCAATGCCTGATGCGCCGGTGATTCCGGAAGGCTTTTCCGCAAGTACAGCGCATAAAATGCGGCCAGCGCCGTTAAGAGCAGCGCGGCCTGCCAGCCGAATGACGGTATGACAAAGTAGGAAATCACCGCCGCAAGAAGCCAGCCCGCGGCCCAAAAGCTCTCAAGCAGCACGATGATCCGTCCCCGCTTTTCGGGAGCGGACGCTTCTGACACGAGCGTTGAGGCGACAGGCAGTTCCCCGCCAAGCCCCATTCCGATCAGAAAACGCAATATGAGAAAAACCGTCAATCCCGTTGCGAAAGCGGATATGCCGCTTCCGACAGAAAAGAATAACAGCGTGATCATAAACACTTTTTTCCGGCCGATCCTGTCGGCCAGCATTCCGAATACAAAGGCGCCCGCTGCCATACCGATGGAATTGACGCTTCCGATCCATTTCATTTGATCGGGTGTTAAATTCCAATCAGTGTGAAGCGCGGCGATAATAAACGATAAAATTCCGACATCCATCGCATCAAACAGCCAGCCCATTCCGGCAATCGCCAGAAGTTTTCGCGGAGTGACGGCAGGTTGTTTGTTCATAAGCAGCACCTCAAATCGAAAATGATTACCGTATAAGTTTACACCTGTCTTTACACATTGTCATTATCTTTTTTCGCAAAAAAATCCCGCTTGCCGTAAGCAAGCGGGGTGTGTGTTAATTCTTTAAGACTGCGTTTTTAATATTATCCTGAAGCTGTTGAATCCGTTTCGCGCCGTCTTCTCTGATACGTCTGTTCTCTTCTTCGATCTGTTTCGTTTCCTGCATACCGCTGACAATCGTATTCCAAGACGTTTCAATCGTCTCAATGTCAATGCTCGGACGGCCTGCCATACGGGCAATCTCCACGCTTTGGTTTGAGATATTTTCAGCGTTTCGCTTCAGCATTTCATTCGTGCGGCGGTCCAGCTCGCTCATTGAATCAGCCACAAGCTTTTGCCGTTTGACTGTGACAGCCTGAATGATGCCGTTTTTGAAAATCGGAATCGTAATGACGAAAGCGGAATTGATTTTCCCGATGAGCTTCGTATTTCCGCGCTGAAGGAGGCGGATCTGCGGCGCCGTTTGCAGCGCCACCATCCGCGCCATATCTAAATCATAGACACGTTCCTCAAGCGCCTGAAGCCCGTCACGCAGCGTATCAAGCTGCATTTGCGCAAGCTGGTTTCCGCCGGCCGCTTTTTCTTCATAAGAAGGAATGAGCGCCTGCATTTCCTCAAGCTTCATCTGCCCGGCAACGACATACTTTTCAAGCTCCATGTAGTAGTTAATGTTGTTTTCATACATCTCTTCAAGCGTATGGTTCGTCTTTGCCATTTCATCTTTGTATTTTGAAATTTCGACGTGGATTTTTTCAATTTCTCCGCCCAGGGTGCGGTACTTTTGAAAAATCTTTTCAATCATGCTGTTGCCGCGTTTGAACATTTTAGCGAGAAATCCTTTTGGTTCATCGAAATCATTTTTGTCAAAACGGTCCATGATTTTTCCGAGCTGCGTCAGCATTGTGCCTGAATCCGTGACACTTGTTGTTTTCATCATATTTAAGATGCGGTCGGAGAACTTCGAGATTTCAACTGCCGGTTCTTTTCCGTACTCAAGCAGCTCCATTTGGTTTTTCACGTCAATCTGCTGTGAAATGCGCTGCACCTCAGGATCTTGGCGCAGCTGCACCCTGATGTCATCTGCTTTTTGTTCAGAAATCTCTTCATTTTTATCAAGAACAAGCGGATTTTGATTTTCTGTCATGTTTTATTTACTCTCCCTGCTTTTGCGTAATGGTTCTAAACAGCTTTCTTACGAGTGACGGCTCCTTATATTCCTGCCGAAATACCATGTCCTCCAGCCAATGGACATCAAATTGGCTTTCTTCAATATAATGCTCAATGTCCTGATGGCCCGGCGGATTATACAAGATGATATCGACGCCGAATTTATTTAAAAACAATAGAGCGGCGGCGTCAGAACGTGTAAGTTCGCCATTTTGTTCCGTATGATATAAAACGAGTTTCGGAACGGTTTGGGCGTAATCAAACGTCTGAATCAATTGCAGCAGCGAAGCGGGCAGGTTCGTCGCCTGGCGGAACAAATAGATTGCGGCATCCCTTGCCTGCTCCCCGGGCAAAGCCTTCAGCCCTGGGTTTCTGCACATGTCAGAAATCACATTGGCGATGGCGTTCTGCACGCCTGACGGGAGATGCTTGTACTGCCAGATGTTGCTTCTTTTCAGCCTGTCCGCGTCAATCGCTCCTTCTTCGTTCAAAACCTGACTGTAGTGATACTGGTAGTTGGCTTTCAGCTCTTCCGTAAACGGAAAACTGCGGATCATGTGTGTCTCCTGATAGTCTGCGGCGGTATGGAGTCTGTTCCAATATTCTTTCGTATCTTTGGAAACCCCCATCACTTTCGCAAAAAGGTTCGGAACGGCCACCCGCTCCCTGTCCGCTTTAAATTGCGGCCGGATAAACGCCCGCTCCTTCGCAATGAGAAATAACTCATCATACGTCGTTTTTAATGTCACGGACTGCGGGGTATGATCCCTGAACTGCCAAGGCTTATACATCATAGATTCCTCATGGTTCAGCACATGCTCAATTTCTTTCGTTGACCGGTAGGCCGTCGTGGACGTTCTGTCCGGCTTTTCTTTCGGGAATGGCTCAAGGCCGCCTGTTGCGGGGAGCTTTATCACAAAGCTGAGTTCCTCATCCGGATCAATCAAGCTGAACGGGTCTTCCGCAGCCGGATGAAACAATAGGACATCACAGCCGATCAGCATGAGATAATAGAGAAAATAGAGCTGGCTTTTGGTAGCGTCTCCATACCACACCACCTTCGGCATCTCACGCTCTATATCGGCTTGTTCGAGCCATGGATTCAGGTGGTTCAGCGAAAACTTTGACACATCCAAGAGCACACGCCGGAAATCGGGATGATTCAGCCCATTTTCATGCCGGTCCGCAAAGGTTTCCAAAAGCGTCATAAACGCGGTTCTCAGCCGGCGGTGCATAAGCGGATCAGCGTGTTTGGCAAGCAGCCTGCCCCCATCGAGAAACGCGACAAATCTGGAAACCGAAAGCCCTTTCTCTTTTTGATTGACCGAATGGATGTGCTGGAGCGCCTGAAACGTTTCAGGCGCGATGGTCTTATCCAGCGTCTCGCTTAACACATGGATGTTTTCATGAGAAGACAGCTCGAAAAGCTTATTGTAATACTCCGTCTCATCATAAGGAGTGCCCAAAATCCGGACGGCAAGCCGGGTAAACGCCAGCCCGTTTTCCCGCTCGTAACCGGGACGTTCCGGCAGCGGCCGCAGCAGAAACGTTTCCCAGTCATCGTTTTCCGGCTCTGCCTTTCGGATCACCAATTCTTCCTGCCTCATCATTTTCCTCCTTTCTCTTCATGATCGGTACAAAAAAGGAAGGAAATGAACTCTCCCTCCTTTTTTGTTTTATTCTTCTTTAGATGCAGCCGTTTGCTCCTGAACCTGCTTTTGTTTGTTGAAATAGTGGATAATAAACGTTACCACAAACGCAGCGATGATGATTCCGAAGAACACCACGTGCGGCATTTCATAATCAAAGGCGCTCGCCGCCATTTTCACGGCGATAATCCCGATCAGCACAAAAGCCGTATTTTCAAGCTCAGGGATTTTATCAATTAAAACAAGGAATACTTTTGCGACTGTACGCATCATGAGAATGCCAAGCATACCGCCGATCAAGAGCACCCACACTTTTTCCGATACCGCAAACGCGGCCAGAATGCTGTCAACAGAGAAGGCCAAATCCATTAACTCAACTGAAACGACAGTGGCCCAGAAAATTCCGAACGTACGGACCATCCATGAATTTTTCTTCATGCCTTCCGTATCGTCATCACCTTCTCCGATCCAGAAATGCTTAATGACGAGCCAAGCCAGGTACAGCGCGCCAAGCACTTTAATCCACCAGAACTTAATGAGCAGCATTCCGATCCCGATAAAGATAAAACGGAAAATATATGCCCCGAACAATCCGTATGTTAATGCTTTCTTCCGCTGTTTTTCAGGCAGATGCCTTACCATCACCGCAAGCACTAACGCATTGTCGGCCGACAGCAGCCCTTCCAGCAGAACCAAGGAACCGATCAGCCCCCATGATACAGGGTCAGTCAGCACCTCACCCCACATTTTCCAATCAAAAAAGGAAGCGTAGGTCGACATAATATGATGTAGAAAATCCAAGTTTTTTCCTCCTATTTAGTAAAACGGTAATTTCCTGCTTACACCTGCAAGCCGTAATTCCGGCAAAGTGATGCCAGACCGCCGGAAAACCCGCTGCCGATGGCGTTAAACTTCCACTCAGCCCCATGTCGGTAAAGCTCACAAACGACAACCGCCGTTTCAATCGAGAAGTCTTCTCCTAAATCGAAACGAAGCAGTTCATTCTGGCTGTTTTCATCGACGACGCGCACGAACGCGTTCGAAACTTGTCCGAAATTTTGGCCGCGCGCTTCCGCATCATGAATCGTGACGGTGATGCCGATCTTTTCAATATTTGCGGGTATTTTTGAGAAGTCGACGATAATTTGTTCATCGTCTCCCTCGCCCTCGCCCGTCCGGTTGTCTCCCGTATGGATGACGCCCCCGCTTGGGTGTTCCAGGTTATTGTAGAAAACAAAATCAAGATCATTTACACAGTTGTCATGGGCATCGACAAGAAAAGCCGACGCGTCAAGGTCAAAGTCATGCCCTCCGGAGTACTTGTTCGTATCCCAGCCTAAACCGATCACCGCTTTTGTAAGGCCGGGGTTCGTTTTTGTCAGATCAACACGCTGTCCTTTCGCCAATTGAATAGCCATGTGCCGTCTCTCCCTTCTGTGTTTGATATGGTTCAGCCGATTTGCAGGCCGTAATCTGTCGCAATACGGGCCAGTCCGCCTTGGTAGCCTGAGCCGATCGCGGAAAATTTCCATTCGCCGTTATGTCTGTAAAGCTCCCCTGCGATAATGGCTGTTTCAATTGAGAAATCTTCAGCCAGATCGTAGCGGATCAGCTCTTCATTTGTTTCTTCATTGACAATGCGCACGAACGCGTTGGAAACTTGTCCGAAGTTTTGGCCGCGCGCTTCCGCTTCATGAATCGTGATGACGAATGAAATTTTGTCAATAGCCGCGGGCACCGCGCTCAGGTTGACTCTTACGCTTTCGTCATCGCCTTCGCCCTGGCCTGTCAGGTTGTCGCCTGAATGTGCGACAGAGCCGTTTCCGCCTTCAAGCTGATTATAGAAAATGAAATCATCAGGCGACGCGCATTTTCCTGCTTCATTTAATAGAAAGACGCTGGAATCTAAATCAAAATCATGTCCGCCGTCGTATTTGTTTGTATCCCAGCCAAGGCCGACAACGACTTTAGAAAGACCCGGATTTGTTTTAGTCAAATCTACTTTTTGTCCTTTTGCCAATGAAATTGCCATGTGTGCACTCTCCTTTTTTTCGTTTAGGCGTATCGGTTAACGATATCGCCGATTTTCGTATCGTTTGTGCCTTCACCTATCGCAGCGAATTTCCACTCGCCGTCCTCGCGGTAGATTTCAGCCGCGATCAGGCTCGTTCTGCCTGAATAGTTATCTCTTAAATTGTAAGTCACCAGTTCTTCGCGGTTAGCCTGATCAACGACGCGGATAAACGCGTTTTGAATCATGCCGAAGTCCTGTTTTCGTCTGACGCAGTCGTAAATATTGACGACAAACACAAGTTTATTAATCTGAGCGGGGACTTTCGCCAAATCGACGAGAATTTGTTCATCATCGCCGTCGCCTTCTCCCGTCAGGTTGTCACCCGTGTGTACGACACCGCCGCATCGGCTTTTCAGATTGCCGAAATAGATGACGTTTTTACTGTCTGTCATTTTATCATTTTCAAGCATCAGTACGGAAGCGTCACAGTCGATATTGGCACCGCCTCCGCCGAACAGCTTTCCGAAAAAGCCCCCGGATGATACAGGGTCCCAGCCGAGTCCGACCAGCAGTTTTGACAGACCGGCTTTTCCTTTTGTTAAATCAATCCGCTGTCCTTTTTGTAAAGAGATCGCCATATGATTCACTCCTATTCTGTAAGGGTGCCGCTAAGCACGCCGCAAGTGCGCATTTTTACTAAATTCCGGGACAAGAATCCCGGTGTTTATTAAGATATACGTCTTTTATTATATCAAAGTTTCATAAAACATAAGAATTTTTGGCGAAAAACGGCGAAAAATTACTTCCTATATTCTCCTTCTTTCCGGAGAGAATAGAGAAAACAAAGAAATTGACGAAGACTGAACATTTTTCCTATCCTTGTATCAATACATGTCAGGAAAGGGGCAGACGAGTGATTGATTTAAGCATACTTGATCAGGCGCCCGTATCCAAAGGAAACGGGCCGCACGAGACGCTCCGCCGTTCAGCGGAGCTCGCCCGCCTCAGTGAAGGATGGGGCTATAAGCGGTACTGGTTTGCCGAGCATCACGGCACAAGAGGGCTCGCAAGCGTTTCGCCGGAAATTATGATCGCTCATACCGCCGCAGCCACAACGTCCATCCGTGTCGGATCAGGCGGCGTGCTGCTGCCGCAGTACAGCCCCTATAAAGTCGCGGAAACTTTCCGTCAGCTTGAGGCGCTGCACCCGAACCGGATTGACCTTGGGGTCGGACGCTCGCCGGGCGGCACGACGAAAATCCGGCTCGCCCTCACAGACGGGGTAAAGAAAAGCATGACCGAGTTCAACAGGCAGCTTCAGGATTTATCATCCTTTCTGACAGATTCGGTTCCCTCGGACCATGCTTATGCAGGAATAAAAACAGCGCCTTTGATTGAAACAGCCCCGCAGCTTTGGGTGCTCGGCCTCGGGGAAAACAGCGCCAGACGCGCCGCTCTTCAAGGTGCGGGCTATGTCTTCGGCCATTTCATTAATCCGGAACGCGGGGAAAAAGCTTTTCAGATCTATCGGGACCATTTCCGGGCCTCCGCCCATTTTTCCGCTCCCGCCTCGCTCTGTGCCAT
The DNA here is from genome assembly GCF_041222765.1 of Bacillus sp. JNUCC-21. Classification (NCBI taxonomy): domain Bacteria; kingdom Bacillati; phylum Bacillota; class Bacilli; order Caryophanales; family Bacillaceae; genus Bacillus; species Bacillus sp. JNUCC-21. Next base: position 278,564 of record NZ_CP166019.1, on the reverse strand, counting down.
TTTCGTCATATGCGCGGCTACGGATGAGAAAGCGGAAGAACTCGCCTTAAGCCAGGATTTATGGCTTCTTCGTGTCGGAAAAGGCGCCGACAGCCGCGTGCCGAGTGTGGAGGAAGCGAAGGCTTATCCGTATTCGCCGGAGGACCGTAAACAGATAGAAGAAAACAGGAAGCGGATGGTGATCGGCTCTCCTGCCGCAGTGAAACGCCGTCTGCTTGAACTTTCCGAGCGGTATCAGACAAAAGAGATGATGGTGCTGTGCAACGTCTTTGATTTCGAAGCAAAAAAAGAGTCATATGAGCGTCTTGCTGATATATTTCTGTAAAAAAAAGCCGTCAAACGGAGCAGCAGATGAGACTGCTGCACCGCTTAACGGCGGTTTTTTCGTTCTTTTCCTTTTTTAAACGCATTCCAAATCCCCTGCAGCGTAAACCCGAGCAGAAGCAGAATGATTAACAGTAAAGTGATTGACGGCCCCGGAGGCGTTCCGAGCTGGTACGAAGACGTCAGCCCCATGAACACACTGAAAAGAGAAATAATAATGGCTGCCGCAAACACCCATTTAAACCCTTTGGCGATACGGATTGCAAAAGCCGCGGGCAGTACGAGGAGCGCGGAAACGAGCAGCACGCCGATAATCGGAATAATGACCGAAATCGCCAGCCCCGTCACGATGCTGAATGACATTGACAGCAGGTTTGTGTTAATGCCTGATGTCTTTGCCGTCGCCTCGTCAAAGGTAAGCAGATAGAGCGGTCTGTTTAATATAATGAAATAAAGCAGGATCAGCAGGGTAATTCCGCCGATAATATAGACCTGCTGCTGGCTGACCGTGACAAGCGATCCAAATAAATATTGATCGATGCTCATCGACGCGCCGCCTTTTGACAGGCTGATCAGAAACATCGCAAACGACAGCCCGGCCGCCATTAAGATTGCGATAGATACCTCTGAATATGTACGGTATGCCCGCCGCATGTATTCAATGCCGATCGCTCCGATCGTGACGACAACGATGCTCGCCGCCGTAATATTGGTACTGAGAAAAAAACCGATGGCCACGCCCGACAATGAAATATGAGACAGCGTATCCGCCATCAGCGCCTGCCTTCTCAGCACGAGATATACGCCTAATATCGGCGCCATAATTCCGATCATGCTTCCCGCTAGAAAAGCTCGTCGCATGAATTCCAAGTCAAACATTTCCATCCGCCTTTTTCCCCCCTCTCAAGCCGTATGACTTTATCCAGATACTGCTGTACTTCGTTTTGTTCGTGTGTCACCATGACGACGGTGCGGTTGTGATTTTTCACCTGATGGTGCATAAATTCGTAGAAACCCTGTCTGCTTTCATAATCAACCGCGGTTGTCGGCTCATCAAGCATCAGCAGATCCGGATTGCTCGCAAGCATTCTCGCAATGCAGATTTTCTGCTTCTGTCCGCCGGATAAATCGCCGATTTTCCGGTGGCGGAAATCCCACATTTCCACCATCTTCAGCGCGTTTTCCACCTCGTGGTGATCCGTTTCGTTCAATCGTTTAAACCATTTTCCTTTCGTATAACGGCCTGATTGCACAAGCTCCAGAACCGTGCTTGGGAATCCTGCGTTAAATGAAGAAATCTGCTGGGGAACATAGCCGATTGTCAGGCGTTTTCCGGCTGCGTTTTTTTTACTGATCTCGGCCGTTCCTTCCCAAGGTCTGAGCATGCCGAGCATGACTTTCATCAGCGTCGATTTTGACGCGCCGTTCGGTCCTGTAATGCCGACGAATTCGCCGCTTTTGATTTCCAGCGACACGCCGTCAAGCACCGGTGTATGCGAATAACCAAAAACGATATCTTTTAATGTAACGAGATTCATGCTGACCTTCCTTTCCCGCATAGAAATAGTGTGCACCCCGCGGCGCACACTATGTTATTTAACCAATAGCGAATCTTTCAGTGCATCAAGGTTTTTCTCCATAATGTCGATATAACCGATGCCTTTATCCCGTTCTTTTTGGCTTAAACCTTCCAGTGTATTGAGCACTTCCGTTTTCGCGCCGATTTCACCGGCAAGTGTATCTGCAACTTTAGGCGATGCAACTTCTTCAAAGTAGATGATCTTCACATCATGCTTTTTGGCAAACGTTTTGAGATCCGCCAGTTTGGCCGCACTCGGCTCTTCTTCAGGAGAAAGGCCTGCAATCGCGACTTGTTTTAAGCCGTATTCTTTAGCGAGATAGCTGAATGCCGCATGCTGTGTGATCAGTTCTTTTTTCGCCGCTTTATTTAATGTTGTACGGTATAGTTTATCAAGATCCTGCAGTTTTGCAATATATTCTTTACTATTTTTCTCATAGTATGCTTTATTCTTCGGGTCCTGTTTTACGATCTGTGCCGTAATGGTTTTGACCTCTTTTTGCGCAAGAACCGGGCTGAGCCACACGTGAGGGTCCATGCTGCGGCTGTGGTCATGACCGCCGTGTCCATGTTCCTCTTCCTCTTCATCCGAACCTTCGAGTAAGTCAATTCCTTTTGACGCCTTTACAAACTTCGCATGATCAGAGCCCATGCTTTTTTCCGCTGAAGGAACCCATGTCTCCATATATTCGCTGTTGTATACGAAAAGATCGGCGTTTTGAATGCCGGCGATATCCTTCGGCGTCGGCTCCCAATCATGGGGTTCGACCGAAGACGGGATGAGAATGTCTACATCGCCTTTGTCTTTGACAATTTGTTTCGTGAATTCGTACATAGGATAAAAGGTCGTCACGACGTGCAGTTTGCCGCTTTTTGAAGAACCTGACGAACCTTTTGAAGATGAATTGCCACAGCCCGCCGCAATTAAAAAGCATGCCGCAATGACAATGATTCCGCTCCATTTTTTAAACAAGCCGTTTCCCCCTGTTCTGTAAATCAGAATGATGACGATTTCCAAAGCGTACTTTCTCGTTCATTTGTTACCTATACCATAATAAAACGAAGTAATTACGTTTTGCAAGATATTTTTTTCTAAATTGATATCCAATTTACCTAAAAAGCCCCCGCCATGTATGGACGGGGGCGTCCTATCACATATCAGACAAGCAGATAAACTCTTGTTTCATAAGGATGGAATGTGATGCGGGATTCCGTGCCGCCGTCATTATCATAGTTGCTGAGAAGAAGCTCGGCCCTTTCAGGTTCGGAACCGTCCGGCCAATAAAAAGCGGCTTCTTCTTTCGATACGTTGCTGATGGACATGAGTTTTTGTCCGTTTGCCTGTCTTTCATACACGAACAGCTGCGGGTCATCAGGAAGCAGCAGCGTGTAGCTGCCTTTTATGATATCAGCATACTGTTTTCGCAGGCGGATCAGTTTTTTGTAAAAGTTCAATATAGAATCGGGATCATCCTGAGCCTCGGCCGCATTGACGGTTTTGTAATTGGGATTGACCGTGAGCCACGGTTCGCCCTCCGTAAATCCGGCATTCTTGCTGCCGTCCCACTGCATCGGTGTACGGGCATGGTCCCGGCTTTTCGCCATAATGGACGCCATGACTTCTTCCCTGTTGCGGCCCATTTCAAATACCCTTTTATGATACATATTGACGGTCTGAATATCTTGATAATCCTCTATTCTGTCAAACGGAGCGTTTGTCATGCCGATTTCTTCCCCCTGGTAAATGTACGGCGTGCCTTTCATGAAATAAAGCAGGGCGGCAAGCATTTTGGCGGATGCTTTGCGGTATGTGCCTTCGTCTCCGAAACGGGATACGATCCGGGGCTGGTCATGATTGCACCAATACAGCGTATTCCAGCCTCGATGTTCCAGTTTTTCCTGCCAGTCTGTGAGCACTTTTTTCAAATCGGACAGCTCAAGCGGTTTTACATCCCAATGCTCTTGGCCCGGCTTTTGATCAAGCTCCATATGCTGAAAATGAAAAATCATATTCAGCTCATGCTCATCGGTTCCCGTGTAGACCAGCCCTTCTTCAGGCGTCACTGATCCGGCCTCGCCGACCGACATCACGTTATATTTGGAAAATACCTCTTTCGTCATTTCTTTTAAGTAATCATGTATCCGTGCCCCGTTTGGCCGAAAAGGCTTCGGATCGGCCCGGCGGGCGATATAATCTTCATATGGCGGCAAGTATTCTTTTTTTGACAGAAGATGGAGCTGGTCTATACGCAATCCGTCCACGCCTTTATCGAGCCAAAATCTCATCATCTCGTATACTGATTGCCGAACCTCGGGATTTTCCCAATTCAGATCGGCTTGTTTGACGGCGTTCATATGCAGGTAATATTCGCCCGTATGTTCTTCGTACTGCCAGACGGATTGTCCGTAATCCGACACCCAATCGGTCGGCGGGCCGTCCGCGGTGCCCGGCCGCCAAATATAATAATCGCGGTATTTGCTGTCCGGATTCATTTCCGCCTCTTTGAACCAAGGATGCTCCGTGGAGGTATGATTTAAGACGAAATCCATCACAAGCTTTAATCCGCGGCTGCGGCATTCTGTAAGCAGATCGTGAAAGTCCTCCATCGTTCCGTAAGATTCCATAATCGCTTGATGATCCGTCACATCGTAGCCGTTATCGACGTTTGGCGACGGGTAAATCGGGCAGATCCATATCACATCAGCGCCAAGTTCTTTTATATAATCGAGACGCGCGATAATCCCCCGCAGGTCGCCTATACCGTCGCCGTTCGTATCTTGAAAGCTTCGCGGATAGATTTGATAGACAACGGCGTCTTTCCACCAGTCATTCGCCATCTTGCGGCCCCTCCTGTTTTTTAGAGAACCATTTCCTTTATAATCCTTCCCTAAACAAAAAAGTGAAGGTTTCCCCTCCTCTTTTAACTTTCCAGCTGAGACGGATAAAGCGTCATGCCTCCGTCGACGAAAAGTGTTGTTCCGGTCACGTAACTCGCTTCTTCCGACACCATCCATGCGGCGGCCGCGGCGACTTCTTCCGGTTTTCCGAAGGCGTTCATCGGAATTTTTTTCAGCTGGGCCTGTTTATGTGTTTCATCTTCCAGATCCTTATTGGACTCCGTGGCGATCGTGCCGGGAGCGATGGCATTCACCCGGATGCCTTTGTCTGCGTAATTGAGCGCCATCGTTTCCGTCATCATTTTGATCCCGCCTTTGGATGCCGAGTACTGCACGTTTTCAGGACGCGGTATTTGCTGATGAACGCTCGATATGTTTAAGACCGTTCCTTTTTTGCCGCGCTCGAGCATAAGTTTCAGTGCCGCTTTCGCCCCCAAAAAGGTGCCGGTCACGTTGACGTCGATGACCCTTTGCCAATCCTCCAGGCTCATTTCATGGGGCATCGCTTCGGCCCCGTTAAAGCCGGAATTGTTGACCATCACGTCCACACCCCCGAAATGCTCCTGGGCGGCATCAAACAGCGCCTGAATCCCTTCTTCTGAGGATACATCGGCTTTTACGGTGACGGCTCGGCCTCCCGCTTTCTCAATGATGTCCGCCGCTTCTTCCGCTCCGGCGGAATCACCGAGGTAGTTCACAACCACATTCATCCGCTCCTTGCCGAAGCGTTCGGCAATGGCTTTTCCGATTCCTTTCGAAGAACCTGTTACGATCGCTGTTTTTCCCTGTAAATCCTGATACATTGTCTCATTTCCTCCCTGATGTTAATACAGAGCATGTACCCGGTTTTAATCGGCTGAAAACAAAAGAGATCATAAAAAGAACGATGAAGCCGAAGCTCCCTCGTTCTTTTTTTCATTATGCGTAGTTGTTCATTTGCAGCCTTTTTTGCACGCCGACAAGCCTGCTGAAAAAATAAGATGCCGCTTTGTAGTTCTCCCGTTTATGAAAGAAATGAGCCGCGTCCTGAAGCAGCTCCTCTGTGTCAGCCAACAGCTCTTTTGATTCCAGAATGTCAAAATACTCTTTGAGCGAATCCTGTCCGCCTTCCCCCTGATAAAGCTCTTTAATCAGACGGAATTTCGTCATATAGATCTCATCTTCCCACTCCGCCGCGCTTCTCATGCCCCGCGCGCAGCTGGCGGCAGCTTCACTGTATTTTTCCGTTTTAAAGTAGATATGCGTGAGTGAAAAAACAGCCTGGATGACCTGCCGGAAGCTGTGTGCTTCAAATCCGGCAGCCGCCCGTTCAAAATCCTCCGCCGCCTTGCAAAAGTCACCCAGACTGTACATACAGTGCCCGATATTATAATAGGCCGCAGCAATCATATATTGATCATCAAGCCGCTCCGCGTGTTCCAAGGCGCATTCGAGGTATTCCAGCGCTTTTTTATGCTGCTGGGCGTCCATCAGATTTCCGGCAATGATAAATTTGCACTGCACCCTTCTCATTCCGTATAATTCATATTTCTTGTAAATATCAAGCGCCTGTCCCGCGTAATTCATCGAAAAGAAAGTCTGCTTGATATGATAGTACACCTCAGAAATTTTATACAGAAACTCGGCTTTCTCTATGTCATCTTCCACATATTCAAGCTTTTCCTCAGCCCGCTTATAATGAGAAATCGCTGAGATGAAGTTTTTCTGCTTAAATTCATACATTCCCCTGAAATAGTAAAAATAATATTCCAGTAAGCCGGTCAGCTTTTGCTGGTTCATCTCAATCTCAGTGAGCATTTCAGAGAACGGAGGCTGGCAGTCGCCGTCTTTCATGGGTTTTAATTTATCCAGCATGATGCGGTGCCGAAATTCCATCAATGAAAAATACAACAATAAATCCTGGTTCTCTTCCATATCTTCGAGTTCATATTGAATCTCCCGCTTCAGCGCTTCAGCTTGATCGGCTTCAAACGCGCGGATCAGCTTATACCATTCATTCATCTTTACGGCCACTTCTTCAGATGGAATCTTGGATTTCATAGATTTGCCTCCTTCCTCCGGCTACTAATTATGTTATATTTTATCATAGCAAATTTATGGCAGTGAGCAAACAAAGATTTTAATCAATTAAAGAAAGAGAGAATTCACCATGAAACGACCAGTCAGAATTGCGCTGCTTTTGATCCTCTTCTTTTCCGCAGACCTATGTTTTTCCTATGTGCAGAAAGAATTGAGGCCGCAGACGGCATTACAAGACAGAGCCATTCCAAGTGCTCTTCATCCACTCGTGAAACAGAATGCGGAGCTATTGCAGACGGCCGCTCTGAAAAAAGGCATCACCGTCGTTATCACAGAGGGTTTCAGATCAATTGAGGAACAAAACGAATTGTACCGTCAAGGACGTTCAAAAAAAGGAAATATCGTCACCTACGCAAAAGGCGGGGAATCTTACCACAATTACGGCCTTGCGATCGACTTCGCCCTGCAAAAAAAGGATGGAAGCCTGATTTGGGATATGACGTACGACGGAAACCGAAACGGCACGCCCGATTGGCTTGAGGTCGTATCGATTGCCAAAACGCTCGGTTTTGATTGGGGAGGCGATTGGAGAGGCTTTAAAGATTATCCTCATTTACAAATGATCCCTGGCTAATAAAACCTTTTCTTTTTTCGCTTTTGCGCATCAATGTACGGAGGATAGACAGGCCTGTACACAAGCTTATATCCTTCATTGCCGGACGGCGTAAAATCGCGCTGCCACTCCAGCCGCAGATGGAAATCGGATAAAAAAGCGGCCTTTGCTTCTTCGGGAGTAACGGCCGGCACCGGATTGATCTTCTCCAGCTGCTCCGGGTCAATGTCAGGCGCCATGTAAGCTTCCACAAGCCCCGTTACGGGACTGACAAGTATTCTCGCAGCGCCGAACCGCAGCGGAATATCCTGATGCCATATGGAAAAATGGAAGCGGAACCTGCCCCTTCCGTCCGTTTTCAACGGGTTCATTTTAAAAAACTCGTCCGCTCTCGGATAAAGCTTGTATAAAAATTGAAGCGCGACGGCCTCACACTCTTCCGCAGAATAAAAGGCCGGGCCCTGATGCTCAATAAAGGATTTAAAGGCTGTCATTTTCCCTGTCTTTTTGTCCGTTTTCATCTTCATTGTATTTTTGTTGCTGCTTTCAAAATAGCTTTCGATACTCAAATCTTTCCGTTCCGGAACCGATCCTTTCCGCCATGTCGTTCCGATCTCATCCCCGAGATCGCGCCGGCGCGTCTGAACCATATCCGAGGTAAACCCCATTAATTCATCCAGGCTGATTTCCCGTTTATGTTCAAACGCGGGAAGCGGTTTTGCAGGCTCATTCCTGTCTTCGCAAAGCTGCTGATCCGGCACGATATCATCTTCACCAGCCGGATAGCTGTAAGCCGGCAGAATCGGTTCATAGACGAGACGCGGTATTTTCTCAAAATTGACCACATCATAGACGAGACTGAATGTCAGCACACTCATATAATGCGAGACGACTTTTTCCCGATCGACGAATGTTTCCGGAACGGGCGCTTCACCCTTATCCCCGTAATAGATAAACTGCACGACGAAGCCGCTCCTGCTTACATCAACGAAAAAACCTGAATCGGGAAGCGGCCGGCCGAGCACTTTTTTTGTATAGATAAATCGGATGCACCCATTGCGTTCTTCCCTCGCCTGAAAGATGAAATTCATAAAAGTAAGCGGGCGGTGTCTCGCCGCAAACCGAAGAGCCGTCAGCTTTAATTCGGCGTCTGACAGCTGCATGTCTGAACTCGGACAGTCGTTGCGTGAATAGGTAAGCAAAGATCCGTCGTCGCCCAGCTCAATCGTGACCGTTTTATCCGGCTGGTTACGATCTTTCCATATATAATAGGCTTTCGTTTTTTGTTTTTCATCATAATCTTCTATTTCAAGCTCATATTCCGGCGGTATGTTCCCGATTTCCAGCGCTTTTTTTCTCAGATGTTCTTTCAGCAATGGGGTCATCCTTTCAGAAGAGTGTATAAAAAAGAACTGTTTTTTATTATATAAAAACGTCCTTATCCTTTTAAAGGGAAGAAAGTGCCTTTTATGTGTCTATTTTTAGCAAAGAGGGAAAAGAGCCGTATTCAGAGCGGCTCTTTTTCATACAAATGTCACATTCCCCGCGAAAGCCCCGGGACGAACGCCCATGACCTTCAACCTATTAAACTCGTGATCGCTTCCCCTGTATGAGCCTCAATAAACAGCGGGAAAACCGGCTTGTATACGAGCCTGTACACTTTTCCGCAGCTGTCGTCATCGTAACAACGATCCCAAGCGAGCTCGGCTTTGATGGCCCGGCGGATCGCGTCTTTCGCCTCTTCCATTGTCAATGAAGGAACGGGATCGATTTCCTGGAGCTCTTTCGGATCAATTTCCGGCGGCATATAAAAAGTGACAAGACCCGTCTTTTTGCTGACACAGATTCTCCCCTCTCCGAATCGCAAATCAACGCCGCCCGAACAAGCCTTATATGTAAGCCCTGCGTTTTCTCCTTCATCATCCGGTTCATCATATTGAACCCGGAAATACTGATCCGCTTCCGGAAACATGGCGAATAAAAAGCGGATGGCCATGTGATGGCATTCTTCCTCGGAAAACACCGGTTCGCCTTCAACTTTTATAAATGACATCACCCCGGTGAGCCGGCCCGATTCTTTATCATGCATTGTTTTCAATACGTGTTCATTCCGTTCTTTAAACAGACTTTCAAAGCTTTTATCTTCCCGTACGGATTTTGTTTTTTCAGGACGCCAGGCAATGCCGATACGGCCCTCTCCAAGGTCGCTTTCCCTCTCTTTATAAAAACCGTCGTGCAGCCCGATCATGTCATTGATGCTCATCTTTTCCGCTTCAGGTGCAGGGCGTGAAATCGGGACATACGGCCGCGTGTCGTCTTCCAGCTCTTCATATTCGTCTAATTCTGCATTCTCTTCCTTCAGGTCGGCCGATATCGGCCGCGTCGGAGACACGATTTGATAGACGAGATGGGGCTTGTCATCCCCCTGCACATAGACGGACTGATGCAGGACGGTGAACAACAGCTCTGCTTCAATATGTTTGACAAAGTGAGCCAACGCTTCCCGCTTGTCCGCAATTGTCTCCGGTCTTAACAGATCATCGGCCTTCCCATGGTAAGAAAAGCCGGTTACTTCCCCTGTCACAGCCAGGTCGATGTAAAACCCGGTCAGCGGAAGCGGCAGACCGTCAGCCATCTGAACATAGGAATATCTCACATCGCCATCATTGGCGGAGCCGCTGTTTTCCAATTCGAACTCAGCCAATGCCCCAGGACGATGGGTTTCTAAAAACGCCCGCATCCGTTTTTTTATGTCCGATTCCGAAAGAGCCGGCAGATCAGTCTGGAAAGCCGGACGGGATAAGTATTTCAGTTTTCCGTCCCGGTCTAATTCGACCATGATGCCGGCTTCCGGATCATTCTTATCTTCCCACCAAAACAGAACCTCATCTTCCCGGTATTCTTCCACATTACTCTCGTAGCGGGCAGGTACGTTTCCGATTCGGAGAGCCAGCTGTTTCAATTCTTCTTTATTCATCATAACACTTCCTTTTCTTCCAAAAAGATTGATGATTACCAAGACTCTTTTATACAAAACTAGTATAATTAACCTGTCCATCATCATGACTATCGAATTAATCATTAACAACAGGGGGTAAACCAGATGTCCATCAAAAAAATGAGCGCCGTGTTTTTCATTCTGCTTCTCACGGCATTTACCGCCGCGTGCAGCAGCGAAACGAGCGGCGGCCAGGAAAGCAGCACGGCGAAAGTGAAAATAAAAGAGACAGCATGGGCCGCTTCAGACGATACTGAACATCCGGCCGCGCTGAAAGTAACGGTCACCGTCAAAAATACGGGCAAAGACCCGCTTACCGTCAAAAGCAGCGACTTCTCGCTTTATCAGGATGACGCGAAAACAGCCAAGGCCGATAAGGAAGACTTGATGCAGAGCGGCACGCTTCATGCGGGTAAGACAGTGACGGGCAATCTGTACTTCACGGCTGACGAAGGCAAATCCTATGAATTGGTATATCAGCCGCAGGCAAAAGACGCGAAGCCTTTATCTTATAAACTGAAAGTCAAAGGCACAGCCTCCAACGCAAAACCTGACCCAGCGGACGCATTATCCGCATACATTGATGTGATGCTGTACGGCAAGCACAATAAAGATTTCACCCGCCTGACCGGTGTAAATGAAAAAATGACGGCCGCCGCATATCAGGAATCGGCGAAAGCCAGCTTTATCGCTTCTGCAGGCATTTCACAAGAACAGGCGGATTCAAAAGCCATTTCCGCTATTATTGACGCCATGTCATCAGCGCTTCGGGATAACACAGAGCTCAAGGTGCATACCAAATCCATGTCAGGCAAAAAAGCCGTCCTTGAAGCAAAAGTGACGCCGCTTGATATGTCTCCGCTTGCGGGCCAGCTGCAAGACCGCGTGCAAGACTATGCCGGAAAGCACCCTGATGCTGATGAAAACGAAATTGTCAGCCACCTGCTTTCTGTCTATCCAGAAGAGTTTATGCGCCTGAAACCGGCTTCTTCTTCTGTTACAAGAGAAATCGAGATGAAGAAAAACGCCCGCGGCCAGTGGTATCTGGATACAGACGCCGATCTGGAAGGATTGACAGAAGCGTTTTTGAAAACGTCCTGACAACAAGAAAGGAAATAGCGCAGGCTATTTCCTTTTTTTATTTTCACTTAAAGATGTCACTGATATATTGAACCTCATCCTCGGTTAACTGCACATTAAGCGCGTCCAGATTGTGTTTCAGCTGGTCGGGGCGTTTGGCTCCGGGAATGATCGCATCCACCGCCGGCTGCGACAGAAGCCATGCGAGTGCGATATGCGCTGTCTGCGCCCCTTTTTCCTCCGCAACGGCCCGAAGCTTATCCACTCGCTCCAGATTTTGGTGAAAAGCTTCTCCCTGAAACGGCGGCCTGTTCTTTCGGCTGTCCTCAAAGACTGTGTCTTTTGTAAACTTTCCCGTCAGCAAGCCGGAAGCAAGCGGGAAATAAGGAATAAAGGAAATGCCGTTCTTTTCACAATAAGGCAGCAGATCATGCTCCGCCTCACGCTGAATCAGTGAATATTCCGATTGAAAAACCTCTAAATAGCCGTCGGCGTTAAACTCCTGCAATTGCCGGAAGCTGAGATTGGACGCGCCGATTGCTCTGATTTTCCCTTCGTCCTTCAGTTCTTTTAGCGTGCCCGCCACTTCGGAGAGCGGTGTTTTGCCGTCAGGGAAGTGGACGTAATACAAATCAATCACGTCTGTTTTCAGCCGCTTCAGGCTGTTTTCCGCCTCACTCCGGAGGAATTCACGGCTGTTGTCCAGCTCGATTTGTCCGTTGACTTCTTTATGCGCGCCTTTTGACGCAATCACGAGGCTGTCCCGCACGCCGCGCTCTGCGACAACTTCACCGATTAACTCTTCGGAACGCCCCAAACCGTATATAAACGCCGTATCAATAAAATTGACGCCGCCGTCCAATGCTGTGCGGATGAGTTCTTTTCCCGTTTCATCATTAAGATTCGGAAACAGATTATGTCCTCCGACCGCATTTGCGCCAAAACCGATACGCTTTACCCGTAAATCCGTCCTGCCCAGCGTACGTGTCTCATCCATGGCTCAGGCTCCCTTCCTTTTATCGCTCTGTTTAGTATTAGATAGACGGTAAGAATTATCCTGCCTGAGAGCCTCTCTACAGAAAAAACCTTGAAAAGCGTTTGCCCTTCAAGGTTTTTTTGGCTGTGTATTAAGATGTCAGAGCTGCGGCGAAGCGTTCGGCTTCATCCGTGAGAGCACCCTCGATTTCCTTATAGCGGCTGGAAATCGTTGAGGCGCTGACGCCGTACTTCTTCGCCAGCTTGGCTTGAGAAACGGACGCGCCGTTCAGAGAAATGCTGTTTACGTAATATTCGACCGCCGCCGCGAAAGCTTCAGGCTTTCTGATCGTCGGTGTTTTTTTGATACAGAACGTTTTCCACAGATCAATTACGGCCGGAACCAGCTCAGCCGGGTATTCATCCCCGCTCAGGCCTTTTTCAATGGCGTCTGCCGTTTCCTTCTCCATGTCGTTGGCCCATTCTGTCTGTTTTTCTTCAGCTGCCTGCTCAGGCTCTTCCGCCGTTCCTAAAAGAGCGGCCAGCACAATGTCGAAGTTTTCCTGCATAAAGCGCTCAGGCGATTTTCCTTCCGCAAGAGCCGGGGCCGCCGCCTTTTTCACTTTGCTGATTAGAGCTTCGGTCCGCTTCACAGGGAAGATCGTAAATTGCATGAAGAACTCCGCTTTTTCCGCTTCGTGGATCGGATAGCCGAGAATCAGGCTTCCCGCCGGCGGAAGATCCTGCTGGCTGACGTCCATTTCCACTTTGAATTGTTTTTTCGTCATCACATCTTCAAAGTGAATCATTCCTTCTTTCACATCTTCAAGCACCATAACGGCAGGTGTCATGCTTTTCCATGATTCAACGATTTCCCGTGTTTTCGGGCGGTTGATGCCGCCGGCTTTTTTCTGAAGATATTCTTCAAAAATCGTCTTGCCGCCTGCCAGCGGACGGAAGAAAATTCCCCAGATGCCGAGGTTGAAGACTCCGATGTCTTTTGTCTGTCTGTCCAGCTCCGTAATGAACCCGTACTGGTTAATAAATGATGATATGCCGTCTCTATGTGCTGTAAAGGCGTACTCCATTAGGCTTTCCTGAATCTGTTTCGCTTCTTTTGCCGCGATGTCTGCCGGAATGGCAGCTTCTTTGCTTCCGCAGCATTTTTTATATTTCTTCCCGCTGCCGCATGGGCAAGGGGCATTTCTTTTCACTTTTCCCACAATAAACCCTCCGAATTCTGATATAACTTTATTATTTTAACAAAAATAACTTCAGAGGGCTTGGTTTACGGCGAAAAAAGAATATGGAAGAAAAAAAGACCCCGGGATATTCTCATTCTCCGGGGCTTTGAAACTGTTAATTTGTATTTTGTCCGCCGCCGTTCAGACCTTCTTTAATCAGCCCGTTTACTTGGCTGTTCATCAAAAGTCCGATGTGTCCGACACCGTGAATCTGCACGTTTTTCCCGCCGATCAGCCGTGACAGCGGGTTCAGGACGATTAAGTCCGCTGAGCTGTAAATCGATGTATATAAAATCTTTTGGTTCGGATCAGTCCCCGGAAGCGCCCGGTTGGTCACAAGGCCGTTCGCTCCGCCGAGTGTGACGACGTTTGCGATTTTGTCTCCGCCGTCAAGATTTTTAATGTAATAGAGCGTGTTGGCTCCGCCCATGCTGTGCGCGACGATATCGACTTTTTTCGCACCTGTTTCGCTGAGCACTTTTTTCACGTAATTGGACAGTCTCGGCGCATTGTGTCTGTTGTTTCCGGTTTTGTCTAAGAAATCGATGGCGTACATCTCTTTTCTTGACCAGCCTTGGGATGCCAAGTATGTTTTGATTCCCGCGAAGTTAAAGGACGCCCCGCCGATTCCGTGGACCATGACAACAGGGTTATGCCCTGAGGAGGCTTTCGATACGGTCGGCTGGAAGGCAAATACGGAAATGACGGACAGCATACAAACTGTAAGGACAACTAGAATTTTGCTTTTTATATGTTTCATGAACTTTCCTCCTGCTATGTAATATTTTTGCAGTTTTCATTCTATTAGAGAAGAAAAGGAAAAAATAGTGTATTTTTTACTGTTTTCAACAATTAAAAAAAGAGCGGAAAAATGAGAAAGACGCCCCTTTCCCGAAAGCACTCTTATGCTTTAATACGGCATACCAAAAAAGGAGAGAACACCCGGTTCTCTTCTCCTAGTACTCATTGAAATAGGTTTGAATCCGCTTAGGGTCATGCGTTTTTGTCAGCGCAAGCATCAGAAGAATCCGCGCTTTTTGAGGGTTGAGAGAGTTTGAAGCTGTCAAATGGTCTTTTTCATACTCTCGATTAGGTGTTACCGCCCCGTTTCCCGTCCTTGTGGAGCGGACGACCGCCAGCCCGCTTTTGACCGACTTTACGGCGCCTTTTTGCGCCGCATCAGACATTGAGCCGTTTCCCGGGCCTGCAAAAATAATGCCTTGCGCCCCTGATTTTACGGCAGCTTCAAAGAGATAGCTTCCGTCATTTTGATAGCCGTATATAATATCGACCTGCGGCAGTTTATCAAGTTTATCTATCTTGAAATCTGTATCCTTCGTATGCTTTCGGGTCATGATGTTATTAAAATAGATGTCATCAGCAATTGTTCCGATATAACCCATTTCTTCCGATTTGAATGTGTCGGCCGCGGTTGTATTGGTTTTTGTCACATAGCGCGCCGAAGCGATTCTGTCATTTAATACGACAAGCGTCCCCTTGCCTTTCGCATCAGGCGCAGCCGCTGTTTTTACAGCGTTATATAAGTTGGACGGCCCGTCTGCTCCGATCGCCGTGGACGGCCTCATTGACCCGGCGACAACAACGGGCTTGTCACTTTTGACCGTCAGATTGAGAAAGTAGGCGGTTTCCTCAAGTGTGTCTGTTCCATGTGTAATGACAATGCCGTCTGTATCATCAGACTTGAGCAGCTTGTTTACCCGTTTTGCAAGTTTCAGCAGTGTCTCGTTATTCATATTCTGGCTGCCGATATTCACAACCTGTTCTCCGCTCACATGCGCGACCTCTTTTATCTCCGGAACGGCCTGAATCAGGGCATCAACTCCGATTGCCCCCGCCGTGTACTCCGTAGCGGACGTCTTTGAAGGAGCAGCGCCTGCAATTGTGCCGCCGGTGGCAAGAATTTTAACATTCGGAAGTCCGTCTTTTTTCGCTGGGGCTGCGGCTGCCATCCGGGGCGGTGTTTCTTTCGCTTGAGGAGATTGGGAGCAGCCGGCCGCGATGAAGAGCAGAGCCGTGATAAATGTAATGAAGGGCATAAATTGTTTTTTCATTCTTTTCTCTCCTTTTCTTTATTTATGAAGATTTTCCTCGCACCGGTCAACGCGCTTGTCAGGCAACCTCCCGAAGAAAATAACCGTTAAAAAACCTTGACACCATCATGTGAAATCAAGATAATAGACCAGTCACTATATTTTAAATTTGTCAAAAATCAGTAAGGTGGGAACATTATGAGCTATGGAGATTCTCGTGAAAAAATCCTCGCCGCGGCAACCAGGCTGTTTCAGCTTCAGGGGTATTACGGCACGGGGCTGAATCAGATTATTAAAGAAAGCGGTGCGCCGAAAGGTTCTCTTTACTATCATTTTCCGGACGGCAAAGAGCAGCTCGCCATTGAGGCTGTCAATGAAATGAGCCATTATATCCGTATGAAAATAAAAGAAAGCCTTGATGCCCATCCTGATCCTGCGGAAAGCATTCAAGCGTTTTTACAGGACTTATCAAGCCAATTCACATGTCCGGAGAACTTTGAAGGGTTTCCTGTCGGTTTACTGGCTGCCGAGACTGCTTTAAAGAGCGAAAAGCTCCAGCAGGCCTGTCAAAGCGCTTATCAGGAATGGGAGAATCTGTTCGCGGGCAAATTGAGATCAGCCGGTTTTTCTGATGAGAAAGCGGCGGAAATCAGCACTGTTTTAAATGCCATGATAGAAGGCGGCATCATTGTGTCCTTAGCCAAAAAAGACAAAATGCCGATCCTCCATATTTCTAAACAAATCCCGAACCTGCTGAAGACATAAAATACGAGAGACATGTACGTATAGAAAGAGAGGAGAATGATTTTGGAAAACGCTCAGCCTTCCAAACAATATAAAGTCATGCCGATCATGATTTCTTTACTGACGGCAGGGTTTATCGGCATGTTCAGTGAAACGGCGCTGAATATCGCCCTGACTGACCTGATGAAGGAGTTACATATCACTCCTGCGACCGTCCAGTGGCTGACGACGGGCTATCTGCTCGTTCTCGGTATTCTTGTCCCGGTATCGGGTCTGCTTTTGCAATGGTTTACGACGAGACAGCTGTTTATCGTTTCACTTGCTTTTTCCATTATCGGCACGCTGATTGCAGCGCTTGCGCCGAGCTTTCCGTTTCTTTTGGCGGCAAGAATCGTGCAGGCTTTAGGAACCGGGCTGCTGCTGCCGCTGATGTTTAATACAATCCTCGTCATCTTTCCGCCGCATAAGCGCGGAGCGGCGATGGGGACGATCGGGCTTGTCATCATGTTCGCTCCTGCGATCGGTCCGACATTTTCAGGGCTCGTGTTAGAGCATTTGAACTGGCATTGGATTTTCTGGATTTCCCTGCCGTTTCTTGTGTTGGCTCTTTTATTCGGCATCGCCTACATGCAGAACGTGTCCGACATTACAAAACCGAAAATTGACGTGCTTTCCATTATTCTGTCTACGATCGGGTTCGGCGGCATCGTATTCGGATTCAGCAATGCGGGCGAAGGATCAGACGGCTGGTCAAGCCCGACGGTTATCGGTTCGCTCACTGTCGGTGCGATCGCGCTCATCTTATTTTCCATCAGGCAGCTGACAATGAAGCAGCCGATGATGAATCTGCGCGCTTTCCGCTATCCGATGTTTGTTCTAGGTGTCGTGATTGTATTTATCTGTATGATGGTTATCTTATCAACAATGCTCCTATTGCCTATGTATTTACAAAGCGGACTGATGCTGACGGCGTTTACGTCCGGGCTCATCCTGCTGCCGGGCGGTATTTTAAACGGCTTTATGTCTCCGGTGACGGGGCGCCTGTTTGATAAATACGGACCGAAGTGGCTTGTCATTCCCGGGTTTGTCATCACGGCAGCCGTACTTTGGTTTTTCTCAAACATTACCGGCACTTCTACGGCCATTCTCATCGTCGTGCTCCACACATGCCTGATGATCGGCATTTCCATGATCATGATGCCGGCGCAAACGAATGGCTTAAACCAGCTGCCGCCGGAATTTTATCCTGACGGAACGGCCATTATGAATACGCTCCAGCAGATGGCCGGCGCAATCGGCACTGCGGTGGCGGTCAGCATCATGGCAGCCGGGCAGAAGAATTATATGAGCACCGTGAAAAACCCGAATGATCCTTCCGCATACTCTCACGCGCTGATTGCGGGCGTCCAGCACGCCTTTATCTTCGCGATGATTGTCGCAGTTATCGGCTTGATCAGCGCCTTCTTTATGAAACGGGTCAAAGTGAATCACTCATAAGAAAACAGCAGACTCCCCGTGAGTCTGCTGTTTTTTTATATACCGCGCGCTTTAGCCAGTTCATCAATCGCATACATCAGATCATCGGCCGTGTTATAGAAATGAGGCGCCAGCCGGAGGATATGTCCGCTGGGTGCGCATACGATGTTTTTCCGCCTCAACAGCGCAGCCGTTTCCGCCGCTTTTTCATCCCGTATGGAAATCATGCCGGGTCTGTCGTCGGCAGACGGAGGCCCTGTGAGGTGCAACCCTTTTTCAGAAGCGTATTCATACGCAAATGTGCTGAGTTTTTTTACTTCCCGGTGAATGCGGTCTGTGCCGGCATCGTTTACTAGAGATAAAGCCGCCTGTGCCGCATATATGCTGATAAATGCCGGGGTTCCGGTCTCAAAGCGTTTGGCTCCGTCCGCATAAGAAAAACGGGTTAAATCCAGCATCGACGCCCGCTGCTGCCCGAACCACCCGGTGACTTTCGGCTTCAGCCGTTCGGCAAGTTCCTTTCTGACATAAAGAAACGCCGTTCCCGGTATGCCGAGCATATACTTTCTCGCACCCGCGGCCAGCATATCAACTCCCCATTCTTTTACATCAATCGGGATGTGCCCCGCCGATTGATAAGCATCGACAAAAAGAAGCGATCCCTTCTTTGCGGATATCTCGGCAATGCGCTTCATATCCTGGACAAAACCGGACGTATATGACACATGGGGCACACAGGTGAAAAGCGTCTGTTCCGATATGTACGTCTCATACCGCTCTAACGGGATCATTCCGTCTTCAGACGGCACGACTGAAAGCTCCATCTCAGTCTGTGCCTTCAAAATGTGGGCGATCGCCGGAAAATCCAATTCCGTATACACCGCCTGTTTCTTTCGGCAATCCGGCAAAGCGGAAACGACGGCAGAGACAGCAGCCGTTACTGAAGGTAAAACGGCGATTTCTTCAGGATGGGCGCCGATCAATTTCGCAAATTCACACCTTGCCTGCTCCGTTCGTCCAATGGCTTCTTCCCAGTTTCCGCCATGCTGAAGCAGGCTTTCCTGATAGTCATTGACCGCTTTTGAAACCGGCAGGGCAAGAGCGCTTTGAGAGCAGCTGGCGAGCATCGTATGTGTGCGGAGCGCCGGAAATAAAGATCGGTATTGCACCAGAGGCGAATTCAAGACGTGTTTCCCCCTTCGGCAGGAATATATGTCCATTATAGAGTATGGTAAAAAGAAAAGGAGGGTTTTATATGGAGAAAAAAGTATTGCTGACAGGCTTTGACCCCTTCGGCGGGGAAACGGTCAATCCTTCATGGGAAGCGGTCAAACGGCTGAATGGTGCCGCTGAGGGCCCCGCCTCTATCGTATCTGAACAAGTGCCGACCGTTTTTTATAAGTCTCTTGCCGTGCTGCGCGAGGCGATCAAAAAGCATCAGCCTGACATTATCATCTGTGTCGGACAGGCAGGCGGCAGAATGCAGATCACGCCGGAACGGGTCGCGATCAATCTCAATGAGGCGCGCATACCGGATAACGAAGGAAACCAGCCTGTCGGGGAAAACATTTCTCAAGACGGTCCCGCGGCCTATTGGACCGGCCTTCCGATCAAACGGATCGTTGAGGAAATCAAAAAGGAAGGCATTCCCGCGGCTGTATCCTACACGGCGGGGACATTTGTATGCAATCACCTCTTTTACGGGCTGATGGATGAAATCAGCCGCCATCATCCGCACATCCGCGGCGGGTTTATACACATCCCGTACATTCCGGAGCAAACCTTGCAAAAGTCTGCGCCGAGCCTCAGCCTGGATCTCGTGACAAAAGCGCTCAAAATCGCCGCGGTGACCGCCGCGGCGCATGAGGACGATATTGAGACCGGCGGAGGCGAACTTCACTAAGCTGCAGACGCCGCCTCGGCCCATTTCTTCCGGTAAACGATGCGGGACAGCGTCACACTGATTTCATAGAGGACGAGCAGCGGAATCATGACGAGAAAGTCAGACATAAAATCCGGAGGCGTAATCAGCACCGAGACGACGATCAGCACAAAATACGAAAGCTTCCGCGCCTTTGCCAGCCGGGTTGGATTCACGATTCCGAGCCGTGTCAGAAACATGACGGCCAGAGGCATTTCAAACAAAAATCCGAACGGCAATGTAAGATTCAGCATAAAGGTAAAATACTTGTCCGCCGTAAATACCATGTCAAAATGGCCGGCGGATAATTGTGTTAAAAATCCGAGCACAATCGGAAACAGCACAAAATACCCGAAGGAAATTCCGATAATAAACAAAACCGAAAGCCCCGGAATGTAAAGCAAAGCGGCGCGGCGTTCAAACGGGGTCAAAGCCGGCGCCGTAAAACGCCAGAGCTGAAAAGCGGCAACCGGAATCGTTGCCGTAAGGGCGCATATTCCCGCAATCATCATATACACCCATAAAATCTCGCTCGGCCCTAAAACGGCCAGCCTGCCATCCAAATCCTTGATCAGCCAGTCATAAATATCCTGCACAAACCAGCAGGCGCCGATAAAAAACACGAGAAAGGCGATAACGGTTTTAATGAGACGCTGCCGGACTTCCTCTAAATGCCCGATCAAGTGGGTTTCTTTTTTATCCAATCGTACATCCTCCTTATAAAGAAAGAGGCAGAAGCGGATTCGTCTGCCCCCATGTCAGGATTCAGCCTGCCGTTTTGTCTTTCTCAGCCGTCTGCTTGTCCGGCTCTTCATTTGAGACCAGTGTTTTTGCGGCGCTTTTAAATTCAAGCAGCGTGCGGCCGGCGGCACGGCCGATTTCCGGAAGCTTTGAAGGCCCGAAAATGATGAGAGCGATGACGAAGATCAGGATCAACCCGGGAATGCCGATATTAGAAAACATGAGTGTGCCTCCTTATTGTGAGATTTTGGCCCGTTTCTTTCTCATTTGCTTTTCATGCGCATTGTTATGGGCGAAGAAACGATCCTCTTCCACCTCATTTGACTGCTTTACACCGCCTGCAACCGCAGCTTGAGAGACCTTCCGAATCCCCGTCTGGTCTTTCTGATAAATGAATGAAGCCCGCGTGGATACCTCAGCCCCCGGCTCCGTCACGTACGGCACCACTCTGTAATCCGCTCTCCATTGGGCAGGGGTCACCGTACAGCGGACATAGCCGCGGTAATCGTTGAAAAACTTAATATGCGGGTTTTGTTTTAAGATCTGATCCGTATCGGCCCGTTTATCCGCTCCGTTTCCTCCAGATGTAATGGAAGTCCCGACGAATTCGGCTCCGAAAATCTTTGAATTCGTTTGATTAAAATCGGTATGAAGGTTTGACGCCCAGCTTGCGTGAACATCACCCGTCAGCACGATGACATTGTTCAGGTTTTTGCTTTTTATAAAATTGATGACCCGCTCCCGCTGAGCCGGGTAGCCGTCCCATGAATCCATGCTGTATATCGGATTGGCGGTTGTTCCGAAATTCCATTGCGCGAAAAAGATTTGCTGCGCCAGCACATTCCACTTCGCTTTTGAGGCGGCTAAATTTCCGAAGAGCCATTGCTCCTGTTCTGTCCCCATCAATGTACGCTTCGGATCTCTCCACTCATCAGAAGGCGGCTTATTCCCGTCGCCGTTGGCCTGATCATCTCTGTACTGTCTTGTATCAAGCACATTGAACGAGGCTAAATTGCCATAAGAAAATTGCCTGTACAGCCGCATATCAGGACCGTTCGGCAATGACATTCGCCTGAGCGGCATGTGTTCATAATAAGCCTGGTAAGCTGCGGCCCTCCTGAGCACAAACGCTTCAACGGATTGGCCTTTTTCAGGGATAACATTGGCATAATTGTTTTCCACCTCATGATCGTCCCACGTCACGACCCACGGAAATGCGGCGTGGGCGGCTTTCAGATTGGCATCAGAGCGGTATTGGGCATGACGGTTGCGGTAATCTGTAAGTGTATACACTTCAGCGCTACTGTGCGTCCTGACATTTCCCGTTTTTGACACATATTCGTTCGGTCCGTATTCATAAATGTAATCTCCGAGATGGAACACGAGATCAAGCTTTTCCTTCGCCATATGTTTATACGCCGTATAATAGCCGTGTTCATACTGCTGGCATGAGGCAAATGCAAACGTCATGGCGGATACGTCAGCGCCGGGAGCGGGCAGCGTTTTCGTCCGGCCGACGGGACTGAGCTCATGCCCGCTTTTAAACCGGTAATAGTACACTTTATTGGGCTTGAGCCCGTCCGCCTCGACATGGACGGAGTGTCCGAGATTCGGCTTGGCCATTTCCGTTCCGCGTTTGACGATGTGACGAAAATGTTCATCAGCGGCGATTTCCCATTTTACCGGCACGGCCTGCTTCGGCATGCCGCCCCCATTCAGCGGGTCAGGGGCAAGACGCGTCCAGAGAATGACGCTGTCAGACAGCGGGTCGCCGGAAGCTACGCCGAGGGTGAACGGATAGTTTGAAAATTTCGGAGCGGCATTCACTTCAAACGCGCCGATGGATTGCGCGATCGCTAACCCGAGGGAAAGACCGGCGATTTTCCCGGCGCCCTGTATAAATGCGCGTCGGTCAAACGTATTATTCTGAAAGCTTTTGTTCTCCAATTCCTTGATCCATTCATCTAAACGGCCGTCATGTGTCATGTCAGTTCCCCTTTCGTCTCATTGATCGCCCTTATTATAAAAAAGAAATGTTAAACCGCTATGAAGAAGTGTGAAGGGTTTGTAAGGCTGAAAAATGGACGGCGGGAGACATTTTTCACATTGTTTCGACAAACCTTGCCCCGCCGGGAGAAAACCCCCTCTGTTTGTTTTTGGCTTGTCATCCGTCAAGCGCACTTTTTTCCTATTTTTCTTCACAAAAAATTAAAAAAACACCGTTCATTCTCAGAACGGTGCGCCCGGGATTAAAATGTATTGTACACGTTTTCGCACGTCTCACCTGTCGGCTGATAGAAGCAGTGGGATCTGAATCTGGCGACAAACGGCTGGCCATACCAAGTCTGCGGGCAGTTGCCCGGAGGCTTAAAATACCACAGGCTGAATTTAGCCGGCCAAAACCGTTCTCCGTTAATGTTCCTGCGGGCAAGCCTCCGCTCGGATTCACGCGGTCTCTGGTAAAAGTATCCGTGAGTCACCGCTTCAAACGCGTGCGGCTGAAACACCATCTGCCTGATGGTGCGCAGGCCTTTAAAATCAGAACAATTCGCCCGCACCCGATTGATTCCCACATTGCCGACCAAAAGCATTCCCTGCTTCCCTTCGCCTTCCGCTTCCGCCCTGAGCAGCCTTGCCATTAGATCGACATCGGCGCTCGACGCTTTTACGACTGCCATCATGACACCTCCCGTATTTTCTCCTTTCATCATATTCAGCAGCGGCCCAGTGATGACAGCCAAAAGCCAGAAAACAAATGTTCACGAAAAAAGGGTTTATATTTCACGGGATGAGGAAACATACTAACATGATTTCCATAAGGAGGAATTCGCATGGAACACATTAAAGCGCTTGCCATTAAAGGCATTATGACCATCATTATTCTGTATCTGATACTCGGCTTAGGTTTTCGCTTTACATTCGGCGACGTGCTGCTGATGACCATTGTGCTGGGAGCCGTTTCCTACTTTACGGGCGACCTGTACGTGCTTCCGAGATGGAATAATATCACGGCGGCGTCCGCTGATTTCGGAATCGCGTTTCTTGTTGTCTGGCTGATGGGAATGCCGCTGTCCATGGGCATTTCCGGAGGAAGACTGGCGTTTGCCGCTCTTATTTCCGCCGTCATCATCGCCGTCGGAGAATATTTTTTCCATATCTATCTGATGAGAAAAGACTTGGGCGGGTCCCGTTTTTTAGAACCCCGGTCCGAATAACGTAAAAAAGGCCGGATAAAAGCCCCTTTAAAGGGGGCTTTTTATTTGTAAAGTATAAACGCTTTATACATCTTGATATAACTGATAAACCCTTTTCAGCCTTTCTTCGAGCTGTTCAAAATGAACAAAGCGGGCTTCTCTCAGAAACTCAGTCCCATCAATGAACAAAAGAAGCACGGGAACAGTGAAGACTGAAAATCTGCCGGCCACCTCTTCTACCTCGTCAGCATTGATATGCCCCAATTTGATATTCGGAAACTGATCCAATACTTTTCTGAGCTGCGGCAGAACAGCGTGACATACTGTACAGGCGGGTCTTGAAATGTAGATAAAACTGAATTGATGCTGTTTAATAAAATTCTCGATAGAATCTAATGAATGTAATTCTGCCATCTCTTTCATCAAAACCCTCCTCCAAATCGGCTCGTCTTTCATGACCAAGCTCATCAATACTCGTACATTCACTATACACATTTATATTGAACATATCCGCTTTTTTGCTATTCAGAGCACCTGAACGTTGTGCTTGAAAAATAAAAGAACAGTTACCGCTTTTCAGTAACTGTTCTTAGATACTTATATTAAAAATGCAAAGCGTACGCCCCTGAACCGATGAGTGCAACTCCGATGGAGACTGCAATCAGCACCAAGTTATATTCAAAACCGCCGGCACCGTTGGCAAATCCTTTCGCTCCATGGACTTTTACGATCGCACCTAACATAATAATCGTTATAATAGCAGCTCCGAGCGGGAGGAAAACACCTAAAATAAATAGAATTCCGCTTGCGAGTTCCCCGAGACCTGATAAAGCGGCCGCGGCATTGCCTGGTTTAACTCCAATTGACTCGAACCATTGTCCGGTTCCTTTAATTCCATATCCGCCAAACCAGCCGAATAATTTTTGTGATCCATAAAACAGAAACACCACACCAATCATGATTCGAATAAGTAATAGTCCTGCATCTTCCATTTTTATCTCTCCTTATTTTTCATATTATATGATGTCTGCAAGGCAGCTGTTTACCAACAGTCGCTTCCAGCAAACATCTGTTAAATGTATGTCTTGTTATTTTTCTTCATGCTTCACGTTCATCTATCAATCAATCTAATTCTCTCACTTCAAACGGCAGCAGCCCTTGTTCAATTTGTGCCCGGTGCGGTTCATACTGCTCAGGGAGCATCAGTTTTCCGCCCATTGTTTCTTGTGACTCATCATGGGCAAAGCCAGGCGGATCAGTTGCGATCTCAAATAAGATTTCCCCATGTTCTCTGAAGTAAACCGCATTAAAATAGTTTCTATCCTGAACAGGAGTCACACCATATCCGTGCGCAGCAATGAACCTTTGCCAATCTAATTGATCTTCGTCATCCTGAGCCCGCCAAGCGATGTGATGGACCGTGCCGACACCCATTTGCCCGCGGCCGATAGGCGTTAATTTAAGATCAATCACATTTCCTATATCACCGGCAGAACGATAACGAACGAAGTCGCCTTCTTTACCGACTCGCTCAAGTCCCATGATGTTTTCCAGCAGTTTCCCTGTTTTTTCAGGCTGTGCTGATAACAGGGTCGCACCGCCAAAGCCTTTAATGGCAACATCCGGGGTTACGTCTCCGAACGTCCACGTATTGGCTTCTCCTTCTTCTCTTTCCACGATTTCTAAGTGCAGACCGTGCGGGTCATCAAATTCTATATATTGTTCTCCAAAACGCTCGATTTTTGTGTATGGAATGTTGAACTTTTCAAGTCTCTTTTCCCAAAACGCCATGGCACCCTTCGGCACGGCGTAAGATGTCACGCCAACCTGTCCGTCTCCAATGATGCCTTGGCGGGCGCCCGCCCATGGAAAGAATGTGATGATTGTTCCCGGCTTCCCGCCTTCATCCCCAAAATAAAGGTGATACGTACCCGGATCATCAAAATTGACCGTTTGCTTGACCAATCGCAGCCCCAGCACTCCAGCGTAGAAATCAGCATTCTCTTGAGGGTGACCGACAATCGCCGTAATATGATGGATGCCCATCGTTTTTTTCGCCATTTTTATTCGCTCCTTTACAAATAGTTAAATATACTCCACAAACTCATTCACAGGCTTTCGGTAGCCGCGCGGCCTTCTGCTTTCTATTTTTTCTTTCCCGATTGTAATCATCATGACGACCTCAAATTGATCATCTATATTCAAAATCTGTTTCACGGCTTCAGCATCAAACCCTATCATCGGACAGGTGTCCCAGCCTTTTTCCTTAGCACTCAGCATAAACATCATCGCAGAAAGTGAAGCATTTCTTATCGCCTCATCTCTCTTAAATGGTTCTCCCCTGTTTTCATAAAACGAAACGGTGTCTTGAACCATGTGATCATACTCTTGTTTATTTAATACCCCCAGCATCTTCAATCCTTCATAGATGTCAGCCGCTTGCTGATATGCCTGCTTATCCCCTAAAACCAAAAGAACAGCTGATGAGCTAAACACTTTATATTGTCCGTTTGCGGCCTGCTTCAGCTTTTCTTTTACATCCGGGTCAAGAACCGTCACATATTTTGTGTGCTGCAAATTAAAAGCTGATGGAGCCAACGCAACTAATTCAAACATTTCGTTGAGTTCATCTCTTGTGATTGGATGTTCTGGAAGAAAGTTGCTTGCAGATCTTCTTTCATTCACTAGCTGTACAAATTCAGCCATTTCCCTCGTACCCCCTTTATCTCGAATTCGAGATATTATAGTATAAAAAACCAAATAACATATGATCAAAAAACGAAACGTTCTCTTCACTGATCTTTTCGTGATTCAAACGATCAGAAGGTTCTTATCCTGCACTCTAATTAAATTATCTTGAATTAAAAAATCTTGAATTCGAGATAATAATAAAAGATAAATACTCAAATGTCAACAGTTCTTTTTTTAATTCAGCCCCATTTTGTCTGTGTACTGTTTAGCCCTGCTCCAACTTTTTTTCTGTCACCTTATTTATTAGTAAACAGGAAAAAACCTTGCTATAGACCCACTCGAAACTGAATTGGTACGATAAGCAAAGTGATTACACAAGAAAGGATACGGAGAGCGAATCAAAAGCGCCTCTATTTTTTTGTGCAGTTTTATAGGAGGAAAAAATGACAAGTGAAAGAGAACAAATAAGCAAAAAAGTTGCTTTGATTGCATTGATAGCCAATCTGATCTTAATGGCAGGAAAGATCTTTTTTGGACTGATAGGCGATAGTGAAGCAGTTTTTGCCGACGGTATACATTCTGCAGCGGATGTCGTGGCTTCAATTGCTGTCCTGGCCGTCATCGGCATTTCTAATAAGCCGCCCGATCAAGACCATCCTTTCGGGCATGGCAAAGCTGAGGTCATCAGCGAAGCGATTGTAGGAATCATATTAGTGCTCGTTTCCGTGTATATTCTGATAGAAGCGATTTCGTCCTTT
Organism: Bacillus sp. JNUCC-21; assembly: GCF_041222765.1. Taxonomy (NCBI): domain Bacteria; kingdom Bacillati; phylum Bacillota; class Bacilli; order Caryophanales; family Bacillaceae; genus Bacillus; species Bacillus sp. JNUCC-21. The sequence continues at coordinate 251,258 of NZ_CP166019.1, read as the reverse complement.
GTTGAAGGTCCAAGCATCCCGCAATACAGCGCATTGTTTGCGGCTCTGATATCCTACGCGGCTAAGCAGATCTTATATCGTTATTCGATCAAACAAGGGGAAAAATGGAACAGTAAAGCGATTATAGCGATTGCATACGATCATAAAGGCGATATCGTTGCCTCTCTTGCCGCTTTTATCGGCGTCCTATTGGCGATTATCGGGAACACACGCGGATGGTCCTATCTGTTGTACGCCGATGCAATTGCCAGTGTCATCGTGGCGTACCTTATTTTTAAGATTTCAATGGAATTAATCAAGCCGTCTGTTGACGTTCTCATGGAAAAAAGTGTTGATCCCGAACTGATAGAGGAATATAAAGCCGTTATTTTGCATTGCCCTCAAGTCAAACGGCTCGATAAAATCCGAGCAAGAGAACACGGCCACTATAAATTGCTTGATGTCCGGTTATCTTTGGATCATGATTTGACGATTAAGCAGGGACACGATATTGCCCGCGAAATCCGAAATGAAATCCAAAGACACTTTTCAGATGTTGAAGAAGTGCTCATCCACGTGAATCCTTATTTTGAAGAATGAAAAAGCAGCTTGTAGAGAAAATGATGTTTTTCTACAAGCTTTTTTGTTTTGTGCTGTTTCTTTACATATTCATTTGATTTCAGGTGCAGAAAAAGCATTCCCACATGCCTAGCCTTGCTTGGCTGGGTATGTGGCAATCTTCCACATCATTTTGAATAAGATCAGCGGATCAAGTGAGCGCTGCAGTAAGGTGTGACCTTTTCAACGATGAAAGAGAAGTCTATGTATTTATCAATTTTTCGAAGAAGGTGATCCTCTTCGACGAGTTGGTCAAACAGAACGAATTCGGCTGTGTTTCGAGAAAAATTTCTTGTGTGGAACATGAGGAAGACACCATTTTTTTCAGTCTTTCTTTTATTTTATGACAGGGGAAACATAAAGGCTGTCGAGGTTTTCTCGACAGCCTGAAGGCCGGATAACGGCCTTTTTCGTTTGATTTCACTGATCAATATGCTTTCTGATAAAATGCAGCAGCGTGTTTCCTTGAGCGGTCAATATGACGCCCTTCGCGCCGCACTTCGGACAGGGCGTCCCTTCCTTCTCCTCGCCGGTTCCTTCACAATGCGGACACGTGAGCTCAAGATCGTCGGTTGCGATCACCATGTATATCCCTCCTTTTTTGATTGTCTGTCCGTCTCCAGTCACTTTCCATGGCCATCACCTCCTTAACAATACAAAAAAACCCCGTCCATCAAAGGACGAGGTTTTCGCGGTGCCACCTTTATTAACGGCTGATAAGCCATTCTCTCAAAAAGTACAGAAACACACGGTTTCAATACTCCTTTCTTGATAACGGGGAAAAAATCCCGGCACCGCCTACTGTCATTTCAGCGCAGCAATTCAGAAGCCCATTCGGCACCGGACGGGGATCGGTTCACAGCGGCCACCGACTCTCTGAACCCCGCGCGCTGATGCGTACTTACTCTTCCTCAGCATTGTTCATCCGTTCTTTTATTTTAAAATGTATCATACGCTGTCATCCGGCGGAAGTCAATAACCTTTCGGATCGGTCAGGCCGAGCATGTCCCGCGCCATTTGCATATGCTCCTCTTGCCCCGTCTGAAGCGCAAACTTCGCCGTTTCCACAGGGTAAGCGGCCTGCCATTCTGTCACATGCTGATTTTCGTTTACAAAAATATGCGGAGGGTGCAAGCCATGGATCAGCGCGGAAAAAATCAAGCCAGTACGAGCTGTCATTTATCCACGTTTGCCATCTTTTCCAATGCCAGCTTACCGGCTGCCTCCGCTGACAAATTTTGATCCTTCGCGTAAATCTTTCGCCTCCAAAAAGAAGACGTGAATGAATTTTTTCATATTCACTTTAACCCGAGAAAGCGGCACGGTTTCCTTAGCCTGCATTTCTTTCATTCTCTTGCTGACAGCGGGGAAATCAAAGAATTTCGAGGCGTAATATTCAAATTTGGGGTTTGAAAAATCAGTTGTGCCCAATGAAGCGAAATGGTTTAACGAATGAATGACGGCCCTTCTGATCCGCTGTTCCGAGGCTTTGATTTCCCTGTTAACCTCGGCTTGTGCCGCCGCAGGCCCCAGCTTCCGGATGGCGACGTTTGTAAACATCTGCTTTAAAGACGGGATGTTTCTTTCCGCCTGTTCATCCTCAAATAAATAGTGAAGGACGGCCATGAGGTCATGCGCCCCGCTTTCTCCCACGATGCCTAATTCCGATAAAAGAAATTTTCCTGTTTCTTTGATTGATTTCTCGCGCATCCCCCCCGGCCCGCTTTTTTTCGGCTCATTCCGCTGAATAAGACGGCTTAACGAGTGTTGGATGTCGCCGATCGAGGTTTCCAGTTCAATCCGCTCTTTTACTTTTCGCAAAACGGTGACGATCTCGATTTTGTTGATCGGTTTGTGAATGAAATATTCGATGCCGAGAGAATAAGCTTCTCCCACCATTTCCTTTGCCTCCACCTGCGATATCATCACCGCTTTTCCGTTGTACGATCCCTGAAGATGCCGGATCGTCTCAATCCCGTCCCGACCCGGCATCAGCAGATCAATTAATAAAATATCGACTTGTTTAAAATGGAGATAATGCCCTTCAATCTGGCTTCCGTCCTCTGCCTCACCGACGACTTCTCCTAAGTCCTCGTCCTCGATCATCTGTTTTAAAATGGAACGGATCGCCCGGTCATCATCAGCTATAAAAAAACGCATATTATGAGTTCATCCTTTCTGCAATCAAATGCTTCACCGGCAGTTTAATCGTAAATATGACGCCTTTTGGCTTGTTATGAAAGGAAATGTCTCCGTCAAGTTCAGTTACGATTTCCTTCACGTAAGTAAGCCCGATGCCCGTTGAAGGTGTGCCGAATTCATCGTATTTGGACGTAAACCCGGGATCATAAACGACCTCTCCGATTTTTTCCGGAATGCCGGGACCGTCATCTTCCGCCTGGAATTCAGCCTTTTCTCCTTCCGCCCTGCGCAGCGCGAGGCGGATCTCACCCCTGTCTCCCATGGCTTCGACGGCATTGGCGGTCAGGTTATTTAAGATCGACAGGACGGTAAAGACGTGATAATCGGGATGTTCTCCTTCAATCACGCTCCGGAATTGAATGTCCTTGCCTAAAGATTCGGCGTATTTTTCATTGATTCGGATGACGATGCCGACCAGAGCGGCGGCATTCATGTAATCCCGGAATCTCTCATTGGAAATCAGCTTCGACAAACCGGCGAATATTCGCTGATTGTCTTTTTTCACTTCATGAATTTCTCCCGCAAGGCGCAGCATTCGGCTACCGAGCTCCCGGTCGTTCCCGCTCATTTCCCGATATAGCTGATAGGATTCTTTCGTCACATGCTCCGTCGTTTTCAGCGTTTTTTTCAAATGAATCGTTTCTTCATATAAGTTGGACACAATCATCAGCATGTGCTCATGCTGCTTTCTCGTTTGTTTTTCCCTGACCTGAGATTCGTGCAGCTTCATCACGTTGAAAAAACTCAGCACAATAAATGTGTGAGAAACAGCGATAACCGCAATATCCGCCAGCTTGTCCGGCATCATAATCTGCCGGCCGCCGGAAAACTGAACCGTCATTTCAACGGCATCGGACGCAATTTCAATGAGAAAACCGAGAAACCCGATCATCAGCGGCCGATCCCAAAAAAGCCTGACCTTCAGCACATAAAACAAGCAGGCATATGTAAAGTAAAAAAAGAAACTGGGATATTGGCTGAAAAAAGCCTCCGTAAAGCCGGCATGCTCTCCTCCCCAGCACTCCAGGCCGATCCGGAATGCCACAACGGCTGCACCTGTCAACAGCCCTGACAATACTGCCGGCACATGCCGAAGCAGCAGCAGAAAAAAGAAAAAAGCCGGGGCGCCGAAGCTGATCCGATATACCTCATTCAGGGGGTAAAATTTCAGTTCCCCCGCCAGCGGCACGGTGATCAGCATAAGGGCGAAAAGATAGCCGTCTTTTTTCAGTAAATAGTCGAGCCTGATCATAATCACTTCCTTCTTCTGTCTATTTTGAACAAGACCGATACAGTCCGCAAATTTCTTTAGACCCGAATGACGGGACGCTCCGGCTGATTTATAAATCTATCGGCTTATTTTAAGAATGATTTTGTCGTATTTTGTATGATTCTGTAGATGTCATTATACATTAACATGGAACACGCTATTTTTGAAAACGTTTTCCAAGACCGGTTTCCGCTTCGGACAGGCTTGCAATAGAGGAGGAATGTTATGAAAGATATGGTCAGAGAGCGCCTTGAAAAAGAGGAACTGGCTTCACTTTTACAAGATTGGGTCGAGCATTACCGACCGTTTTCCGTCAATGGAAAAAGCGCAAATTATATACCCGCCCTCGGAGAAATCAACGACTCTCAGCTGGGCATTTGCATATTAGAGCCGGATGGCTCAATGATTCATGCCGGTGAATGGAATGTCCCGTTCACATTGCAGAGCATCTCAAAAGTCATCAGCTTTATTGCCGCCTGCATGAACAGAGGCATTTCTTACGTGCTGGATCGTGTGGACGTGGAACCGACGGGTGATGCGTTTAATTCTATCATCCGGCTTGAAATCCATAAACCCGGGAAGCCCTTCAACCCGATGATCAATGCCGGCGCCATTACCGTCGCCTCGCTGCTTCCGGGTGAAACGGCGCATGATAAATTAGAATATCTCTTTTCCGTTTTTGAAAAATTAATAGGAAAACGCCCACACATTCACGAGGAGGTCTTCCGTTCTGAATGGCAGACCGCGCATCGGAACCGAGCGCTCGCCTACTATTTAAAAGAAACGAACTTTCTCGAGGCGGATGTGGAAGAAACGCTTGAAGTGTATTTAAAGCAGTGCGCCATGGAGGGTACAACCGAGGACATCGCTTTAATCGGATTGATACTTGCGCATGACGGATACCATCCGATCCGACGGGAACAGGTCATTCCGAAAGATGTCGCGAAACTCGCCAAAGCCCTGATGCTGACGTGCGGAATGTACAATGCGTCAGGCAAATATGCGGCTTTCGTCGGCGTCCCGGCCAAAAGCGGGGTATCCGGCGGCATTATGGCATTGGTTCCCCCAAGCGCCAGAAGAGAACAGCCTTTTCATAACGGCTGCGGCATCGGCATTTACGGTCCGGCCATTGATGAATACGGCAACAGCCTGACCGGCGGCATGCTGCTGAAACATATCGCACAGGAGTGGGAGCTCAGTATTTTTTAATCAAACGAACCAAGAGGTGATTGGATGCAGGAATTCCTTGAAAATGTAATCGGCTCGGCAAATGATTTTTTATGGTCAAAACTGTTAATCGTACTGCTTCTTTCTCTGGGACTGTTTTTTACGTTCAGATCAAAGGGTCTGCAAGTCCGCATGCTGAAGGAAATGATCCGGGTTTTGAAGGAAGGCGCGGCCGCCCGGACAAAAAACAGCATTTCCCCGTTTCAGGCATTTTGCATCAGTATGGCGGCGCGTGTCGGAACCGGGAATATTACCGGAATCGCCATTGCGATCTCACTCGGCGGTCCGGGCGCTATTTTCTGGATGTGGATTATCGCAGTCATCGGTTCGGCTTCAAGCTTTGTTGAAAGCACGCTGGCCCAAATTTATAAAGTAAAAGATCAAAACGGATTCCGCGGGGGCCCGGCCTATTACATGGAAAAGGGCCTGAAGAAACGCTGGATGGGCGCGCTGTTCGCCGTATTAATCACACTGTCATTCGGGGTTGTTTTTAATTCCGTTCAATCCAATACGATCAGCGTCGCCTTTCAAAACGCATTCGGCACCAGCCGGCTTACATTGGGCATTATTTTAATCGTGGTTTTCGGCGGCGTGATTTTCGGCGGCGTCAAACGAATTGCGAAAATGGCGGAATACATCGTAGTCGTCTTGGCCGTTTTATATATCGGTGTCGCTTTCTTTGTCATTCTGACGAACATCACCCAATTGCCCGGCGTTCTGTCGCTAATCGTAAAAAATGCGTTCGGCATTGATCAGGCAGCGGGCGGCGCTTTAGGTGCGGCCTTGATGCAAGGTGTAAGACGCGGGATTTTCTCAAATGAAGCGGGTATGGGAAGCGCTCCGAACGCGGCGGCGACAGCTACAACGAGCCACCCGGTGAAACAGGGGCTCATTCAGGCATTCGGCGTCCTGACGGATACGCTCGTCATTTGTACAAGCACGGCGCTTATCATTTTATTTTCAGACGCGTATCACCAGCCGGGACTGAGCGGCATCGCGCTTTCTCAGGCCGCCTTGAGCGATCATGTCGGCGCATGGGCGTCAGGTTTCCTTGCCGTCTTAATGCTTTTGTTCGGCTTCAGCGCTCTGATGGGCAACTATTATTACGGAGAAACCAATATCGGATTTTTAAGCCAGAACAAAAAATGGCTGTTCATTTACCGCATCTGCGTGCTCGGGATGGTACTGTTCGGCTGTATTTCCAAAGTCCAGCTTGTGTGGGATATGGCTGACTTATTCATGGGCTTAATGGTGGTCGTGAACTTAATCGCGATTTTCCTTCTGTCGAAAAAAGCGTTTGCCGCTTTGAGCGATTATGCCCGGCAAAAGAAAGCCGGAAAGGACCCCGTCTTTTACAGAGATGTGCTCCCTGATGATGACGGGATCGACTGCTGGGAGTATTCAGACATCGCGAAAAGTGCGAAAGGCAAACACATTTCCTAAACAAAAGGTGTTCGGGCAGCGTCCTGAACACCTTTTTTCTGCCGGTTCATTGACAAAGAGAATAGCATCCATTACCCTTTTTATATATTTTCAGTAAAGTCAGAAAGGAGGGCCTATGAATCCCATTACACAAATATTAAATGAATACCCGGTTATGATCATAGACGGCGCGATGGCAACCGAGCTTGAGCGGATGGGCTGTGATTTACATGACGATCTGTGGTCGGCCAAAATTCTTTTGGAGAGGCCAGAACTGATCAAACAGGTGCATGCAGAATATTTTGCCGCCGGCGCTGATTGCGCGATCACCGCCAGTTATCAATCGACAATTGAAGGATTTGCAGCGCGCGGCATCCCGGAAACCGATGCGATACGTCTCATTCAGACATCTGTTGAACTTGCCGCACAAGCACGCGATGAATTTTGGGCGCATGAAGAAAACCGTTTACACCGGCCCAAACCTTTGGTCGCCGCTTCTATCGGACCTTACGGCGCGAGCCTCGCTGACGGCTCAGAATATCGCGGGCATTACGGACTGACGGAGGATGAGCTGATCAGCTTTCACCGCCCCCGGATGAAAGCCCTTATAGAATCCGGCGCCGATCTTTTGGCCTGTGAGACCATTCCGTGTCTGTCAGAAGCAAAAGCGATCACAAGGCTGCTGGAGGAATTCCCCGGCACTTATGCATGGATGAGCTTCAGCGCCAAAGACGGACGGCATATCAGCGAAGGCACGCCTATTTCCGAATGTGCGGCCCTGCTTGACTCCTGCAGCCAAATCGCAGCGATCGGCATCAACTGCACACCGATTGAACATATTCCGCCGCTGATAGAAGAAATCAAACGGGCAACGTCCAAACCGATTATCGCCTATCCGAACTCCGGCGAACAATATGACCCAGTGACAAAAACCTGGAAAGGCGCAGCGTGCGAAAACCATTTCGGAAAAAGCGCGCAAAGCTGGTACGAAAACGGCGTGAGCCTGATCGGCGGCTGCTGCCGGACGAAACCCGCGGACATTCAGGCCATTGCCGATTGGGCCAAGACCTTAAAAACAACTTGACTAATCGGAATAGTTTGTATATTCTATTCAAAAAGCCGGTTCGCCGGAATCTCGTGCCGTTCGCCGGCATGAGATTTTTTATTAGGACGGCCCTCGCAGAAAGTTGGAAAACAATGAACAACAAGAACGAGACGAATTTTCAGAGAAGTATGAAAAGCAGACACCTCTTTATGCTATCACTTGGAGGTGTGATCGGAACGGGGCTGTTTTTAAGCTCTGGGTATACCATTCATCAGGCGGGTCCGGCGGGCACCATTTTCGCTTACCTTTTGGGCGCGGGCATCGTCTATCTTGTCATGCTTTGCCTTGGTGAACTGTCAGTGGCCATGCCGGTGACGGGCGCATTCCACACCTATGCGAAAACCTATATCGGGCCGGCGACGGGCTTTACGGTCGCATGGCTGTACTGGCTGACGTGGGCGGTGGCGCTGGGCTCTGAATTCACGGCGGCCGGGCTTTTCATGCAGCGTTGGTTCCCGCATACTTCAGTTTGGATGTGGAGTGCGGTATTCGCTCTTTTCATCTTTTTATTAAACGCCTTCTCCGTGAAATTTTTTGCTGAATCGGAGTTTTGGTTCTCAAGCATTAAAGTCTTAGCCATCTTACTGTTTATTTTATTGGGCGGAGCGGCGATGTTCGGCATCGTCCCGATGAAAAGCGGTGAGGCCGCACCTATGCTGTCGAACTTTACGGATGGCGGCAGCCTTTTTCCAAATGGCTTTTTCCCGATACTGATGACGATGCTTTCAGTAAACTTCGCTTTTTCAGGGACGGAATTGATCGGAATCGCCGCAGGGGAAAGCGCCGATCCGGAAAAAACCGTTCCGCGCGCCATTAAGACTACAGTCTGGCGGCTGGCGCTTTTCTTTATCGGAACGATTTTTGTGCTGTCAGGGATGATCTCCATCAAGGAAGCCGGTGTGATTGAAAGCCCGTTCGTCACGGTATTTGACAGAGTCGGCGTGCCTTATGCGGCCGATCTGATGAATTTCGTCATTTTAACGGCGCTTCTGTCTGCGGCCAATTCAGGGCTGTACGCGTCATCACGTATGCTGTGGTCCCTGTCTAAAGAAGGGGAGCTTCATCCCGCCTTTGCCAGGCTGACCTCTAAAGGCATTCCTTTTAACGCTCTGATCTTCAGTATGATCGGCGGCATTCTGTCGTTGTTGTCAAGCGTATTTGCAGCGGATACAGTCTATCTTGTTCTCGTCTCCGTCTCAGGATTTGCGGTAGTGGCTGTGTGGATGAGCATCGCCGCATCGCAATTTTTGTTCCGAAGACGGTTTCTTACAGAAGGGCACCAGCTTTCAGACTTGAAATACAGGACGCCGGGATATCCGGCCGTACCGATAGCGGCCTTTCTCCTGTGCCTCGCCTCCTGTATCGGCATCGCTTTTGATCCGAACCAGGCCATCGCCCTTTATTGCGGAATTGCATTTATGGCCGTTTGCTACACCGCTTATTACTTGAAAAACCGGAAAAGCAGAGCCCGCGTGCAAGCCGTAAAATCCCAATAACCAAAAAAAGAACCCTGCAGCGCAAGGGTTCTTTTTTCATTTATACTTCAACCACCCATCTGAACGAATCCCGCACCTTCCCGACTTGGATGCCGGCAATCGTTTCATAGAGCCTTTCTGACACTTCACCGATCAAACCGTTATTCAGTTCAATCGTTTCTCCATGAATGTGCAGCGCGCCGACCGGCGAGATGACGGCCGCGGTTCCCGTACCGAATACCTCTGACACCTTGCCTCTCATCGCAGCCTCATAGATGTCATCAATGGCGACCTGTTCTTCCCTGACGCGGATGCCCCAGCTTTTTAACAGCTCTATCACAGATGCGCGTGTGATGCCCCCGAGAATGCTTCCGTTTAACGCCGGCGTTACGGCCTCTCCGTTTATAATGAAAAAGATATTCATACTCCCTACCTCTTCGGCATATTTCTTTTCCACCCCATCGAGCCAAAGCACCTGATCATACCCCAGTTCTTCGGCTTTCCGCTGAGCCTGTAAGCTGGCCGCATAATTTCCGGACGTTTTGACGTCGCCCACTCCGCCGGTGACGGCACGCACATACTCATCCTCCACATAAATACGGATCGGTTTCAGCTGATCGCCGTAGTACGAACCGACAGGCGTCAGAACTACCATGAACTTGTAACGCTTTGACGGCCGGACGCCTAAAGAAGGCTCAGTCGCAATTACAAACGGACGGATATATAAAGAGGTTCCTTTTTCTATCGGTATCCATTCCTGCTCCAGCTCCACCAATTGTATCAATGCCTCCAGCGCCAGCTTCTCGTCAAGAGGCGGCATGCTCATCCGCCGTAACGATTTATTCAGCCGTTTTATATTTTGGTCAGGACGGAACATCAATACCCGGCCGTCTTCTGACCTGTAAGCCTTCAGCCCTTCAAATACGGCCTGCCCGTAATGGAAAACCGATGCGGAAGGATCCAGATGGACCGGTTCATAAGGGGTGATTCTCGGATCATGCCACCCTCTCTCCTCTTCGTAATCCATGACAAACATGTAATCTGTGAAGTACTTGCCAAACCCCAATGAAGCGGAGTCCGGTTTTTCTTTTCTTGCTGTGACCTTACGTCTTTCAATCAGTTGATTCAACAAAAGCACACCTTTCTTGTAATTGTTCAAATTTTCAGTCTTTTGTAAGCTGCCTGTTTTCTCTGCCTGAATCGTGTATGCACAGATATATGAGGATGCAGTTGACCGTATCATATCAAATATACCACTTATAAGAGGATAATTATCAAAATTTTTGATATTTTCAAGCGAAAATCTAACTTTATTTTATTCTGCTTGATTTTTTTCAATGAGGACTTTCTGTCATATTAAATGATTGCGCTTACATAATGTAAAGCAATCCTTTCTTTCGCACAGTCAATCATGTGACAAATTTATGGCGAATAGGAAGGTGGTTGCCGCCTGCTTCACGAATTACGTATGAAATGCGCAAGTAAAAGGGGGATTCGCTTGAAAAAATTTATCGCATTCCAGATTTTGATCGCTTTAGCCATCGGAGCATTGATCGGCCACTTCTTCCCGGATTTCGGGATGGCGCTGCGGCCCGTCGGGGACGGATTTATCCGCCTGATTAAAATGATTGTCGTGCCGATCGTGTTTTCGACCATTGTTATCGGAGCCGCCGGCAGCGGCAGTATGAAAAAGATGGGCAGTCTCGGCATCAAAACGATTATTTGGTTCGAAGTGATTACGACGCTTGTTCTGGCGCTCGGTCTGTTATTGGCGAACGTGCTGAAGCCGGGAGTCGGCCTTAACCTCTCTCATCTTGCTAAAAAAGATATTCACGAGCTTTCCGGTTATACGGAAAAAGTAGTCGACCTGAAACAAATGCTTCTTGATATTATCCCCGTTAACATCATTGACGTCATGGCGAAAAACGATCTTCTCGCCGTCATTTTTTTCGCGATTTTATTCGGTGTTGCCGCAGCCGGCATCGGCAAAGCCTCCGCACCTGTCATGAGTTTCTTCGAATCCACGGCAAATATTATGTTCAAGCTGACGCAAATGGTAATGGTCACCGCTCCGATCGGCGTTCTCGCCCTGATGGCCGCCTCTGTCGGGCAATTCGGAATCGCGCTTTTGCTTCCGATGCTGAAGCTGATCGGCACTGTGTTCCTCGGGCTGTTCCTGATACTCTTCGTTCTGTTTCCGATCGTGGGGCTTATCTTTAAAATCAAATACTTTGAAGTGCTGAAAATGATTTGGGATCTGTTTTTGATCGCTTTCTCCACGACAAGCACAGAAACCATTCTGCCTCAGCTGATGGATCGGATGGAGAAATACGGCTGTCCGAAGCGGGTCGTCTCCTTTGTGGTTCCGTCAGGTTTATCGCTGAACTGTGACGGCTCAAGCCTCTATTTATCGGTGTCCTGTATTTTTCTGGCGCAGGCGTTTCATGTGGAGATGCCGCTTTCTCAGCAGCTTCTGATGATGCTTGTGCTCGTCATGACAAGCAAAGGCATTGCCGCCGTCCCGTCAGGCTCACTCGTCGTGCTTCTGGCGACAGCGAATGCCGTCGGTCTCCCCGCGGAAGGCGTCGCCATCATTGCCGGTGTCGACCGCGTCATGGACATGGCGAGAACTGGCGTCAACGTGCCCGGCCATGCGGTCGCCTGCATCGTCGTGTCCAAGTGGGAAAAAGCATTCAAATATAAAGGACCCGTCACGGCAGACCAGACCGCCCGGACAGAAAGTATGTAAACACAAAAAAGACCACCTTATTGGTGGTCTTTTCTATTAATCAATCGCCGCATGATCCTCTTTTTCAATCAAAGCAAGGCGTTCATTGATTTCTTCCTGAGTCATTTCGTGCTCTTTCACATACATGTTGCGTTCGTTCGTACGGCATTCGTGACTGCAGCTGCGCATGTATTTGTATTCATTCTCAGGTGTGCAGATCATTTTTTTATTACATGCCGGATTTGCGCAGTTCACATAACGCTCGCACGGCTCGCCCGTGAAATAGTCTTTTCCGATGATAACGTGCTCTACACGGTTGACCGGTACGCTGATTCTTTCGTCAAACACGTAGCACTGTCCGTCCCACAGCTGCCCTTTCACTTCAGGATCTTTACCGTAAGTGACAATACCGCCGTCAAGCTGGGACACGTCTTCAAAGCCCTTCTTCAGCAGCCAGCCGGAAAATTTTTCACAGCGTACGCCGCCTGTGCAGTACGTGAGGATTTTTTTGCCTTCAAGCATGTCTTTGTGCTCTTCAATCCAGTCCGGCAGCTCACGGAACGCCTCAATATCAGGTCTGACCGCTCCGCGGAAATGACCGAGGTCATACTCATAGTCGTTTCTGGCGTCGATCACGATCGTGTCAGGATCCTGCATTTGCTCATAAAAATCTTTCGGTTTCAAATGCTTGCCCGTCGTGACATTCGGATCAACATCATCTTCGAGACGAAGCGTCACCAATTCTTTTTTATGGCGCACAAACATTTTGCGGAATGCATGTCCGTCAGCCTCGTCAATTTTGATCGGCATGTCGGCAAAGCGCGGATCAGCTTTCAGCGCATTCATGTATTGTTCCGTCTGTTCAACCGTTCCGGACACCGTACCGTTAATGCCTTCCTCAGAAATCAAAATACGGCCTAACAGACCGAGCTCCTTACAAAACTTCAAATGCTCAGCCGTGAACTCCTCAGGCTCATCAATCTTTACATATTTATAATAAAGTAAAACTCTATATTGTTTTTCCATGATTTATACACCCTGTTCAATTATATTAATGATTGCACACTCTACTATATCATACAGGAAAACGGGCGAAAGATGAACATTTCCGTCCGTACTCTTTCTTCCAGTCACGCTTCGCCTTTTAAAACCTGCTGAAAATAAAACCGATACGTGTTGCGCAAAAAGGTCTCAAGCGAAAGGCCGGCCGCGGTCTGATACTTGCCGATAATAAACGGAAAACGGTCACGGCCTTTTGCCCGCAAAAGATAGGCGCTGTCTTCAGCCAGTTCTGAGATGAGCGCCTCAACGACAGGCCGGCATGCGTCCCGCACGGCTTCAAGAATTTGCTGATCCCCTGTATGCTGGTACTGCTCTATCAGCTTTGCCAAATCCTTTTCTTCCATAATATTCACTTCCTTACACCATATAAAAAAGAGGAGCAGCTTTTATAAAGCGGACGCCTCCTCCTGTGACTCCGCATAACCGATGATCTGGCCGACCTGTAATTCACGGCCTTCAGTCAGGTTATCCGAAGGGGTAAACATATCTTTCTCGAATACTAAAATAACGGTCGATCCAAATGAAAAATAGCCCAGCTCTTCTCCCGTCTCAAGCCTGTTTCCGGTGTTTGTCTGAACGATCGAGTTAATATTCATCGCACCTACCGGAATCATGAGCATCTGCTGGTCAGCACGGGTCAGCTCGTACACATAACGGTAATTTTTTGAGAGCACATCTTTCCCGTACTTTAACCCCATCGTATTAACGGGATAGGAGCGTTTCCCCAGCTCGGCCAGCTTCTGATACGTGCAGCTGACGGGAGAATGGAAGCGGTGGTAATGTCTCGGGCTCAGATAAAGCACGGCAAAACACCCGCCGTTATACTTGTGATCGGCGCTTTTAAACCCCGTCAGTTCGGCGAACGAATAATCCTTCCCTTTTACCATGAAAGTTTGATTAGGATTAATCATGCCCACCGTCTGAACGACGCCGTCCACCGGGCTGACGATGGCGTTCTTCTCTTTTGCCACGGGGCGGAGATTCAAATTAATATCACGAATGAAAAATGACGCCAGTGAATCAAAGTCAGAAGCCGTACGTTCCGTTTCATTCCAGTTGATGCGATAGTGTTTGGAAAACAGCGGAATCATCGGCTTGCTCAGTTTCGATTCACAGAAGTTTTTAATGAGATAAGACGTCAATCGATTATTAGTCAGTTCAATCAATGAACGGTAGAGAACTTTAGCGGCAGTATTAAACATTGATTACTCCTATGAATTTTCCTATAGTAATAAAAATAAAACACCATAAAAACGCTCCGATGGCGGCGAAGCATAAGTAGGTTTTGAATTCCATTCTGCCGATTCCGGAAAAGTAGCAGGTCACGTGTCTGATGCCGGGGATGAAATAACCTAAAATAATGGTGTACGGCCCGTACTTCTTCATCCACCTGTCTACTTTCTCCATCCTCTTTTCTTTCAGGCCGACCCATTTCCCGAACTTATTAATAAACGGCCGGCCGGCTTTTCTGCCGATGAAGTAGCTGATAATCATCCCCAGGAGCGCTCCGATAAAGCTGATCAGAATGGAGAGCCCGTAATTCAGCACGTTTAAATGAGCGAAGTAGCCTACAAGCGTCATCATGACTTCATCCGGAATAGGCAATCCGATAATACCGAGTGTCAGCATAAGAAAAATCGCGATATATCCGTAATCGGATATTAATTGCTGAACTAATTCCATCTTCTGCTCTCCAGGTTTTCAGGCGCCTGTTTTTTAAAGTGCGGAAATTTAATGTTGCTGACCATTAAATAACCGAGCGCGATCGTTCCCGCCCCCAGAAGAAAAGCGTTATTGATAAAGCTCAAAATGACAAGACACATACCCGCAAACGGAATCGGCATCCCGATAAACGTCGGCAGCTTGCTTTGTTCAATATTAAATCTGGAAAGACGGATCATCCCGCAGATACTGTAGGAAAGCGCGATTAAAATTCCGATGAACGGAATCGTATATAGTGAAACACTGTAAGCGAGCATGGACGGCGCAACGCCGAACGTCACGAGATCAGCAAAAGAGTCAAGCTCCCTTCCCATCTCCGATACCGCGTTCAGCTTACGGGCGGCCAAACCATCAAAGAAATCAAGAAACATCCCGGTGAAAATAAAAATCACCGCAGAGTGTATATTATGATACAAAAGGGAATGAATCGATAAGAGCCCGCAAATAAAATTTCCAATTGTAATCATACTAGGTATATAATTCACAGTTTACACAAACCTCCAATTAAAACCATATCAAATCGGACTGCGTATGCATAAAGGCTCCATTTTACGGAAACATAAAATGAAATTCTTTCAATGCTATCATTCAAATTCTTTTATTATACAGCATTTGGTGTTATTTGAACAATCTAATCTGGTGATTTTTGTTTTTTCGCCGTTCATATTAAGGTAAGCAATCATGGTTTCCTCTATTCCGGATTACCCTGCTTAAATATTCCATGCTGCGATCCGGATTGTCCGTTCTTGATGAATGAAAAGCCGTATGATGTATTGTTATTTCCTTCTCCGTGAAATGAGAACATTACATATAACGATTGCGGACATAAAAAGTTTCATGAATTAAAAAGCCGGCACAAAACGGCCTCATACATTATCTCACAACCCCGTTTTCCAGTATATAGTCTGTCCAAACAAAAAAGGCGCCTTACCATTACGGTAAAAACGCCTTTTAAGATCATTTTATGTAATTGATAAATGACTGAGTGCTTCGGCCGCTCTTTCTCTGGCTTCTTCAACGGTCTCAGCTGCAGAAAGCGCAACCGCCATACGGCGTCCTACTTTCGTGACGGGTTTACCGAATACGCGGACCTGAGTGCTTTTTACCCCCAAAGCCTTTTCCAAACCTTCAACCGCATAATCAGCAAGCTCTTTTGGCGCCTTCAGCGGACGGCTTGCCCCCGGCGACAGCTGAGTGATTTCCGGAATCGGGAATCCCAATACCGCGCGGACATGCAGCGCAAACTCTGACAAATTTTGCGTTACAAGCGTAACGAGCCCCGTATCATGCGGACGGGGAGACACCTCGCTGAAATATACTTTATCTTCAGTAAGGAAAAGCTCCACCCCGAACAAACCGTATCCGCCGAGCTCGTCCGTTATGCTTTTCGCAATGTGTTTCGCCTCTTTGATCTGCTGTTCCGTCATATGATGAGGCTGCCATGATTCAATATAGTCACCGTCTTTTTGTTCATGTCCGATCGGCGCGCAAAAGGACGTACCGTTCGCCGCGCGCACTGTCAGAAGAGTGATTTCTGATTCAAACGGAATGAATTCCTCAACGATGACCCGGCCGTTTTTCACCCGGCCGCCTTCCATCGCCATGTCCCAGCAGCTTTTCAGCCCGGAAGCCGAGCGGCACACGCTTTGCCCTTTTCCGGAAGAGCTCATCAGCGGTTTTACCACGCACGGAAAGCCGATTGTTTCCGCCGCTTCTTTAAATTCTTCATATGTATTCGCGAATTCATAGCCGGCAGTCGGAAGATGAAGCGTCTCTGCCGCAAGCCGTCTGATGCCTTCACGGTCCATCGTCAGCTTTGCCGCACGCGCATTCGGAATGACGTGAAACCCTTCTTCCTCAAGCTTCAGCAGCTCATCCGTCGCAATGGCTTCCACTTCCGGCACGATCAAGTCCGGTTTTTCTTTCTCAATGACTTCTCTGACCTGCGCTTTATCAAGCATATCAATCACATAGCTTTTGTGTGCGGCCTGCATGGCGGGAGCATGCTCATAGCTGTCAACGGCTACAGTGACAACCCCGAGCCGCTGCGCTTCAATGACGACTTCTTTCCCCAGCTCGCCTGATCCTAATAACAACATCTTCTTCGCCTGATACATGTCCTTTGGCCCCTCCCTTTCTATACCCCACTCATTATAACGGAAATATTCAAAAAATAAAGACAAGATAGATGACAAGCTCTATCCTGTCTTTTGCGCTGATTCGAGCGATTCAATCGCCGCTGACACGTCCTTCTCGCAATATTGCCCCATTAAACATAACGATTCTTCCGCCCGGCAGGCGTGAGAAGCAATGCGGCGCTTGGCTTCCTCATGGTTGTCAAGGATGCCGAGATCACAGAGGCTGACGGGGAAACCGAGCCGGAGGTAAAACGGAAGCAGCTCTTCAATCTCAGGTCTCCGATTCTCAAGCGCGAGCTGCACCAATATGCCGTAAGCAACCTTCTGGCCATGCAGCACCTGATGTGTCTCCTGAAGAAAACTGAGTCCGTTGTGGACCGCATGCGCCCCTGCCATCCTGCACAAACGGCCGCCATACCCGCCGACCGTTCCCGCAAGCATAATGATCGTTTCCGCCGTATGGATGAACGGCACGGACAGCTCGCCTTTCTCCATGCTTCCGACGGCCGCTTCACTGTAACGCAATAACAGATTACGGATATATTCCGCCTGTCTCAGCCCCGCCTGCGCCATCAGCGGCGCCGCCTCCTCCGTATTTCTGATGACCGCCTCAGCCTCATACCATTTCGCCAGCGTATCACCGATCCCGCTTTTCATATATTCAATGGGAGAGGAAAGCAAAAACAGCGGATCAACAAGCGTCAAATAGCTTGAACGCTTATGATAATCAACTCTGATAAAATTGCCGCTCTCATCATATATGACACTCAACGGCGTACTTGCCGCACACGTCCCCGCAATGGAAGGAACCATCACAGCTTCAATATCAAGCCGGTCTGCCGCCGCTTTTGCCAAATCCAAAATCGTGCCGCCTCCGATACCGATGATCACATCCGCGTCTTCCGCCTGCTCACAGACCTTACGCACCGCCTCAGGTGAACAGTATCCTTTATGCTGAATCACATCCCAGGAAGAACCGCCGCTGTAATCGGAGAACGCCTGATAGGATTTGATTCCGGTCACAATAACGGGTTTTCTGAATGTCTCCAGCAGCCCCGGAAGTTCTTTTGCGATTCCTTCCTTGCATATGTACTGATTTGGGCCGCTTCGGACGATATCTTCAGGCTTCATTCGAATCTCTCCTTTGGCTGGAATTTATATATATTTTCCCACTTATCAGAAAATACATCAACCGAAGGTGCGTCAGCGCTTCGCTTCTTCCGCCTCCAAAAACAGCTCATCAAGCCGCTCCAAAGCCTCTGCCTTTTCAAAACTGCTGAACCACAGATCATCATAGGAATCAAGGATGCGGTAATGGTGGGAAATCAAATGCTGCTGCAAGCGGAACTCGCCTTTTTTCTCGATGGCTTTCCACCACACCTTGCCGCCCATCGTCTTCCCCTTCGGCCTGTCAATTGTGCGGTGAGCAACCGTTTCAATGACTTCCAGCGGATCATCTCCTAATACGGATTGCAGTGTTTCACTTGACCTGAAAAGCGCGCAAACCGCCACAACGTGCGGCCATTCCGCAAGCGCCCGCCCTTTCTCAATCTGCACCAGCGACTTTTTAGAAAGGCCGATTACATCCGCCATTTTCTCCTGTGTGTAGCCTCTCTCCGACCGGATTTTCTTCAGCTGGACTGAGACAAGCTCAGTCATATAATCTTGATCCATCTCAACCTCCATATTTATCAATATAGCCATTTTACACCGCGGCACGCCTTTTTTATATCAGAACATTTTCAAACGAATCAATAGAACCCGGAATTGGCTTATCATTGAAGCGATGTACCTTTCCGCATAATCCTGAATGATGCGGTGAATACAAACGTACGCCCGAATAGACAGGTGCAGGCTCCCTGGCGGTTGAGCTCGGACAAAATAAAAAGCTGCCGCAGTTGCAGCAGCTAAAACTTTATAGATCGGAAAATCAGCATTATGAAGCGAACACAATCCATCTTGCACTATAATTGACACGTTTTTTCGAACCCTGATTGACCATTTTAAATCTGTATGAATCTCCTTTTTTTAACGAAGGTGTTTCAAAATAAGTCGTTCCATTTTTCTTTGCATTGGCGGTTTTGATTGTTTTCCAGGCACCTTTGCCGTTGACTTGCTTTTGGACGTATATTTTATACGTGCCCTTCCCTTTACTGTTGGATTTAAAAGTCACGGCTCTCAAGGTGTACTTTTTTGTCGTTTTAGTGAATTTAGGGTGATATGTATTGATCACATAGTTAGTGAAATACCCGCTTTTATAAGTATGAAGCCAGTCTTTTGCCTCTGCTTTTTGCGGAGAAGAAAAACCCATAAAACCAATTCCGCTGATTAAAAGAGTAAAAATAATGATGAGCGACTTAAAAATCTTTTTGCTTTTCATCGAGAAAATCCTTCCTTCCTGTAACTATTTACCCTATTTATGTTAATGACAATATAGCCAATCATAAATCCGTCCAACTAACCATTTTGACCGCAGGAGGAGATGTGAACAGCCCTTAAAATGACTATACGACTACTACTTATGATTCTTGTCATTTTTGATTAAGTGATAAAGTTACTTTAAACCGCTATTCATTTTGTTGTTTTTGTATCAATTGTCACAGCGAGGTCTTTTCCTATCAATGCCTCTCTTTCGGCGTTTGTTCTGCTGCTGTGATGGGGCTCTCCTTGGATAAACCCCTGCACCCATGACAAACTGTCATACGTTTGCCACCTATGAATGAACGCACAATACACATAATGGAGGGATTGCAATGGACGAAATGGTCCTGGAAACACAACAATGGCTGAATGAGACGTACAAAGGCAGACACGGGTACAACAAAGTGCCGGAAAACGGAAAAACGGGCTGGGATACCATTTACGGTCTGACACGGGCGCTTCAAATTGAGCTTGGTATTTCAGAACCTGCCGATAACTTCGGACCGACGACACAAAGATTGTTTAAGCCGTTGAAAAAGCAGGCTCCCGATTCTAAGCCGACAAACATGAATTACATTCTGCAGGGGGCGCTGTGGTGTAAAGGTTTTAACCCCGGCGGATTTTCAGGCGTTTTCTATGAAAATACCGAAAGGGCTGTAAAAGAGTTTCAAAAAGCGGCCGGGCTCACTAAGCAAGACGGCATCGTCACGGCACTCATTATGAAAGCCTTGCTGGATATGAGCGCTTTTCGATTAGTAGCGGGAGGCGACAAAAGAATCCGCCAAATCCAGCAGAACCTGAACCGGGATTACAATGACTACATCGGCTTGATGCCTTGTGACGGCTTATATGCCCGCGATACAAACAAGGCTCTCATTTATGCTCTGCAAAAAGAAGAAGGCATGAGCACAAGCGTCGCCAATGGATTTTTCGGAAACGGCACGACCGACTTATGCCCTACCTTGACTCCCGGCGATTCACGGACAGGCTTTGTCTTGATTGTCCAATACGCGCTTTACTGTAATGGGGAAGCGTTTGATCCCGGTGAATTCGACGGAAAATACGGCGTCGGAGTTGTATCGGCAGTGAAAGCTTTCCAAAAGTTTATGTGCCTGCCGCAGACCGGTTATGCGGACATGCCGACGATTAAAGCTTTATTATCAAGCTCAGGCGACACAACGCGGGCTGCTTCAGCTTGTGACACCGCTGCCATTTTGACGGCAGATACGGCTAAAACTTTGCGTGAGAATGGCTATAAGATCGTGGGAAGATATCTGACCGGGAATGTGCGGACAAGCAGCGGACTGACATCGAAAGCGTTAACGTCAAAAGAACTTTCCACGATTTTCAATGCCGGCTTAAGCGTGTTTCCGATTTATCAGGACGGCGGCTATGAATCTTCTTATTTTGTAAAAGACCAAGGAACGAGAGATGCGTACAGCGCTGCATCAGCCGCCCGAAGATTAGGTTTTCCGTCAGGAACGACCATTTACTTTGCGGTCGATTTCGATGCGTATGATTATGAAGTCACAGATAAAATCATCCCTTACTTTCAAGAAATCAAGTCAGCTTTTATGAAAATGCAGGCGTTCTCAACTGCGCCGAAATATGAAATCGGGGTATACGGACCGAGAAACATTTGTATCCGGACGTCAGAAGCAGGTCTGACCAAATATAGCTTTACGGCTAACATGTCGACCGGATTCAGCGGCAACCTCGGATACCCGATGCCGAAAAACTGGGCTTTTGATCAATTTTATGAAGGATCAATCGGAAGCGGAGCGGGAAAAGTCGCCATTGACAAAGACGGATACTCCGGAAAAGACTCGGGTGTAAGCAGCGTCCATCCGCCTTCTGATCCTGTGTATGATGCAAGACTGCGCACACTGACGGATATTTTAACAACCATTCCTGCTTTAGAAAATAT
Organism: Bacillus sp. JNUCC-21; assembly: GCF_041222765.1. Classification (NCBI taxonomy): domain Bacteria; kingdom Bacillati; phylum Bacillota; class Bacilli; order Caryophanales; family Bacillaceae; genus Bacillus; species Bacillus sp. JNUCC-21. The sequence continues at coordinate 229,962 of NZ_CP166019.1, read as the reverse complement.
ATCGAATCTTGCGAATGCCATGTTTGAATTCGACAAGACAGAAACCATTTATGCATCACCTGAAATGGATATTCTTTTATCTACTTCACTTTTGGCAACAGTGCCAAGCGAAGGTTCTCCCAACACAGTTACCATTACAAATGGCAAACCGGGAGCTTATATTACCGGTCTGATGGGGGATTCACAAGTCTCTTTTACAGCATCACAAATTGATTCCTATCAAAACCTGCTTAACAGTCTGAGCTTGTCAGTCCGCAACGGTTATTTAGAAGTGTATGTCAATCCGGCTGCGGGATCGCTGAATATTCAATTTAAAATTTATACACCTGATATTCCGGTCGGTGACAGTGCTACAACTGGACTAACAACTACCATTACATTTAAAATAAAACAAAAGAGCTTCAGGTTGCCGGATTCCGAAGAAGTGTACTCTCCGGATTGGGATTCTGTCGTGAATACCATGGCTATTGCAGGCGCAGGAATTATTGTTATTGTAGGGATCGGTGCTTTAGTCGTTTTAGCACCTGAATTAGGAGGAGCTGCAGCCTTGTTCAGCACGGTTTTATCACTATTTCTATAATTGAACAGGCAGCTCCTTGCTCCAGGAATGCTCAATGAGTATTCTTGGAGTTATTTCTAAAGGAGGATTCGCATGAAGATTGATATGCAGACATACAAGGAAACCGTTCAAAAAATAGAAACCGATTTGATTCCGCGAAGTCAAAATGACAAAGAACTGCTTACATACTTAATGAAACAAGATTCGCTCACACTGAATCAAATGAAAATGTGTTTCACTGAACCGCCCCTCACCTTCCAACATACTGTCAAAATCGTATGTACAGTTACATTCATCACGTTATATATCTTTTTTTTCAGCACTCATTTTAATGATTTGATTGAAATGGCTCTGCAGATGGTTTTCGGCCTGGCCGGCCTTGTTTGGATTATTGCTGTATTTCCGTTTTCAAGAAAAATCCAAGTGTCTGACCGTTTCAGACAAAAATCTGAAAACACCCGTATCACCGGAATGATAGACTTTGTCCTCGAACAACGATACAAAGACATGATCAGTTAAAAACCCCTCTGCTTAAGGGGTTTTTTTATTATGCAATCCCTTCACCCCCCTTATCAAAAAGGCTCTTCCCCTTTGGAAAAAACCGGAACACCCAATTTCGTTTTCAATATAATGAGGTAGTGGATCTGCAAAGAAAGAAGGGCGACATGATGGGTATCATTAATGGCAAAATGTTCATTGACCGATTAAATCAGCTTGGAAATGAGATTTGGCTTGATGGTGAAAAGATCGAGGGACAGATTTCTGAACATCCCGCATTTAAGGGCCTTCTGGAAACGAAGCGCTCTCTTTATGATTTGCAAACGAAACCGGACATGAAAGATCAAATGACTTACAGTCTTCCCGGTAAAAAAGAACGGGCCGGGCTTTCATACCTGCAGCCGAAAACGAAAGAAGACGTAAAAAGAAGAAGAAACATGTTCGAACATTGGGCCAGACACACGCACGGAATGATGGGACGAAGCCCGGATTATATGAATACCGTGCTGATGAGCTTCGCCTCCTCCGCCGCGCTTTTGAAAGACCGCGATCATTGTTTTCCGGAACATGTTCAAGCGCTGTACGAACGCGCTGCTGCACAGGATCTTTCTTTTACGCACACGTTTATCACCCCTCAGGTGAATCGTTCACAAATGGGTGTAAACGTATCGCCGACACCTATCTCGGCAAAAGTCGTCGATAAAAATGAAAAAGGCCTCATCATACACGGCGCCCGGATTTTAGCCACACAAGGCGGCCTGACGGATGAAGTGCTCGTGGTTTCTCTGCCTAAAATGTATTTTGAATCGGATGAAGCGTTCGCTTTTTCAATCCCTTCCAATACAAAGGGAGTAAAATTCATCTGCAGGGAATCTTTCGTACTCGGAAAATCATCGTTTGATTATCCGCTCAGCTCAAGATATGAAGAAATGGATTCTATCGTTGTATTTGATCACGTTTTGGTCCCTTGGGAACGCGTATTTTTTTATAATAATTACGAGGCGGCTTTTGATTTTAATATGAAAAGCTCTTTTAACGCCTTCGCATTTCATCAAGTCATCACGAGACAAATTGTAAAGACGGAGTTTCTCCTGGGCCTCGCCCAAACGCTTGTCGAAGCGATAGATGTGGGCGAATATCAGCATATTCAGGCTAAGATGGCTGAAATCATCACCGGTCTGGAAACGATGAAAGCCCTTTTGGAAAAGTCGGAGAATGATGCGGAAACAGATGAATGGGGTTATATGCGTCCGAGTGTCACTCCGCTTCGTGTGGTCAGCGCGATTTTTCCCGACATCTACCCGCGCTTCACGGAAATCATTCAGCTGATCGGGGCAAGCGGAATGGTGACTTTGCCGACTGAAAAAGCGTTCCGTTCTGACATCAGAGGAGACCTTGACCAATATTTGCAGGCGGCCGGATTGAACGCTGAGGACCGGGTAAAAGTGTTCCGCCTCGCATGGGATTTGACCATGAGCCCCTTCGGAACAAGACAGACACAATATGAGCGGTACTTCTTCGGTGACCCCGTCCGCTTAACCAGCCATCTGTACAGAAGCTATCCGAAAGAAGAACAGACCGCGGTCATCAAGGAATTCCTGCACATTCATAAATAAAACAAAGCAGAGAGCGCATCTCTGCTTATGATAGCTGGATCGGCTGCCGCCGATCCTATTTTTTATTTTGGCTGATCACCACCATCGTAATATGCGATAACGCGAAAGAGACAAGCGTATACACGACGGCCCACCCGATAAACGAGAAATTCAATACGGTAAAGGTGCATATAAGGCAAACGGCCAAAGCGGCAGCCGGCATAATGAACGCGTTTTTAAACAGGTACGTTCCGGCGACTGACAAGATGATGATACAAAGCGGCAGAACACCGAACGCAAAATCCAATTCATCAATCAACAGATGCACTCCCTTCGCTTTTCTTAGTCCGGCCTAACACATCTTATGCCTGAGTACAAAATCGAGTACTTCAAATCTTTCGCGCTCCGGCTGATTTTCCCTCCGGTTATTTATTCAAAAAAATGAAAACTTTCCTTAAAGCGTTTACATTCACGTCAGACTGTGATAATTTAAGAAAGCGCTATCATACACAAGTTAATGATTTTTGGATGGAGATGAGGAGAACCAGGAAACCCCGCCCTTTCACAAGGGTGATTTCTGGTTCTTTTTGTCATTTTCAAGGAAAGGAGTCATACATACATCATGATAGACGTTCAGCAAAGGGGAGGATATGATGTTTCAATTGTTTAAGCCGGCTCCGCATATTGAGAGATTGGATGATTCAAAGACGGATGCGGCCTATAAACGGCTCAGGCTGCAAGTATTTTTGGGGATTTTCATCGGGTATGCCGGGTATTATTTGCTTCGCAAAAACTTTGCCTTCGCTATTCCTTATTTTCAGGAACAAGGGTTTTCAAAAGGGGAACTTGGCTTGGTGCTTGCGGCCGTATCAATCGCTTACGGCTTCAGTAAATTTATTATGGGGATGGTGTCTGACCGCTGCAACCCGAGGTATTTCCTTGCGACGGGTCTGTTTTTGTCAGGTGTGGTAAACATTTTATTTGTTTCCATGCCGTGGGTCACGTCAAGCGTGACGATTATGTTTATTTTTATGTTTATTAACGGATGGTTTCAAGGAATGGGCTGGCCGCCTTGCGGACGGACGATGGCTCATTGGTTTTCCATCAGTGAACGCGGCACGAAAATGTCGATATGGAATGTCGCCCATAACATAGGCGGAGGTATTCTCGCCCCGCTCGTGACTCTCGGCATCGCCATGTTTGTTACTTGGAAAAGCGTGTTTTTCTTTCCGGCGATTATCGCCATCGTCATTTCATTTGTGATTGTTCTTCTCGTTCGGGACACGCCGCAATCCTGCGGGCTTCCGCCGATTGAAGAATACCGGAATGACTATCCGAAGCATGCGTTCAAAGACCAGGAAAAAGAGATGACGACCAAAGAAATTCTTTTTAAATACGTGCTGAATAATAAATTTCTGTGGTATATCGCATTTGCCAATGTCTTTGTTTACTTCGTACGGTACGGTGTCGTTGACTGGGCGCCGACTTATTTGACGGAAGCGAAAGGGTTCTCTCCTGAAGATTCCAGATGGTCTTATTTCCTTTATGAATATGCGGGAATTCCGGGAACGATTTTGTGCGGCTGGATCAGCGACCGGTTTTTCAAAAGCCGCCGCGCGCCGGCAGGCGTACTGTTCATGGCCGGCGTATTTATCGCTGTATTGGTCTACTGGCTTAACCCTGCCGGTCATCCGCTCATCGATAATATCGCGCTGATCAGCATCGGCTTCTTAATCTATGGACCTGTCATGCTGATCGGGCTTCAGGCCATTGACCTTGCGCCTAAAAAAGCGGCGGGAACGGCAGCCGGCTTAACCGGGTTTTTCGGCTACATCGGAGGCTCTGCTTTCGCCAACGCCATCATGGGTTATGTCGTAGACCGCTTTGACTGGAACGGCGGCTTTATCATGCTTATCTCCTCATGCGTGCTGTCCATCGTCTTCTTGGCTATGACGTGGAATACGGGCAAGCGGGCGGAGCATGTGTAAGAAAACAACATAAAAGATTAATATTTTTGCAGTACAGCATTTACAACGATTTTCTACACTAGAGACAGATATTGATTTTTAAGGGGGAAGAAAACATGCGGAAACATAAATTGTTTGCTTTGGTATTGCTTTCATTCGGTTTATTGTCATTCATCGTCACGCCTGTATCGGCAGCGGGAAAAGGAAACCTCTTGTCTCCTGACAGAATTTTGACCATTGCCCATCGCGGTGCTTCGGGGTATGTCCCGGAGCACACGATCCTTTCTTATGAAACTGCGCAAAAAATGAAGGCTGACTATATTGAGCTGGATTTACAAATGACAAAAGACGGCAAGCTGATCGTCATGCATGATGAAAAACTGGACCGCACCACAAACGGACAAGGCTGGGTGAAGGATCATACATTAGCCGAGATTCAAAAGCTCGATGCTGGCTCTTGGTTCAATAAGGCCTATCCGGAAAAAGCAAAACCGCAATACGCCGGACTTCGCGTTCCCACACTTGATGACGTGTTAAAACGGTTCGGCAGACATGCAAACTATTATATTGAAACAAAGGCGCCCGAAACATATCCGGGTATGGAAGAAAAACTGATCGCTTCACTGAAAAAATACAAATTGGCAGGTAAGCATGCGAAACTTGGACAAGTTATCATTCAGTCTTTCAGCAGGGACAGCCTTCTGAAAATCAAACAGCTCGATCCGAAACTTCCCGCCGTCCAATTGCTTGAAGCGGAACAGATGACGTCAATGACTGACGCAGATTTAACGGACATAAAAACATATGCCGTCGGAATCGGACCGGATTACAAAGCGCTGAACGCTCAAAATGTCCGAAACATTCGCAGCCACGGCCTTCTGCTTCACCCTTATACCGTGAACAGCGAGGCGGACATGCGCCGTCTGCTGAATTGGGGCGTAACCGGTGTGTTTACCAACTATGCGGATATATTCCAAAAGGTTAAAAAAGAATACAAATCATAAAGCCAGCATGGGTTCGGAGATGATGCCGAACCCATTTTTTTTGCCCGATCATGCAAACGCCGTCATGGGTTATGTAGCGGGCGGAGCATATTATTAAAGCTTACATTCACCTTTATATTAATTAAAGGTATCACTGTAATTGTGAATTACCTATGATACCTTACAAACAAAAGGATATAATTATTTATTTCTATTATCTATTTTCGTTCTTACACTATTTGTAATAGACGATAATACAAGTGATACTAAACCATAGACAACCACCCATCCCCAGAAGGATAGATTAAAAACAGTGAACATTAATATGACTGAAACAACTATACTGACAAGCGGCATTATATACACTTTTTTGAAAATATAAGTGAATATAATCGATAAGACGATAATAGAAAGTGGTAAAATACCAAAAGCAAGATCTAGCTCATCCATTATTATTCTCCTTTGTGAATTTAATTTTTCCCTTTAAATATACTCACTCAGCTGTCTAGCGATTTAAAAAATGTATCTATCCACTCCATACTTCTTTGTTTTTCTTAATCATAAAAAAGTCATATTCAGAAACATGGGTATTGTTAATAATTTTTTCAAGTCCTCTGATAGGAGTAGATTTTAATTTTTTTCCGTTTTTATAAGAGTAAGAATTAATCACATATTTCCCACCTTTTCTTATTTCTAACAAGAAAATTTTAGATTCGTCAAAATAAGTGAATTTTGCTTGGTTTTCAAATTTTGTCGACCTATTTAACGGAATTTTTTTTCCCGGCTTCATACTTTTCAAATCGAAAGTATAAAGTATTGAATTAGCTGCCAAATGATATAAAGTGTCATTTTTCACAAAAAAGTTATTAGTGGAAAGAGGAATTGCCAGTTGAGAAATTTCATCAGGGATATTATAACTGCCTAAAGGATATGCCCCTTTAAACTTTTTATGCTCTAAATCAATTTCTGCTACTTTGAATTGTACTTTGTTTGATTTATCCGTTTGGTTATATAGTATAAAAAAGGCTGAGCTTTTTTTAACTATTATTTGTGAATAAACACTCCAATTTTCTTCATTTAATATAGGAATTGTTGTTCCTTTCCCTACTGTAACTTTATCTTTATCTATTTTAATACCCTGAAAATTCGGTGTTTTAATTGAAGAATCTTCATTTATCACGTAAATATATTCACCGTCATTACCAGTACTTGTATAGAAACCCGGAATAATCTTTTCATGAAATCCACTGCGGTTACCCCATCTGATTAAACTATTATAATGGTTTTCACCGACTCCTTGATTATTCAAAAAATAAAAGATATTTTCTTTTCTTAAATGGCCTGATGACTGCCCATAACTTGTATGTACTTGATGTTGCATCGGGAATTTTTTAAAGTTATCGCCTATCATATAAACTTCTTTTTTGTCCTGTCTAACTATGTTTTTTTCATCTTGTGCAATGGTTCCAACCTCAATAGCATCTCCTTTTACAGCTGTTGCTGCTCCTTTTTCATCAATGTATGCAGTATAACTCCCATCTTTAGGATAATCTATTGTAGCTGAATAATATATAGCTGCAATTTTATCATTCAAGAAATACTTTTCCTTTTCTTTTTCAGTTTGTTTAACATTAGAAACTGAATTAGTATATTTAAAAGTTCCAATACATATAAATATACCTATTAATACTATGACCGCAATTATAATAAGCCACTTAATCTTGTTCAAATATAATCTCTCTCCTTAAAATAATATGACTCCCTAAATAAACTTAGGGAGTGAAAATAATTCATCTAAATGTTTTGATAGTTTTTGTATAATCGGAATCTCTGATGTCTCTTGGGTAGACGCCCAGTCCTAATTTTCGCGTTTTCATACTTATTATCCCTAACTATTTACTTTCCTATATTTTAATTTATTATACAATTATTGTAATCTCAACTTACGTACTGTATTTATTCTATGGTTAATTATTTGTTTTGTCTCTAAAACTTTGACTTTGGAGTACAGGAAAAAGATGAAGCATGGAGAAGAAGAAACATAAAAGATTAATAGTTGCCCAACATATCTTTTAGATTCATTCTTTAGTATGGAAGACAGTTATTGATAAGGCGGAGAAATCATGAGAAAAAAAGAATACTGTCCCTGGTTGCCTGTCGTTAGGCTTTCTCATTCATCGTCACGTCTGTATCGAACCCATGTTTTTTTGCCCGATCAAAAAACCTTGCGGGAACGTTCCCGCAAGGTTTTTATTAATCATTACTCTTTTCCGGCAGCGGCTTCGGCCTGTCCGCCTTTTAATTGATCATTGATTGCTTTGGCGTCTTTCAAATACTCAGTCTTGAATCCGCTCTTCAGCGCCCACGCATAGAAGGCAAGGGCAACGATTGCGATCAGCCCCATATCCCAGCCGTACGGAATGATGTTCAGACCGCCGAATTTTTCACTTCCGAGCCATGAAATGACCATCATGCTGAGCAGATAGACAACCATCCAGACGCCGCCTTTAAAGTTTCTGCGGAATCCTTTCCACTTCGCTTTCGCTTGGTAGTAGAAATAAATCGGAAGGCCGATCAAAATGATAAACAGCACCTGCCCTGTTAACGGCCAGCGCGCCCAATACAGCACGAGAGACGCGAACACGAAGCCGAGCGGTGCAACCACGCTGAGGCCTTTCAGACGGAGAGGCCGGTACAAATCCGCCGCCGTCCGCCGCAGCGTCATCACCGTCACGGGACCCGTGATATAAGAAATCAGCGTCGCAACGGAAATGATTTCAGCAAGCACGCCCCATCCTCTGAATAAAAACAGAAAGATAAACGATACGACCAGGTTGAAAATCATCGCTTGGCGCGGCACGCCGTACAGCGGATGAAGCTTTCCGAAAATGCTCGGCATATATTTATTTTTTTCCATGCCGTAAATCATGCGGGACGTCGTAGCGGTATAAGTAATACCCGTTCCTGACGGAGATACGAACGCATCCGCATAAAGAATAATGACAAGCCAGTTGATATTCAATGCGATCGCCAAATCGGCAAATGGAGAGTTGAAGTTCAGGTGACTCCAGCCGTGAACGATCATGGAAGGTTCAACCGCACCGATAAATGCGATTTGCAATAGGACGTAAATGACGGTTGCGACCAGCAGCGAACCGACAACCGCAATCGGAATCGATTTGCCGGGATTTTTTGCTTCTCCGGCCATGTTAATCGGGCTTTGAAACCCATTAAACGCAAATACGATACCTGATGTGGCCACCGCCGTCAGCACGCTTGCCCAGCCGTTCGGCGCAATGCTTGAACCGGATGTGAAGTTTCCGCCGTGAAAACCGGTAAACAGCAGCGCTCCGATTGTCAGCCCCGGAATAATGATTTTAAAGATGGTAATCAATGAATTCGCTTTTGAAAATAAGTTAACTGTCCAATAATTCAGTAAAAAGTAAATAATCAGTAATACGGATGCGAAGCCGAGCCCCTCTCCCGTAAGAGTGCCGTTGTGAACGAGATTGCTTGTCCATTTTGCCCATTCCCACGGCCATGAGCTCATGTATTGAACAGACGCAACCGCTTCCACCGGAATAACGGAAACAATCGCAATCCAGTTTGCCCATCCTGCGATAAATCCAATAAATGATCCATGAGAATATTGAGTATATTTTACCATTCCCCCGGCTTCCGGGAACATTGAACCCAATTCACTGTAAGAAAGTGCGATAAACAAAATAACGATCATACCGATAATCCAGGAAATAATTGCGGCAGGTCCCGCAATCTGAGCCGCCCGCCACGCCCCGAATAACCAACCGGAGCCAATCATCGACCCAAGTCCGACCATCATGAGTGCAAACGTTCCCATTCTGCGATGTAATTGATTCATAAAGTTAACACCTTTCAATTAAAATATGACTCCAGCGCTATCATATATTTATAATATTATTCTGAAAATAGTTTTGTCAATCTTTATCGCATTAAAGCAGAAAGCCAAAATTACCCTTCCGATGTTTAAACAGCCGTTAAGCGGGAATAACTACTGCAAGCCAGAAATAGAAAGGAGTTTTTATCGTGAAACAAAAACTGCTCATTTCAGGACTTGCCGTGTCGACTGTCGGAGTGACTTCCTACCTGCTCAAAGATAAATCAAACCGCCAAAAGGTGATGAACTTTATCCGCAATATGAAAACATCGCTCTCCGGGAAGCAGGATATTGAATCATTCCCCGTCAACAAAGCAGGCAACCCGCATCCCGAAGATATTGAAGATAACAAAATGGTATCCGAAGGCTCCATGTACCCGGTTCAATATTATGATGACAAGAAGAAATAATCTGTTCCCGGGCTGCCCGGCCGTATCAAACGGCGGCAGCTTTTTTTATGCAGACGGCGTTTGATAGATCCGCCAATATTGTCGCGATCCTTTCTCCCGCACGGTAATGCCCAGTTTGGATATTTCCGCTTTCAGCTCTTTCGCATCAGCCTTTTCCTCCTCTTTCAGCGCCTTTTCTCTCGCTTTTAAAAGAGCATTTGCCCCTGGCTCCAAATCCGGCGTATCCGGCACCCACCGTTTGTATTCTTCTTTAAAAGGATCTTCCGTCCCCAGCCAGACATACCCATGCGCGCGAAACGCATCAGCCGCTTTTTCAACCGCGGGCTCAAGCTTCTCCCGAAAAAGCTCCTGCCCTTCAGTCCCCAATAAGACAAGATGCTTTTCATCCGTAAACACACCGGAAATGCTGTCTTTCGAAAACACGCTTTCTTCATTATATATGGTTAAGGACACCTCGCTGTCCGTCACGACTGCCACAAGAGTTTCTTTAAAAGCTGCCCGCGTCAGCCACACTCCCCCGATTAAGCCGATAACGGCGGTTGCAGCCGCAGCCTTCCATCCGTGAAAAGAAGCGATAATGTCCAGCGGCCCGTGAAAAGGCAGCCAATCCAATGTTACGGCCCACTTCGCAATGACCGGCAGAAACCATCCGATGACCAGCCCCAATAATGGCGGCACCAGAAAAACCAAAGTTTTTTCAACCGATGACAACTCAAGAACCGTCTGTTTTTTTTCGTCGTTCATGTTTCTCCTCCGTCTGTGTTTTTCACAACTATCCATTATACAAAGGGTTGGATGATTCTGTAAACTGTTTCCGAAACAATAAAAAGCCTCCCGACCGCCGGGAGGCTTTTTAAAACAGGAGCTCATATACTTCATTCAATTCCATCGTGCGCTTCTCATCCTGCTCGTTCTCAGCATATTTGATTTCCTTTTCAAGCACCTGATTCAGCGCATCCATTTCCAAATCATTTAGATCTTTCACAAACTCGCCCTCATTTGCATAATGCTTCACCTGAAGCTTTTTATAAATCCCTCGGCACACATCATGCTCCAAGTGGTTCGAAAGCGACTCGCGCAAATATCCGAGTGTCCTGTCCATCATGTAAGCCCTCCCTTTTCTTTAGGAATAGCTTCCCGGAAAGAGAGAAAAACTATACATGAAAGCACCGGGCGGCTGTTTTAACTCTGTACCTGAATGGAGAAAAATCCGCTGCTTAACGGCGTGTACGGCCCGTTCAGCCCCGTTGCGGAGAAAGAGAACGTTCCTGAACTGACATAAGAAAGAGGAACACTGTAATATTTAATGTAGCCTGTAACGATATTGCCGTTTTTCGTATATTCATCTTCCAGCGCTTTTGACGTAAGATTTGTAATATTCGTTCCGTTGTTAAACGCCTGGATCGTGTTATTGTTCGGATACCCTTGGAAATATACGGCTAAATAACCCGTTGTACCCTTCATCGGTTTTGATGCGCTGATTTGGTTCGGCCCGATATTTTCCCATTGGTAACTCTGACCGTCAGACGTCACACCGATAATACGGATTTGTGTTAAAGCAGGAGCCGGCGCCGCAGACGCTGATGGAGCCCACAACCCGCTCACAAGCAACAAAACAGCGGCGGCCGCCGCGAATAGCATAACGAGTCTCTTTTTCATGTTTCTTCCCCCTCTTATTCTTTTCGTAGAATCCTATACTATTTTACACGATTTACAAGGAAAAAGATTACATTTTATAAAAGAGTCCGGAACACTTTGTGAACTAGATATGAAACGCTCTTGAAACACCGTTGATCATGAGAAAGATGCCGCAGATTCTTAACACGACTCTCGAACTTCTGTCATCTTTACCGAAAAAGGTTTTTCCGAGCCTCCCGATCCATACGTTCATTGCGGCTCCCGCGAGCAATTCTATGATTCCGATCATTTCTGCCATATACAAAGCAGCCACCCTTCTAACCGTTTTTTTTCATATGACGATTTATCATATAAAGTGATAAGACCAATGACGCTGCACCGGCGGCAAGAAACAGGCTCAGCGGCACTATCTGCATGCTGCCTCCGCCATTGTTTTGAAACGCGCCGATCGCCCATATTTCAGGAGTAAACAACGACAGCATCTGCATGTACTCTGGAGCCGCGTCTAATGTGAAGAAAGCCCCTCCCAATAAACCCGTGACAGCTATAAAAACCGAAGCAAGCGACGTGAATTGCTTTTGGCTCTTCATGAACGGTATCACGGCCATCGTTACAGCAGTCAGCGCAAACGAGCAGGCCGCAAGCACCGCTCCCGCAGCAAAAACATGATCAGCAAAACGGATATGCAGCATGAATGTTCCGGCAGCGAGGATCACGATAATATGGAGAAGACCGAAAAGATACGCCGCCGCAAACTTAGAGATTGCATATGCCGTATAGGAAACGGGCGTGCTCAGCAATCTGTCATATGTATGATTTTCTTGTTCATCTATAAATGATCGCAGGCTTTGGACTGCAACGAACCAGATAAACATCACTAAAAACCCGATAAGTCTGTCGGCTGCCTGTCCGCCTTCATAAACGTGATGGCGGTCAACATTGACGGCGGAATGACCCTGAATATCCTTCAAGAGATCAGCTGCCGCCTGCTTCCCGTCGGTGTGCAGCGTGCGGGATATCACTTTTGCATCGCGGACTATTTTTTTCAGCGCGCCCGCCTGCTGCGCAATCAGCTGCTCTGTCAAAACAGCATCACCCTTTTCTTCATTCTGAATAAATGAAACGTTCAATTCATCTCCGGAAAATAATGTCTCTTCAAAATGAGAGCCGATCAGCAATCCAAAGGATATATCCTGATGATGAACCTTTGTTTTTAATACGTCCTCCGTGACCTTCGTGACTTTTATATGGCCGGCTTTCTGAATCATTTTCATAAATTGCGCTGAATAGGCGCTCTGATCCTCATCAGCTACATATACTTCCTTCTGCTGACTGCCATCCGCAGAAAAGGAAAAGAAATATGTGAGAAGGAGCGGGGCGGAAATCGTCGCAAAGATGGCAGCCCGATTTTGCAGCATCAGTTTCAGCTGATGTCTGATCATGAATAACAGCTGCGTCATGAAACAGCCTCCTTCCGTTTAAACACCCAGATGGTCAAACATAAAAACACGGCGCCAATGGCGGCAAGCTCTGCCAAATCCGTCGAAATACCGCTCAGACCGGCATGCTGCGTGACACTGACATAGCTGTTGATCGCTTTGCCGTTCGGTATCAGCTCCTGCACGATTTTCAAACTGTCAGGCAAGCCGTCTTTTGCGATAAAGCTTCCGCCTAAAAAACTGAATCCGTATAAAATGGGAGCCGCCATGCTTGAGACGGTCTCGTGGTTTTTTGCAGTAAACCCCCAAAGAAGCACGATACTGCCGATCGCAAATGAATAAACGATCGTAACCAGTAATATTTCAAACAAATTGCCCCATTTTACCTGATACAAGATGCCGCTTGCGATGATGACGGCAGCCATTTGCATAAGGATGGCAAGCATGATTCCCAAAAGCTTACCCGCCACGTACTGGATACGTAAAACAGGCATTGATTTGATTCTGAATAACGTGTGCTGCTGTCTCTCTTCCACTATCCCGTGAATGAGCGCAAACGCGGTCATAATGGAGAACATGACGACCATTGCGATTGAATAATACTGCATCGCATCAATCGGGGCCGCGTGATTGCCGGCCGACTGTTTCGGAATGGTGACAGCCTGTTCACGTTCACCCGAAAGGCCGCTGATGATTTTGCTGGCATCTCCCTTTGACAGATGTCCCGACTGCTTCAGCACCGCTTTCTCTTCACTGATCTCCGCTTTTACTCTGGTGACAAACGAATCGGCCATCATTTCCACAATGTCTCCGTTTACAGAGCCTTGTTGGTCCGAGATGACTTTGATACTTGTTTTTTCATTGTGTTCTGCCGCTTTTGCAAAGCCTTTCGGCACGTATACAAAAACGGAGACTTTGCCGCTTTCGACAAGCTGTTTCCCTTCTTGGTAACTGCCTATGTCTTTAACACGGATGAGATCAGTTTGTTTCAGCACGTCATTCTTTAATACGTCGCCCAAAGAACTCTCCGCGTGATCCGCATTATAAAACGCGGTCTGAAATGGCTTCACTTTCGAATCGCCGTGAAAAACCGTTCCTAAAATAAAAATCATCAGTGCCGGAAACAGAATCAGTTTTATATAGAAAGACTTTGCTCCGGCCAATAACCGAAAATCTAATAAGATCAGCCTGAATAATATTTTCATGACGCCCCCTATGAATCCCGCAGCGTTTTGCCGGTGAGCCGGAGGAAAATGCTTTCCAGATTGGCTTCCTCAAAATGAATGCCTTTAATGGTGATACCGGTTTTCCTGATATCATCCGCAATATCAAGGAGATTGCGATCTGCCGCAGAGACGAGCATCGTAATGGTCTGCTGGCTGACAGCAGCCTCGGCAACACCGGGAATGCGGCGGATTTTTTTAACGGCGTCATCATTCAGCCCCTCTGCATTCACGATCAGGGTATCAGAGGCTTTGGCTGACTTCTTCAAGTCGTCTTTCGTCCCGCAGGCAATGATTGAGCCGTGATCCATGATCGCCGCTTTTTCACAGAGGTATTCAACCTCTTCCATGTAATGACTCGTGTAGATGACGGTCATCCCTTTTTCTTGATTTAACGTCTTCACGGTTTCAAGAATATGGTGTCTGGATTGCGGATCAATTCCGACGGTCGGTTCATCTAAAATGAATAGTTTCGGTTCATTCATTAGCGCGGCCCCGATATTCACCCGTCTTTTCATTCCGCCTGAAAATTCAGATATCCTTTGATGTCGCTGTTCCTTTAATTCGATGATGTCCAGCACTTCATCAACCCGTTTACAAAGTTCCTTACCGGAAAGTCCGTACAGACTCCCGAAAAAAGCCAAATTATCCTTTGCGCTTAACGCTTGATATAAAGCGATTTCCTGCGGGACGACTCCCATCACTTTTTTTATGGCCGCAGGCTGCTCCTGTAATGAGGTTCCGTCAATGCAGATTGTTCCGCCCGTTGGCGGGAGCACGGTGCTGATCATCGACACCGTTGTTGATTTACCGGCGCCGTTTGGTCCCAGCAGACCGAATATCTCGCCTTTTTCGACGCGCAGTGATATATGATTGACAGCGGTAAAATCGCCGTACTTCTTTGTCAAATCCGTTAATTCGAGCATTCGTGCAGCACTCCTTGTGTCATGTCTGCACTTATTCTACTCTTGGCAATCCTTGTTTTCTATTCACTTTCGTACTCGATATGGGTATTACTTTCGTCATATGTTTAGTGATAAAAAGGGAGAGAGGAGGGTGAAGCGGGGTTATAGCAATTTTTGCAAATATAAGGTAAGCTCGGTTCTGTTTGACACTTCAAGTTTATCGAGGATTCTGGATACATAGTTTTTCACAGTGCCTTCAGTCAGAAATAAGTCTGCGGCAATGCGTTTATTGCTTTTGCCTTCCATAATGTGTTTCGCCACATCAAGCTCTCTCGGCGTGAGAATCTCCTTCAGCTTTGTCCGCGGCTCTTTCTGCACCGCAGGGATCTCCATATTGTTCAGCGCTTTTACGACGGAAACCGTGATTTTGGGATTCAGCATCATCTTCCCTTCATAAACGGCTTGAAGGGAGTCGATCATTTCATCCGAATCAGCATCCTTCAAGAGATAGCCGTCGGCTCCGCTTTTCAGCCCGGCAAAAATATAGTGATCATCTTCAAACGTTGTCAGAATGATGACTTTTACGGACGGATATCGCGCTTTTACCGCTTTTGTCGTTTCGATTCCGTCCATACCGGGCATTCTGATATCCATCAAAATCACATCGGTTTCGGTTTGAGAAAGCAGCCGGAGAACCTCTTCGCCGCAAGAAGCCTCTCCCGATATTTGAATTCCTTCATGAAGACTCAGAATCATTTTCAGCCCCTCTCTCACAATGGACTGGTCGTCTGCAATCATGACATTCACTTGATTATTCCTCCTTGCATGGAATCCTTATTTTCACGTCAAAACCCGTTTCCTTCCCAGACGAGAAAACAGCCTCTCCGCCAAGTGCGGCTGCTCTTTTCTCAATTCCTTTCAGACCATTTGATTTTATGATCGTTCCGCAGGCTGAGCCGTTATTATGAATATGCGCCAATATCATGTTTCGGTTTTTTTGAATCCGGACAGAAACATATGAAGCATGTCCATGCTTTATCGCATTCGTAATCGTTTCCTGAACGGATTGATAAAGACAATGCTTCACATCCGGCTGTTCCGCTTCTATGGCCGCGTCCGTCTCCAGCTCGAAGCGTATGCCTCCCGCCTCTTGAAAATGGCTGAAAATGTCACGGAGCTCTTGCTCAAATCCCCGCCCCGGCAAAGAGCCCTGCAGCAGCATAACGGCCTGGCGAAGCTTTAAAATGGATTCTTTCGTAAGATCATGCGCCTTATGAATGATCTGCTTCACTTTGTCCGGCTGATGCCCGGCTGTCTTCCCGGCAAATTCTAAATTCATTTTCAGAGCAGCCAGATAATGACCGAGAGAATCATGCAGCTCCTGCGCAATTCTAGTTCTTTCTTTCGTAACGGCCAGTTCCTCAATCCGGTCTGAATATTCCTTCAGTGTGTCATTAGCGATCTTCAGCTCTCGGTTCAGCAATTCAACCTTCGACTTCTCCTGCAGGTTTTTCCGATATAAATAAATCACCGCAAACATGATGAAGTATGGCGGCACGATATCACTGACACCCGCTCCGCCGGCGTATAAAGCTGCGGCAAATGCGGCGGCATTCATCGTTAACAAAACAGCCGAAATCTGCTTATCAGTAATAAGCACCTCCGCCAATAAAAGCACCATTACGGCCTGTGTCCCCACACTATAGACATTGTACAAAAGAACTCCCGCGATAACGTTGCTCAGGAGAAAAGAGCCTTGATATACAGCCGGCCTTCTCTTCATATATAGCGGCCGCAGGCAGTCATTAGCCGTCAGCATAATCACGAGCACAGACAAAAAAACCTTCAGCTCCCCCCGGCCGGGAGGAAGCTGAAGAATCGCATGAAAGATTGATAGTAATGCAAAACCCCTGATCAGTAACTTCGTATGTGCAATCTTCATCGTATTCTCCTTACAAATGAGCGGCGGCTTTCCGCTCCACGTTCAGCACATCATACAGCTCATCAAGCGAATGAATTTCATACGTCGGGATGATTCCGGACTCATTTGCTTTCTTTCCGGGATTAAACCAGCACGTATCAATTCCCGCCATCTGACCGCCTTTTATGTCCGCGCTCAGTGAATCGCCGATAATAAGTCCGCCCTCGGCAGAAAAACCGGGAATTCTCGCACACACGTAATCAAAGTATTCCTTCATCGGCTTTTGAAAACCCGTGTCCTCAGATACAAACACATCTTTAAAGAACGGATACAGACCGGAGTCGCCCAGCCGCTTATATTGTGATCTTGAGACGCCGTTCGTCACGATGTATAAATCAAATAAAGGACTCAGCCGTTCAATCAGCTCATAAGCCCCGTCTATCATCTGGTGCCCTTCTTCTAAGTATTGGCGGTACGCCTGATTCATCAGCACGCCGTCGGCTTCGAGGCCGTATTCTTTAAACAAAAGGGCAAACCGTGTATTCACCACTTCATCGCGGGTCATTTCCCCCTCTTCAAACGCCTTCCACAGCCCATGATTTAACGCTTTATAACGGGCTTCCACCTCTGCCGTCAGCTCCAGCTTTGAACCTTGAAACAATTTTTGAAGAGCATCGGTTTCTGAAGCGGTAAAATCCAGCAGCGTATTGTCTATATCAAATAATAACGTACGGTAATGACTCATCGATGTTTCCCCCGGTTCTGCTTTTTTTAATCAGTATACCACTCGCGGACAAGCCGAAAAAGACACCCCTGTAAGAGAGGTGTCTTTTTGAATTATACAGCGTCTTCTATTTTCGATTTTTCACCAGGCATGCGCTTGCCGATACCGAACGCATAATAGCTGACCGTCACAATCGCCAGGAAAATCACCCCGACAACCAAAGAAATCCGCGTATCTTTGTTAAACCACATGCCGATCAATACCATGAGTAAGAAAGCGATCGTCAAATAGTTTGTAAACGGCGCAAAAGGCATTTTAAACGGATGCTTATCAAGCTCAGCGCCCTTCGCTCTTCTGAAACCGAGATGGCTGATTAAAATGACGAACCACGGAATCATTCCCGGCAGCACACTCGCGCTGTACACATAGACAAAAATTTTCGGAGGCGCGATGTAGTTCAGCACGACACCGATCACAAGTCCGATTAATACGGCAAACGTACCGAATATCGGCACACCGCTCGAAGAAACTTTCTTAAAGAATTTCGGGGCCTGTCCGTTCACGCCCAATGTATAAAGCATGCGTCCCGCACTGAATATCCCGCTGTTGCATCCGGACATCGCAGCGGTAATCACAACAAAGTTAATCAAACCGGCCGCCGCCGTAATCCCGACTTTCGCAAATGTCGAAACAAACGGACTGCCGAGTGAGTGAAGCTCATTCCACGGATATACGGTAACGATTACGAAAATCGCACCGATGTAGAAAATTAAAATCCGCCAAATAATACTCTGAATCGCGCTTCGCAGCGTTTTTTGCGGGTCCTTCGCTTCCCCTGCCGTAATCCCGATCAGTTCGACCCCTTGATAGGCCGCAACGACCAAAGACAAGGCAAAGAAAAATCCTGAAAAACCATTCGTAAAGAAACCGCCGTGCGACCATAAATTAGATAATCCGATCGCATGCCCTCCGTTACCGAAACCGAAGAAAATAATTCCGATTCCGGCCACAATCATCAGAATAATGGTGACGATTTTGATCATGGCAAACCAAAATTCAAACTCACCGAAAGATTTTACCGAAATTAAATTCGCCGCACCGAGAATGGCCATGGCGATAATGCCGGGAATCCATGCCGGCAGATCAGGAAACCAATATTTCATATACGAACCGACGGCGATAATTTCAGACATCCCGACGATCACCCATTGAAACCAGTTGCTCCACGCCGTCATATAGCCGGCTAACGGATGTATATACTTATGGCCGAATGTCGCAAACGACCCTGTACTCGGCTCTACATAGAGCATTTCGCCCATCGCACGCATGATAAAAAAGATAAAGATACCCGAGATCGCATAAGCCAGCAGGACAGACGGCCCGGTCCATCCGATCGTGCTGGATGACCCCATGAATAAACCGACACCGATCGTGCCGCCCAGCGCAATCATCTGTATATGACGCGCGCCTAAGCCTCTCTTTAATTCTTTGTTTGCCACTTCGCTTCCTCCTCTTAACAGCTCTGATATATGTGAAATAATGAAGCAGAAGGTGCACCTGTTGAACCTAACTCACTCTTCATTTCCCGCAATATTAGAAATATTCTATCTTTCTATTGTTATATAATCTCCAATTTCCTTATTCCATCATAATAAATTTTCGTGGAAAATACAATTGTTTTTTTCAGGTAAACACCTTACACCCTAAACCAATAGACTAAAAATAAAACGCTTTCATTTTTAATGAATTATGAATATTGAGATAATAAATGCCGCAGCCTCCGAGAAACAGGATGTCCCTGGAGAAACATGTTCCGCCCCCTATTCAATATTATTTTTGCTAAGCAGAATGGCGTAAAGTCTTACTCTCTTCCATTCTCCCTTGTATACGCCATAATCCTGCTTAACCGGCAAAAATCATGCATTAATCGATAAATGCCTCATTCAGCCGCAGCAAAAGCCGGCCGAACATTTCTTTTTCATCGCCTGACCAATCGTCAAGCATATGTCGGTATCGATCAAGACGCATCTTTTTATCAGCTTTTAACCTCTGTTTGCCAAGCTTCGTAATCGCAAACAGACTGACCCGCCCGTCAGAAGGATCGGAAAAACGCTGGATCAGCTCTTTCGACTCCAAGGCCGCGGCCTGGCGTGACAATGTGGAAATATCCAGCTTAAAAGATTCGGCTAATTCCTTTACACGCGCCGGTCCGAATTCATCCAGCTGCCGTAATAACAAATACGCAGCCCTTTCCAGATGTCCGATTTTACGGTCGGAGTTATCAAGATAAACAGCTCTCCTGATAAAAGTGGTGAGCTCATATTCAATTAATTCAATCGGATCTTGTTTTGACAAACAGCCTCACTCCTTACAATTGACAACAGCAATATTAGTTGTATAATACAAACATATGCACATTTACTAAGAAAACATATAGAAAGATTTTGCATACATATATTTGTATAGTACAAATATATGCGCAAAAAGTAAAGAAACATATCGAAGCATCAAGAAAGGGGGAAGCTGCTCTTCTCCAAAGAACAGCATTGTCGTGAAAGTCATACGCATCATCTTGCAAATCATTATTTTATTCGCATTTTCCTTTATCGGGGGAGCCGTTCAGCAGTTCTTTCACCTGCCCATTCCCGGAAGTATCATCGGTTTGATCCTGCTGATCATATGTTTATCGGTTAAGATCATTCCCGTCAAAATGATTGAAGACGGAGCCGGATTTTTGCTGTCTTTTCTTCCGCTGTTATTCATTCCGGCCATGACGGGCGTCATCAATTACCCGTCACTGTTTTCCGCCAGCGGGGCTGCTCTGTTTCTGATCATCGTGCTGAGCACCATCGTCACAATGATCGCCGCAGGGTACGCCAGCCAGCTGTTAGAGCACAAAGCCAATCAGAGAAAGGAGAAAAAGAAGTGCAGCAAGCATGTATCGCAATCCTTATAATTTTGTTCACGGCCGCCGCCTATCTGGCTATGGTGAAATTATATGTGCGCTTTCCATATCCCTTTCTCATACCGGTTTTGACGACTACGATTTTCATTATCGCCGTGCTGCTTGTTTTTCATATTTCGTATAAAGACTATATGATCGGCGGCCAATGGATCAATTCACTGCTCGGACCCGCCGTGGTGGCTTTGGCATACCCGCTTTATAAGCAGCGCCGGGTGTTAATCAAGTATATGTTTCCGATCATCGGCGGCGTGTTGGCCGGTTTATTCTCCGGAATGGTCAGCGGCCTGCTATTTGCAGAGCTGTTCGGCATCAGCCGGAGTTTGATTTTGTCAATTATCCCAAAATCAATTACGACGCCTGTCGCGATACAGATTGCGTCCGGTATCGGCGGTGTCCCTTCCATGACAGTCGTGTTCGTCATGATCGCAGGGTTTTCCGGCGTTATCTTAGGACCGCTGCTTCTCAAGTGGATCCGCATTCGCAGCTCACTCGGGAAAGGAATTGCATTCGGGAGCGCTTCCCATGCGCTCGGCACCTCAAAAGCAATGGAGTACGGAGAATTAACGGTCTCCATGAGCTCTGTTTCCATGACGCTCTGCGCCGTGTTAGGGTCGGTCTTCGGCCCCGTCGTAGCATGGATGTTTCAAATTTAAAGCTGACGGTTCTCCGTCAGCTTTTTTCATGTGCGGCTCATCTCATTTCCTTCCATTATTATGTTTCATTTGTAAAAATAATGGTAAAGTAGAAAACAAGGAGGGATTTAATGATGACTGGAGCAATTCCGCAAAAGAAACTGCTGGATGGGACAAGCATTCCTGCGATCGGCTTCGGTACATACGCTCTTAATGGAAACAACGGCGTTCATGCCATTACCAGCGCCATTGATATCGGCTACCGTCTGATTGACACCGCTTATAACTATGAAAATGAAGGGACGGTCGGAGAAGCCATCAAGAGAAGCTCTGTTCCGAGAGAACAGCTATACGTGACGTCCAAGCTGCCCGGACGCTACCATGACTATGACAAAGCTGTACAAACCATCCAAGAATCTTTATACCGCGCCGGTCTGGACTACTATGACCTGTATCTCGTCCATTGGCCGAACCCGAAACAAGACCGCTACACGGAAGCATGGCAGGCACTGATTGATGCGAAAAAATGGGGTCTGATCCGATCCATCGGCGTCTGCAATTTCCTGCCTGAGCATATCGAACGGCTCGAACGTGAAACCGGCGTAAAGCCAGGCATCAACCAAATAGAACTGCATCCCGCTTTTAATCAGCAGCAGCAGCGCCAATGGCACGAAGAACAGGGCATCGTGACAGAATCATGGAGTCCGTTATCCCGCGCCGGCGAAGTATTGAACGATCAAAAACTCGGACGGATTGCGGACAAATACGGCAAAACCATTTCTCAAGTCATTTTACGCTGGCATATCCAGCTGGGCGCCATCCCGATTCCAAAATCAGCATCGCCCGAGCGCCAGCTTGAAAACATCTCCGTTTTTGATTTCTCCCTTGATGAAAACGACATGAGCATTATCGACTCGCTTACCCGCCCCGACGGACGCATAAACGGCCAAGACCCGGCGGAGTATGAGGAGTTTTAAGTAAACGCATAAAGAAAAGCTGACGGCATCATTCGTCAGCTTTTTTCTCAATTTATATACGCACACCCAGCTCCCGTTTCCATTCAGAAAGCCAATCTGTATCCCCAGATCCGTATTGCCTGCTTTGGCCGACATCACGCAGAGATCCGTTTTTATACTCAATGGACAGCACCAAATCAGGAATGGCGTCATAACCCGTTCTCGCAAGCTTCGTGAGCCCCTGTCCGTAATGGGCGGCCGCTTCTGCCGCCGTATGTTTCAGCAAAGGATCGTGCTGCAGCGCTTCCTTATAGACGTCTAAAAGGTCGCGGCCGTCTTCTGTGACGTACTTTCCGTCCACGATCTGCAAGTCTTTCAGATGATAGCCGGTCACCTCATACATTTCCCGAACGACTTGATATTTCTCATACGCTTCCGCCGTAAATTGCGAGGAATCATCACTCCGGCTGCGAATGATGTGCGCAAACAGCTCTTTGCTGTTTTCCCCGGAGTTTAAGACGGCTTCAATCTGCTGAGTGAGCTCTTCATCGTCCGTCCCGCTCACTTTTAACAGATAATCAATCGGTGATATCGTAAATGTAAGGTTCGCACCCTCCGGAATCTGAATATGATTCCGATGGAAAAGCATCTCAATCTGCTGATTGACCTGCCCGCGCTGAAACACCTTTTCATTTTCTCCCTCAATCTCTCCGCTGAGCGTTTCACCCCGAAACGCCGCATCACGGAAATCATAGCTTTGGGCTTTCCCCTTAAACAGCCATTCCGTTTCATTATGATAAGCGGCCTGACGCTCCGATTCTGATAAATCACTTCTGAAATAAGGTGAATCGGCACGCTGGTATTTATCCTTAATATAATGCAAAGGATCTGGTTTTCGTTTATTGATTTCATTGATACGGCTGTATTTCTCATCAAGAATCTTGCTCGCAATATCACTCTCAGACTCATACGGATTATTAGCGTCTATTACCGTCTCTTTCCCATTATCCGTAATCGTTTTCTGATTTGCAGATTGATATAAACGGGACAGGCTGCTCCCTTTCTCAGTGACACCGCTCCTTGAATAATTCACCTGGCTCAGATCGCGGGTCCCGCCTGCCTGAATCAATAAGCTGTCCGGCCCTTTTGCCGCATCTTTCACATTTGTTTTGGAAGAATACCGCTGAAGCACTTGCTGAGCCATTACTTGATTTTTTATATAACGAGCGTTTAGGCGCATGTTTTTAACCTCCGCTTGAGATGATGTTCTAGTGTTTGTATCGGCTGTTTCCCAGTTGATTTTAACCTAAAATAACAAATGTTTACATCATGAGGGTTTTTATGTATGATGTAGTCAAAAAGGAGGAATTTTCCATGAAAAAGTATATATCTATACTATTTGTCAGTGCAATCTTATTATCAGGCGTATTGTTTGCACCTTCAGCCTCAGCCTCTGCGTCTCAAAAGAACTCATCACAAATAAGCGCCATTACAGGAAATCATTCATTTGAAACTGCCAATCCAGTAGGCTACTGGAAATATAAAAATATTGATACTGCCATATTGCCAAAAGGGGAAAAAGATTCGTATTTCACTTTCACGGCAAATAAGGGAGAAAGACTTTATGTCAGGAGTTCAACAAGAAGTGAATACAAGGGAATGGACATTGAAATTTATAATAAAAATAAAGTACTGATCAGTAAAGGCACAGAAGTGATAAATCCTGATACGGCGCTACCTTTTATCTATGCGAATACAGATGCGAAAGAAAATAACGAGACGTTCTACGTGAAAGTGTCCCGCGGCTCCTACACTGACGATATGTACTTTACACTCTCTATTTACGACCGAATCAAATCCGGCAGTGAGACCTTCTCATTCAGCGGTACAGCTGAAAATAAAGGGAACACAAGCCTCAGTCCGAATGGATCAGATTCAACTGTTCTTAGACTCGACTTAACCAAACAGACAAGCATTCCAAGAGACGCCACAGTGAAAAGAATCAACACCACCGCAACCCAAACACCAAGCCAAGGAAATACAAGCCACTACATCATGTCGGAAGAAAATAAAGTGTGGCACCGTGCACTTGCAAACAGCTCCACACAAGGGAATTACGGTATTACACTGGATGATAACCTCTCAGCGGCAAGCATCTGGAATTTTAAATACAACACACTTGCAACAGCTAAATCGACTATGAAAAATGTAAAATTGAAGATTGATTATGAGTACGATGTGACATCACAGTATTAATGAGAAGAACAGCCGCCTATTATGCGGGCGGCTTTCTGCTTAACATAAAAAAATGAATTTATGAGTCCTTGTAAAGTGATGAACTTTTGTATATATAGAGAGAAACATGGAAGATAGGGTATATCGATTGACAAGTTCTATTTGGTGAAAAAGGGACGTTTTTGAAAAATGAATGATATAGCGCCTTTTTAACATTTAATGCAGAACTGATATGTCAAAGCAGTAAAACCGCTAAAATCAATAAAGTGCCTAGACCATTGATCAACTGTTTGGTTTGAATAAATTTTGATAAGAAAGAGCTCATGAGCTTGTATTTCTAAGCAAATAATTAGAATCTATTTTGAAATAAGATTGATCAAATTGGGTGACTTTTAATTTAGGGCCTAATTATTTATATAGAAAACGCCTATACCCTTACAATATTCATTTTTTGATAAAGTTCTTTAACATCTTCCTTAAAAAGTTTTACATCATTTGAACTTGACCATTTATAAAGATCCCGGAATAATTTTGTCTCTATAAAATATCTTGCCTCGTATGACATAATAAATGAATCTTCAATAGCATTATAATCAAGCAACGATTTTTTAGAACTTCTGAGAGTTTTTTTCAGTAATAAATATATAATATTTGATAAATCATGCCCATTTACTATTTGCAGTAAATCGTATTCATTTTTTGATAGCTCGTCAATCTTTTGTTTCACGAATTCCTTATCCGCCATTTGACTAGATCTATTAATTGAATAATTAAAAACAGTATTTATTAATTGTTCTTTACCTTTAAACTGTAATGCCTTCTCATCTATAAAATCTTTGTATTTCAAAGGTTTCCCATCTGCTTTTTTAGGCTTAAATGCCAATCCTAAACTATGTAAATGATTTGCCAGTTTTAATAATCCTATTTCTTTAGCGATATTTAATAAACTATCCTTTATTTCTCTACCACTCAAAAACTCATCTAATTTTTTCTTTGTAACATAGATATATAATACTGTCTCTAATGCTTGAGATTTGAACATCATAACTTCACTATCGTGATAATCTGTAGAATATATATCTTTTACTAACTGTTCCTCCCCCAAGATTTTAGAAAAATCAGCATCTACTATTCCTATCTTCTCTTTAAACTTGCGTTCCTCTAAAATTTTTATAACTTCTATAACTTTTTCTTTACCCCCCACTTGTTTGATTTCTACAGTATCACCAATATCAAAAAATTTACCATAAAGATTAAAATCTTTTGTCCCTTCTACAATTAAATATGTTCCATTAAATGTGGTATCTTGCATAATTGCATTTGCAGTTCTCTCAGGTGTCATGTGCTCAAACACTTATTCCACCCCTTGTAATTCAACTTTTAAATCCCAATTATTTGATATAATATCTGGGGAATGAGTAGCTATCAGGATGTCTAGTTTATTTAAATTATGGATTTCTTTCAAATCTGAAATAAATTTATTTTGCCATGAAATATGTAAAGAAATTTCAGGTTCATCTATCAAGATTAAAGAATTGGGACTTGTATTGAATATCAGGTGATAGAACAATATCAATTCATTCTTTTCTCCAGAAGAAAGCTGTTCTAAAGGAATTTGTCTATATATATCCTCATCTTTAAGTACTGTGGATTTAAACGCAAATCCATCTTCTTTATTTACATATAACTTTTTATGCTTAAATCTTTCATTAATAATCTTTAATAGTAACCTAATCTTTTCGGCTATTTCATCAAATATACTTAACTTTTCAAAGCTATCTTTAACATATAGCATAAGAACATTTTTCACAGTATCTTCAGGGCTATCTATAAAAAGAAGATCTGAATTTTTATCAGTTTCTACTAAACCAACTTCATCAAGTAAACTACGCTTATCTTCTAAGGCCTTAAGTTCACGAATCAAATCATCCTCTGATACATTACGATTTCCTTTTTTTAATTCATTAACTAATCTATTGGGATATGTTCTATCTAATTTAGAAGATAACTCTGTTGACACTGTTAATTTTTGTTTTATCAATTCTGTTAACTCTTTAGAATACTTTTTTACAGTTTCAATAGGCGCTCTATCTGGATTTTCAAAGTTGTAAACTCGTTGTGTTTCAATTAAAGAAACTTGTACTTTCTCAAATCTATCAACAAACCACTGATCTAAGTCTAAATTTCTTATAAATTCATTATCAAATCTTCTTGGATGATTGGGACTAAACTTTTCAACAACTTCTAATGGATTATAGAGTTCCCCAGTATATCTGTGTTCCCACGTATTAGGTGAAACCCTCCTTAAAGTATTACTCACCCTTCCTATATGCATTGCTTCCCTTCTAATAGCTTCCGGGTTATATACGTCTAGTTCTAGTAAGAAAACTTCTTCTTCTTTTTTTCCTTTCCTATTTTGAATAACAGAAAGTGAAACTCCTTTTTCCTGAGACTCATTTTTAAAAACTTCCCAAGAAACATCATCTTCAAATTTAAAAATAATGCTTTCATATTCAACATTTGTAAGCTTATAAAACTCACCTTTAAAAAACGCCTCTATCATTTCTAATATTTTGGTTTTCCCTAACCCATTCTCACCAATTATAATCGTTATCCCTCTGTCAACATTTAATTTGACATCATGGTCAAAAAAACCAAATAATTTTTTGATGGATATTTCTTTTAGTTTCATAATACTTTACCTCGCTTTAATTTTCTTTTTTTTCTAAATTTTCTTCAAGCAAGTTAATTACACAACAAATTCTTTGAATTTACATGTACTTGTACTTCTTTAATTAATAGTTTTTAGATCCTTCGAAGAATTTATTTCTTCCTGTATCATCAGGTCGATCAGAGCCGTATCGTGAAATTATATTTTATCACTAGTATGATAGTCATGAATTTATTTGTAAATAAGTAAATATATATTTTATATCTATTTTTTCAACAATCAGTTTAAAGTATCTTTGGAATAGCGTTCAGTCTTCAAGATATATTTCTTTACTTAATATCTACGCTGATTTATTTGTTTCTTACACAAATGATACTCCCTCAGGCATCGAAGTTATAACTGGATATTTATTGTTCCACTCTAATAGGAAATTAAAATACAAATTTTCAATTGTTTTCTGTACATAAATCAGGAATCATTGTCAAAATTGAAATTAATACAACTCATCATTTTTCATACTTCGTTAGTTATTTTATACCATGCTAAGTCGAATATAGTTTCTATAATTTCTTTTGAGAAACTATTGGTATTTTGGCAATTTATTTAAACTTTATCTTTTGAACATGTTGTTCTGCTTAGCAAGAAACATCTTGTATCTTTAGCCAATATTTGAAATCAGTAGTTACCCCGTGCCACGTCCTTCTATAATCTTTTCCACTACTTGTGATGTTCTTGCTCTTTCAAACATAAAAATACCCCTTTAGACTTATAGTAATCTAAAGGGGTAAGACATGCAACTTTTTTACAAACATTACATATTTTCGCAAACGATACGACTTTATTTCTATCTTACATACTGTTTTTCACTAAATCAGATCCTATTCCACAGTCACACTCTTCGCAAGGTTGCGCGGTTTATCAACGTCACAGCCGCGGTGCAGTGCAGCGTAGTAAGCGATCAGCTGCAATGGCACAACAGATACCAGCGGAGCAAGCGCAGGGTTGACTTCCGGCAGGATGAATCTGTCGTCTGCGTCTTCTAAGCCTTTCAGCGAGATGATGCACGTGTTGGCGCCGCGGGCTGCGACTTCCTTCACGTTTCCGCGGATGCTCAGGTTGACGTGTTCTTGTGTCGCAAGCGCAAAGACCGGTGTTCCTTCTTCAATCAGAGCGATTGTTCCGTGCTTCAGCTCGCCGCCGGCGAAGCCTTCCGCCTGGATGTAAGAAATCTCTTTCAGCTTCAGGGCGCCTTCGACACATACGAAGTAGTCGAGGCCGCGGCCGATGAAGAAAGCGTTTCTTGAAACAGTCAGGTACTCACGCGCGATCATTTCCATTTCGTCCTTCTGGTCGCAGAGGGCTTCCATGGCGTTTGCCGCGATACCTAATTCTTTGACTAAATCAAAACCGATATCAACACCGTTGCGTTCTGCTGCAACGGACGCAAGGATCGCAAGCACGGCAATCTGAGCCGTATACGCTTTTGTTGATGCAACCGCGATCTCAGGGCCTGCGTGCAGAAGCAATGTGTAATCCGCTTCACGGGAAAGCGTTGATCCCGGAACGTTTGTGATCGTCAGCGCTTTGTGACCCAGCGCTTTGACTTGAACAAGCACGGCGCGGCTGTCCGCTGTTTCTCCGCTTTGAGAAAGGAAGATAAAGAGCGGCTTCTTAGACAGAAGCGGCATGTTGTAGGAGAATTCACTCGCTACATGCACTTCAACCGGGACGTTTGCCCACATTTCAATATATTGTTTCCCGACAAGACCGGCATGGTAGCTCGTTCCGCAAGCCACGATATAAATGCGGTCCGCTTCCGCCACGGCGTCAGCGACATCGCCGGCCACAGCCAGTCTGCCGTTTTCGTCTTGATACGTTTGGATGATTTTGCGCATAACAAGCGGCTGCTCATCCGTTTCTTTTAACATGTAGTGAGGGTATGTGCCTTTTTCGATATCACTGGCGTCAAGCTCAGCGATATAAGACGCACGTGTCATGACTTCACCGTCAAGGTTTTTAATCACGGCTTCGTCTTTTGTCACGATCACCATTTCTTTGTCCAAAAGCTCAACGTATTCATTCGTTACTTGAAGCATAGCCATCGCGTCAGATGCCACGACGTTAAACGTATCTCCAAGGCCGATTAACAGAGGGCTTTTGTTTTTTGCAACGTAAATGGTGTCTGTGTTTTCACCGTCAAATAATGCAATTGCGTAAGAGCCTTTTAACAGAGTCAGTGTTTTGCGGAACGCTTCTTCTGTGCTAAGTCCTCCCGCCACAAATTGCTCGATCATTTGAACGACTACTTCAGTGTCCGTGTCGCTTTTCAGTTCAACGTTTTCAAGATATTCGCGCTTCAGCTGAACATAGTTCTCGATCACACCGTTGTGAACAAGTGTAAAGCGGCCGAGTGCGCTTTGATGCGGGTGAGCGTTCAGGAAGCTTGGTTCGCCGTGAGTCGCCCAGCGTGTATGGCCGATTCCCGCTTGAGATTCAACCGTGTGATCCACCACTTCACGAAGGTCGGCGATGCGGCCTTTTTCTTTGTACACATGCACGCCCTGCTCATTCGCCACAGCGATACCGGCAGAGTCATAACCGCGGTACTCAAGCTTCTCTAATCCTTTTAACAAAATCTCTTTCGCATCAAGCTGACCGATATAACCTACAATTCCACACATTTTTTCTTCCTCCTAAAGGTGCAAAAGGAGACGAAGAAAGTCAAATTACAAGGGGACTTTCAATCGTCCCCTCCCACATGTTTTTTTGGAAGATCATGTGATTTCTCTTTGTTCGGAGAGTCGCCCCTCCGGTTTGAAGAAATCCTTACGGCTGTGATCTAAATGAATCAGCCGGGAGGCATCCGCCGAAAATTCGATAACCTCCATCCTCGTCAACTAAGCCGTTTTTCGGGCGCTTAGTTCGGGCGCTGTAATTATAAAAGATGCAAACAATCCCGCCTTTCCTGCAAGTGAAAAACAAAGGCTGAACAAGCTTGATTTTACAGCATGTGCCAAGGACGGTCAATTATTTTTTGCCGCCCCGGCATCATGTTTACTATCATATTATGCTGATCGCACTTGTCTTGTTCGCTCTCTGCTTATAAACTTCGCTACTCCGCTCCCATTTCTGTCCGCACGACATCCACGATTTTTGTGACATATTCGTCACAAAGCTCTTTTGTTCTCGCTTCGGCCATCACGCGGACGAGCGGTTCGGTGCCTGACGGGCGCACTAAAATCCGGCCGTCTCCGTTCATTTCTTTTTCCACTTCAGAAATAACGGCCTTCACCTTAGCGTTTTCTTCTACCTTATATTTATCCGTCACTTTCACGTTCACTAAGAGCTGCGGGAATTTTTTCATTTCATCCGCAAGTTCTGAAAGAGTTTTGCCGGACGCCTTCAGCGTATTCACAAGCATGATCGCGGACAAAAGACCGTCGCCGGTAGTGTTGTAATCAAGGAAAATAAGGTGCCCTGACTGCTCGCCGCCGACATTATAGCCGTCTTTTTTCATCGCTTCTACGACATAGCGGTCGCCGACTGCCGTTTGAACGCTTTTGATTTCTTCTTTTTCAAGCGCTTTGTAAAAACCGAGGTTGCTCATCACAGTCGATACGACGGTATCATCCTTCAGACGGCCCTCTGATTTCAAATACTTCGCGCATATGTACATAATCTGATCACCGTCGACGATGTTTCCTTTTTCATCAACAGCAATGAGGCGGTCGCCGTCTCCGTCAAACGCAAGGCCGATATCGGCGTTTTTTTCTTTGACGAAAGCACTCAGCGCTTCCGGGTGTGTAGACCCGACGCCATCATTAATGTTTAATCCGTTCGGAGACGTCCCCATTGTAGATACGTCAGCATCGAGATCGGCAAAAAGGTGCGTCGCAATGGATGATGTCGCACCATGGGCGCAGTCAAGCGCTACATGAATGCCTGTGAAATCTTCGTCCGCCGTCTGCTTTAAAAATTGCAGATACTTTTGAACGCCTTCAAAATAATCGTTTACAAGCCCGAGGTCCGCGCCTGTCGGTCTCGGCAGCTTATCTTCCGGTTCATCCATGAGACGTTCAATCTCGGCCTCCTGCTCATCAGAAAGCTTAAAGCCGTCCCCTCCGAAAAATTTAATTCCGTTATCCTGTACGGGGTTGTGAGAAGCGGAGATCATGACGCCCGCCTCAGCATCCATGGCTTTCGTTAAATAGGATACCCCCGGCGTAGAAATAACGCCGAGGCGCATCACTTCAGCTCCGATCGATAAAAGTCCGGCGACAAGGGCTCCCTCCAGCATATGTCCGGAGATACGTGTATCACGGCCGATCAGCACTTTCGGGCGCTGCTTATCTTTGGTCAGGACATAACCGCCAAAACGCCCAACTTTAAAGGCCAGCTCTGGCGTAAGCTCGCTGTTGGCAACACCTCTTACACCATCTGTTCCAAAATACTTGCCCATTTTGTATCGCTCCTTTTTCATTCTGTTGAAGAAGAATCAGCGCTTGATCCGTCTTCATCCTGGTCTTGATTTTGATCCTGGTTTTGACTTTTATTCTGATCGCTGTCAGTGTCGTCTTCCCGGTTCTTGTTCTTGTCTTTGTCTGCGTCTCCGCTTGTGCCGTTCTTATTGCCGGAATCAGCGGAGCCGCCGTCATTTTTATTTGAACTTGTGTTTTTCTTAGAAGTCAGCTTGATCTTAACCGTGTCTTTTGACAGGGACCATGTGACGTTTTGCGGGCCGTTTACTTCAAGCTTTACAGAGTGCTCTCCGTCATCCAAGTCCGAGACATTGGCATACAGTTCAATGTCCGACTTTTTCAGCGCCTTAATGTTGGCGGGAGAGCCTTTGGCCGTAATATTTATCGCCTGCGATTCAGGATCGAGAAACTCAATCTGCTGTGAGCCTCCCAGTCCGACCGTCTTGATTCCGACATTGTCAAAATCCTTTTTGTCTTCACTGTCCACTTTAACATGAAGCGTGATTTTTTCCGGTGATACCTTGGTGACACCCTTAGGAAGCGGGATATCGGCATTGATATCGGTATCTTTATCAATTTTGCCTAAATCAAGAGATACGCCGTCAATAAATTCAAGTGAATCCAGCACATACTGCGGGCCGTAAACCGTCACCTCACTCGGATTCGAGTCAATGCTCGCAACGCTCACCCCGTCCGGAAGACTTCCCTTTCTTTCGATTTTGAAAGGAAGCTTTTTGCTCGGACTTGCTACGGGAACCGTCACTTTAATGACTGACGGTTCAACATCAACAGGAAGTGCGTTGCCGTCTTTGTCATAGACGGTCACCTTCACTTCCTTTTCAATGGTCTCATTTGCATTTTCAAGGTTCACGGATGCTTTGACAAGTGAAATGTTATCAATCACATTTTTCGAACCTGTAATCTGCACGTTTTTCGGGCTGATAATCGGCTGCTGAGGGGTGTATCCCTTTTTCATTTTGCTTTTATTGTAGTATTCAACTTCCACAGGAAAACTCTCAGCCGTTTTTTCCTGAATCGTAACCGTCGTGACTGACGGGTTAATGGAGATTGTCAGTCCGTCCGATACGTTTTTCGCCTTCAATTCGACCTTATGAGTCCCGGTCTTCAGCTTATTCATATCGGCGTATATCTCAAAATTCTTCGTCTGTCTCGCCTTTTTCACCGCGCTTGTCGAGCCTTTAATCGTGACATTTACGGTCTGGGGCACGCCGGTGACGACATAGTTCGCTTCATCATAGTATGCTTTTACAGGAATATCAGTAAGCGTAGCCTCGTCAGTCGTTGATGTCGGAAAAAAGGATTCCCCCGGCTTTTTCGGAGTCGGCGCCTGGTTGTTGTTAACCGCAACGTAAAGCAGCAGCGCAAAGAGCAATGCAATGATCTTTACAGCCCAGCGGTTGTTTAAGAATTTATCCATTTTTCTTGCCCCTCCAGTACCAGCGGTTAGAAGAAGTATCTCTGGCGTTTTTCTTAAACTCGGCTTCAAGCATTTCTTTCAGTGCTTCTTCCGTCAATTCTCTATGAAGGTCTCCGTTTTTGGCCACACTGATGGCGCCCGTCTCTTCAGATACAATAATGGTTAAGCTGTCCGTCACTTCACTGATGCCGACAGCCGCTCTGTGACGCGTCCCCAGCTCCTTTGAAATAAACGGGCTTTCAGAAAGCGGCAGATAACAGGCAGCCGCCGCAATCTCGTTATTTTTCATAATGACCGCTCCATCATGCAGCGGTGTATTTGGGATGAAGATATTAATCAAAAGCTCCGAGCTGACCTGCGCATTAAGCGGGATGCCCGTCTCAATATAATCGCCCATTCCCGTATCGCGCTCAATCGCGATGAGTGCGCCGATGCGGCGTTTCGCCATGTAGCTGATCGATTTTGTAATCGCTTCAATTGTCTTATGCTGCGCTTCCTCCACGGGGGTTCCGCTCCTGGAAAAGAACCGGCCCCGTCCGAGCTGTTCAAGCGCCCGTCTCAGCTCAGGCTGGAATATAATGATGATCGCTAAAAATCCCCATGTTATCGCTTGGTCCATCAGCCACTGAAGCGTGCTGAGTCCCAAATATGAACTGGCCATCCGGACCAATACGATGACGACGATTCCTTTTAAAAGCTGAACCGCCTTCGTCCCGCGTATGACCATGATTAATTTATATATCACATACCAAACAAGGAGAATATCAACGGCATTGCCGAGGTATTGCAAAAATGGGATGTCCTCAAAAGCCATTTCCTCGTCCTCCAAGAATTCAGTCATTTCGTTTTTCTGTTATGAATTGTGCTGCATGAGCAATATGTACATCATATAGCGTGCTCATTATACCACATTTTGATTTCTCAAGTGAAATGAGCCAGAGCGGCGATGCACAAAAAAAGAGTAAAGCGATTATACGCTTTACTCATCTTCACTCGGGTCCAAAGCGCTCACGACGCCCTGGCCCGCCGATTTCAGTTCGTACCAGACCCAGTCAAACAATTGGTTAATCTCTTCAATCTGCCCGGTGACTTGTCCGGCTGAGGCCATGTATTTTTCTCCGTTGACGACGGTCACATTGCCGTCGACTTTTCCTTCAATGAACAGCTTGCCGTTTTTTACTGTGACATCGCCCTTTACGGTCTCGCCTTCAGGGACGGTGACCGTGTGATTCTGCACGACAAGGTTCGGCTGTTTGGACACACTGAAATTGTGGTCATTATGCCAGCTGTTGAAAAAACCGCCGCCCATTAAAATCACAAAAACCGCTGCGGCTGCAATCATCGGATGAGTTTTGATCCATCGTTTTACAGAAGCGCGTTTTTTCTCTTTTGGAAGATTCGCCATAACTTTGGCAGTAAAATCAGCAGGGGCCGTGACATGCGATGTGCTTCGGACGAGTGCTACGGATTTCTCCATTTCATGAAAATGCCGTTTGCAATTCCCGCATGACTGCAAATGTTGTTTTAATACGTTTTCATCTTCAGGAAGGATATCTCCATCAAGATGCTTATGCATAAGCTGCACGATCTGTTCAGGACAGCTCATTTCATCACCCCACTTAAAGATCCCTCAATTGTTTTCTAAGAGCCTCTCTGCCTCTGTGTATCCTTGTCTTGACGGTGCCGACAGGGATATTCAGAATCTCCCCGATTTCAATTAAAGAGAGTTCGTCAATATACTTTAATACAATAACCGTTCTGTACTTGTCAGGCAGCTTTAAAATCTTTTTCTGAATTGTGTCCGACAGCTCCAATGACAATACGGCGTCTTCAGGGAGAACCCCGTCCGCGGCGATCTGCGAATACATCGTCAGCCCTTCTGCTCCCGCTACTTCTGCGTCCAGATAGTAATCAGGCTTTTTCTTGCGGATGCGGTCAATGGTCAGGTTGGTCGCAATTCTGTAAAGCCACGTTGAAAACTTTCTGTTGATATCGAAACTGTCGATATTGACATACGCTCTGATAAAAGCTTCCTGCGCAATATCTTCCGCTTCGTGAACATTGCCGAGCATGCGGTAGCAAAGCTGGTAAATCTTATCTTTATAAAGGTCAACGATTTCTGCAAACGCATTTTGATCGCCTTTTTTGACTTGCTTGATTCTTTTTTTAATCAGGTTTTCCATGTTTTATCTTACCTCTGCCCTTCACCGGTCTGTATCTATACGTTGATTGTTTTAAAAGGTTTCATTTTTTTTATTACATTTATTTTACCAAATTTCAGGCAGGGTGTAGATGGAAAATACAGAATATACTGCCTTAACAGCAGCTTAAAAATAGTATATCTGATGAACAATCAGAAATCGAAACAAAATGCTGATAAAAAAAAGACACCTTTATGCAAAAGGTGTCTGAGACTGGGCTAGCTGGATTCGAACCAACGCATGACGGAGTCAAAGTCCGTTGCCTTACCGCTTGGCTATAGCCCAAAAATGGTGGAGGGGGGCAGATTCGAACTGCCGAACCCTGAGGGAGCGGATTTACAGTCCGCCGCGTTTAGCCACTTCGCTACCCCTCCGTATTTTTTTGAAAAACAGTGCCGGCCAGAGGACTTGAACCCCCAACCTACTGATTACAAGTCAGTTGCTCTACCAATTGAGCTAGGCCGGCAAATATGGTGGAGGATGACGGGCTCGAACCGCCGACCCTCTGCTTGTAAGGCAGATGCTCTCCCAGCTGAGCTAATCCTCCATATGACCCGTACGGGATTCGAACCCGTGTTACCGCCGTGAAAGGGCGGTGTCTTAACCGCTTGACCAACGGGCCTTTGTGTCCGCGTCGAGCTGACAAAAGTTATTATATACAGGTTGTACCCCATTTGTAAAGAGAAAAATTATTTTTTTTATTTTCAAACTTTTTTACCCGTTTTTTAACTGAAAAACTCATCCCTCCTCTCTTATTTCATTTATGATGAAAGTATCAAAATATTGAAGGGAATGGACACAGATGATCTTAGTCAGCTCTTGTCTCGGCGGTATCGAATGCAGGTATAACGGCTCTCACGCCGCTTCGAAAAAAATCCGCAGACTCGTAGAAGAAAAGAAAGCTGTTATGGTCTGCCCCGAACTTTTGGGCGGCTTCACCACTCCCCGCGAACCGGCGGAAATCATCGGCGGCACGGGCGAAGACGTGCTGAACGGAACAGCAAGAATCGTAACGGCATCAGGCGAAGACGTTACGGCTTTATATATGGACGGCGCGGAAAAAACATTAGCATACGCAAAAGAAATAGGCGCCGCCACGGTCATCCTTAAAGAAAACAGTCCGTCCTGCGGCAGCAGCTTTATCTATGACGGCACTTTCTCAGGAAAAAAAATAATCGGAGACGGCATCACTTCCGCTCTTTTAAAACGGGCAGGCTGCCGTGTTCTATCAGAAGATGAATTGGATCAATTATAAAAAAGGAGAGTAGATATCATGGATGTAGCCCTGTCCTTTTATAAACCGGAGCATGCAGACGGACTGAACGGGTTTGTGCTGAGTGAAGAAGATAAAAAGTTCACAGCTCTCCCGAAGGATGTCCTGCCGCAGGCTCTTGTCATCCGGGATCGCTACCCGACAGTCATTTTAAAAGAAGACCGCCCCGTCGGTTTTTTTATTTTACATACCTCAAAAGAAACCATTGCCCCGTATTCGAATAATGTGTCTGCCATTTTGCTGAGTGCGCTGTCCTTACATGCGCCGCATCAGGGAAAAGGTTATGCCAAACAAGCGATGCTGCAGCTCCCCGCTTTTGTCGCAAATTACTTTCCTTGGTGTGATGAAATCGTGCTTGCTGTAAACCATCGCAATCATCGTGCAAAGAACCTGTACCGGTCTTCCGGTTTTATTGATAAAGGTCGTCGCAGGATCGGCCCCATCGGTGAACAGCACATTCTGCATCATTTTTTGTGAAAGCGCTTGATTATTCATCTCATCCCTGCCGATTTTTCTTGAAACATCTATTCAGAAGCCCATATACTTCAAGTATTAACGACTTGGGAGGGTACAATCATGACAGACCGGCTTAACATTCACAGATTGACCACAGAAACCAGAAATCCGCAGACCGCTTCAATCCATCAAGCAGACACGATGGAAATTCTCCGCATCATTAACGAAGAGGATTTCAAAGTGGCTGAAGCCGTTCAGCAGGTGCTGCCCGATATTCAGATTGCCGTTCAATTCGCCCATCAATCATTACGGCGAAACGGCAGGCTGATTTATGCGGGAGCGGGCACAAGCGGCAGACTCGGTGTACTGGATGCGGTTGAATGCCCGCCTACATACAGCGTAAGTCCTGACACCGTCATCGGTCTGATGGCCGGAGGAGCAGACGCCTTTTTGCAAGCGGCTGAAGGTATAGAAGACAGCGAGGAAACCGGCGCTCTCGATCTCAAAACGATCGGGCTTACCGCAGAAGACACCGTGATCGCCATCGCGGCAAGCGGGCGCACGCCGTATGCGGCCGGTGCGCTGAAATACGCAAAAACAATCGGCGCCAAAACTGTCGCGCTCACATGCAATAAACACTCATTGATCAGCACTTATGCCGATCACAGCATTGAAGTCGTCGTCGGCCCCGAAGTGATTACAGGGTCAACACGAATGAAAGCGGCGACGGCACATAAAATGATTCTGAACATGATTTCCACGGCCGTGATGATCAAAAGCGGCAAAGTGTACGAAAATTTAATGGTGGACGTTCATATCAGCAACGAAAAATTGAAAGAACGCGCAATCGGCATTATCCAAAGCATCACGGGCGTTCCGTACGACAAGGCAAAAGAAACGCTTGAGGCCTCAGGCAGCCATGTCAAAACCGCAATCGTCATGCTGAAGACGAATTCGGACGAAGCACACGCGAAGGCACTGCTCAAAGAATCAGACAACTTCATTGACAAAGCCATTGAACAGCACGTTTCAAAAGAAAAAGAACGCTGATCATTCTTTTGTGGAAAATAATTTGTTTTTACGAGCCCGCGCCGTTTTCATGATCGGCGCAGGCGCTTTTAGGACGCGTTTCAGGCACAGCTCCCCGGGAAAAATCGTACGGACAAAGGAGGATCTCCATGAGCAAAGAGGCATTTTATCAGTCACTGGCCAAAGATATCCTGGACAATTGCGGCGGTTCATCGAATATTTCAGGCTTTACCCACTGTATGACACGCCTGAGGATTACACCTTTAGATCAGGACAAAACGGATATTGAAGCGCTGAAACGGCTTGACGGGGTAATAGGCGTCGTCGAAGCCGAAACACTGCAGATCATTCTCGGCACGGGTGTCGTCAATCATGTCGCCGACGCTTTCGCAAAACTTATGTCATCCGGAAAAAACATTGATTTAAAAGAAGCCGCCTCACGGAAAAAAGCCGATCTCAACAGAAAAAACACCACACCCATCAGACTGTTTCTGAGAAAAATATCAAGCATCTTCATTCCCCTTATTCCCGCACTCATTGCATCAGGTTTAATCACCGGTATTACGAAAGCCGTCATTCAGGCCGGCTGGCTCCCGAAAGAATCCCAAATCGCACTTATTTTAACGGTTATCGGTTCAGGCTTATTCGCATACCTCGGCGTCCTTGTCGGCATCAATGCGGCGAAGGAATTCGGCGGGACTCCCGCGATGGGCGGCCTTGCGGGTATATTGATCCTTAACCCTGAGATCGCCAATATCAGTTTGTTCGGAGAGAATCTGCTCCCTGGCAGGGGAGGATTAATCGGCGTTCTTTTCGCTGCGGTTTTTATCGCTTATACCGAACGGTTTATCAGAAAGTACGTCCATCAATCCATCGACATTATCGTCACGCCTACATTGTCTTTACTTATCACCGGGCTGGTGACATATGTCGTTTTTATCCCTGCAGGCGGTTTTATTTCTGATCTCATTACATCAGGTTTATTGTCGCTGCTGAATGTCGGGGGAGTGCTCTCAGGGTTTGTACTGGGAGCCGCCTTCCTGCCGCTTGTCGTCACCGGCCTGCATCAGGGCTTGACTCCCGTACATTTGGAATTAATCCGATCAATCGGAGATGACCCGCTTCTTCCGATTCTCGCGATGGGAGGCGCGGGTCAGGTAGGGGCGGCCTTCGCCATCTTTATGAAAACAAAAAAAGCCTCATTGAAAAGAGCGATCGGCGGAGGACTTCCATCCGGTCTGCTCGGAATCGGAGAGCCGCTCATCTTCGGCGTCACGCTCCCGCTCGGCCGGCCGTTTTTGACGGCGTGTTTAGGGGCGGGAATCGGCGGCGCCTTTCAAGCCCATTTTCAGGTGGCTACTTTTTCAATCGGTGTCTCCGGCCTTCCGCTCTCGTTTCTCGTACAGCCGGCTCAAATCGTTTTGTATATCATCGGTCTCTTCATCTCTTACGCGGCGGGCTTTTTCTTCACTTATGCGTTCGGATTTAAGGATGACATGGCTGCTGAATTTGAATAAACCGGGAGGGATCAGAATATGAAAACACTGACAGCCGCCATACTCACAATGGTCATCAGCCTCTCTTTTCTGCCGCAGCACAAAGCCGAAGCCCAATCCAAATTATACGACGCAGCAAAGCTCAGAAAGGTTGATCAAATGATTGAAAAAGACATCGCAGCAGGATTCCCCGGAGCCGTCCTCGTCGTCGTAAAGGACGGACGGGTGATCAAAAAGAAAGCATACGGCTACAGCAAAAAATATGACGGGAACACCCTTTTATCCCGTCCGAAAAAAATGAAAACATCAACCATGTTTGATCTAGCTTCCAATACAAAAATGTACGCGGCGAATTTTGCATTACAGCGACTCGTCAGCCAGGGAAAGCTTGATGTGTATCAAAAAGTCTCGGCTTACCTTCCTGATTTCAAAGACAGAAAAAGCGATCCGATTCAAGAAAAAGACCGCATTCGCGTCATCGATGTGCTCCAGCATCAATCCGGTCTGCCGGCAAGCTTTTATTTCTATCAGCCGGACACCGCAGGCCCTTTGTATTCACAAGAACGGGATAAAACGATCCGTTTTCTCACTCAAATCCCGCTTGCATACAAACCGGGAACAAAACACGTATACAGCGATATCGGTTACATGCTTCTCGGCTGCATCATTGAAAACATAACCGGAAAAACCCTTGATGCCTATGCGGAACAAGAACTGTACAAACCGCTGAAACTGACGCACACACTGTTCAACCCGCTGCAAAAAGGCTTTAAAGAAAAAGCATTCGCAGCTACTGAACGTTTAGGCAACACACGTGACGGAGTCATCCATTTCCCTCACATCAGGGCGTATACGCTGCAGGGGGAAGTTCACGATGAAAAAGCATTTTACTCAATGGGTGGGGTGTCCGGTCACGCCGGGCTGTTTTCCAGAGCTGATGATATGGCCGTCCTTCTTCAAGTCATGCTGAACGGAGGCAGTTATAAACACGTTTCTCTCTTCAATAAAAGAACGGCCGATTTGTTCACCACGGCGGCATCCTCTGATCCGACTTTCGCTCTCGGCTGGCGGAAAAACGGCAGCCCGGATATGGAGTGGATGTTCGGCCCTTATGCAAGCAGGCAGGCATATGGCCATACGGGATGGACCGGCACCGTCACGATTATTGATCCCGCTTATAAGCTGGGGATCGCACTTTTAACCAATAAAAAGCATTCCCCCGTCGTCAGTCCCGGTGAAAACCCGAATGTTTTTGAAGGGGATCTTTTTCCGACCGGAAGCTACGGCAGCGTCATAAAAACGATTTATGAAGCCATTGAATGACAACCCATGTCTTTTGTCCAAACTATGAAGGCAGGAGGGCACCATCATGAAACTTGTCATCTCAGCTGTATTACTGTTGTTCATTGTTTTCGGCACGCATCATGTATCGACAAAACCGGACATTCCGTCACAGGCGGAACAAGCGGTATCCCGTATGACATTAGATGAAAAATTAGGGCAGATGCTCATGCCTGATTTTCGCAATTGGCAAAAAAAGGGGCAGTCATCACCTGAGGCTCTTACCAAAATAAATGACGAAGTCGCAGGGCTTATTCAAAAGTACCGGTTCGGCGGCGTTATCTTATTTGCAGAAAATGTAAAAAACACTGAGCAAACGGTACGCCTGACAGATGCCTTTCAAAAGGCGAGCCCTGCCATTCCGCTATTATTAAGCATTGATCAGGAGGGCGGCATCGTAACTAGACTTGGTGAGGGCACTCATTTCCCAGGCAATATGGCGCTCGGAGCCGCTAGAAAAACAGCCTACGCGTCCCAGACCGGCGCCATTATCGGGAAAGAACTGAAAGCACTGGGCATTAATACGAATTTCGCACCCGTTCTCGATATCAATAATAATCCCGGAAACCCTGTCATCGGCGTCAGGTCGTTCAGTTCAGACCGAGATCTGACAGCTTCACTCGGCCTTGCCTCAATGAAGGCTCAGCAAAAGCAGGATGTCGCTGCCGCCGTCAAACATTTCCCGGGACACGGCGACACGGATGTCGACAGCCACTACGGCCTTCCGCTTGTCACCCACAATCAAGAAAGGCTGCGTCAGATTGAACTTTATCCGTTCCGGAAGGCCATTCAGGCCGGAGCTGATATGATCATGACAGCCCATGTGCAATTTCCCGCGTTTGACGATACAACCTATAAAAGCAAGCTGGACGGTTCAGACATCCTCGTACCCGCCACACTCTCGAAAAAAGTGATGACTCATCTTCTCCGTGGAGAAATGGGATTTAACGGCGTCATCGTTACGGATGCATTAAATATGAAAGCCATTGCCGATCATTTCGGCCAGGAAGAGGCGGTCGTCATGGCCGTAAAAGCAGGAGTCGATATTGCCCTGATGCCGGCCCAAGTGACATCGCTGCAAACGGAAAACCGCTTTGCCCGGGTTCATTCCGCATTAAAAAAGGCGGTACAAAAAGGGGAAATTCCGCTGCAGCAAATTAACAAATCAGCGGAACGCATCATTTCCCTGAAAATAAAACGAGGGATATATCCCGCACCGAAAGAGACA
Organism: Bacillus sp. JNUCC-21; assembly: GCF_041222765.1. Taxonomy (NCBI): domain Bacteria; kingdom Bacillati; phylum Bacillota; class Bacilli; order Caryophanales; family Bacillaceae; genus Bacillus; species Bacillus sp. JNUCC-21. Next base: position 187,785 of record NZ_CP166019.1, on the reverse strand, counting down.
AATCTGAAAAAGAAGATTGCAAAAGCAAAGAAAACCGTCGGCAGCAAAAATCATCTGAAAGCTGAAAAACAAATCGCGGAAAGGTCCGTCACCGTCTTACAAAACAAAAACCGCACGCTCCCATTCAAACCGAAAAAGAACAGCCGCGTTCTCATTGCCGCTCCATATGAAGATCAAACAGCGTCAATGGAACAAACCATTCGGCAGCTCATCAAAAAGAAAAAAATCCGGCCGGTAACCATCAGTAAAATGAACTTCGCCGAGCGTACATTTCATGATGAACACAAAAAGCAGATATCTGACGCTGATTACGTGATTACAGGCTCATATGTTGTGAAAAATGATCCTGTCGTAAACGACGGCGTGATTGACGATTCCGTCACAGATCCCGGCAAGTGGACGACTGCATTTCCGCGGGCCGTCATGAAAGCCGCACAATCGAACCAAAAACCCTTTGTGCTGATGAGCCTGCGTAATCCATATGACGCTGCGAACTTTGAAGAAGCTGAAGCCCTTATCGCAGTCTACGGCTTTAAAGGATATACAGACGGACAATTTCTCCAGCCAAACATTCCGGCAGGCGTTGAAGCGATATTCGGACAGACAACACCGCAAGGCAGACTGCCCGCTGACATTCCTTCCGTCACGCATCCGGGAACGACACTGTATCCTTATGGTTTCGGTATCAATCTGAAGACCGGAAAACCGCTTTAAACAGGAGGACTGATCATGAAAACACAAACGGCTGCGCTTCTTGCCGGATTAGTCGTCATCAGTGCTATGACGGCAGTCTCGGCGGCTTCTGACAGAAACCTTCATACCGCCAAGAAACCAAGCATCCAAACAGGCATCGACCGCCTGCTGAAAGATTATAAACAGGAACTGAAGGGAAAAAGGGTCGGGCTGATCACCAACCCGACCGGTGTGAACAATTCATTGAAAAGCAGCGTTGACGTGCTGTATGAGGCACCAGACATCCACTTGACGGCATTATTCGGACCGGAGCACGGTGTCCGCGGCGATGCTCAGGCCGGAGACAAAGTCACATCCTATATAGACGAAAAAACAGGGCTTCCCGTCTACAGCCTGTACGGGGAAACGAGGAAACCGACGCCTGACATGCTGAAAGATACAGATGTGCTGATTTTCGATATTCAGGATGTCGGAACGCGATACTACACCTACATTTATACAATGGCCTATGCCATGGAAGCGGCAAAAGAAAAAGGCATTCCTTTTTATGTCTTGGACCGGCCGAATCCGCAAGGCGGACGAAATCCGGACGGCCCGGTTCTTGAACCGGATTACGCTTCATTTGTCGGACTGTATCCGATCCCGCTGAAGCACGGCATGACGATCGGTGAACTTGCTCTTTTATTCAATAAAGAGTTTCATATCGGCGCCGACCTAACCGTCGTAAAAATGAAGCGCTGGAAGCGGACGATGACAATTGAAGATACCGGTCTGCCGTTCGTCCTCCCTTCGCCTAATATCCCGACCCCGGACAGCATATTCGCATATTCGGCGACAGGACTAATCGAAGGCACAAACGTATCCGAAGGAAGGGGCACGACAAAGCCGTTTGAACTGATCGGCGCGCCTTATATGAAAAGCACCGAGCTCGAAGAACGCCTGAACAGTCTCAAGCTTCCGGGCGTCACCTTCAGAGCCGCATCATTTATCCCCAGCTTCTCCAAGCACCAGGGCAAACTGTGCCACGGCGTACAAGTCTACGTAACAAACAGAAACACATTTGAAGCGGCAAAAACAGGGCTTTCCATTCTGAAAACCATGCATGACTTATATCCGAATGACTTTTCATTCTTGCCGACAGGCTCTTTTGACAAGCTGATCGGTAACGGCTGGGTACGCAAAAAAATAGAAAAAGGCACTTCCATTGAAGACATCACCGGCACATATCAACGCCGGCTGGACCAATTCAAAACTATAATAAAACAATACCTCATATACTGACAACATTCGTGTTACACGTGTAACATTTTGACGCATTTCACATTTCCGCTTTTTATAGGAAAACATTCATTTATTTGGTACAATTTAAATGATAACAGTTATCATTTAAATGAATGTTTCCTAAAAGGTGGTTTCTCATGAAAAACATATTATTCTTTCAGCCCATTGATATCATCTCCGTAAAAAAAACAGCCGACCTTCTGTCAGAGCATCAGCTCACTGATTCCCCCGTATTGATCTTTCATGTGAAAGGCGAGGGACAAATTGATATCGGAACAGACAGCTTTCCGCTGCAGAAGGAAACGCTCTACATCTGTCCTTGTGATGAGACATTCAATATTGCCCCTATACCGTCAGGCGGCATCCATTTGTATATCGTCAGACTCCGTGTTTTCTCCTATTCATCAGATGATGAAGCGATGCTTCCGGATAACGGGGAAGACATCTTCCACGGACTTCAGCAAATGAATTTACAAACGGTTGATCATTTGACAAGCCGGCTTCAGTCACTTTCTGAAAACGTGCGATCGGCGGATGCATTGCAGAAAATGAAATATACAGCCGACTTTCAGCAGCTGATGTATGACCTTTATGCTGCAAAAGTATGCCATCAAAATAATACGAAAGCGGCGATCGAACAGACAAAACAATTCATACATGCTCAGTCCGACACAAAAATCACGCTCACCCAGCTCGCTCATATGGCGGGAATCAGTCCCAAGCATTACAGTGAAACCTTTAAAAAACTATACGGGCAGAGCGTAACTGAATATATCACAGACATCCGCATAACCAATGCGAAAAAACTGATGGCCAAGGCAAACTGCAAACTGCGGGAAATCGCTCATCAAATCGGCTACCAAGACGAATTTTATTTCAGCCGCATCTTTAAAAAACATACCGGCAGCTCACCTACAAGCTATATGAAAAAAAGGCGCACAAAAATGGCCGCGTACGGAAAAGAAACGATGGGGCATCTGATTCCTCTGCATCACGTGCCTTATGCTGCGGCGCTGCACCCGAAATGGACGGCCTATTATTACAAACAATTCTCTTCCGATATTCCGGTTCACCTGAGTGCTTACCGCTATAATGCAAATTGGGAAGAGAACCTGCACACGCTTTCCCAAGCTGCCCCGGACATCATTTTCAGTCTTGATTCTGTCAGTGAAGAAGAAAAACAGCGCCTGAATGACATCACTGAAGTTTTTTACCTTCCGGCTCAAGAGAATTGGAGAGACCAGTTTCTTCGCACAGCCGCATATTTGAATGAAGAGCAGGAAGCGCGGCACTGGCTTAAAGCTTATCAAAGTCTCGCCCATTCAGCGAAAGATGCTCTGAAACACGTGCGGCATCAGCGGTTCTTATTTGTCCGTGTATATAAAGAAAATATGTACATCGCCCATAACAACAGTATTGAGGATGTCTTCTTCGGTGATTTAGGCTTTGCCTCCGCAAAACCGGAATCTTTTGCTCCTGACGAAAAGATTTCCTTGGACATGCTGGCGGATTGCCAGGCTGACTGCATCATGCTTTTCACTTGTAAAGAACCGGAAACGCTTCGTTATTTTCAGCGGATTCAGCAGACCGGGATATGGCAGAACCTTAGAGCCGTCAGCGATAAACGCGTGTTTCCCATATCATCTGACCCGTGGATTGAATATTCTCCAAGCGGACATCAGCGGATGATCGAGCAAAGCATTTCCATTTTATCCGAAGATCGTCCATGGTAATGCCGGAAATTATCCATGGTCTTATCCCTGTTCATTCTCTATAATTCCAATTGATAATAGTTATCAATTGAACAGGAGGAACAATAGATGAAGAAATTGGCATTCGCTTTCATGATTTTGCTTTTGGCTTTCACGGCCGCGGCTTGCGGAAGCTCAGAAACATCTGATACAGCAAGTAAAGGAAAGGACGCTTCTTCAGATAAAAAGAAAATTGAATATCTCGGAAAAACATATGAAGTCAAAGCGCCGACTGACAAAATCGCCATTACAGGCAGCGTAGAATCAATGGAAGACGCCAAATTGCTTGACGTTCATCCGGCAGGAGCAATTTCTTTCTCCGGCAAATTCCCGGAACTGTTTAAAGATATTACAGATAAATCCGTATCTACGGGAGAAAAAATGCAGCCGAATATGGAAAAAATTCTTGAGCTGCAGCCGGACGTCATTCTGGCATCAACCAAATTCCCGGAAAAAACGTTGAAAAAATTGAGCGGCACCGCTGAAACGATCCCTGTCTCTCATATCTCATCAAACTGGAAAGAAAACATGATGCTGCTCGCCCAGCTTACAGATAAAGAGAAAAAAGCGAAAAAAATCATCGCAGATTACGAACAGGACCTGAAAAAGACAAAAACAAAGATCAACAGCAAAGCGAAACAGTCAAACGCGCTGGTCATCAGAATCAGACAAGGCAATATTTATATTTATCCTGAACAAGTATATTTCAACTCCACGCTTTACGGTGATTTAGGCCTGAAGGCGCCGGACGAAGTCAAAGCGGCGAAAGCGCAGGAACTGATTTCTCTTGAAAAATTAAGCGAAATGAACCCTGACCATATCTTCGTACAATTCTCTGATGACGAAAACGCAGATAAGCCGGACGCTTTGAAAGACTTAGAGAAAAATCCGATCTGGAAGAGCCTGAAGGCAGTCAAAAAAGACCATGTATACGTCAATACGATTGATCCATTAGCCCAAGGCGGAACCGCGTGGAGTAAAATCAGCTTCTTACAGGTTGCGGCTGACAAATTGACTCAAGACTAATAAAGAGTAGGTTTTTCACATGTATGCAAAACGGCGGACACACATGATTATCATTGCTTCACCGATTGCCATTGTTCTGTCACTGCTGCTTTCCGTTTTATACGGCGCAAAGCAGCTTGACATCCATACCGTGTTCTCCGCATTGCTGCACTTTAATCCGGAGAATACCGACCATCAGATCATATGGCATTCAAGAATCCCGAGGGCTGCCGGCGCTATGTTTATCGGCGCAGCCCTTGCTGTTTCCGGAGCGCTCATGCAGGGAATCACACGGAACTATCTGGCCTCGCCTTCGATCATGGGTGTGTCGGACGGCTCCGCTTTTATCATCACCCTTTGCATGGTATTGCTCCCTCAATCGACATCCATTGAAATGATCATATACTCGTTTATCGGTTCCGCATTCGGCGCCGCTCTTGTTTTCGGGCTGGCCTCCATTCTTCCCGGCGGTTTTACCCCGGTGCAGCTTGCCATCATCGGAACGGTGACCAGTATGCTTCTCAGCAGTCTGTCGGCTGCGCTTTCGATTTATTTTCAAATTTCGCAGGATCTCAGTTTTTGGTACAGTGCGAGACTGCATCAAATGAACCCTGATTTTTTGAAACTGGCCGTCCCGTTTTTTGCGATCGGAATCATCACGGCCATGATTCTCAGCAAAAAGGTCACTGCCGTATCATTAGGAGACGACATTTCAAAAAGTCTGGGACAGCAGAAAAGAACCATCAAACTCATGGCGATGGCGGCCGTTGTCATATTGACCGGAAGCTCGGTGGCACTCGCCGGAAAAATTGCATTTGTCGGTTTGGTCGTTCCGCACATCACACGTTTTCTCGTCGGATCGGACTACAGCAGGCTGATCCCATGCGCGTGCATCATCGGCGGCGTCTTCCTGACCCTTTGCGATCTTGCCAGCCGATTCATCAATTATCCGTTTGAGACGCCTATTGAAGTTGTCACTTCTATCATCGGTGTTCCTTTCTTTCTTTATTTGATTAAAAGAAAAGGAGGGGATCAGCGTGGTGCGTAAAATGGCCGGAATTTATATCATTCTGATTGCTCTCATATTGCTCGTAAGCTATTTCAGCATGACAAGCGGTTCTTTTTCCGCAAAGCCGGGTGAACTGCTCAGTACCCTTTTCCGCATCCATCCGAATCCGCAATATGACATTTTGCTGTTTCAGCTGAGGCTGCCGCGCATTGTCATGGCTGCTGCCATCGGGCTCGGATTGGGGATAGCCGGAGCCGTTATTCAGGCCATTACCAAAAACGGTCTTGCCGATCCCGGTATTTTGGGCATTAATGCAGGAGCCGGAGCCGGAATCGTCACGTTTATGCTTCTGTTTCAGGGACAATCTGAAGCGACGGCACTTGCCTCTGCGATGGGTATGCCTGTCTTCGGCCTCATCGGAGGATTGATGGCGGCCGTGCTGATCTATATTTTCGCCTGGCACCGGGGGCATCTGGAATCGGGCAGAATTATTCTCGTCGGGATCGCCATGAATTCCGGATTCAGCGCGCTGTCTTTATTTCTTTCATTAAAAATGGACCCGCAGGATTATGAGATGGCGATGGTTTGGAAAAACGGCAGCATCTGGTCGGCAAACTGGATGACCATTACGGCGATCCTTCCGTGGCTGATCTTGTTCATTCCTCTGCTTATGGCGAAAACGTCATTGCTGGATACCATTCGTTTCGATGAGGACACGGTGAAAAGCCTCGGTGTTTCAACCAATAAAGAAAAAACGATTTTACTCATTGCCTGCATCGCTTTGATCAGCGCATGTGTAACAGCAGCGGGCAGCATGGCATTTGTCGGACTGATCGCGCCCCATATTTCCCGCAGGCTCGCCGGGATTGAGCACAGATACTCATTACCGGTCAGCGGATTGGTCGGTATGCTCCTCGTCATATCCGCCGACTTTGCGGGCAAATTGTTCTTTCAGCCTTCAGAAGTGCCGGCGGGAATTATTCTTGCGATTCTCGGCGTTCCTTATTTCTTTTTTCTTCTGTTTAAGCAAAAGAAGGGGCTGGATGCATGAGAGGCACCCTTACAGAACACCGGATAAACGGAAAGGAATGCACTGTGTATCTTCCTCCCTCCTATTCGGTTCAAACAGGGGCTTTACCCTGTGTGTACGTACTGGACGGGGGTTCTTTGTTTTTAGAACAGATGGATAAGCTTGAATCCCAATTTGCGAACGGAACACTTCCCGAATTGATTTTCATCGGCATCAAACCGGCTGACAGGCTCGATGAGTACACGCCGTGGCCCGCGCCTTCCCTGAGCCCTGCGTTTCATGATTTCGGCGGCAAAGGGAGGCTCTTTCTCGAGGAGCTGACAAATGTCATCATTCCAACTGTAGAAGATATGCATCACATTTCTGCACATCCGGAAACGAGAGGACTGATCGGCGCGTCATTAGGCGGACTGTTTTCGATATATGCGATGCTCCAAAAGCCTGAAATATTCGGCAGAATCGGTTGTATTTCCGGTTCCTTCTGGTATGAAAAATCAGCAGATTATGTCCGCTCCGCATCTTTGCGTCCGGCACGGCGGCGTATCTATATGTCTGTCGGCAGCCGCGAAGCTGAGCATAAAAACAACATCCAAAACAACATGATCCGACAAAATAAAGACGTGCATGAAAGCCTGAGGGAAAAAGGCTTTTCTCAATCTCAGCTCTCTTTCACTGTTGAAGAGGACGCCGTGCACCATCAAGAAGCATTCAAACGACAATTCAATGCAGCACTAAGCTGGCTGTGAGGAGCTGACAAATGTCATCATTCCAACTGTAGAAGATATGCATCACATTTCTGCACATCCGGAAACGAGAGGACTGATCGGCGCGTCATTAGGCGGACTGTTTTCGATATATGCGATGCTCCAAAAGCCTGAAATATTCGGCAGAATCGGTTGTATTTCCGGTTCCTTCTGGTATGAAAAATCAGCAGATTATGTCCGCTCCGCATCTTTGCGTCCGGCACGGCGGCGTATCTATATGTCTGTCGGCAGCCGCGAAGCTGAGCATAAAAACAACATCCAAAACAACATGATCCGACAAAATAAAGACGTGCATGAAAGCCTGAGGGAAAAAGGCTTTTCTCAATCTCAGCTCTCTTTCACTGTTGAAGAGGACGCCGTGCACCATCAAGAAGCATTCAAACGACAATTCAATGCAGCACTAAGCTGGCTGTACGGAAAAAACCGCTCACGTAGCTGAGCGGTTTTTTTCATACTTCATCACGACCGGCTTAAGTTCAAAGCGTCTCAACAAATAGCCGAACAAAGCTGCAAGGATTTGCTGAAAAAGCATCCCGATGACGACCGGGACCGCCACTTGAGACGGAAAAAAAGAAACGGCGAGAACGGCTCCGGCGCTGATATTGCGCATGCCCCCCGTATAAATCAGAGACACGATTTCATCCTGGCTCCGCTTCATCAGTCTTCCGATCAGCCAAGCCACGGCATAACCCGTCATGGCAATAAAAAATACCATGCCTGCGATGCCCGCAAATTTGATATCCACGTGCGTGACATACGGCGCGATTTCCGAACTGTTAATGGCAATGACAATCATCAGACAGATTTTTGAAAAAGAAGACAGCGACCGGCTTATTGCCTGAGTCCTTACCGGCGGGGAAAACTGGTTGACCATCATCCCTGCGATGGATGGAATCACCACCATCTCCGCCAGCCCTTTCATCATTCCCCACACATCCATCTGAACATTCGCCCCGGCCAGGACAGACAGGCTTAACGGTACGATAAAAGGAGAAAGCACGGTATCAACCAGGATAATAGACAGCGTCAATCCAACATTCCCCTTATACATCGCAGCCCAAATCAAACTCGTAATTCCGGTCGGAATCACCACACCCATAATCAGCCCCGTCACAGTTAAAGGGTCACCGCTGAAAATCAGATGGCCGCTTCCCCATGCAAAAACAGGCATGAAAATATGCAGAACAAACAATGCCATGATCATCGGTAGCGGCTTCTCGATACTGCGCTTCAGCGAATGAAAATTGGCACTCAGACTGCCCGTAAATGTAATAAATGCAAATATCCACGGCACAGCGCCGGCCATCCAGCTGATATGCTGAGATAACAGCACACCCGCCGCCACACTTGACGGAGTCAAAAGCGGCATGATTCTCCCCAACACTTGGTTCAACTTCTGAAGCCACATCATATGCAAGTCTCCTATATACGGTTTTCAAGTCTCATTCATTATAACAATGCACCCCGGCAAATTTAACCGAAAAAAAGCCCGGATATATTCATCCGGACTTCACAAATTCTATGCCATTTGTTTCATTAAATCTCGGCTTTTCTGATTTAATCCCTTTAATTCAGCCTCAATTCCGTATTCTTTACATTTGGCGACAATTTTCTCAAGAGCCGCCGCTCCCGAATCATCCCACACGTGGGCGTCGGTCAAATCAATGACAATCCGTTTCACGTCTTCATCATAAACGATGGCATTCATCAGTTCAGACACGGAAGCAAAAAAGATCTGTCCCGTTACCTTATAAGTTCTGACATCTTTCTGTTCGGAATGTGACACAATCTTCAGCTTAGAAATTTTAGCCGTAAAGAAGATCGCGCTTAATAGCACACCCGCGAAGACACCCTTTGATAAATCATTTGTCAGGACGACCGTCACGACGGTAATAACCATAACGATCGAATCAGTAAGGGGCGCTTTCCGCAAACCTTTAATCGATGACCAGTCGAACGTGCCGATAGACACCATAACCATCACGGCCACCAGCGCAGCCATCGGAATTTTCACGACGATACCGCTTAATACGGCAATTAAAAACATTAAAAACGCGCCGGCGGTAAAAGCCGATAACCGGCCGCGTCCGCCGGCTTTCGTATTAATGACAGACTGGCCGATCATGGCGCATCCGGCCATGCCTCCGAAAAATCCGTTCACAATATTGGCGATGCCTTGTCCGCGGCTTTCTTTGTTCTTATCACTATCCGTATCCGTCATTTCATCAATGATCTGGGCTGTCAGCAATGACTCAAGCAATCCGACGAAAGCAAGCGCCAGAGAATACGGGAAAATAATCCGCAATGTCTCAAACGTCCACGGAACATCCGGTATCAAGAAATGCGGAAGTGAACTTGTGATCCCGCCCATATCACCGACCGTGCGGACATCCGCATGGAAGACCACCGCAATGATCGTCATGACAAAAATCGCCACCAGCGGAGACGGCACAGCCGTCGTAACCTTCGGCAATAGATATATGATAGCCAGTGATCCGGCAAGCATGGCGTACATGACCCATGAAGCTCCTTTGAACTGGGGCAGCTGCGCAGAAAAAATCAAGATCGCCAAAGCATTCACAAATCCGATCATGACCGAACGCGGAATAAATTTCATCAATTTCGCTATCTTACTGACACCAAGAATAAATTGAATAATACCTGTCAAAATGGTTGCCGCAAACAAATACTGCAGCCCGTAATCAGCCACCAATGTCACCATGACAACCGCCATTGAACCCGTAGCGGCTGAAATCATTCCCGGTCTGCCGCCGAAGATAGAAATAATAATCGCAATACAAAATGATGCATAAAGGCCGACCATCGGATCGACACCTGCAATAATTGAAAATCCGATCGCCTCAGGGATCAGAGCGAGAGCAACCAGAATACCGGCCAGAATGTCTTTACGGACATTCCCGAACCATTGCTGCTGTAACGTATAATCTTTCAAATGATAACGACTCCTTTTCACTATAAAAATCCGCACCCTATCAGTTGGAAACATTGATTTTCATCTGGGGAATATGAGGCAAGCTTACGGGGAAAAAGAGGACACGCTCAGAGTATAATGCCGTTGAGGAAAGGAATTGTTAACAAAGAGTATCATATTAAACTTTAAAGAAATGTGCAAGACCGTATAAATAAGAAAAGAAAACGGCTCTCACTGGAGCCGTTTCCGCTTTTATAAAAGTTCCGGATCAGACACAAGAATCGTTTTTATTGCGCTGATATCCTTTCTTTCTTTTGTCACCGGGTCGATGCCCATGAGATGATCAATGGCTTCTTCATAATTCTTCAGTTCCGTCTTTTCCGTAATAAAATCATAGAGCTGCGGAAGGTCGGACGCGCATGCTAACGCGGCTTCCATGATCTGGCGGGCTTCACCTGTGCCCACAATCGTTACGCCGTTTGACAGCAGCTGGTACGGCCTGACCGTCATCTCATACGTATCATCAAAGCCCATCGGCACGATTCTGCCTCCCTTTTCAATAAAAGGATAAGCCCAATCAAGCTGGTTGCCGATCGCGTCAAAAATCACATCAAATTTTCTTCCTTGATTAATCCGTTTCACTTCATCCGCGGTTAATGCTTCAGGGTGGTAGACATAATCCGATATCCGGCTTGCCGCCTCGCTTCGGAAACTGCCTATTTCAGTCGCAACCGTCAATCGCGCCAGTTTTTTCACCATCATTTGCACAAGCAGTCCGATCGGTCCCGACCCCAAAACCAAGACCGAGTCCTCCGGCTGAATCGAAGCCTTGTCCACAACATTCAGCACACAGGAGAGAGGCTCAACCAATGTGGCCCGCTCCCATTCCATTGAATCCGGAATTCTGTACATGAACCTGTCTTCCCCCACGTAATATTCCGCAAACGTTCCGTGCGCCCCGATTCCGAGCTGCCAATCCTCGAAGGTTTCGCAATAACACGTCAGCCCTCTCCGGCAATAATGACATTTCCCGCAAAACTGCGTAGGATCTATCACGACGCGGTCTCCGACTTTTACATTTGTCACGTCCGGTCCGATTTCCACGACCGCTCCCACCGATTCATGCCCCATAATCATATGATGGGTTGCATTCATTTTTCCTTTCAGCACATTTAAGTCCGTTCCGCAGATACCGGTGCCGAAAATTTTCACTTTCACATCATTGGATTTCCGAATTTGAGGCTCGTCCACCTCTTGATATTCAAGCTTATCATTAGGAGTCCAGACCAACGCCTTCATATTTCTCTTCCTTTCTGCCCCAGCGGATTTGGTCTAACAATGTTTGATGAAGCTCCTTCGTTGATGCCGCAATACATGATTGCTGATTCTGATAACTTAAATCTGTCAGAAGCGTTTCGTCCAAAGACCGGCCGTACGCATCCGTAATGACCACTCCCGCCTTCTTCGCCAAAAAGACGCTTGCGGCAATATCATAAGGAAACAAATGCAGCACCTGTCCGTTCCCGACCTGCTTAAAATCTGAAAGCAGCTTCGGATCATCTTTCAGCAGACGATTGCCGATATCCACATAAGCATCCATCTGCCCCGTGATAATTCGTGAAATCGAATAAGAAGCGCTGTTGAAAACAAAAACCCCGCCATTATTGGCCGACTGGTCAATCAGATGGCCGTATGCGTCCGTCATCAGCTGCGCCGGATGCCCGTTAAATTCAAGGCTCCAAAACATATTTTTAATATCCCGCACTTCGCTCAAATTCGGCAATTCTCCATGATACCCTTCAAAATGAATGGCATCGCTGTATACATCACCGTACATATAAGCGCCTGATTTCAATTCAAGTAAAAAAGCAAACTCGATATCCTTAATCTTTGCGTTTGGCTTATACGAAGCAAGCGCAATCGAAATACACGACATTTCAAGTCCTGCGGCGGCCGGGCGCGTTCCGTCTATCGGATCTACAATTAAAATATATTGCGGATCTTCTCCAATCAGCTTCAGGCCGCCATCCTCCGTGTAAAAAGCAACCGGATGGCCCTTTTCTTGAATATAATCCAGCACCGCCTCCTCAGCAGCGGCGTCTATGTTAAATTGGGCGTCGCCTCCCGGAGAATAGCCGTTTACGAGCCGGTTTTTCAGCGTGCCTTTTTGATTTTTCACCTTTTGATAAACAAATTGTCCAAGCTCAATGATATAGTCTCTCACTTGATTTCCTCCAATAGCTTGCGAAGTCTGTAGCAGAGCACTTCGGCTTCACTAAGTGTTATGGTTAAAGGCGGACGGATTTTAAATACATTTCCGAATCCGTAACGGGATGTCCGGAGAATCAGTCCGTAATCCATTGCCCGTTTAGCAATATAATTGGTCAGCTCCACATCCGGTTCATTGTTCTCTTTAACAATCTCCACACCGATCATAAGACCGACGCCTCTTACCTCAGAAATAAAAGCGAAATCCTCTTTCATCGTTTCTAAGCGATCCATAATATAATGACCGACCGTCGTTACATTTTCCAAAAATCCCGGTCGCTGCATGATATCTATGGTTTTACAAGCGGCAGCGGCGGCCATCACATTTGAGCCGTATGTGAAGGAGTGCGTATACCCCGGAAGCCCGGTATACTTGTCCTCCGTCAGAGTGGCGGCGACTTGAAAGCCTGTGCCCCCGAGCCCTTTTGCTACCGTCATCAAATTAGGTTTCACATCGAAGTGGTCCGCGGCAAACATTTTACCCGTCCGTCCGAACCCGGTCTGAATTTCATCAAAAATCAGAGCGATATCATGTTCATCACAAAGCTTTCTCAGCTGTTTAAAATACTCTTTAGGCGGAACGACATTTCCACCGTTTCCGGATATCGGTTCAATAATCATGGCGGCAATTTTCCCATTGCTCGCATACTCAATAAAATCATTAATTCTTTCTACGCACAGCATACCGCATGAATCAGGTTTCTGATTATAAAAACAGCGGCTGCAATAGGGATCGGGGACTTGCAGGCCAAAAGAAATTTGCGGCGGGAAAGGTTCTTTTCTGAATGAGTTGCCGGACAAAGCGGAAGTCATATACGTTTGTCCGAGGTGGCTTCGAAATAAGGAGATGACATCGGTTTTTCCGGAGTAATACTGAGCCATTTTAATAGCTCCTTCATTTGCACCGGAACCGCTGCTGACTTTAGGGTGTACTTTTGTGAGATTATCGGGGGCGATTTCTACTAGTTTTTCTGCCAGTTTATTTACGGCGTCTGTTTGAAAAGATGATGTTACATGGATGAGCTTATCGGCTTGTTCTTTAACCGTATCAATGACCTCTTTGTTACCGTATCCTAAATTCAAGTTAAACGTGGCAGAGGCGCAATCAATGTACTCATTTCCCTCTTGATCGTACAGGTAAATCCCTTCTCCGCGCTCCATTACTACATCGTCAACACTGTAATACAAGCTGTCTGGATTCGTGATTTCCTTCGTTCCCACAAATACCACCCCTATGAAATTATTAGAATTTCGCTTTTTATCGTATAAATTATTGAAAATAATGTCAACGATCTTTCTTGCAAAAAATGTTAACAATTTGTTAACGTTACCATAATGGATGTACGAGAAAAAGTTATGTGATATAGTAACAATACTTGGATTTTTTGTAAAAACATTATGTCATACGAGTAGAGAGAAATATGATTTTACCAATAAGGAGATAAAATGATGAAAACTCGTCTGCTGTGGATAAGCTGTTTTTCTTATGGATCGATTGCTTTTACACTTGTTATTCTGGGAGCCGTACTGCCTGAGTTACTCACACATTATTCACAAAGCTACAGTAATGGCGGTGTATTAGTATTCTCTCAGTTCATGGGCTTTCTCATCGGAGTTATTGGCATGCCATACATGGTGAAAAAGCTTGGGCGCAAAAACGTCGTTATCTTTGGCCTGGCACTCATCAGCTGTGAAATGTTCATCACCTTCCTGCCGCCCTGGCCGCTGCTCTTTCTTCTCGTCAGCATCGCAGGGCTTGGCGCCGGATTGGTGGAATCCTGTGTAGGCACGATCATCCTCACCGCTATTAAAGAAAGACAGGCTGTGGCCATGAGCAAGATGGAAGTGGCCTACGGATTAGGTGCGCTGTTCATGCCTCTGCTCTCAGGCTTTCTTATCAACAACCACATGTGGACAATTGCTTTTTTAGTATTAGGGTTATCCAGTTTTGCACTCTTAATCGCATGGAAGCAGATGAGTTTCGGCAGTATTGATCAGCTTCTCATCCGCAAAGAGGTCTCTTCCGATGACACTAAAAAACAAAGCACCGGTTATCGGTCACACGGATTGCTGTTTATTGCCTTGGCGGGTGCTTATTTCTTCTTTTACGGCGGCAGTGAAGTTTCCATTGTACATTTTATCCCCTCCATCTTCGCTGAGAAATGGGATATCCCCAACTCTTTGGCAACGATAACAGTTACAGTGTATTGGACGGGGATGATCATCGGTAGGTTATTAACAGGCCCGGTATCAGAAAAGCTGACATATCACCGTTATCTCCGTCTCATAAGCATTGGCGGTCTGGCTGCACTTACCGTATTAGCATTAAGCAAAAACGTATGGTTCGGTTTTGCCCTTTGCTTCTTTTTAGGGCTGTTCATGGCAGGCATGTTTGCAATAGCCCTAATCATCACGAATCATTTTTATCCCGGAAAGACAGAAACAACTACCAGTATTCTGCTCGCTTCAAACGGATTAGGAGGTTCACTCCTTCCGATCGCCGTCGGCTGGAGCTTAGATGAATATCCCGCACAAACTGCGTTCTGGCTGTT
>NZ_CP166019.1:167500-170000 GCF_041222765.1 Bacillus sp. JNUCC-21 | reverse complement strand
TTCAACGTGCGTGGGTTCGGGCCTCCATTCAGTGTTACCTGAACTTCACCCTGGACATGGGTAGATCACCTGGTTTCGGGTCTACGACCACGTACTCAATTCGCCCTATTCAGACTCGCTTTCGCTGCGGCTCCGCATCTTCTGCTTAACCTTGCACGGGATCGTAACTCGCCGGTTCATTCTACAAAAGGCACGCCATCACCCGTTAACGGGCTCTGACTACTTGTAGGCACACGGTTTCAGGATCTCTTTCACTCCCCTTCCGGGGTGCTTTTCACCTTTCCCTCACGGTACTGGTTCACTATCGGTCACTAGGGAGTATTTAGCCTTGGGAGATGGTCCTCCCGGATTCCGACGGAATTTCACGTGTTCCGCCGTACTCAGGATCCACTCAGGAGAGAACGAAGTTTTGACTACAGGGCTGTTACCTCCTATGGCGGGCCTTTCCAGACCTCTTCATCTACCTCGTTCCTTTGTAACTCCGTACAGAGTGTCCTACAACCCCAAGAGGCAAGCCTCTTGGTTTGGGCTGGTCCCGTTTCGCTCGCCGCTACTCAGGGAATCGCATTTGCTTTCTCTTCCTCCGGGTACTTAGATGTTTCAGTTCCCCGGGTCTGCCTTCTCATATCCTATGTATTCAGATATGGATACCACTCCATTACGAGTGGTGGGTTTCCCCATTCGGAAATCTCCGGATCAAAGCTTGCTTACAGCTCCCCGAAGCATATCGGTGTTCGTCCCGTCCTTCATCGGCTCCTAGTGCCAAGGCATCCACCGTGCGCCCTTTCTAACTTAACCGTTAAAAAGAATCACTACGTGATATCTTGCATTACTAATTGAATGTGAATTACTTCTGTTATCTAGTTTTCAAAGAACAACATCTCGAAGAATCGAATGATCCTTCAAAACTAAACAAGACAGGGAACGTTCTGTTTATAAGACCCAAGGTCTTATATTCCGTTAAAATCCTTAGAAAGGAGGTGATCCAGCCGCACCTTCCGATACGGCTACCTTGTTACGACTTCACCCCAATCATCTGTCCCACCTTCGGCGGCTGGCTCCTAAAAGGTTACCTCACCGACTTCGGGTGTTACAAACTCTCGTGGTGTGACGGGCGGTGTGTACAAGGCCCGGGAACGTATTCACCGCGGCATGCTGATCCGCGATTACTAGCGATTCCAGCTTCACGCAGTCGAGTTGCAGACTGCGATCCGAACTGAGAACAGATTTGTGGGATTGGCTTAACCTCGCGGTTTCGCTGCCCTTTGTTCTGTCCATTGTAGCACGTGTGTAGCCCAGGTCATAAGGGGCATGATGATTTGACGTCATCCCCACCTTCCTCCGGTTTGTCACCGGCAGTCACCTTAGAGTGCCCAACTGAATGCTGGCAACTAAGATCAAGGGTTGCGCTCGTTGCGGGACTTAACCCAACATCTCACGACACGAGCTGACGACAACCATGCACCACCTGTCACTCTGCCCCCGAAGGGGACGTCCTATCTCTAGGATTGTCAGAGGATGTCAAGACCTGGTAAGGTTCTTCGCGTTGCTTCGAATTAAACCACATGCTCCACCGCTTGTGCGGGCCCCCGTCAATTCCTTTGAGTTTCAGTCTTGCGACCGTACTCCCCAGGCGGAGTGCTTAATGCGTTAGCTGCAGCACTAAGGGGCGGAAACCCCCTAACACTTAGCACTCATCGTTTACGGCGTGGACTACCAGGGTATCTAATCCTGTTCGCTCCCCACGCTTTCGCTCCTCAGCGTCAGTTACAGACCAGAGAGTCGCCTTCGCCACTGGTGTTCCTCCACATCTCTACGCATTTCACCGCTACACGTGGAATTCCACTCTCCTCTTCTGCACTCAAGTTCCCCAGTTTCCAATGACCCTCCCCGGTTGAGCCGGGGGCTTTCACATCAGACTTAAGAAACCGCCTGCGAGCCCTTTACGCCCAATAATTCCGGACAACGCTTGCCACCTACGTATTACCGCGGCTGCTGGCACGTAGTTAGCCGTGGCTTTCTGGTTAGGTACCGTCAAGGTGCCGCCCTATTTGAACGGCACTTGTTCTTCCCTAACAACAGAGCTTTACGATCCGAAAACCTTCATCACTCACGCGGCGTTGCTCCGTCAGACTTTCGTCCATTGCGGAAGATTCCCTACTGCTGCCTCCCGTAGGAGTCTGGGCCGTGTCTCAGTCCCAGTGTGGCCGATCACCCTCTCAGGTCGGCTACGCATCGTCGCCTTGGTGAGCCGTTACCTCACCAACTAGCTAATGCGCCGCGGGTCCATCTGTAAGTGGTAGCCGAAGCCACCTTTTATGTCTGAACCATGCGGTTCAGACAACCATCCGGTATTAGCCCCGGTTTCCCGGAGTTATCCCAGTCTTACAGGCAGGTTACCCACGTGTTACTCACCCGTCCGCCGCTAACATCAGGGAGCAAGCTCCCATCTGTCCGCTCGACTTGCATGTATTAGGCACGCCGCCAGCGTTCGTCCTGA
>NZ_CP166019.1:0-162500 GCF_041222765.1 Bacillus sp. JNUCC-21 | reverse complement strand
CACATGCTCCACCGCTTGTGCGGGCCCCCGTCAATTCCTTTGAGTTTCAGTCTTGCGACCGTACTCCCCAGGCGGAGTGCTTAATGCGTTAGCTGCAGCACTAAGGGGCGGAAACCCCCTAACACTTAGCACTCATCGTTTACGGCGTGGACTACCAGGGTATCTAATCCTGTTCGCTCCCCACGCTTTCGCTCCTCAGCGTCAGTTACAGACCAGAGAGTCGCCTTCGCCACTGGTGTTCCTCCACATCTCTACGCATTTCACCGCTACACGTGGAATTCCACTCTCCTCTTCTGCACTCAAGTTCCCCAGTTTCCAATGACCCTCCCCGGTTGAGCCGGGGGCTTTCACATCAGACTTAAGAAACCGCCTGCGAGCCCTTTACGCCCAATAATTCCGGACAACGCTTGCCACCTACGTATTACCGCGGCTGCTGGCACGTAGTTAGCCGTGGCTTTCTGGTTAGGTACCGTCAAGGTGCCGCCCTATTTGAACGGCACTTGTTCTTCCCTAACAACAGAGCTTTACGATCCGAAAACCTTCATCACTCACGCGGCGTTGCTCCGTCAGACTTTCGTCCATTGCGGAAGATTCCCTACTGCTGCCTCCCGTAGGAGTCTGGGCCGTGTCTCAGTCCCAGTGTGGCCGATCACCCTCTCAGGTCGGCTACGCATCGTCGCCTTGGTGAGCCGTTACCTCACCAACTAGCTAATGCGCCGCGGGTCCATCTGTAAGTGGTAGCCGAAGCCACCTTTTATGTCTGAACCATGCGGTTCAGACAACCATCCGGTATTAGCCCCGGTTTCCCGGAGTTATCCCAGTCTTACAGGCAGGTTACCCACGTGTTACTCACCCGTCCGCCGCTAACATCAGGGAGCAAGCTCCCATCTGTCCGCTCGACTTGCATGTATTAGGCACGCCGCCAGCGTTCGTCCTGAGCCAGGATCAAACTCTCCGATAAAGTAGTTTGACTGACTACGCACATCGCTGTGCGATTTATTTAAAACTTTGAATTAACAGGTACGTTTTGTCTTGTTTAGTTTTCAAAGATCATTACCGCTTGTTGAAGCAGCTTTATTATCTTACCACTCAGCTTCTTTTATGTCAACAACTTTTTTCAAGTTGTTTCCGAAGCTTTTCGTTGTTGTCTGCTGTTCATCAGCGACGTTTAATAATATACCATGCATTCTTTAAATTTAGCAAGTGTTTTTTTCATTTTTTTAAAACGTATTTCGTTATATTCATCTCCGCCGCGGCATACGATGTAATCAAGCATGGACAAGATAAGGAGGCGTCATCAGTGAATCACTTCTACGTGTGGCACATCAGAAGGATAAAACAGCTGCTTATTATTATCATTGCCGCATTTGCAGCAGCCAGCTTTTTTTATATACAGAGAGCAGTCCCCCTTCCTGTATTTTTAACTGATAGCGGCCCGAAGGCTATTTCAAAAGGGGAGACGAAAGCGGGCGAAGTCGCATTAACATTCGATATCAGCTGGGGCGATGAAAAGGCGGTTCCGATTCTGAACGCGCTAAAAGCAAACGGTATTAAAAACGCCACTTTTTTTCTGTCAGCTTCTTGGGCGGAACGGCACCCGGACACAGTTGAACGTATGATAAAAGACGGACATCAAATCGGCAGCATGGGATATGCGTATAAGAATTATACCAACCTAGAGGACAATGAAATAAAAAAAGATATCCTCCGGGCCCAGACCGCATTTAAAAAGCTGGGTGTGAAGAATGTTCATTTACTCCGCCCGCCGACCGGACAATTTAATAAAAAGGTTCTTACCATTGCACAGCAGTACCACTATTCAGTGGTTCATTACAGCGTTAACTCGCAGGATTGGACAAATCCCGGCCCTGATAAAATCATTGAAAATGTAAACAGTCATATAAAAGGCGGCGACATTGTCCTGCTGCACGCCTCTGATTCAGCAACACAGACTGAAGAAGCGCTCCCCGCCATCATTCACAATTTAAAGCAAAAAGGACTGAAAAACGTGACCGTCGGCGACCTGATCGCAAATACTGACGTCAAGTCATCAGAAGTGAAATAATTACCTCTGGGCAAACTTCGGCAGCATTAACAGCTGAAACGCATTGCAGCCCATCAGCGGAATCAGCATCAAATAAAGCCAGTCCTCATTATTCACTCGTAGCGCAGGAACCCATTCAAGCGCTGTAATAACAACCATTAAAAATAATGATGAAACGAACGTATTTTTTGAGGACTGCTTTTGTTTTATATATGCCGTCAACAGGCCGACGGCAAGCAGAGCCAGCGGCAGCCAGACAAACCCCGCAATCGAGTCATCCCGCTCTCCGAAAAACAAAAATCTGACGTACATTAAATCAAAAGCGACAAACAGAATGATAAACAGCTGAAGCAGATTCCAAAGCGAGCTTGATCTGAGAATTTCAAGGGCAAACCGGTGCACCGTCAGAAAAACGAAGAATCCCATCTGGCTGATCACACTGAAAATCATGCCTACCCCGATAAACCAGATCAGAACGGAGAAAATCTGACCGGCCTCAAAATTCAGAAAGAACCCCTTGTACTCCCCCCACTTCAGAGCAAATCCCACGACGCTTGTAATAAGAGCGCCCACAGCTAAAATCGAAAAGAAAAATCGAACAAGCCCGCGGCTTTTCATCTCTTATTCATCCCCCTGACAATCGCGTTCAGCGATATTTTGTTATGTATAAATCCATTCCGATGAATCATATTAAAAATAAGTACAAGTAAGGAAGGAGCTTATGCATGTCAAAAGCCAAAACGCTATTGATAAGCTGTTTTGTTTTATTATCTGTAACAGCTTGTGCTCCAAAAGACCAAGCAGCGGATATGGATTATGACCAGACTAAAAAAATGGTTGTTGATATATTAAAGACCGATGATGGAAAAAAGGCAATTAAGGAAATATTAAATGATGATGCGATGAATGAGGCATTGGTGATTGATCAAAATGCCATTAAAGGCACAATAGAGAAAACCCTCACCTCTAAAAAAGGGGCGGAGTTCTGGAAAACCATCTTTGAAGACTCAAAATTCGCCGAGAGCTTTGCAAAAACTCTTCAGCCCGAGCATGAAAAAATCATAAAAAAACTGATGAAAGACCCTGATTATCAGAAAAGTTTTATGCAGATCATGCAGGACCCGGGCATGGATAAAAAATACTATGAGCTGGTGAAAAGCCAAAAGTTCCGCAGTTACTTAGAAGATGTAATTACAGAGACACTTTCCAGCCCGCTTTTCAAAAAACAATTCGAGGATGAATTGAAAAAAGCAGCTTCAAGCTCTGAAAAAGAAAGCCAATAAAAGGCCGGGCCGTGTTGATCCCGGCCCCTTTTTTATTCAGCTGTTTTTTCAATGACTTTCTGGGCGATCCCCATATAAATTTCCCCGATCGGATGACTTCTGTCATAGACAGAAGGCGCAAACTGATCCTTGTCCCAATCAGGCTGTTTTAAAGGAATTCTGCCAAGCAGCGGCACTTGCAATTCCTCTGCAAGCTTATCTCCCCCGCCTTGACCGAACACATATTCTCTCTCGCCGGTTTTTGCACTTTCATAGTAAGCCATATTTTCAATGACCCCTACAACTTCATGATCGGTCTTAATCGCCATAGAACCCGCTCTCGCCGCTACAAATGCGGCTGTAGGGTGCGGCGTTGATACGATAATCTCTTTGCAGCTCGGAAGCATCGTGTGTACATCGAGCGCCACATCACCCGTGCCGGGCGGCAGATCAAGAACGATATAGTCAACCTCTCCCCAGTCAACCTCATGGAAGAAGTTATTCAGCATCTTGCCCAGCATCGGCCCTCTCCACACAACCGGAGCGTTTTCTTCGACGAAAAAGCCCATCGACATAACCTTTACTCCAAATCTTTCGACAGGAAGCAGTTTTTCTCCTTCTACTGTCGGGCGAACTGTAATACCCATCATGTCCGGCACGCTGAATCCGTATATATCCGCGTCGATCAAGCCGACTTTTTTTCCGAGCCGCGCAAGAGAAATGGCCAGGTTGACGGAAACCGTTGATTTGCCGACACCGCCTTTTCCGCTTGCCACCGCAAGAAAGACCGGCGGATGTTTCCTATTCAGCAGGGTTTCGCTTTCAGCAGCCGGCCGGCTGAATTTCGCCAATGTTTCTTCCGGCAGCTCTTCAAACCGCAGTCCCACAGTTTCCGCACCCGCTTCTTTCAGAACGGATACGATTTCCTGCTGAATACCCATCTGTTCAGCCGTCCCCGTTTTTGCCAATGCAATTTTTACACTGACATGCCGTTTTTCCGGCTTGATCTTTACTTCTTTAATGGCATCCAATTCTCCCAGCGGTCTATGAAGAAAAGGTTCGCGCATGTTTCCGACTATATTTCTTACTTCATCTTCTCTTATCATCGAACCCTCACCCTTTGTGTATTCGTTTACAAATGGTATTATACCATATATTAAACATAGAATCGGCGAAAAACCCTCCTTACTCGGGAGGGTCTCCTTTCTCTGTGAAGTATCTCAATACGCCCTTATACACGGAAGAAGCGATTTTGTCCTGATATTTGGGCTGTCCGAGCCTTTTCGCTTCCGCGGGATTGGACAGAAATCCGATCTCCACCAGCGCGCCCGGTTTGGTTACATTCTGCATTAAGTAAATGCCGTGTATCCGTTTCGCCTTTCTCGTTGTATTCTCCAAATTGATTCTCAATTCGTCCTGTATATATTTTGCCACTTTTTCATTTTCTTCGTATTTTCCATAGTAGAAGCTTTGGGCGCCGCTCCATCTCGGTGACGGTATGGCGTTCAGATGAATGCTGATATAAAGCTCCGCCTCTGAACGGTTGATGATTTCCACGCGCTTTCTCAGATCTTCCGCTTTGCGTCTGCTGTAGCCTTTCGTACCTTCAGGAGCTAAATCAGTATCCGTCTCCCGCGTCATAATGACCAAAGCTCCCTGCTCCTGCAAATAGTCTCTTACCCTGGAGGCCACTTCGAGAGTAATGTCCTTTTCAAGGTGACTGCCTCCCGTAGCGCCTCCGTCCGGCCCGCCGTGTCCCGGATCGAGATAGATGATTTTCCCGCTCAGCGGCAGACTCCACGGCCGCCAGGAATCATCATTATGGAATTGAAACCGGAATAAACACAATAATATGATAAAGCTAAGTAAAAAACCGAGCCATTTCAGCTTTTTTGTCATACCTTTCCCTCCCGCTTGTCCCCGTTATTAATAAGTATGGGACAAGGGAAGAAATTATGATTACCTCATGCGGAGCTTACATTGTTTTTCTCTTTGCAGAAATCCTTCCGTCCACCAGCTGTTGATAAACCGGCAGGACGCTTCATAGATTTCTTTTTGTTTAACGGAAGAATATTGCTCATGCGTCCAATTGCAAAGATATTCAAAAAAATCGACCGTCAGTTCTTCCTCTTCTTCAGCCGAACGGGCGTTTGCCCTCTGCAAAGACTCACCATAATAGCCAAAGACGCCGAACCGGCCGCCTAATAAATACGCTTCAATTGCAAAATCTATGCATCCTTCACTCAGAATGCCGTTTTCGTCTTGAAGAAAGGGAAACAAAGGGGTAAGACATGCTTTTACGGACTGAATGATCTGCGTCAGTGACAGCTCCTTTAGTAAACTCTTCTCAAGCTCAAAATCCTTCTGCCGTTTCACGTCTGAAAAAGATAATACTTCTGCCATTGCCAGCCACGCTCCTTTTTACTGTTATTTTGAAAGGAAAAGGGAAAAAGCATGCTTTGTTGATAGTGGAAATCCTCCCAAATGAAGGAGTTTTATGTTAACTGGAAGAATAAAGAGCTGAGGTGACGTTATGAAAAAGCTGTTTCAATACAATTGGACGGTGCGTGACGAGTGGTTTATGATATGTGAAAAGCTGAGCCGGGAGGAACTGACGAAAACCCGGACGGGCAGAATGAAGAGCATCTTGCGGACTTTATTTCATATCATTGATGTCGAGATCAGCTGGGCTCGTGCCATTTTAGGTAAAGATGATGTTTTACCTGCTGAGTCTGACTATACGAGCATTCAGGATCTCAGAAAACTGTCTGAACAGTATCGGGAGGATGTCATTCATGCGGTCTCCCTCAAAGGACCGGATCTTGTTAAGCCGGGCTGGATGGACCAAACCTTTCCTAAAGAAGATATTCTCCGCCACATCCTTGCGCATGAGATTCACCATATGGGACAACTGTCGGTTTGGGCCAGAGAAATTGGAGTAGAACCGGTTTCGGCTAATGTGATCAGCCGTCCGCAGGAAAAAGCCGCAAAAAAACAGCACCTCTGACGGGATGCCGTTTTTATATTTTAATGCTTCTTGTTACGGAGTATGTATTAATATATTCATCCAGCACGAGGCCGCCTTTGTCCTCGTAAAAACCGGCAACCATGAAGCCTGCGTCAATCTGACCTTTAATTTGATCCTCCAGCGTATGGCCGAATTCAAGCGCTTCATGATTATCAATAAGTTCCTTTACCTTTTTCTTACTCAGGTCTTTTTCATCCGAAAACGGAATGGAATACTTTACTTTTAGTACGCCTTCCTGCTCTAAATCCATATCAAATAAGAACACGACGGGATTTACAAAACCGGAGACTAAAGACCCGCCTTTTTTCAATACGCGATGAGCTTCTTTCCATACCGGAAGAACCGTATCAACAAAGCAATTCGATACCGGGTGCACGATAAAATCAAATGACTCATCATCAAAACAGCTCAGATCATTCATGCTGCCTTTGACAGTCCGAAGCGTAAGATCGTCCCGCTCGGCAACCATTCTGTCTTGCGCAAGCTGTTTTTCCGAATTGTCAAAGATGGTCACGTCCGCTCCTGCAGCAGCAAGGACCGGCCCTTGCTGTCCTCCTCCTGAAGCGAGACAAAGAACCTTCAGACCGTCTATGGGCGGAAACCAATCCGCCGGCACATCTTTTCCGGGGGTCATTCTGATGCTCCAATTGCCTTTTTTCGCTTCACCAATCGTATGAGAATCAACCGCAACCGTCCATTCATTGCCTGTTTCGACTTTTTTATCCCATGCCTTGCTGTTATGTATGACTAACTTATTCATTATAACTGCGCTCCTTATTGGTAATGAATAGAGTATAACAAACAATTCTAGAAAAACATCGGATAACCTCTTGAATATGAGAAAAAAATACAAAAAAACCACAACCAAGAAGTTGTGGTTTTTGCCATCCAAAACGATTAACGTTTTGAGAACTGAGGTGCACGACGAGCGCCTTTAAGACCGTATTTTTTACGTTCTTTCATACGAGCGTCACGAGTCAGAAGACCAGCACGTTTAAGTGTTGCACGGTATTCTGGATCTGCTTCAAGCAAAGCACGAGCGATACCATGACGGATTGCTCCAGCTTGACCAGATAAGCCGCCTCCATGTACGTTTACTAAAACATCATAAGTACCAGCTGTTTCAGTTAAAGTTAATGGTTGTTTGATATCTTCGATTAGAGCTGGAGATGGAATGTGCTCGCTGATTTCACGATTATTAACGACGATACGACCTTCACCTGGAACTAAGCGCACACGCGCTACAGAACTTTTACGACGGCCAGTACCGTAATATTGAACCTGTGCCAAATTGGTAACCTCCTTTTTAATTAACCGCGAAGTTCGTAGACTTCAGGTTTTTGTGCTTCATGTGGATGCTCAGAACCACGGTATACGTTCAATTTCTTGAACATTTGACGACCTAGAGAACCTTTTGGAAGCATGCCTTTGATAGCAAGCTCAAGCATTTTCTCAGGGTAGTTTGTACGCATTTCAAGAGCAGTTCTTGATTTTAATCCGCCTGGATGTTGAGTGTGACGGTAGTAGATTTTGTCAGTTAACTTTTTACCAGTTAACTCGATTTTTTCAGCGTTGATGATGATCACATGATCTCCAGTATCAACGTGCGGTGTGTAAGTCGGTTTGTGTTTCCCGCGAAGGATAGATGCAACTTCTGTAGAAAGACGTCCTAAAGTCTTGCCAGCAGCATCAACAACTAACCACTTGCGTTCAATAGTACTTGCGTTAGCCATAGGTGTTGTACGCATTGAATTTCCCTCCTAAATGATCTGTCATTTTCAATAATCTTCGATTACGTTCTATTTCACAACACAATAAGTTCCGGGGCTTATCGTGGGGTTGAAATACATACCATATGATATCTTATAACTTTATGCAGACTCTGTCAAGAAAATGTTACACCTGGTTTAGTTGTCATAGCAAACGCTCCATAAATACAGCCCGTGCCCCGGTGCGGTGCGCCCCGCGGCTTCGCGATCTTTCGCTTCGAGCATTGCTTTTACATCATCGGGAGAAAATTTTCCAGCTCCTGTATCCAATAACGTTCCGGCAATGATTCTGACCATATTATAGAGAAAACCGTTTCCGGTGATCCGCATCTGCAGGCCGTCTCCGGTCTCAGTCCAATCCAGCTCGTAAATCGTTCTGACTTTATCCTGAACCGCGGTATCAGCCGCGCAAAAGCTTGTGAAATCATGTGTCCCGACGAGGTGCCTTGAAGCTTCCCTCATTTTCTGCACATTAAGCGGATATGCAAAATGGTAAGCGTAATGTCGTTTAAATACGTCCGGGTGTTTCTCCGTATATACAAAGTAGCGATATTCCTTTTGGACCGCGCTAAATCGTGCATGGAACCCATCATCCGCAATCTCTGCTGTTTTGACGGCAATATCATCAGGCAGCAGGGCATTGAGCGCAAACGGCCATTTCTCACCCGGGATGGACAGCGGCGTATCAAAATGAATGACCTGCCCGGCAGCATGAACATCGCTGTCCGTGCGGCCGGATGAGTACACAGGCACTCTGCCGTCCGTTTTATGGATGACGGCCAGCGCTTTTTCCAATTCACTTTGAACGGTCCGTTTTCCAGGCTGAACCTGATATCCGTTAAATAAATGCCCGTCATAAGCAATGGTACATTTCACTCTCATTCAGCAGCACCTCTAACTTCTTAAGAAAAACAATAACACGGCTAATACGATGATGAGCAGAATAGCTCCGGTATCCTTTCCGGTCCAGACGAGCTTTCTGTATTTCGTTCTCCCCTCACCGCCCTGGTAGCCTCTCGCCTCCATGGCGACCGCGAGCTCTTCCGCGCGTTTAAAGGCGCTGACAAACAGCGGGACAAGCAGCGGAACAACCGCTTTGATTCTGTCTTTCACCGGGCCGCTTGTAAAGTCCGCACCCCTCGCCATTTGCGCCTTCATGATTTTATCTGTCTCTTCCATCAATGTCGGGATAAATCGCAATGATATCGACATCATCAATGCGAGTTCGTGTACGGGCAGCTTCACCTTTTTAAAAGGATTCAGGAGCTGCTCCATTCCATCCGTTATTTCAATCGGCGTTGTTGTCAGCGTCAGCAGCGTCGTCATAAAGATAAGGTAAACGAAACGGAGGGAGATAAAAATCCCCTGTATAAGTCCGCCCTCATACACTTTAAACCAGCCAAGCTGAAAAATGACAGATCCTTCATGCGTCATGAAAATGTGTAATAAAAAGGTAAACGCCACAATCCAGATAATCGGCTTAAGCCCCTTCAGCAAAAAGCTGAACGGCACGCGAGTCAAGGCGATCACCCCGAATGTAAACAAACCGAGCAAAGCATACGTCTGTACGTTGTTTGCCAAAAAGACGATACATACAAAAAGAAAAATGCTGACAAGTTTTGTTCGCGGGTCCAATCGGTGAATAAGCGATGATCCGGGAACATACTTTCCGATAATCATGCTGTCCATCATTGGTCCTTTTCCTCCTGAAAGAAAGCCTTAATTTCACTGGCGGCATCCTGCAGGGTCAGCATGGGTTTTTCATACTTGACTCCGAGAGCCTTCTCAAGCCGTCTCTGAAACTTCACCGATTCAGGAAGATCCAGTCCCATTTCGGCCATCTCTTCACCTTTTACAAACAAGTCACGCGGACTCCCCGTCGCTTTAATGGTTCCTTTGTGCATGACGATCATTTCGTCAGCATAGCGGGCGGCGTCCTCCATGCTATGGGTGACGAGAACGGTAGTCAGGTTTCCCCGCTGATGAAGCGCATAGAACATGTCCATAATGTCCTGGCGCCCTCTCGGATCAAGACCGGCCGTCGGTTCATCCAAAACCAGCACTTCCGGCTCCATCGCGAGAACGCCGGCAATCGCCACTCTGCGCATCTGGCCGCCGCTGAGCTCAAATGGTGAACGATCCAAAATGTCTTCCGGAAGGCCCACAAGCCCCAGCATTTCTTTTGCTTTCCGTTCAGCGTCTTCTTTTTTTACACCGAAATTCATCGGTCCGAATGCGATGTCCTTCAGCACAGTCTCTTCAAACAGCTGATGTTCGGGAAATTGGAAAACGATTCCGACTTTTTTTCGCAAAGTCTTAAGGTCTTTATTCTTTTTACCGGCTGCCAGAATCGTGCTCCCGAGTTCAAGCTGTCCTTTAGTCGGTTTCAGCAAACCGTTTAAATGCTGCAGGAGCGTCGATTTGCCCGACCCTGTATGCCCGATGACGGCAACGTAGCTGCCCTCTTTTATCACGGCATTGATATCATACAGAGCCAGCCGTTCAAACGGTGTCTTCATTTGATAGCGGTGTTCTACATCTTTGATTTTAATGTCCACAGCTCATTCACCAGCCCTTCCTGAGTCAGATGGTTTTTCGTTAACGCCAGTCCGCTTTCTTTCAAAAGCAGGCTGAGCTGGAATGAGAAAGGCAAATCAAGACCGATGCGAACCAAGTCTTCGTTTAATTTAAAAATCTCTTCAGGCGTGCCCTCTGCATATTTCCTGCCGCCGTTCATCACAATGATCCTGTCCGCCCTTGCGGCTTCTTCCAGGTCATGTGTTATCGAAATGACGGTGGCCATGCCCTGATCTTTTAAGCGTCTGACAGTATCAAGGACTTCTTCTCTCCCAATCGGGTCAAGCATGGATGTCGCTTCATCCAAAATCATAATATCAGGACGCGCGGCAATAATCCCCGCGATCGCCACTCTTTGTTTTTGACCTCCGGAGAGATGGTGCGGCTCTTGATCAAGAAAATCCTGCATATTGACTTGTGTGACAGCCCAATCTACTCTCTCAATCATTTCTTCGCGCGGAACACCATTGTTTTCTAAACCAAAAGCCACATCATCGCGAACAGTCGTTCCGACAAATTGGTTATCGGGATTCTGAAAGACCATCCCTATTTTTTTTCGCACATCCCACACGGTATCCTCAGTCAGTTTGATGCCGCCGACTTCAATTTCTCCGGCCTCAGGCAAAATCAGTCCGTTCAGCGCTCTGGCCAAAGTCGACTTCCCTGAACCGTTGTGGCCTACGATAGCAAGCCATTCTCCTTCGTATACCTCCAGACTCACACCGTCCAGCGCCGGTCTTTCTGCATCTTTGCGGTAGCGGAATAGAATGTCTTTTACGGATATAAGCTGTTTTTGATCCACGGGCGCCTGACCTCCTCTCAGCTATAGCTCTGCTTTTCTGTCTCATGATAAAAAGTTCTGATATCTAAAAAAAGGGCATAGATCCAGTTAGAAACTGTCCCGCCCTTCTTTAGATACACAAAAATATGTGATTAAACCAATTCGATGATTGCCATTGGTGCACCGTCACCACGGCGAGGACCAAGCTTCATAATACGTGTGTATCCGCCTTGGCGCTCCTCGTAACGAGTTGCAATGTCAGAGAACAATTTTTGAAGTGCATCTTGGTTATTTTCCTCATTAGCAACCTCGTTGCGAATGTATGCAGCAGCTTGACGACGAGCATGCAAGTCACCGCGCTTACCAAGAGTGATCATCTTTTCAACAACAGAGCGAAGTTCTTTCGCACGTGTTTCAGTTGTTTCAATTCTTTCGTTGATGATCAAATCTGTTGTAAGATCACGAAGCATAGCTTTACGCTGTGAACTCGTACGTCCTAGTTTTCTGTATGACATGTGATGTCCCCTCCTTTAATGGAATGCTGTTTCTAAATAAAAAACACACGAAAATCCTAGTTCACATGGAAACTAGATCAATCGTCTTTGCGAAGGCCGAGTCCAAGTTCTTCTAGTTTCGCTTTCACTTCTTCAAGTGATTTGCGTCCCAGGTTGCGAACTTTCATCATATCTTCTTCCGTCTTGTTCGCAAGTTCTTGAACCGTGTTAATGCCCGCACGCTTCAAGCAGTTGTAAGAACGGACAGAAAGGTCAAGTTCCTCAATCGTCATTTCAAGAACTTTTTCTTTTTGATCCTCTTCTTTTTCAACCATGATTTCAGCATGCTGAGCTTCGTCAGTTAAACCAACGAATATATTAAGGTGTTCAGTTAAAATCTTTGAACCGAGAGCAATTGCTTCCTTCGGTCCAGTGCTTCCGTCAGTCCAAACATCAAGTGTAAGTTTGTCATAGTTTGCAACCTGGCCTACACGAGTGTTTTCTACCTGATAAGATAAACGAGAAACTGGCGTAAAGATTGAATCGATCGGAATCACGCCGATTGGCTGATCGTCTCTTTTGTTCGAATCAGCAGGTGTATACCCACGTCCTCTTTGTGCAGTAAGGCGAACTCGGAAACTCGCATTCTCACCAAGAGTCGCGATATGAAGATCCGGATTAAGGATTTCAACATCGCTGTCGTGTGTAATATCAGCTGCTGTGACAGTTCCTTCGCCCTGTACATCAATTTCAAGCGTCTTCTCTTCATCAGAGTAGATTTTCAATGCAAGCTTTTTAATGTGCAAGATTATCGTTGTAACATCTTCCACAACGCCTTCGATTGTCGAGAATTCGTGCAGTACACCATCTATCTGGATCGATGTTACAGCGGCACCAGGGAGTGAGGATAAGAGGATACGACGTAAGGAGTTACCCAGAGTTGTACCATATCCACGCTCAAGCGGCTCTACGACAAACTTACCAAATTTGGCATCGTCGCTGATTTCAACCGTTTCGATTTTTGGTTTTTCAATCTCGATCATTACTTAAAACCCTCCTTCAAAACGTCGAAACCTCGAATAGAATCATATGAGATTCCATCCGAAATTCCCCATTGTTTAGTCCCGTATGTGCTCAGGCAACGAGTCGGTGCATTCGTTTCATAAATAACTGTATCATAACCCATTATTGACAGGGACACAAAATCTATACAAACAAATTACACGCGGCGACGTTTTGGTGGACGGCATCCATTATGAGGAACAGGAGTTACGTCTCTGATAGCTGTAACTTCAAGTCCGGCAGCTTGTAAAGCACGGATTGCAGCTTCACGGCCAGAACCTGGTCCTTTAACAGTTACTTCAAGAGTTTTAAGTCCGTGTTCGATTGAACCTTTAGCAGCTGTTTCAGCAGCCATTTGCGCAGCAAAAGGAGTAGATTTACGAGAACCTCTGAATCCTAGAGCTCCGGCACTTGACCAAGAAAGAGCATTACCATGAGTATCAGTGATCGTAACGATCGTGTTGTTGAAAGTTGAACGAATATGAGCGATTCCTGACTCAATATTCTTTTTCACGCGACGTTTACGCGTGTTTTGTTTACGAGCAGCAGCCATTGTTTAGGTACCTCCCTTACTTATTTTTTCTTGTTAGCTACAGTACGACGCGGACCTTTACGAGTACGCGCATTGTTTTTAGAGTTTTGTCCGCGAACAGGCAAACCTCTGCGATGGCGGATTCCGCGGTAGCTTCCGATTTCGATCAGACGCTTGATGTTAAGAGAAACTTCACGGCGAAGGTCACCTTCTACTTTCAGTTTGTCAATAACATCACGGATTTTACCAAGTTCTTCTTCAGTAAGATCACGCACACGAGTATCTTCAGAAACACCAGCCTCTTTCAAGACTTGCTGAGCCGTTGTGCGGCCAATTCCGAAGACATATGTTAAAGAAATAACAACACGTTTGTCACGTGGGATATCTACACCAGCAATACGAGCCATTCTCTGGGCACCTCCTTATTAATTATCCTTGTTTTTGTTTATGCTTTGGATTTTCACAGATCACCATTACTTTTCCTTTTCTGCGAATAACTTTACATTTCTCGCAGATTGGTTTAACTGATGGTCTCACTTTCATGTGTTTCCAACCTCCTTCAGTTTCCGGAGTGCTTTATTTGTAACGGTACGTAATCCTGCCACGAGTTAAGTCATATGGAGATAATTCTACCGTAACTTTGTCTCCAGGTAAAATGCGAATGAAGTGCATGCGGATTTTACCAGATACGTGAGCCAAAACCGTATGGCCATTTTCGAGTTCAACTTTGAACATCGCGTTTGGCAGTGTTTCGACAATCGTACCTTCCACTTCAATTACATCGTCTTTCGCCATTCAAGTGTTCTCCCTTCTTCAAATCAGTAACTTGCTCTCTGACAAATTTCAAAAGAGAAAATCTCAGTTATCCGTTTGTCACACGCCCTGTTTCGTTTATACTGTTCTGAACTTCCGGAGATACGCAATCATAAAGGGTAAATGATTGATATTCTTTTTCTAAGGAGAATGAAATGTACGCTTTTCTCCGTCTGCTTTAGTACACGATGATGAATCTTCATTCCGATGACAGCAGCTAGCCGGTTTTTCTTCCGACCAATTGTAAACCTACAATCTGCCCAGGTGCGGAATGAAAAACATGTGTCAAGGAATTCATTTCATCATCTAGACTTTTGTCAGTATATCAAAACCCGTTTCCGTAATCGCAATCGTATGTTCAAAATGAGCACACTTTTTCCCATCTACCGTTACAACCGTCCAGTTATCAGCCAATGTTTTCACATATCGGCTGCCAGCGTTAACCATCGGTTCTATAGCGAGAACCATACCAGGCTTCAGCCTAGGTCCTTTGTTTGGCGGACCGTAATGAGGAATTTGCGGATCCTCATGCAAGTCTTGACCAACACCATGTCCGACATACTCCCTAACAACTGAAAACTGCTCATTTTCGACATACGTTTGTATTGCGTGGGAAATATTCGACAAACGTTCACCTGGTTTTGCTTCCTTCAAGCCTTTATATAAAGACTCCTCTGTCACTTCCAGCAGTCGTTTATCATCATCACTGATGTTTCCTACCGGATATGTCCAAGCAGAGTCACCATGATAACCATTTAATTTAGCACCGATATCAATGCTGATAATGTCACCGTCACGCAAAACCCTTTTACCGGGTATTCCGTGAACGAGTTCTTCATTAACTGATACACAGATGCTCCCGCGAAACCCATTATACCCCTTAAAAGATGGGATTGCACCCTGCTTCTCAATAAAACGTTCGGCAATTTGATCCAATTCTTTTGTCGAGATTCCTGGTTTAATGTGCTTTTTCATCTCTTCATGAGTCAAAGCCACGATTCGCCCTGCTTCCCGCATGATGCCAAGCTCACGAGGGGTCTTACAGATAATCATTTGCTCAATCCTCCAAGAAGCTCTTTCACATCTTTGTACACGTCGTTAATGTCCTGCTGGCCATTGACGTTGACAAGATACCCTTTCTCAGAATAAAAATCGAGTAAAGGCTGAGTCTGCTTCATGTTGACCTCAAGCCGTTTTGAGACGGTTTCCTCATTATCATCTGCCCGTTGATAAAGGTCTCCTCCGTCTTTATCACAAACACCCGGCGTTTTCGGCGGATTGAAAACCAAATGATAGGTTGTGCCGCAAACACTGCAAATTCTGCGTCCAGTCAAACGTTCCATTAAAGAGTCTTTGTCTACTTTAATGTTAATGACATAATCAATCGGCTTGCCGTATTCCTCAAGAATGTTTTCAAGAGCTTCAGCCTGAGCGACTGTTCGCGGAAATCCGTCCAGAAGAAAACCTCTTTCACAATCATCTTTGCCGAGTCTTTCTTTGACAATGCCGATTGTGACTTCGTCCGGTACGAGCTCGCCTTTATCAATATAAGACTTTGCTTCGAGTCCGAGTGGTGTTTCTTCTTTCATAGCAGCACGGAACATATCTCCCGTTGAGATATGAGGTATCCCATAATCCTCAACAATTCGTTCTCCCTGTGTGCCTTTACCGGCTCCAGGAAGTCCCATTAAGACTAAGTTCATTCGGATTTCCCCCGTCCTCTCTTATTTAGAGGAATGGTTAAAACCAGTCCTCTAATTTTTCATAAATCCTCGGTAATTACGTTTCACTAACTGGCTCTCCAGCTGCTTCATTGTCTCCAAGGCTACCCCGACGACAATTAACAATGATGTTCCGCCAATCTGTGCACTTTGAGGCAATCCAGCGAATTGAATGAAAAAGATAGGAAGAATGGAAATCACGGCTAAGAATATAGAACCCACAAACGTAAGTCGATACAAAATGCTCGTAATTCTATCTTGAGTCATTTTCCCTGGACGAACCCCCGGGATATAGCCACCCTGTTTTTTAAGGTTATCAGCCATTTGTTCAGGGTTTACCTGCACAAAAGCATAGAAGTACGTAAAGGCGATAATTAATGCGACATAAACCGCCATGCCCACCGGATGTGTATTGTCAAAGTTGGCTTGAATCCACTTTGTCACATTGTTTTCTCCGAAAAATGACGCGATAGTACGCGGCGTAATAAGAAACGCAACCGCAAAGATTACCGGAATAACCCCTGCCGGATTCACTTTAAGCGGAAGGTGAGTTGACTGGCCTCCGCCAACAGGTGAACGACCTTGCCCTTTTGCATATTGAATCGCGATTTTGCGTACGGCCTGCTGAATGAAAATAACACCAACAATAACGGCCAAAATCGCAATCACCAGTAAGGCGATTTTTACAATATGAATAAACAGCTGATCGCTGCTGCCGACAAATTGAGTCTCATAAATCTGCCCAACAGTTTTCGGAATACTAGCCACAATCCCCGCGAAGATGATGATCGAAATTCCGTTACCTACTCCATTGGAAGTAATTTGTTCTCCCAGCCACATTAAAAAAGCAGTTCCTCCAGTGAGTACTAAAGCAATAATCAGATATGTCGATATGCCGGATTTTTCAATCAGCATACCGTTTGCCAGGTTGTTAAACCCGTAAGACATACCTAATGCCTGGATAAAACCAAGCACAATCGTAAAATATCTCGTGAACTGAGCTAATTTACGGCGGCCGACTTCACCTTGCTTAGACCACTCGGTAAACTTCGGCACAACATCCATCTGAAGCAGCTGAATGATGATTGAAGCAGTGATGTAAGGCGTAATTCCCATCGCAAAAATGGAGAACTGATAAAGCGCACCGCCGCCAAATGTATTAAGGAGATCAAAAACCCCCATCGAACTTTGTGTCTGCAACGCCTGAGCATTTACATATGGCACAGGGATAAATGCACCTATGCGAAAGACGATAAGCATGAGTAATGTAAAAATGATTTTATTCCGAATATCACTCACACGCATAAAGTTGGAGATTGTCTTAAACAAGTTAGATCACCTCAGCTGTACCGCCAGCAGCTTCAACAGCTTCTTTCGCAGAAGCAGAGAATTTATTGGCTTTTACAGTTAATTTTTTCTCTAATTTACCGTTGCCAAGAATCTTTACTCCTGCATTAAGTTTGCTAATAACACCAGTCTCAAGAAGAAGTTCAGGAGTGACTTCCGTTCCTTCCGCAAAACCGTTCAATTTGTCTACGTTCACAATAGCGTAATCCTTACGGTTGATGTTTGTAAAACCGCGTTTAGGAAGACGTTGGAATAAAGGCATTTGTCCCCCCTCGAATCCAGGGCGTACACCGCCGCCAGAACGAGCGTTTTGACCTTTGTGACCTTTACCAGCTGTTTTACCGTTACCAGAACCAATACCACGACCTACGCGATTGCGTACTTTACGTGAACCTTCTGAAGGCTTTAATTCATGAAGTTTCATTAGGACACCTCCTTAGCCTATAATTTATTTTTATTGTTCTTTAACAGAAACTAGATGAGATACTTTATTAATCATACCGCGGATCGCAGCGTTATCTTCATGAACGACAGTTTGGTTTGTTTTCTTTAAACCAAGTGTTCTTACAGTAACGCGCTGATCTTCCGGGCGACCGATTACACTGCGTTTGAGGGTAATTTCTAATTTAGCCATTAATGTTCCCTCCTTATCCTAACAGTTCTTCTACAGATTTTCCACGAAGCTTCGCAACCTCTTCAGCACGTTTAAGCTCACTTAAACCTTGAAGTGTTGCACGGATCATGTTGATCGGTGTGTTAGAACCTAAAGACTTAGAAAGGATATCAGCAACGCCAGCAAGCTCAAGTACCGCACGTACAGGGCCTCCAGCGATAACTCCAGTACCTTCAGAAGCAGGTTTCAACAAGATATTGCCTGCACCGAAACGTCCGATGATTTCGTGTGGAATCGTAGTTCCAACCATTGGTACTTCAATCAAATTCTTTTTCGCATCTTCAACAGCTTTGCGGATTGCTTCAGGTACTTCTTGTGCTTTACCAGTACCGAAACCTACGTGACCGTTTTTGTCACCGACAACGACTAGAGCTGCGAAACGGAAACGACGACCACCTTTAACAACTTTCGCTACGCGGTTAACCGTAACTAAGCGTTCTTCTAACTCTAATTTGCTTGGGTCAATACGACGCATAATCATGTGTCCCTCCTTTTTTTATTAAAATTTCAGTCCGGCTTCACGAGCTGCATCGGCCAGAGCTTTTACACGTCCATGGTATAAGTATCCGCCGCGGTCAAATACTACGTCAGAAACACCTTTCTCAGAAGCGCGTTTCGCAACGAGTTCACCGACTTTAGCAGCAGCAGCGCTGTCACCAGTGCTTTCCACGTTCAAATCTTTATCGAGAGTAGAGGCACTAGCAAGTGTAACGCCATTTACATCATCGATGATTTGAGCATAAATGTGTTTGTTTGAACGGAACACATTCAGACGAGGTCTTTCAGCTGTGCCTGAAAGTTTAGCACGAACACGGGCATGTCTTTTTTGACGAGCAGCATTTTTGCTAGTTTTCGTAATCATCCTTAGGTCACTCCTTTCTTCACTTTAAGCGGTCTTACTTAGCAGACTTACCCTCTTTACGGCGAACAACTTCACCTTCGTAGCGGATTCCTTTACCTTTGTAAGGCTCTGGAGAACGTACAGCGCGGATGTTAGCAGCGATAGCTCCTACACGCTCTTTGTCTGTACCTTTTACAACTACTTTAGTTTGAGAAGGAACTTCGATTTCGATGCCCTCTTCAGGAACGATCTCAACAGGGTGAGAGTATCCAACGTTTAAAACAAGTTTGTTTCCGGATTTAGCCGCACGATAACCGACACCGACTAATTCCAAACCTCTTTCAAATCCTTTAGATACGCCTTCAACCATGTTTCCAAGCAGACTGCGAGTCGTACCATGCAGCGCACGGTGCTCTTTGTGATCAGAAGGACGAGTAACTGTAAGCACGTTGTCCTCAATTTTGATTTCCATATCAGGATGGAAAGTACGAGTTAATTCTCCTTTTGGTCCTTTTACAGCTACAGTGTTGCCTTCGTTCAGCGTTACTGTAACTCCAGAAGGGATCTCAAGCAGTTTTTTTCCTACACGAGACATACTAAAACACCTCCATTCTTGTTAAACTTCTTACCAAACGTATGCTAGAACTTCTCCACCAGCTTGTTTTGCACGGGCTTCTTTGTCCGTTAAAACACCTTGTGATGTAGAAATAATCGCGATTCCAAGACCGTTAAGTACGCGAGGTACTTCATTTGATTTAGCGTATACACGCAAACCTGGTTTGCTGATTCTTTTAAGACCAGTGATAACGCGCTCGTTGTTTTGTCCGTATTTCAAGAAAACGCGGATGATACCTTGTTTGCTGTCTTCTACGAACTCAACGTCACGAATGAAACCTTCACGCTTTAAAATGTCAGCAATTTCTCTTTTCAATTTAGAAGCAGGAATTTCAAGCTTCTCATGACGTACCATGTTTGCATTGCGAATACGAGTCAGCATATCTGCAATTGGATCTGTCATAACCATTATATAATTACCTCCTTCCCATTCTTGGGGATTACCAGCTGGCTTTTTTCACGCCAGGAATTTGTCCTTTATATGCAAGCTCACGGAAACAAATACGGCAAAGTTTAAATTTACGAATGACTGAGTGCGGACGTCCGCAGCGTTCACAGCGAGTGTACTCTTGCACTTTAAACTTTGGTGTACGTTGTTGTTTCGCAATCATTGACTTTTTAGCCACGATTTCGCCTCCCTTTCATTGATTATTTCTGGAACGGCATACCTACTTGAGTTAATAGCTCACGAGCCTCTTCGTCAGAGTTAGCAGTCGTTACGATAACGATGTCCATTCCGCGAACCTTTGTTACTTTATCGTAGTCAATTTCAGGGAAGATTAACTGTTCTTTGATACCAAGAGTGTAGTTTCCGCGACCGTCGAAAGATTTCTTAGAAATCCCGCGGAAGTCACGTACACGCGGTAAAGATACAGAAATAAGTTTATCAAGGAAATCATACATGCGCTCTCCGCGAAGAGTTACTTTCGCACCGATAGGCATTCCCTCACGAAGACGGAATCCAGCAATTGATTTCTTCGCACGAGTAACGACAGGTTTTTGACCTGCGATAAACGTTAATTCTTCAACAGCACTGTCGATTGCTTTTGCGTTTTGAACAGCATCACCGACACCCATGTTGATTACGATTTTTTCGATTTTTGGCACCTGCATAACAGAGTCGTAGTTGAACTTCGTCATTAAAGCAGGTGAAATTTCTTTATTGTACTTTTCTTTAAGGCGGTTCATGAGATAGACCTCCCTTCCTTTAAATACTATTTATCTAAGACTTGCCCAGATTTTTTTGCAACACGAACTTTTTTGCCATCTTCCACTTTGTATCCTACGCGAGTCACTTCACCTGTTTTAGGATCGAGCGGCATAACGTTTGATACATGAATTGGCGCCTCTTGATTAGAAATACCGCCTTGAGGGTTTGCTTGAGTTGGTTTAGAGTGCTTCTTCACCATGTTTACGCCCTCAACTAGAACGCGGTCCTTTTTAGGGAAAGCAGCAAGGATCGTACCTTGTTTGCCTTTATCTTTACCAGAGATAACCATTACTTTATCGCCTTTTTTCACATGCATCCTGATCGCACCTCCTTGAGTAAGGCATTTATTTCATTAGATAACTTCTGGAGCCAGAGAAACAATTTTCATGAAGTTGTTTTCACGTAATTCACGGGCAACCGGTCCGAAGATACGAGTTCCACGCGGGCTCTTGTCGTCACGGATGATAACACATGCATTCTCATCGAAGCTGATGTATGATCCGTCAGTTCTGCGTGCTCCGCTTTTTGTGCGAACGATAACAGCTCTTACGACTTCACCTTTTTTGACAACGCCTCCTGGTGTTGCTTGTTTAACCGTGCAAACAATTACATCACCAATGTTAGCCGTTTTACGTCCAGAACCGCCAAGAACTTTAATAGTAAGTACCTCACGCGCACCGGAGTTGTCAGCAACTTTTAAACGAGTCTCTTGTTGAATCATTATTTGTTACCTCCCTTCGGAAAAAGAATTCCGAACTTTATTAGATAATAACAGCTTCTTCGACAACTTCTACTAGACGAAAACGCTTAGTTGCAGATAATGGACGAGTTTCCATGATCTTTACGATGTCTCCGATTTTAGCTTGGTTATTTTCATCATGTGCTTTGAATTTCTTTGAGTATTTTACGCGTTTACCGTAAATAGGATCCTTTTTGTATGTTTCAACAACAACAGTGATGGTTTTATCCATTTTGTCAGAAACAACACGGCCTTGGTAAACTTTGCGTTGGTTACGTTCGCTCATGCTCACGACCTCCCCTCAGTGATTATTTGTTGGCAGCAATTTCTCTTTCACGAATCACAGTTTTCATGCGCGCGATAGCTTTGCGCACTTCACGAATGCGAGCAGTATTTTCAAGTTGTCCTGTCGCTAATTGAAAGCGAAGATTGAAAAGTTCTTCTTTAAGAGACTTTACTTTTTGTTCAATTTCAGCAGTGGTAAGGTCACGAATTTCATTAGCTTTCATTTGATTCACCACCAATTTCTTCACGTTTTACGAACTTCGTTTTAATTGGCAATTTGTGAGATGCAAGACGAAGAGCTTCACGAGCTACCTCTTCAGACACACCAGAAATTTCAAATAAAACTTTGCCCGGTTTTACAACAGCTACCCAGCCTTCAGGAGCCCCTTTACCGGAACCCATCCGTACCTCAAGCGGTTTAGCAGTGTAAGGTTTTGAAGGGAAAATTTTAATCCAAACTTTACCGCCACGTTTCATGTAACGAGTCATCGCAATACGTGCAGCTTCGATTTGGCGGTTTGTGATCCAAGAAGCTTCAAGAGCCTGGATACCGTACTCACCAAAATGTACTTCAGTACCGCCTTTAGCGCGACCGCGCATTTTTCCGCGATGCTCTCTGCGATATTTAACGCGTTTTGGTAATAACATATTATTTTCCTCCTTCCTCAGTTTTCTTCTTAGTAGGAAGAACCTCTCCACGATAGATCCAGACTTTTACACCAAGCTTACCGTAAGTTGTGTCAGCTTCAGATGTTGCATAGTCGATGTCAGCACGTAAAGTGTGCAATGGAACAGTTCCTTCACTGTAGTATTCAGAACGAGCAATGTCAGCTCCGCCAAGACGGCCGGAAACCATTGTTTTCACACCTTGTGCTCCAGCACGCATAGTGCGTTGGATTTGTTGTTTCTGCGCACGGCGGAAAGAAATACGGTTTTCTAGTTGACGAGCGATGTTGTCAGCTACAAGCTGAGCATCAAGATCTGCTCTTTTGATTTCAAGAATGTTAATGTGTACACGCTTGCCAGTAAGGCTGTTAAGGGCTTTACGAAGTGCTTCAACTTCAGATCCGCCTTTACCGATTACCATACCAGGCTTAGCAGTGTGGATCGTAATGTTAACGCGGTTTGCTGCGCGCTCGATTTCTACTTTAGAAACAGAAGCGTCAGAAAGGCGTTTGCTAATGAATTCACGAATTTTTAAATCTTCGTGCAGGAAGTCAGCGTAATCTTTACCAGCGTACCACTTAGATTCCCAATCACGAATGACTCCGATACGAAGACCGACTGGATTTACCTTTTGACCCACTACTTATCCCTCCTTCTTTTCTGATACAACGATTGTAATGTGGCTCGTACGTTTGTTGATTTGGCTCGCACGTCCCATAGCACGCGGGCGGAATCTTTTTAACGTTGGGCCTTCGTCAACAAATGCCTGAGAAATAACCAGATTGTTAGCGTCCATCTCGTAGTTGTGCTCAGCATTTGCGATAGCAGATTTTAAAACTTTTTCGATGATCGGAGAAGCAGCTCTCGGAGTTAAGTTCAGGATAGATACTGCTTCGCCTACTTGCTTACCTCGAATCAGGTCCATTACTAGACGTGCTTTACGAGGAGCAATACGGACTGTTCTTGCAACAGCTTTAGCTTGCATTTAAAAGCCTCCTCTCTTAGCGTCTTGTTTTTTTATCGTCACTGGCGTGGCCTTTGTAAGTACGAGTCGGTGCGAATTCGCCCAACTTGTGGCCTACCATGTCTTCAGAAATGAATACAGGCACGTGTTTACGTCCGTCATATACTGCGATAGTGTGACCGATAAATTGTGGGAAAATAGTTGAACGGCGAGACCAAGTTTTTACAACTTGTTTCTTGTCCGTTTCATTTAATTTCTCGATTTTTGTCATCAAGTGTCCATCGACAAATGGTCCTTTTTTCAAGCTGCGAGCCATTTTGGAACCTCCCTTCGTGATTGCACTACGGTCCGAAATGAACCGTAGACAACCCCGTTATTTATTTTTACGACGACGTACGATAAATTTATCAGATTTGTTCTTTTTCTTACGTGTCTTGAATCCAAGAGTCGGTTTGCCCCAAGGAGACATTGGTGATTTACGTCCGATTGGCGCGCGACCTTCACCACCACCGTGCGGGTGATCGTTAGGGTTCATTACAGAACCGCGGACTGTAGGGCGGATGCCTTTCCAGCGAGAGCGTCCTGCTTTACCAACGTTGATAAGTTCGTGCTGCTCGTTACCTACTTGACCGATAGAAGCGCGGCAAGCAGAAAGGATCATGCGAACTTCACCAGAGTTAAGACGTACAAGAACGTATTTGCCTTCTTTACCAAGAACCTGAGCAGATGTACCAGCTGAACGTACAAGCTGTCCGCCTTTACCAGGTTTTAATTCAATGTTATGCACAACTGTACCAACAGGAATGTTGATAAGCGGAAGTGCGTTACCTACTTTGATGTCAGCTTCAGGGCCGGACATGATTTCAGTACCTACTTGAATTCCTTTTGGTGCAAGAATGTAACGTTTTTCTCCGTCTACATAGTTGATTAGTGCAATGTTAGCTGAACGGTTTGGATCGTACTCAACTGTAGCAACGCGTCCAGGTATACCATCTTTATCGCGTTTGAAGTCGATAACACGGTATTGGCGTTTGTGTCCGCCACCTTGGTGACGTACAGTCAATTTACCTTGGTTGTTACGTCCGCCTTTTTTGTGAAGGGGCGCAAGCAAGGATTTTTCCGGCTGGTCAGTCGTGATTTCAGCAAAATCTGAAGTTGTCATGCCACGACGTCCGTTAGAGGTCGGTTTATACTTTTTAATCGCCATTTTGAATTTCCCTCCTTCTTTTTACAGATAATTAAGCTTCAAAAATTTCGATTTCTTTGCTGTCTGCAGTAAGTTTTACGATCGCTTTTCTGCGACGGCTAGTCATACCAGTGTAGCGGCCGACACGTTTTGATTTCCCTTTGTAGTTCATGATGTTGACTTTGTCAACTTTCACTCCAAAGATACTTTCAACTGCATCTTTCACTTCTGTTTTGTTAGCTCTTACATCAACTTCAAAAGTATATTTTTTTTCAGTCATTAAATCAGCAGAACGTTCAGTAATGACGGGGCGCTTAAGAACATCACGAGGATCTTTCATTATGCAAGCACCTCCTCTACTTTTTCAACCGCAGCTTTTGTAATCAGAAGCTTCTCGTGGTTGACAACGTCTAACACGTTGATTCCGTTAGCTTGAACAACTGTAACTCCAGGGATGTTGCGTGCAGAAAGAGATACTGCTTCGTTTGCATCCGCAGTTACGATTAAAGCTTTTTTCTCAACAGATAATCCTTTAAGGATAGCTGCCATTTCTTTTGTTTTAACCGTATCAAGAGTAAGATCTTCAAGAACAATAATGTTGTTGTCGTTCACTTTAGAAGACAATACTGATTTGATTGCCAAGCGGCGAACTTTTTTAGGTAATTTGTAAGAATAGCTGCGTGGTGTTGGGCCGAATACGACACCACCTCCGCGCCATTGCGGTGAACGGATTGAACCTTGACGGGCACGACCTGTACCTTTTTGACGCCATGGTTTGCGACCTCCGCCGCGTACTTCAGAACGATTTTTTACTTTGTGAGATCCTTGACGTAAGGAAGCTCTTTGCATAAGAATAGCGTCGAATACTACGCTCTCATTTGGCTCAATTCCAAATACAGACGCGTTTAATTCGATATCACCAGCAGTAGAACCGTTTTGGTTGTATAATGCTACTTTTGGCATGATCAATTTCCTCCTTTCCTAAGAGACTTATTTAGATTTAACAGCACTTTTAACAGTGATTAAAGTTTTTCTCGCACCAGGTACGTTACCTTTAATCAAAAGAAGATTGCGCTCAGCATCTACTTTTACGATTTCAAGGTTTTGGACAGTGATTTGATCTCCGCCCATGCGTCCAGGTAATAGTTTACCTTTGAATACACGGTTAGGATCTACAGGTCCCATTGAACCAGGACGACGGTGGTAGCGTGAACCGTGAGACATAGGTCCGCGAGATTGTCCGTGGCGCTTGATTGCACCTTGGAAACCTTTACCTTTAGATACTCCTGTTACATCTACGATTTCTCCTGCAGAGAAAATTTCAACCTTGACTTCCTGACCAATTTCATACGCATCCATATCCACGCCGCGTAATTCTTTAACGAAGCGCTTAGGAGCAGTTTCCGCTTTTGCAACGTGTCCTTTTTCCGGTTTGTTTGAAAGCTTTTCACGCTTATCGTCAAAACCAAGCTGGATCGCTTCATAGCCATCATTTTCAGCTGTTTTCTTTTGAAGAACAACGTTTGGAGCTGCTTCAATAACAGTTACCGGGATAAGATCACCGTTCTCTGCGAATACTTGCGTCATACCAATTTTTCTTCCTAAGATTCCTTTGGTCATTCGTCACACCTCCTATTAAGATCATTCTATATTTTAGAATTAAAGTTTGATTTCGATATCGACACCAGATGGTAAGTCTAATCGCATGAGAGCATCAACAGTTTGTGGTGTTGGGTTCACAATGTCGATTAAACGTTTATGTGTACGCATTTCAAATTGCTCACGAGAATCTTTGTATTTGTGCACCGCACGAAGGATTGTGTAAACTGATTTTTCAGTTGGCAACGGAATCGGACCAGATACGCTGGCACCAGAACGTTTTGCCGTTTCAACAATCTTCTCT
Organism: Bacillus sp. JNUCC-21; assembly: GCF_041222765.1. NCBI lineage: Bacteria > Bacillati > Bacillota > Bacilli > Caryophanales > Bacillaceae > Bacillus > Bacillus sp. JNUCC-21. The sequence continues at coordinate 135,988 of NZ_CP166019.1, read as the reverse complement.
GCAGATTGATCAAGGATTCTATGATCATATGCTTTTAAACGAATACGAATTTTTTGTTTTGCCATTATTTTCCCTCCTTTTCGCCTACATCACGTTAGACAGTTCTCCGTGAGAAAAACCTGATCACCTTGCCATGGCAAAGCGGCCGGGTGTGTCAGCAACCTCTCACTTCATCGCAGTCAAAGACCAACATACACTATTATACAGAAAATAGACGCATGTTGCAAGGTTTATTTAAAGAACCTTGTGGTTTTCACACTTTGATTATTATACAGGTGATACCATGATTAATCAAGGATATGCCTGTTTTCTTTCAGAGATGGAACGATGCGAACCGGCTGACAACTTCGGCAAAGCGATCCGGTTCCTCCAAGTGAGGCGAATGGGCTGAGTTCTCAAACCAATGCCATTCTTTATACGGCGCATCAACCTTCTGATAATATTCATAAGACGTCGTCCCCGGGACCGTCAAATCGTATCTCCCTGACATAAAACAGCACGGTATTATAATAGAAGAAACTGATTCTCCGGCATCAAAGAAAATAAGATCCTCCCACAGGTGTTTCAGGCTGAACATTTGTCCCCGCGCGGCTAAGAAGCTCCCTCTCACACCGTACGGTTCACCAAACAGCATTCGTCCCCCTGCTTTAAGAGCGCCGATCGGATGATGGGTAAAGCCCCCTCCCCTCATCTCGATACAAAGCAGAAACAACGTTCGCTGCAGCTGTTTCTCCCATGGAGGCGCTCCGATAAAGCTCAGCGTCTTTTCCAGCAGGAAATGTTTGCGTTGCCTGCTCCATTCCATCATCAGCCGGTAAGCTTCCGTTTCTTCCTTTTGAATATTAACCACCTGACTGATACCGATATACCCATAATACAAATCAGGTCTCTCTTGAAGAACATGAAGCGCCAGAACTGAACCCCACGAATAGCCGGCGATATATATTTTTTGCCTGCTGAATTGCTTACATAAGCGTTCGGTCAAATGAATGGTATCGGCTGTCAGCTGATCCAAGGTCATAGATGAACCCGGAATTTCCTTTGAATAAGAGAGACCCGCCCCTCTCTGATCCCAGTTCACAACGGTGAAATGCTTTTCCAGCTTATTCTGGTATTTTCTCGCATAGCCGATTTGAGGCGTGCCGGGACCGCCGTGCAAAAACAAAAGCAGCGGATTACTCCTGTCATCACCATTAATCATAATGGTTTGTTCACTGCCATTAATCAGCAATTGCTGAAGCATTGAAATACGATTGGTTTTCTTGAAGTTATCGTTCATCGCTCTGCTCCTAAAATTTGTATACGTTCTATTATACATGGAATCAGCGGGGAAACAAAAAAACGAGGCCCCATAAGGGACCCCGCATTAATGAACGAGTCGATTACTCAGTGATTGTAGAAACAACGCCTGAACCAACTGTACGTCCGCCTTCACGAATAGAGAAACGAGTTCCTTCTTCGATAGCGATTGTAGAGATAAGTTCAACGATCATTTCAGTGTTATCTCCAGGCATAACCATTTCTACGCCTTCTGGAAGATTGATGATACCAGTTACGTCAGTTGTACGGAAGTAGAACTGAGGACGGTAGTTAGAGAAGAATGGAGTATGACGTCCACCCTCTTCTTTAGAAAGAACGTAAACTTCAGCTTTGAATTTGCTGTGTGGAGTGATTGTACCTGGTTTAGCAAGTACTTGTCCACGTTGGATGTCTTCACGAGCTACACCGCGAAGAAGTGCACCGATGTTGTCTCCAGCTTCAGCATAGTCAAGAAGCTTACGGAACATTTCAACACCTGTAACAGTTGTTTTGCTGTTTTCTTCTTGAAGACCGATGATTTCAACTTCGTCACCGACTTTAACTTGTCCGCGTTCTACACGGCCAGTAGCAACTGTACCACGACCAGTGATTGAGAATACGTCCTCAACTGGCATCATGAATGGTTTGTCAGTGTCGCGTTCTGGAGTTGGGATGTACTCGTCAACTGCAGCCATAAGTTCAAGAATTTTTTCTTCGTACTCAGCGTCACCTTCAAGAGCTTTAAGAGCAGAACCTTTAACAACTGGTACATCATCACCAGGGAAGTCGTATTCGCTAAGAAGATCGCGAACTTCCATTTCAACAAGCTCAAGAAGCTCTTCGTCGTCTACCATGTCGCATTTGTTAAGGAATACTACGATGTATGGTACACCAACGTTTTTAGAAAGAAGGATGTGCTCACGAGTTTGTGGCATTGGGCCATCAGCAGCAGATACTACAAGGATAGCTCCGTCCATTTGCGCAGCACCAGTGATCATGTTTTTAACATAGTCAGCGTGTCCTGGGCAGTCAACGTGTGCATAGTGACGAGTGTCAGTTTCGTACTCAACGTGTGCAGTAGAGATTGTGATACCGCGCTCACGTTCTTCTGGAGCACCATCAATTTGATCGTACGCCATAGCTGTACCTTTACCAGATTTCTTATGAAGTACTGTTGAGATAGCAGCAGTTAATGTTGTTTTACCATGGTCAACGTGTCCAATTGTACCGATATTGGCATGTGATTTGGAACGGTCGAATTTTTCTTTAGCCATTCTAAAATCCTCCTTAAGAGCTTTTAATTAGTAATGTATAGAGTGATAGAAAGTGAAAGCAAGCTCTCACTTCCTCATCTTACAATAGTAGTTATACTTGAGTTAAGTGGCAAAATCAATTATTCGCCTTTATTTTTTTTGATAATTTCTTCAGCGATGCTCTTCGGCACTTCTTCGTAGTGATCCATGAACATTGTGAACGTACCGCGTCCTTGCGTGTTAGAACGAAGGGCAGTAGCGTAACCGAACATTTCAGCAAGAGGTACCATCGCACGCACAACTTGAGCGTTACCGCGAGCTTCCATACCTTCTACGCGTCCGCGACGAGAAGTAACATCACCCATGATGTCTCCCATGTATTCTTCAGGAATAACAACTTCAACTTTCATGATTGGTTCAAGAAGAACTGGGTTACATTTGCTGACTGCATTTTTCAATGCCATAGAAGCAGCGACTTTAAACGCCATTTCGTTTGAGTCAACATCATGGTAAGATCCATCAAAAAGTTTCGCCTTGATGTCGATTAGCGGGAATCCGGCTAGGACACCATTTTCAAGAGAGTCTTCAAGACCTGCTTGTACGGCTGGGATGTATTCACGAGGAACAACACCACCGACGATTGCGTTTTCGAATTCAAAGCCAGCGCCTTCTTCGTTCGGTTCAAATTCGATCCAAACGTGACCGAACTGACCGCGTCCGCCTGATTGACGTACGAATTTACCTTCAACTTTTGCACCGGTACGGAATGTCTCACGGTACGCAACTTGAGGAGCACCAACGTTAGCTTCAACTTTGAACTCACGCTTCATACGATCAACAATGATATCAAGGTGAAGCTCACCCATACCAGAGATGATTGTTTGACCCGTTTCAGGGTTTGTTTGTGTACGGAATGTAGGATCTTCTTCAGCAAGTTTCGCTAAAGCGATACCCATTTTATCTTGGTCAGCTTTTGATTTAGGCTCAATCGCTACGTCGATAACAGGCTCTGGGAATTCCATTGATTCAAGGATTACAAGATCCTTCTCATCACATAGAGTATCTCCAGTAGAAGTATCTTTTAGACCTACAGCAGCTGCGATGTCTCCAGCGTAAACAGTAGAGATCTCTTCACGGCTGTTAGCGTGCATTTGAAGGATACGTCCTACGCGCTCACGCTTGCCTTTTGTAGAGTTCTTTACATATGAACCGGAATCAAGTGTACCGGAATATACGCGGAAGAATGTCAGCTTACCGACATAAGGGTCAGTCATAACTTTAAATGCAAGTGCAGAGAACGGCTCTTCATCAGAAGAATGACGAACAATCTCTTCATCTGTGTCAGGACGTACACCTTTGATTGCAGCAACATCAGTTGGCGCAGGAAGGTAGTCAAGAACAGCATCAAGTACAAGCTGAACACCTTTGTTTTTGAAAGCAGATCCAACAAGTACAGGGTAGAATTCAACATTCAGTGTACCTTTACGGATAGCAGCTTTCAGTTCAGGGATAGTGATTTCTTCACCTTCAAGGTACTTTTCCATAAGCTCTTCATCAAGCTCAGCTACAGCTTCAATCAGGCTGCTGCGAAGCTCTTCAGCTTGCTCTTTGTACTCTTCAGGGATTTCTTTCGCATCTGAACGAGTTCCAAGGTCATCTTCGTAGAAATACGCAACGTTTTCTACTAAGTCGATGATACCTTCGAAGTTGTCTTCAGCGCCGATCGGCAATTGAATTGCGTGAGCGTTAGCTTGAAGACGGTCTCTTAAAGTGCCTACAGAGTAAAGGAAGTCTGCGCCGATTTTGTCCATTTTGTTGACAAATACAACGCGCGGCACTCCGTAAGTTGTTGCTTGGCGCCATACTGTTTCTGTCTGAGGCTCAACACCTGATTGAGCATCAAGTACGGCAACCGCACCATCAAGTACACGGAGTGAACGTTCAACTTCAACTGTGAAGTCTACGTGTCCCGGTGTATCGATGATGTTTACACGGTAACCTTTCCACTGTGCAGTCGTTGCTGCAGAAGTGATTGTGATACCGCGTTCTTGTTCCTGCTCCATCCAGTCCATTTGCGAAGCACCTTCGTGAGTTTCGCCAATTTTGTGGATACGGCCTGTGTAGAACAAGATCCGTTCTGTAGTAGTCGTTTTACCGGCATCGATGTGAGCCATGATCCCGATATTACGAGTTTTTTCTAAGGAGAACTCTCTTGCCATTGGGTAATTTCTCCTTCCTTATTAGGGAATTATTATTTTGATTATATGAATCCTACCAGCGGTAGTGAGCAAATGCTTTGTTCGCTTCTGCCATCTTGTGAGTGTCTTCACGTTTCTTAACGGCAGCACCAGTGTTGTTAGCTGCATCAAGAATTTCGTTAGCCAGGCGCTCTTCCATTGTTTTTTCTCCGCGAAGACGCGCATAGTTAACCAACCAGCGAAGACCAAGAGTTGTACGGCGTTCAGGACGAACTTCTACAGGCACTTGGTAGTTAGCTCCACCTACACGGCGTGCTTTTACTTCAAGTACAGGCATGATGTTTTTCAATGCTTGTTCGAAAACCTCCATTGCATCATTGCCAGTGCGTTCTTTAATGATATCGAATGACTTGTATAGGATTGTTTGAGATTTACCTTTTTTACCGTCGATCATCATTTTGTTGATCAGGCGGGATACCAGCTTAGAGTTGTAAAGCGGATCAGGTAAAACATCTCTTTTTGCTACAGGACCTTTACGTGGCATCTGAATATCCTCCCTTCATAGTTTTAATGATTTATTTGATTACTTTGCTTTAGGACGTTTCGTACCGTATTTAGAACGGCCTTGCGCACGGTTTTCAACTCCGGCAGTATCAAGCGCGCCACGAACGATGTGGTAGCGTACCCCCGGTAAGTCTTTTACACGTCCGCCGCGGATCAGTACAACGCTGTGCTCTTGCAGGTTGTGACCGATACCAGGAATGTAGGCAGTAACCTCGATTCCGTTAGTCAAACGAACACGAGCATATTTACGAAGTGCTGAGTTCGGTTTTTTCGGTGTCATTGTACCCACACGAGTACATACCCCGCGTTTTTGTGGAGAAGATACGTTAGTGTGCTCTTTTTTAAAGCTGTTGTATCCTTTGTTTAGTGCAGGTGACTTAGAGTTTTCAACTTTGCTCACGCGTCCCTTGCGAATTAGCTGATTAATTGTAGGCATGTTATGTTCCTCCCTTCATTACGTTTTATAACCCACATACCCAGGTGGTTCATCATTAGGCAAAAAACAATGTCTTTACACAAGATTGATATCTTATATAAAAACAAAAAGTACGCTATAACATAATGGCAACAGCTGCTGCTCCCACTTCAATTCCGCAGGCTTTGCCGAGCTTTTTCATGGAATCCACCATACAGACAGCGGTATTTTGGTTCTTTGCAAGCTGGATAACGCCAGCTGTAAGAACTGAATCCGCGTCTTTTGCCACGACGACTTCCTTCACTGAACCTCGTTTTAGAGCTTTCACTGTTTGCTTCGTACCAATAATAATTGATTTGGCCTGTGATACTTTATCATAAGACATAAACATATCCTCCAAAGTAACAGGTTTTATTTCGAGCACCTTGGTTATATTATCACTCTGCGGGACGGATGTCAACAACGTATGACATTTTTTAGTGCAGTCCACCGCCAGAATAATTGTAATACTGAGGAAAAGCTGTCGAAACAGCCTTTCCTGCAGCAGTTTCTATTATTCAGCCGGAACCATATCTTCCGAAGGCTGAACGTTTGAAACAGGTTTTACTTTTCTGTAATTCATCATACCGGTACCGGCCGGAACCAGCTTACCGATGATAACATTCTCTTTCAGGCCGAGAAGTTCATCGCGCTTGCCTTTAATCGCAGCATCTGTAAGAACGCGTGTTGTTTCTTGGAATGATGCGGCAGACAAGAATGAATCCGTCTCGAGTGAAGCTTTTGTGATACCGAGAAGGACAGGACGGCCTGTAGCAGGTCGATTGCCTTCAAGCAGCACTTTTTTGTTCGCTTCTGTGAATTGGTGAATATCAAGCAATGTGCCAGGGAGAACATCAGTATCTCCGGCATCGATCACACGGACTTTGCGAAGCATCTGGCGAACCATTACTTCTACGTGTTTATCGCCGATTTCAACCCCCTGCATACGGTAAACTTTCTGAACCTCATGCAGAAGATATTCCTGAACCGTTGTCAGGTCAGTGACTTTAAGAAGTTCTTTCGGATCGATTGAACCTTCTGTCAGCACTTGACCGCGGGTAATCTGATCACCCTCAGCCACTTTCAGGCGTGAGTTGTAAGGTGCCGTGTATGAACGTGTCTCAACAGCGCCCTGAACAACAATCTCCTGCTGTTTGTCGCGGACTTCATTGATTTCGGCAATTGTACCGTCAATCTCAGAAATCGTCGCTTGACCTTTCGGATTACGCGCTTCGAAAAGCTCTTGGATACGCGGAAGACCTTGTGTGATATCGTCTCCGGCAACCCCGCCTGTGTGGAACGTACGCATTGTTAACTGTGTTCCAGGCTCACCGATAGATTGAGCGGCGATAATACCTACTGCTTCGCCGACTTCAACATCAGTTCCGGTTGCAAGGTTACGTCCGTAGCATCGTTTACATACACCATGAGGAGTGTTACATGTGAACGCAGAACGGATCCACACTTCTTCGATTCCGGCTTCAACGATTTCCAGCGCTTTATCTTCATCGATCAATTCATTTTCGTTAATGAGCACAGCACCCGTTTCAGGATGTTTGATCTGTTTTCTGGCGAAACGTCCGATCAGACGCTCTTCCAGACGCTCGATGATTTCCGTGCCTTCTTTGAGCGGTTTTGCAAGAATACCGCGGTCTGTTCCGCAATCTGTTTCACGAATGATAACATCCTGCGCAACATCAACAAGACGGCGTGTAAGGTAACCTGAGTCAGCTGTTTTCAGGGCGGTATCGGCAAGACCTTTACGCGCACCGTGAGTGGAGATAAAGTACTCCAATACTGTCAGACCTTCACGGAAACTTGATTTAATCGGCAATTCAATGATTCGTCCAGCCGGGTTGGCCATCAGACCGCGCATACCCGCAAGCTGTGTAAAGTTAGATGCGTTACCACGGGCTCCTGAGTCACTCATCATGTAGATCGGGTTGACTTCGTCTAATGATTTCATCAGTTTGCCTTGGATAACATCTTTCGCTGAACTCCAAATTGAAATGACTCTTTCATAACGTTCTTCTTCGGTGATTAAACCGCGTCTGAACTGTTTCAGGACATTATCAACTTTGCTTTGTGCTTCTTCAAGGATTTCCTGTTTGTCATCGAGAACGACGATATCAGAAACCCCTACTGTGATGCCGGCTTTCGTTGAATATCTGAAACCGAGGTTTTTCATGCGGTCAAGCATTTTAGACGTTTCCGTGATATGGAATCGTTTAAAGATTTCCGCGATGATTTTACCGAGAATACCTTTTTTAAACGGTGCGTTGATCGGCTGCTCAGCAATCACAGCTTTTACGTCAGCACCTTTATCTAAGAAGAAACGGTCAGGTGTCTTCTCTTCAATGTTGCTCTTCGTTGGTTCATTCATGTAAGGGAATGATTCCGGAAGAATTTCATTGAAGACGAGCTTACCGACAGTTGTAATTAACAATTTTGAACGCTGTTCTTCAGTAAATGTCACATTCTTAAGGGAGTTCGCTGCAACAGCAACTCTCGTATGAAGGTGAACATAACCGTTTTGATAAGCAAGAAGCGCTTCGTCCGTATTTTTGAAAACCATACCCTCGCCGACTGCTCCGGCGCGCTCAAGCGTCAGGTAGTAGTTTCCTAATACCATATCCTGAGACGGCGTAACAACCGGTTTACCATCTTTAGGGTTCAAGATGTTTTGGGCCGCAAGCATCAGAATGCGCGCCTCAGCTTGAGCCTCAGCTGATAAAGGTACGTGAACGGCCATTTGGTCACCGTCAAAGTCAGCGTTATAAGCTGTACATACTAACGGGTGAAGACGGATGGCGCGTCCTTCAACAAGCGTCGGTTCGAAAGCCTGGATACCTAATCTGTGAAGAGTAGGGGCACGGTTCAGTAAGACCGGATGCTCCTTAATGACAGATTCAAGCACATCCCATACTTCAGGCTGCACGCGTTCGATTTTGCGTTTTGCGCTCTTGATATTGTGAGCAAGGCCTTTTTCAACAAGCTCTTTCATGACGAAAGGCTTGAAGAGCTCAAGCGCCATTTCCTTCGGCAAACCGCACTGATACATTTTCAGATGCGGACCTACGACGATAACGGAACGTCCTGAGTAGTCTACACGTTTACCGAGAAGGTTCTGACGGAAGCGCCCTTGTTTCCCTTTCAGCATGTGAGAAAGAGATTTAAGCGGACGGTTACCCGGTCCGGTAACCGGACGGCCGCGGCGTCCGTTGTCAATCAGAGCATCGACTGCTTCCTGAAGCATACGTTTTTCGTTCTGAACGATGATGCTTGGCGCGCCGAGGTCTAACAGACGTTTTAAACGGTTATTACGGTTGATGACACGACGGTAAAGGTCGTTCAGGTCAGACGTTGCGAAACGTCCGCCGTCAAGCTGAACCATCGGTCTTAATTCAGGCGGAATAACCGGAAGCACGTCGAGGATCATCCAAGACGGCTTGTTTCCTGAATTACGGAAGGCTTCAAGCACTTCAAGGCGTTTGATCGCACGTGTACGGCGCTGTCCTTGAGAAGTCTTCAGCTCTTCTTTTAACATATCAACTTCTTTGACAAGGTCGATGTCCTGCAGAAGTTTATTAATGGCTTCCGCACCCATAGAGGCTTGGAATTTGTTTCCGTACTTATCCAGATACGCACGGTATTCCTTTTCAGATAAGAGCTGTTTCTTTTCGAGCGGTGTATTGGCCGGGTCAGTTACGACGTAAGAAGCAAAGTAAATAACTTCTTCCAGCGCACGCGGTGACATATCCAATACAAGACCCATACGGCTCGGAATACCTTTGAAATACCAAATGTGAGAAACCGGGGCAGCCAGTTCAATATGCCCCATTCTCTCACGACGGACCTTAGCCCGCGTTACTTCAACTCCGCAACGGTCACAAACTACGCCTTTATAACGAACCCGCTTGTACTTGCCGCAATGACATTCCCAGTCCTTAGTCGGTCCGAAAATGCGTTCGCAGAACAGGCCGTCCTTTTCAGGTTTCAATGTACGATAGTTTATCGTTTCAGGCTTTTTCACTTCACCAAAAGACCATGAACGGATTTTATCCGGTGAAGCAAGACCGATGTTCATATACTCAAAATTGTTCACATCTAGCAAGGGGCCTACCTCCCTTTTTATCTTCGGATTAACCGATGTCACTTGCCTTTATCAATCAGAGACTATTCTTTCGTTACTGCGTCACGTTCAACGTCTGGAGATGCTGTTTCTTCCGGCGCTTCATCACCTGATAATGCAAGGCCGTCAGCCTGTTTCGCATCTTCCTCGTCTTCTAGATCTCTCATTTCTATTTCTTCTTCATCGCCTGAAAGGATTTTTACGTCCATACCTAAGCTTTGAAGCTCTTTGATCAATACTTTGAATGATTCCGGAACACCAGGCTCTGGAACATTGTCGCCTTTGACGATGGCTTCATATGTTTTCACACGTCCGACCACGTCATCGGACTTCACAGTCAGGATTTCTTGAAGCGTGTAAGCTGCGCCGTAAGCTTCAAGCGCCCAAACCTCCATCTCACCGAAACGCTGTCCGCCGAATTGGGCTTTACCGCCGAGAGGCTGCTGCGTAACAAGTGAGTATGGACCTGTAGAACGGGCATGAAGTTTATCATCAACCATGTGTGCCAGTTTGATCATGTACATGATTCCGACAGATACACGGTTGTCAAACGGTTCTCCCGTACGGCCGTCATAAAGAACTGTTTTAGCGTCTCTTGACATGCCTGCTTCTTCAAGTGTTTCCCACACATCTTCTTCACGCGCGCCGTCAAATACAGGTGACGCGATGTGAATGCCGAGGTAGCGGGCAGCCATACCCATGTGAAGTTCTAATACCTGACCGATATTCATACGTGATGGTACACCCAGCGGGTTAAGCATGATATCGATCGGCGTGCCGTCAGGAAGGTAAGGCATATCTTCTTCAGGAAGAATCTTCGAGATAACCCCTTTGTTTCCGTGACGTCCGGCCATTTTATCACCTTCAGAAATCTTACGTTTCTGAACGATATATACGCGTACAAGCTGGTTCACTCCCGGAGGAAGTTCGTCGCCGTCTTCACGGTTGAAGACTTTTACGTCGTGGATAATTCCGCCGCCGCCGTGAGGCACACGGAGAGAAGTATCACGGACTTCACGCGCTTTTTCTCCAAAGATCGCATGCAGAAGGCGTTCTTCAGCCGTAAGCTCAGTTACACCTTTAGGCGTTACTTTACCTACGAGAAGGTCTCCGTCGTTGACTTCCGCACCGATACGGATAATTCCGCGGTCATCAAGATTGCGAAGCGCGTCTTCCCCTACGTTTGGAATATCGCGGGTGATCTCTTCCGGCCCAAGCTTTGTATCACGTGCTTCTGATTCATATTCTTCAATGTGAATAGATGTGTATACATCATCTTTCACAAGGCGTTCACTCATGATGATGGCATCCTCATAGTTGTAACCATCCCATGTCATGAAGCCGACCATTACGTTGCGGCCGAGAGCAAGTTCACCAAGCTCCATTGAAGGTCCGTCAGCAAGGATTTCTCCTTTGACTACTTCATCGCCGACACTGACGATCGGACGCTGGTTGTAGCACGTACCTTGGTTGGAGCGGACAAATTTCAGCAAGCTGTACTTATCCAGGTTGCCTTTTACTTTTTGGCCGTCAATTTCTTCATAGCGGCGCACCCATACGTTTTTCGCTTCCACCCGTTCAACGATACCAGGGTGTTTACAAATAACGGCTGCACCGGAGTCTTTACCGGATACGTATTCCATACCCGTTCCGACGATCGGAGCTTCCGGCTGCATCAAAGGCACAGCCTGACGCTGCATGTTCGCTCCCATGAGGGCACGGTTCGAGTCATCGTTTTCCAAGAACGGAATACATGCTGTCGCAGCAGATACAACCTGTTTAGGAGATACGTCCATGTAATCCACGCGGTTGCGGGCTACAACGGTGTTTTCCCCTCTGAAACGCGCTACGATGCTGTCATCCAAGAAAGAACCGTCATCGCTCAGCTTAGCATTCGCTTGGGCTACGACATAGTTATCCTCTTCATCAGCAGTCAGGTAGTCGATTCTAGGCGTTACTTTTCCTGTTTCAGGATCAACGCGGCGGTATGGCGTCTCAATGAAACCAAAGCGGTTTACTTTCGCAAATGATGACAATGAGTTGATCAAACCGATGTTCGGGCCCTCAGGCGTTTCAATCGGACACATACGGCCATAGTGAGAGTAGTGAACGTCACGTACTTCCATACCTGCGCGCTCACGTGTCAAACCGCCCGGTCCGAGAGCTGACAGACGGCGTTTGTGCGTCAATTCAGCAAGCGGGTTCGTCTGATCCATGAATTGAGAAAGCTGTGAGCTTCCGAAGAACTCTTTAATAGACGCAATAACAGGTCTGATGTTAATCAGCTGCTGCGGCGTAATTGTATTCGTGTCTTGAATAGACATTCTTTCACGTACGACACGTTCCATCCGGCTTAAACCGATACGGAATTGGTTTTGCAGGAGCTCACCTACAGAACGCAGACGGCGGTTTCCGAGATGGTCGATATCATCAGTGTCGCCCACTCCGTGCAGGAGGTTGAAGAAGTAGCTGATAGAAGAAATAATATCAGCAGGCGTAATGTTTTTAATCGCCTCTTCGATGTAAGCATTGCCGATCACATTGATCGTCTGCTCTCCTTCTGCATCGGTAGGAGCATAGATTTTAATGGATTGAAGCATCACTTCATCCTCGACAACGCCGCCGTTAGGATAAAGCTTTCTGAAGCCGATTCCATTTTCTAAGTATGGCAGTACTTTATCAAGTGTTCTTCTGTCAAGAATCTGCCCTTTTTCAGCGAGAATTTCACCGGTTTCCGGATCCACCAGTGTTTCTGCAAGGCGCTGGTTAAACAGGCGGTTCTTGATATGAAGCTTTTTATTAATTTTATAGCGTCCTACATTCGCAAGGTCGTATCGCTTCGGATCGAAGAAACGGGAATCCAGCAAGCTTTTTGCGTTTTCTACTGTAGGCGGCTCTCCGGGACGAAGGCGCTCATAGATTTCAAGAAGCGCTTTGTCACTGTTTTCAGTGTTGTCCTTATCCAGTGTATTGCGGAGATATTCGTTCTCACCAATGAGATCGAGAATCTCTTGGTCGGAACCGAAGCCGAGAGCACGCAAAAGAACCGTAACCGGCAACTTACGTGTGCGATCAATGCGGACATACACAACATCTTTCGCATCAGTTTCGTATTCTAACCATGCGCCACGGTTTGGAATGACAGTCGCGGTAAAACCTTTTTTACCGTTCTTGTCTACTTTACCACTGAAATATACACTTGGAGACCGAACAAGCTGAGATACGATAACACGTTCTGCACCGTTGATGATAAAAGTACCGGTATCTGTCATAATAGGGAAATCACCCATGAAGACATCCTGGTCTTTTACCTCTCCAGTTTCTTTGTTAATTAAACGAACCTTCACTCTCAGCGGAGCTGAGTAAGTCACATCACGTTCTTTTGACTCTTCAACGGGATACTTAGGATCTCCTAAACTGTAGTCAATGAACTCTAGAGAGAGGTTACCAGTGAAATCCTCAATTGGTGATATGTCTTGAAACATCTCTCTAAGACCCTCATCAAGAAACCACTGATAAGAAGAGGTTTGAATTTCAATGAGATTTGGTAATTCTAACACTTCGCTAATGCGAGCATAGCTTCTGCGCTGGCGGTGTCGTCCATACTGAACTAGTTGACCTGTCAACTGATTCACCCCTCAAATCATGCGTATTATATGTGTAATAAGCATCTCTTACGATAAAGAAATACTTTTACAAGACAAAAGAAAAAAGGGTTTCTAATTAAGAAAACCACATCCAAAAACAAATACCGATTTTATTAGCATTTCCATGTTTGTATAATTTATACATGCACTATGATTATTTCAGCATATCATGCAAAATATATACATTGGCATTTTACAATATTAACATAGCTGAAAATTCAAGTCAAACTTTTTTTGCTTTTATGATATAATAGCCTTTCTTTTTTTGAACCACAGAAACTTCGTCAAAAAGCTCCTTCAGTTTTTCAATGGCAGAAGGCCCGCCCTGTTTTTTCTGTATAACGATCCACAATTCACCTGAAGCCCTTAAATGCTCAGCGCTTTTTTCAAAAATGGCATGGACAACTTTTTTTCCGGCGCGGATTGGGGGGTTTGTAATAATAGAAGCAAATGTTTGAGCAGAATCAATATTTGAAAATAAATCACTCTGATAAATTCGAACGTTTTTTATTCCGTTTTTTTCTGCATTTTCATTTGACAGCTCTACGGCTCTTTCATTCACGTCAATCATGTGCACGGTCCGGTCTGTAAATGCACCGGCGAGTGACAGACCAATCGGGCCGTAACCGCAGCCTGCATCCAGGAAGTCACCATCGATCTCCGGCTCTTCAAACGCTTCAATTAAGACACGCGAACCGAAATCAACTTCCTTTTTCGAGAAAACGCCGCTGTCACTTGTGAATGTATAAGATCTGTTCCGCAGTGTAAATGACCATGTCTGTTTATCGCTTTTAACTGAAGGTTTTTCTGAATAATAGTGATCACTCATTATTAGAACCTCCTTTTATAATGGCACTTAAAGAAAAGCAAAGAAAAAGCCCGCCTCATAAAAGCGAGCTTCCCCTACAGGCAAGTGAAGATTACTTAACTTCTACAGAAGCGCCAACTTCTTCAAGTTTAGCTTTAAGCTCTTCAGCTTCTTCTTTCGCAATACCTTCTTTAAGTGGTTTTGGAGTGTTGTCAACAAGTTCTTTAGCTTCTTTCAAGCCAAGACCAGTGATTTCACGAACAACTTTGATAACTTTGATTTTCTGAGAACCTGCACCAGCAAGGATAAGGTCGAATTCGCTTTGCTCTTCAGCAGCGCCGCCAGCAGCAGCTCCGCCAGCTACAGCTACAGGAGCAGCAGCAGTTACGCCAAATTCTTCTTCGATTGCTTTTACTAGGTCGTTCAATTCAAGTACAGTTGCTTCTTTAACGGAAGCAATGATTTCTTCGATATTTAAAGCCATTTGAAATTCCTCCATTTGTTTTATTTTAGGGTAAAATCAGATTAAGCGCCTTGTTCTTCCTTTTGGTCTGCAACTGCTTTAGCTGCAAGTGCAAGGTTGCGAACTGGAGCTTGAAGTACGCTAAGCAACATAGAAAGTAAGCCATCGCGTGAAGGAAGTTCAGCAAGAGCTTTCACTTCTTCAACAGAAGATACTTTTCCTTCGATAACGCCCGCTTTGATTTCCAGAGCTTCGTGATTTTTCGCGAACTCGTTAAGAACTTTTGCCGGAGCGATAACATCTTCAGTACTGAATGCGATCGCATTCGGTCCAGTTAAGACATCATTCAAACCATCAAGTTCAGCTTGTTCAACCGCACGGCGAGTCATTGTGTTTTTGTACACTTTGAACTCTACGTTAGCTTCGCGAAGCTGTTTACGGAGTTCAGTTACTTCAGAAACGTTAAGTCCGCGGTAGTCAACGATGATCGTTGATTTGCTTTCTTTCAGTTTAGAAGCAATCTCTTCAACAACAACTTTTTTTGTATCAATTGCGCTGCTCATGGTTACACCTCCTGTAGATTTTGTGTAACACTTATACCGCTAGGTGATCACGACTGTGACGACGATTTCATATAAAAAGCCTCCATGTGGACATGGAGGCTGTATATACAAGCATACGTAACGTAATAGCTGTGATATATATACACCTCGGCAGGATATTAAGCCTCAACGGCCCCTGCTGTCTACGGTATAAATGACATATTATATTTTACAACATTTTGAATCATATCAGAATGCTGATCTAAAGTCAAATATTATTTTACGTTGAAAGTAGAAGCGTCTACTTTGACACCAGGGCCCATAGTAGAAGTAACGGCAACGTTTTTCACGTAAACACCTTTAGCCGCAGCCGGTTTTGCTTTCAGGATTGTATCATACATTGTTGTGAAGTTCTCAACAAGTTTTTCATCCTCGAAAGAAACTTTTCCGATCGGAACATGGATGTTACCAGCTTTGTCAACGCGGTATTCTACTTTACCAGCTTTGATTTCGCCGATTGCTTTTTCTACTTCGAATGTAACAGTTCCTGTTTTAGGGTTTGGCATAAGACCTTTTGGTCCAAGCACACGGCCGATTTTACCGACTTCACCCATCATGTCAGGAGTCGCAACGATTACATCGAATTCGAACCAGCCTTGCTGGATTTTCGCGATGTAATCAGAATCGCCAACGTAGTCTGCACCGGCAGCTTCAGCTTCTTTTGCTTTTTCGCCTTTAGCGAATACTAGCACGCGCTGAGTTTTACCAGTTCCGTTAGGAAGTACAACTGCACCGCGGATTTGCTGATCGTTTTTACGAGGGTCAACCCCTAAACGAAAAGCAACTTCAACTGTAGCGTCGAATTTAGCTGTGTTTGTTTTTTTAGTAAGCGCCACTGCTTCAGCGACGTCGTAAGCTTTCGCACGGTCTACAAGCTTCGCAGCTTCAACGTACTTTTTACCTTTTTTAGCCATTTTAAAATTTCCTCCTTATGTGGTTATAGCGGAATAACCTCCCACGAATAAGGGTTGCGAACTTGTGAAAACTCGCAACCCGACAAGAAACAAATTAATCCTCGATAACGATACCCATACTGCGGGCAGTACCTTCAACCATGCGCATTGCCGCTTCAACGTCTGCTGCGTTTAAGTCAGGCATTTTCGTTTCAGCGATTTCGCGAACCTTATCGCGCTTAACGGTTGCCACTTTATTACGGTTTGGTTCACCAGAACCAGACTCAATTCCAGCTGCTTTTTTAAGCAATACTGCAGCAGGCGGAGTTTTTGTAATAAATGTAAATGAACGGTCTTCGTAAACCGAAATTTCAACAGGAATGATTAAACCAGCTTGGTCAGCTGTACGAGCGTTAAACTCCTTACAGAATCCCATGATATTTACACCGGCTTGACCTAGTGCAGGTCCAACTGGCGGCGCTGGGTTAGCTTTTCCAGCAGGAATTTGCAATTTTACAACTTTTACTACTTTTTTAGCCACGAGACACACCTCCTTAAGTCCGTGATGTGGTAATAGGGTAAACCCTCCCACTCAAGGTTTCATTCTTTATATGAATGACGAAATATCAAGCTAGCTGCCTTGGATTAGTCCAAGACGTACCTTTGCTATATTATCATTAATATATAGCAATTTCAAGTTTTTTCACATTACAATTTGTCGATCTGGGTAAATTCCAGTTCAACCGGCGTTTCACGGCCGAACATGTTAACGAATACTTTCACTTTGCTCTTATCATAATCAATCTCTTCAATTGATCCTGTAAAGTTGGCGAAAGGTCCGTCTATGACTTTGACTGTCTCATTCAATTCAAAATCAATGTCGGTTTTCCGCTCATCCATGCCCATGCGTTTTAAGATGGTTTCCGCTTCGCCAGGAAGAAGCGGAGTCGGCTTTGAGCCTGAACCGGCTGATCCGACGAATCCGGTAACGCCCGGCGTGTTGCGGACCACATACCAGGAATCATCAGTCATGACGATTTCAACAAGCACATAACCCGGGAACACTTTCTTTTTGACTACTTTTTTCTTACCGTTCTTAATATCAGTCTCTTCTTCTTCAGGGACGACAACGCGGAAAATTTTATCCTGCATTCCCATTGATTCCACACGTTTTTCAAGGTTCGCTTTTACTTTGTTTTCATAACCGGAATACGTATGAACAACATACCAATTCTTTTCCATTCTATCAGGACTCTGCAGTCCTTCCCTCCCCGCATTTAAAAATGAAGTGTAAAACAAAAAATAGGCTCAGGGCCTATGAATCCTTTTTTCAACAACACAATAAAAAACCCGCTGAACGGGTTTTGGCAAACGATATTATGATCTATTATAGCACGTATTGCTGATCATTATTCAACTATTAAACGAATTAATTGAGAAATTCCTGTATCAAGGAGGGCAAAAAAGATAACAAAAAAGATAACCGTTGAAATCACCGTGATCGTATAGCGCGTTAACTCTTTGCCTTTAGGCCAGCTAACCTTTTTCATTTCTTTCCCAACATCTTTAAAGAAACTCATCATGCGCATGTAAAAGACCTCCACAATTTAAAAAGCGAACACTATTTTGTTTCTAAATGAGCTGTATGTGAATTGCAAGTGCTGCAGTACTTCTTAACTTCTAACCGCTCAGCCGCTGATGCAGAGCTTTTCATTGTCGTATAATTACGATTTCCGCAAGTTTTGCATGCCAGCGTAATCTTTTTTCTCATGTCGTTACACCTTTTCCTAAACATTCATTTATCTTAATAAAATAGCACAGTCAGAAAAATTCTGTCAATATGACACAGAAACCTGCTACAGGCTGATCTCTCTTATTTCTAAATATTTTTCAAGCTTGCGCTTCACGCGCTGCAGGGCATTATCGATTGATTTTACGTGTCGGTTTAAGTCATCTGAAATCTCTTGGTAACTTCTTCCGTCCAAGTACAAAACAAGCACCTTTCTCTCCAGATCGCTCAGCAGTTCTCCCATTTTCATTTCGATATCATCAAATTCTTCCTGATTAATAATCATCTCTTCAGGATTTAACGTTTTAGCGCCTGAAATGACATCAAGCAGTGTTCTGTCAGATTCTTCATCAAAAATAGGTTTGTCTAAAGAAACATAGGAATTTAAAGGAATGTGTTTCTGACGGGTAGCTGTCTTTATTGCGGTAATAATCTGGCGGGTAATGCATAATTCTGCAAAAGCTTTAAATGAAGTAAGCTTGTCCTCTCTAAAGTCTCGGATAGACTTATATAAGCCTATCATCCCTTCCTGTACAATATCTTCTCTGTCGGCCCCTATTAAAAAATAAGACCTTGCTTTCGCCCGTACAAAATTACGGTACTTCGTAATCAAGTAATCTAACGCATCACTATCCCCAACATGAACCTTTTCAATGACCTGCTCGTCCTCCAACTGGCAAAATTGCACTTTGTTGAACTTTCCCTTGCTGTTCTGTAGATTCACTGCGATCCCCCCGGCGCACGTAGATAGAAATATTATACATTAATGGGCGAAAAAGCGTCAACCTAATCCAGACCGCCTCGGCGCCACTTTTCAAACGTTTTCAAAACCTCTTCGGACAGCTCGATTTTACCCGGTGGTTTTTCAGAAGTGATCTTTGAAACCCGCCTTTGAATCCGGCGTTCTATCGTATCCACTTCCCTCAGGAGCTCCCGGGCGGATTTACGGAGAGCCCCTTGTCCGAAAATCGCCCACTGCTCCGTATAATCGGAGGTTGCGACATGAATCTGTGTCGCAATATTATTCAGTGCCTGGGCAAGCTTCTCGATCCGCTCATCCGCCGTTTCATTCTCCCGTGTGAAAATCACTTCGACTCTGTGATTCGTTTGTTTTTTCTCTATGCCTTTTACCAGGTGTGCGTCAAACACCACAATGACTCTGATTCCCGTGTAGGACTGATATTCCGCCATCTTCTGGATCAGTACATCTCTCGCTTCTTCAAAACTGTTCGCTTTTAAATCCTTTAGCTGCGGCCAAGCTCCAATCATGTTGTATCCGTCTACTAACAGGATGTCCATCTGTCTTCATTCCCCTAAAGGATTGCGCTTCCGGTAGACTTCATACATGAGAAGGCCGGCCGCTACCGACGCATTCAGAGACGTGACTTTTCCGGCCATCGGAAGCTTAATGAGAAAATCACATTTCTCTTTCACAAGCCGGCCCATTCCTCTGCCTTCGCTTCCGATAACGAGCGCCAAAGGCATCTTGCCGTCCATAGAGCGGTAGTCTTCCCGGGCGGATGCATCCGTTCCGACGACCCAAATCCCCCGCTCCTTCATTTCATCAAGTGTCCGGGCAAGGTTGGTCACCTTCACGACGGGAATGTGTTCAATCGCACCGGTCGAAGCTTTTGCGACCGTCGAAGTCAGTCCGACCGCTCTGCGTTTCGGAATCACGATGCCGTGTGCACCGACAGCGTCAGCCGTTCTCATGATGGAACCGAGATTATGAGGGTCTTCCAGCTCGTCCAATATGAGAAAGAAAGGCTGTTCGTTTCTCTCTTCCGCTCTTTTATATAATTCGTCTAATTGTGCATATTCATATGCCGCCACCTGGGCGACAACACCCTGATGCTGCCCCTCCACCATCTGATCGAGTTTTTTCCTCGGTACAAATTGAATGGTGACGCCGCGCTTTTTAGCAAGCTCCATAACTTGCTGCGCCTGTCCTTTTACTGTGTTTTCCGCCATCCATAACTTATACAGCTTGCGATCTGACTTTAACGTCTCAATCACAGCGTTTTTTCCTATGACGTAATCATGTTGCTGACTCATTTGTTTTCCTCCCTGACGTCCCGACTTGTATAGCCTCAGCAATCAGCTGATTCAGTCTTTCTTCTCTTTTCTCAAGAAAAAGGTATCCGAGTAAAGCCTCAAAAGCTGTACTATGGCGGTACGTCTGTACATCTGTGTTTTTAGGCGTCGTCCCTGATTTCGCGTTTCTGCCTCTTCTCAGCACGGCTTCCTCTTCCTCCGTGAAAAAGGATTCGTCCTGAAGGCGGAACAATATGTCTGCCTGTGATTTTGCCGATACAATCCGGCTCGCCTTCTTATGAAGGTCATTCGGTTTCGTAAAGCCCTGCTTAAGCAGGTGATGCCGGACGTATATTTCAAAAATGGCATCACCCATATAAGCAAGCGCAAGACCGTTTAACTGCTTTGAATCTTTGATTTGTTCAAATTGAAGCATCCGCTTACTCTCCCCGCTTCCAGCGAGTTCCCTGGGCCGTATCTTCAAGAATGATATTCATGCTTTTCAGCTGATCGCGAATCTGGTCTGACAAAGCAAAATCGCGATTGCGGCGGGCTTCATTTCTCTTCTCAATCAACTCTTCAATCTCTTCGTCGACAAGCTCTTCTTCGCCGAGCGTAAGTCCGAGAACAGATCCGATTCTGTCAAACATGCTGATAAAGGCTTTAATGACGTGATCCGCCGTATTGTCTTCCTGCATGTAGTAATTAGCGAGCTTCGCCAGATCAAACCAAACGGAAATCGCATTCGCCGTATTAAAATCATCATCCATTGCTTCTTCAAACGCAGTGCGGTGCTCTTCGATTTTAGCGAGCCATTCCTCATCATTGTCAGTCAGATTCGTGCTGCTAATCAAACGATGGTTTAAATTACTGTAGGCCGTCTTCAGGCGGTTAAACGCGTTTTTTGTTTTCTCAAGCAGCTCTTCCGAATAGTTGATCGGGTGGCGGTAATGAACGGACAGCATGAAAAATCTCAAAAGCTGCGGGTCATATTGCTTAATGATATCGTGCACCAAAACAAAGTTGCCGAGCGATTTTGACATTTTCTCATTATCGATATTGATATATCCGTTGTGAAGCCAGTATTTTGCGAATGTCTTGCCTGTTAATGCTTCAGATTGGGCGATTTCGTTTTCATGGTGCGGGAATGTCAGGTCCTGACCGCCGGCATGAATATCGATTTCGTCACCCAAATACTTTTTCACCATTGCGGAGCATTCAATATGCCAGCCCGGGCGGCCTTTTCCCCAAGGGCTATCCCATGAAATTTCTCCGTCCTTAGCAGCTTTCCAAAGAGCAAAGTCCAGCGCATCCTCTTTCTTCTCGCCGACACGGATACGCGCGCCTGATCTGAGTTCATCAATTGATTGCTGAGATAGCTTTCCGTAGCCTTCGAAGGCTCTTGTTTTGAAATAGACGTCGCCTTCTGATTCATAAGCGTAGCCTTTTTTAATCAGCTCGCTGACAAATTCAATAATGGCGTCCATATTTTCCATGACCCGGGGGTGAAGATCCGCTTTCCGGCATCCGAGAGCCCCCACGTCTTCAAAATACGCTTTAATGAACCGTTCAGAAACGGTCGGGACGTCCTCACCGAGCTCGTTGGCCGCCTTAATCAGTTTGTCGTCAACATCGGTGAAATTCGATACGTATTGAACATCGTATCCTTTATACTCTAAATAGTTGCGTACGGTATCATACACAATCGCCGGACGGGCGTTTCCGATATGAATATAGTTGTATACAGTCGGTCCGCACACGTACATTTTTACTTTGCCTTCCTCAAGAGGAACGAATGTTTCCTTTTTCCGTGTCAATGTATTATAAAGTGTAATGGTCATTTTTGGTTGATCCTTTCTTTTTTATCTTCCAGTTCAGCCTGCAGTTCAAAAATCTGCTGCTCCAATGCTCTAAACCGGTCAGCAACCGGATCGGGCAAGTCTTGGTGATTGAGATCGCGTTTGATTTTTCTTCCGTTCTGAATGACGACTTTCCCCGGTATGCCGACAACGGTCGAAAAGTCGGGAACATCACGAAGCACAACGGAGCCGGCCCCTACTTTAGAACCCTGCCCGACCGTAATAGAACCGAGCACCTTCGCTCCGGTTGCAATTAAAGCATCATCTTTTATGGTCGGATGCCGCTTCCCCTTTTCTTTTCCCGTTCCCCCGAGAGTGACACCTTGGAATACCGTCACGTTATTGCCGATTTCACATGTTTCCCCTATAACGACCCCCATACCGTGGTCAATGAAAAACCTTCTCCCGATGGTCGCGCCGGGATGGATTTCAATTCCGGTAAAGAAACGGGCAATCTGTGATATCAGGCGCGCCAGGAAGAAAAATCTCCGTTTATATAAAGCATGTGCAATCCGATGCGCCCATATAGCATGTAAACCAGAATAAGTTAAAACAACTTCGAAATAGCTTCTTGCTGCCGGATCTTGATCGAACACTGTATCTATGTCTTCTTTTAGCATTTTAAAAAACACATGCTTCCCCCCATTCTCTCCCCGCTCCAGTCTGTTTTTCCGCCTATAAAAAAAGCGCCTCTGCATGTAAACATGACAGAGACGCTTTTACCGCGCGGTTCCACTCTGTTTGAAAAACAAGTCACTGTTTTCCCAACTTAAAAGCCGGTAACGGCGGCGGCCGCCTTTAAATACTGATTTCCGCAGAAATGTTCTTCAAAGGTCTTAAGGGCGCACTTCTAAAACATGACGCATGAATCTCTCTCAGCCGATGAAGATTCTTTCTGTAATGGTCATTGTTTTATACTCTTCCCTGTCAACAATCGTATATTTAAATGCTTTTCAGGCGTCTGACGGCTGTTTCTCTGCCGATCAGCTCAATGGCCTGCGGAAGCTCAGGACCGTGTGTCTGACCGGTAACCGCTACACGAATCGGCATGAACAGCTTTTTGCCTTTATGGCCTGTTTCTTTCTGAACAGCTTTGATTGAGGCTTTGATCAGCTCAGGCGTAAATTCTTCAAGCTCTTCAAGCTTCGCAGCAAATACGCTGAGCACTTCAGGCACCTGTTCCTCTTCCAGAACGGCTTTTGCCTCTTGATTATACTCGATCTCATCTTTAAAGAACAAATCAGTCAGCTCGACAATTTCAGCGCCGTAGCTCAATTGCTCATGGTAAAGAGAAATTAATTTACGAACCCATTCCTGCTCCTCGGCAGAAAGCTCAGTGCCGACTTTTCCTGCTTTTTGCAGGTGCGGCAGGGTCAGCTCAACCACTTGATCAAGATCCAGCGCTTTGACGTATTGGTTGTTGACCCATTTCAGTTTATGCATATCAAACAGAGCCGGTGACTTAGACAAACGATTTACATCAAAAATTTCAATGAATTGTTCTCTTGTGAAAAGCTCTTCTTCACCGACGGGAGACCAGCCGAGAAGTCCGATAAAGTTAAAGAGCGCTTCAGGCAGGTAACCCAGCTCATCATACTGCTCAATAAACTGGATAATTGATTCATCACGTTTACTTAATTTTTTGCGGCTTTCGTTTACGATAAGCGTCATATGTCCGAAGACAGGAACATCCCAGCCGAATGCCTGGAAAATCATGATCTGTTTCGGTGTATTTGAAATGTGATCCTCACCGCGGAGCACGTGCGTCATTTTCATTAAGTAATCGTCAATCGCGACGGCAAAGTTATACGTCGGTGTTCCGTCTTTTTTGACGATGACAAAGTCGCCGATGCCGTCTGATTCAAAAGAAATCTCGCCTTTTACGATATCGTTAAATGCGATGATTTTCCCTTCCGGCACGCGGAAACGGATGCTCGGCTGTCTGCCTTCGGCTAAAAACTGCTCCTGCTCTTCCTGAGTCAGGTTTCTGTGTTTGCCGGAATAGCGCGGCATTTCACCGCGGGCGATTTGCTCTTCACGCTCTTTCTCAAGTTCTTCTTCCGTACAGAAACATTTATAAGCAAGCCCTTTTTCAAGAAGCTCTTCATAGTACTTTTTGTAAATGTCGTTACGCTCAGACTGGCGGTACGGGCCGTATTCTCCGCCGATATCCACACTTTCATCCCAGTCCATGCCGAGCCATTTCAAATAGTTGAGCTGGCTTTGCTCTCCGCCTTCAATATTTCGCTTTTTGTCCGTATCCTCAATCCGGATAATAAACTTTCCGCCTTGGCTGCGGGCAAATAAATAGTTAAAAAGCGCCGTTCTGGCGTTACCGATATGCAAATGTCCGGTCGGACTCGGTGCATAACGAACGCGTACTTCATTTCCCATGTTCAAATACTTCCTTTCATCTCGTCTGTAGCCTCTAGCCGAATATATGTATCTATTCTACCACCAAATAGACCGGGCATCAAAACAATGATCAGGCTTTTTGGATCAGAACGGTTGCCTGAGCGGCAATTCCTTCGGCTCTTCCGGTAAACCCGAGCTTTTCTGTCGTCGTCGCTTTTACGTTTACTTGAGAGACGTCCGCCTCAAGGCCTTCCGCTATCCGTTTTCTCATAGCATCAATATGCGGCGCCATTTTCGGCTTTTGCGCAATAATCGTGCAGTCTATATTTCCGAGTACGTATCCTTTTTCTTTAACAATGTTCCAGACATGCTGAAGCAGCTTAAAAGAATCCGCATCCTTGAATTCCGGATCAGTATCCGGGAAATGCTTGCCGATATCTCCTTCACCTGCCGCTCCGAGACACGCGTCTGCGACTGTATGCAGCAATACATCAGCATCTGAATGTCCGAGCAGCCCCTTTTCATAAGGAATTTCAATTCCGCCGATGATGAGAGGACGGCCTTCCGTTAATTGATGCACATCAAATCCTTGTCCGATTCTAAACATTATGATTCCCACTTTCCGCTTTCATGATTGCTTCCGCAAATATCAGGTCATCAGGCGTTGTCAGCTTAATATTGGTATAGCTGCCTTCAACGATACTCACCTGATATCCATCAAGACGCTCGACGAGGCTGGCGTCATCCGTCCCTAAGAAGCCTTTGTTTTCCGCTTCCATATGCGCCGTCTTCAATAAAGAAAGACGAAAAGCTTGCGGCGTTTGAACGGCCCACAAGCTTGAACGATCAAAGGTCTCCGCAACCCGGGAGCCTTCCGCCCGTTTTATCGTGTCTTTCACAGGAACAGCCAGGACAGCCGCTCCCGCCTCCTCTGCTGTTTCCACGAGCTTATCGATATGCTGATGTGTGACAAACGGGCGCGCTCCGTCATGAACAAGGACGACCGATTCCTTATCAATCACTTTCAGTCCTTCGTATACACTGTGCTGACGCTCCGCACCCCCGGTAACAAGCTCAATTTCCGTCTGAATCGGAAATTGGGCCAGCAGCTGTCGAAAATCTTCCCGTTCACTCTCGTTTATCACCAGGATTATTTTCTGACAGGGTGCGTGGCTTTCAAAAACCCGCAGTGTGTGTATAATAACAGGTGCACCTTTTAAGCTGATGAACAGCTTATTTTTCCCGGCCTTCATCCTTTTTCCTTGTCCGGCAGCCGGAATAACGACAACATACTCCATATAAACTCCCTCTTAAAGAGCTTTCTCAAGCAGCTTGGGCTTGGCAAAAATCATTCGTCCCGCCGCTGTCTGCAGTACGCTGGTTACGAGCACATCAATATGTTTCCCTATATAATTGCGGCCTTCTTCCACAACAATCATCGTCCCGTCATCCAAGTAAGCCACACCTTGATTATGCTCTTTCCCGTCCTTAATCACCTGCACATTCATCTCTTCGCCCGGAAGCACAACCGGCTTCACCGCGTTTGCAAGGTCATTAATATTCAGTACCGCAACCTTCTGAAGCTCACATACTTTATTTAAATTAAAATCATTCGTCACAACGACGCCGGATGTCAGCTTCGCAAGTTTGACAAGCTTGCTGTCAACCTCCTGAATGTCTTCGAAGTCGCCTTCATAAATTTCAACCGTAATATCCAGTTCCTTTTGAATGCGATTCAAGATATCCAGTCCGCGGCGTCCTCTGTTACGTTTTAAAACATCTGAAGAATCAGCGATATGCTGTAATTCCTCCAGCACAAATTGAGGAATTACAATGACGCCTTCTAAAAAGCCCGTCTGACAAATATCTGCAATTCTCCCATCAATAATAACACTTGTATCCAAGATTTTCAGCCTTTTATCCTGTTCCTCCTGCTCCTCATCAGCACTTCCCTTTTTCTTCTGCATTCTTGCAGAAATGGAGAAAAGACTGATCAGTTCATCCTTTTTCTTAAATCCGACTTGGAAGCCCAGATAACCGAGAAAGAAAGCCAGAAAGACCGGAATGATGGTGCTGAATATACGGTACGGAATATTGTCCAGCGGAATCACGTTTACAATGAGATATGCGATGATAAGTCCAAAAACCAATCCGAGACTCCCGAATAACAGATCCGGCACCGGAGCTCTCAGCAAAGAATCTTCAATCCATTTTACCCAATTAATCACATATTCTGTCGTCCATATACTGATGAGAAAAAAGATAATAGCACCAATTGCAGCAGACGTATATGCGTTTGTTATTAAAGGTATGTCCTGTATATTTGACAGCACAAACAATTCAGGTATTAAAAAGATACCGACAACGCCGCCCACAATAATGAAGAACGCCTGAACTATTCGTTTTAACATACCTCCACCTCCTTTTAAGTAGCATTTTTTCAGCAGACTGTCAGAGCCTACAAATTCAGAATAAACAAAAACTAACAATAATATACCCGGATTCCGACAGGTTTAAGCGATTCTTAAAGCTGTCTATCTATATAGTGTTTTTCCTGAAGGCGTTTTAAGCCTTTTTTGATTTTTTTGGCGCGCACTTCGCCGATACCCTCAACATCATCAAGCTCTTCTACAGTGGCTTCCGTTATGCTTGGCAAAAATCCGAACGCCTCAACCACATTTTCAACAATCGGCATCGGCAGACGCGGAATTTTGTTCAGCAGCCTGTATCCTCTCGGGAGCACATAATCATCAATATTGGTAGAAGCCGGATATCCAAGCAGCTTAAACAGAATGGAATCATCAAGCAGATCATAGCTGGACATATCCTGAAGCTCTTTTAACAGCACGAACGGATCTTTGATTTTTTCTTTGACATAGTCTTTGATGAAAAGTGCCGCCTCTTCTTCCATGTCCGTAATCAGTTCAATCACCTGCAGACGGATTAAGTGGCCTTCCGTTCCGAGTTCTTTAATATACATATTGATTTCATTTTTTATTCGGAGCACCATTTCATATCGATGCATGACGGACAGCACGTCACTGAATGTCACAAGCTCCTCAAACTCTAATGCGTTTAAAGCCGTAATCGTTTTGTCTAAAATGGTTTTATACTTCTCAAGCGTTTGAATGGCCTGATTTGCCTTTGTTAAAATAAATCCTATGTCCTTTAGTGTGTACTTCATGCTGTCCTGATATAACGTAATGACATTTCTGCGCTCAGAAATGGCGATGACGAGACAGCCGGTCTGCTTCGCCACCCGTTCCGCCGTACGGTGCCTCATTCCCGTTTCTGAAGAAGAAATGGTCGCTTCCGGCATAAGCTGCGTATTCGCATAAAGAATTTTCTGGCCGGAATCACTTAAAATAATGGCACCGTCCATTTTGGCCAGCTCGTATAAGTGAGCGGGCGCAAATGATGTATTAATATGAAAACCGCCATCCACGACTTGCTTTACCTTATCATTGTATCCGACAACAATCAGGCCGCCTGTATTTGCCCGAAGTACATTCTCTATCCCGGCTCTGAGCGGGGTGCCCGGTGCAACGAACTGCAGAATTGCAGACAGGTCAAGCTCTTGTTTCGCCCCTTTTTTCTCTTTTTCCATCTATTATGATCCTCCTAATGAAGTACGAAGCGCTTCTGCAACATTTGCTACTCCGACAACCTCAATCCCTTTTGGTATTGTCCACCCGTCTGCATTCGCCTCAGGTATAATCATGCGCTTGAAGCCGAGTTTTGCCGCTTCCTTTACGCGCTGTTCGATTCTTGACACCCTGCGGACTTCTCCTGTCAGACCCACTTCACCGATAAAGCAATCTGCGGGATTCGGCGGTGTATCTCTGAAGCTTGAGGCAATGCTGACGGCTACTGCCAAATCAATCGCCGGTTCATCCAGTTTGACCCCGCCAGCGACCTTTAAATATGCATCTTGATTTTGAAGCAAAAGACCCACCCGCTTCTCAAGCACAGCCATAATTAACGACACCCTGTTGTGGTCAATGCCTGTAGCCATGCGGCGCGGGTTTCCAAAACTGGTCGGTGATATGAGCGCCTGGATTTCAACCAGGATCGGTCTCGTTCCTTCCATTGACGCAACGATACTCGAACCCGATGCCCCGGCAGAACGCTCTTCCAAGAAAATTTCAGAAGGGTTCAGCACTTCCGTAAGCCCCTCTTCCCGCATTTCAAAGATGCCCATTTCATTTGTGGAGCCGAAACGGTTTTTTACGGCCCGCAAAATACGGAATGTATGGTGCCGCTCTCCTTCAAAGTATAGAACGGTATCGACCATGTGCTCAAGCAATCTCGGCCCTGCGATCGATCCTTCTTTTGTGACGTGCCCGACGATAAAAATAGGTATGCCGTTTGTTTTCGCGATTTTCATCAATTCGGCCGTACACTCTCTTACTTGTGATACACTGCCGGGAGCTGAGGTGATATCACTTTGATAAACGGTCTGAATGGAGTCTACGACAACAAATGCGGGTTTCATCTCTTGTATAGCAGACGAAATATACTCCATATCGGTTTCAGATAAAACATGTAACATTTGGCTGTTGATTCCAAGTCTGTCGGCGCGCAGCTTCGTTTGCTTCACGGATTCTTCCCCTGAAATGTAAAGCACGCTGCCGGCCGTATCTGCTAATTGTGCGGATACTTGGAGAAGGAGCGTTGATTTTCCGATGCCGGGATCGCCGCCGATTAATACTAACGAGCCCTTCACAACGCCGCCGCCAAGCACTCTGTTGAATTCTT
Organism: Bacillus sp. JNUCC-21; assembly: GCF_041222765.1. Classification (NCBI taxonomy): domain Bacteria; kingdom Bacillati; phylum Bacillota; class Bacilli; order Caryophanales; family Bacillaceae; genus Bacillus; species Bacillus sp. JNUCC-21. Next base: position 106,880 of record NZ_CP166019.1, on the reverse strand, counting down.
CAAGCTTTGTGTGAACGCGGGGTTCTTCCGATGTTTCAATTGATGTAATGGGTGATGGTTTCTGGACGGTTTGAACGGAGTGGGAGAAAGCCGCCCGCCGATTCGCCGGCGCTTTTTTTACGGTTTCTTCCACCATTGTATTCCAAGCCCCGCAGCCCGGGCACTTTCCCATCCACTTTGCGGATTCATAACCGCATGAGTGGCAGATGAATTTTGTTTTTGATTTAGCCATATATGTTGTAAGACCTCTTCCTTATCGAATATTTCTCTATATAACAAAGTGAGGCATACACTTGCTTACGTATGCCTCATGTTTGTCACTATATTAGTTCGTTTTAGCAGTTGTTTTTACGACAAATTCGCCGTCCTCAACATCAAGAACAATGTGCTGGCCTTTATCAATATTGCCTCTGAGGAGTTCTTCTGATAACCGGTCCTCCACATGCTTTTGAATCGCTCTTCTTAACGGACGTGCGCCGTATTCCAAATCGACGCCCTCTTCTGCCACTTTTGCTTTTGCAGCATCCGTCAGCTCGATAGAGAGATCTTGTTCTTTCAGACGTTTTGTTAACTGATCAGACATAAGCGACACGATGTCTGTAAGGTGTTTTTTCTCAAGGGAGTGGAAGACGATAATTTCGTCAATCCGGTTGATAAACTCAGGTCTGAAGGCACGCTTCAGCTCTCCCATGACTTTGTCTTTCATGTCTTTATGGTTTTGTGATTCATCCTGCACATTGAAGCCCACATATTTGTTGCGTTTCAGCTCGCTCGCTCCGACGTTTGACGTCATAATCAGGATCGTGTTGCGGAAATCCACAGTGCGTCCTTTTGAATCAGTCAAGCGTCCGTCTTCAAGCACTTGCAGGAGTATGTTAAACACATCAGGGTGCGCTTTTTCAATTTCATCAAGCAGTACGACAGAGTAAGGTTTTCTTCTCACTTTTTCTGTCAGCTGGCCGCCTTCATCATAGCCGACATATCCCGGAGGAGAACCGACAAGACGTGAAGTCGAATGTTTCTCCATGTATTCGGACATATCCACTCTGATCATCGCTTCTTCATCACCGAAAATGGATTCCGCCAGCGCTCGTGCCAGCTCTGTCTTCCCAACGCCTGTAGGGCCTAAGAAGATGAATGAACCAATCGGGCGTTTCGGGTCCTTCAGACCGGCTCTTGCACGTCTGACAGCCTTTGCAACGGCTACAACAGCTTCATCCTGGCCGATGACGCGGGAGTGCAGAATGCTTTCCATATTGAGAAGCTTATCTGTTTCCGTTTGAGCAATTTTAGATACAGGCACCCCGGTCCAGCTGGATACAACCATTGCGATATCCTCTACAGAAACTTCGGAGTTCTCCTGGCCTTGTTTTTCTTTCCACGTTTTTTTCGTGTCTTCCACCTGTTCTCTCAGGCGCTGCTCCGTATCACGAAGAGAAGCCGCTTTTTCAAACTCCTGGCTCTGAACGGCAGCGTCTTTTTCCTTGCGAACTTCATCGAGTTTCTGCTCAAGCTCTTTTAAGTTCGGAGGCGTTGTGAAAGAACGGAGACGCACTTTTGAACCCGCTTCATCAATTAAATCGATCGCTTTATCCGGAAGGAAGCGGTCAGAAATATAACGGTCGGACAATTTTACCGCCGCTTCAATCGCTTCATCGGTAATGGATACGCGGTGATGCGCTTCATAGCGGTCACGGAGCCCTTTTAAAATTTGAATGCTTTCATCGGCTGACGGCTGATCGACCTGAATCGGCTGGAAACGGCGCTCCAGAGCGGCGTCTTTTTCGATATATTTACGGTATTCATCAAGCGTTGTCGCACCGATGCATTGAAGCTCTCCGCGGGCCAGTGAAGGTTTTAAGATATTCGACGCGTCAATCGCACCTTCTGCTCCCCCCGCTCCGATCAGTGTATGCAGTTCGTCAATGAATAAAATAATATTGCCGGCCTGACGTATTTCATCCATTACTTTTTTCAAGCGGTCTTCAAATTCTCCGCGGTATTTCGTACCGGCTACAACCGTCCCCATGTCTAATGTCATTACGCGTTTATCACGTAAAATTTCCGGCACTTCATTATTGATGATCTGCTGTGCGAGGCCTTCAGCAATCGCAGTTTTACCGACACCCGGTTCTCCGATAAGAACGGGGTTATTCTTCGTTCTGCGGCTTAATACCTCAATAACACGCTGAATTTCTTTGCTTCGGCCGATAACCGGATCAAGACTGTCTTCCTTCGCAATCGCAGTTAAATCACGAGCCAAGCTGTCAAGCGTCGGCGTGTTTGCATTGCTGTTCGTACCGGATGCAGAAGACCCCGTCTCATTGCTTCCCAGAAGCTGCAGCACTTGCTGTCTCGCCTTATTCAAGCTGACACCGAGATTATTCAGAACTCTCGCGGCCACGCCTTCTCCTTCACGAATCAGTCCGAGAAGTATGTGTTCTGTTCCCACATAAGAATGTCCTAGCTTTCTGGCTTCATCCATGCTGAGCTCAATGACTTTTTTTGCTCTTGGCGTATAATGAATCGTTTGAGACATTTCCTGTCCCCGTCCGATTAAGCTCTCCACTTCTTTCTGAATTTTATCCGAACCGAGTCCGAGTGCTTGGAGTGCTTTAGCCGCAATCCCTTCTCCTTCACGAACCAGACCTAATAAGATATGTTCAGTTCCAATATTGTTATGGCCTAAGCGCAGTGCTTCTTCCTGTGCCAGTGCCAATACCTTTTGAGCTCGCTCTGTAAACCTTCCAAACATCATATCGAATCATCCTCCTGTCTATTTGCACTCATTTCTAAATGCAGCCTTTCCCTGATAAGAGCCGCTCTTCTCGCGTCTCTTTCGTTCGGCCGTAATGCACCGCCCGAATATTGCTGGAGAAAACCCGGCTGTGTCAAAATCATCAGTTCATTAAGTATATTGCTTGATAGCCCTTTAATGATCCCCAGGTCTATCCCCAGCCGAACGTCAGAAAGGCATTTCGCCGTTTCCTTTGATTCAATCATACGGCAGTTGGATAAAACACCGTAAGACCTGAATACCCGGTCCTCCAATTCAATTTTCGAGGTTTGGTAAAGCGCTTCTCGGGCTGAACGTTCCTGCTCAATCAGCTGGGCAGCCACACTGTTTAAATCATCTACAATGTCCTGTTCTGATTTTCCGAGTGTGATTTGATTTGAAATTTGAAAGATATTTCCTAATGCTTCGCTGCCTTCACCGTAAATTCCTCTAACAACTAAACCTAATTGGTTAATTGCCGGTATAATTCGATTCATTTGCCTAGTTAATACAAGGCCCGGCAAATGCATCATGACTGAAGCCCTTAGTCCCGTCCCTACATTTGTAGGACAGCTTGTTAAGTACCCTCTTTTCTCTCCAAAGGCGTAATCCACTTTCTCCTCAATCCAGTCATCAACCTGGTTCGCCGCTTTTATGGCATTGAGAAGCTGGAAGCCGGGGAAGAGGCATTGAATTCTGATATGATCTTCTTCATTTAACATAATGCTGACTTCTTCATTTTCAGAAAGCAAACAGCCGCCAAAAGGGGATTCCGTTAAATTCGGGCTGATCAGATGTTTCTCCATCAGCACCCGTTTTTCCAAAGGCTGAGCTTCACTCATTCTGATTAAATGAAATTGACCGATATCAGGCAGTTCTTTTCCTGAAAAATGATCTTCGAATTGCTGAATGATGGATGAGGCTTCTTCATTCGTATACCTGGCAGGAAACTTTATATTTTCAAAGTTTCGGGCCAACCGTATACGGCTGCTGAGTACAATGTCACTTTCAGGTCCCTTTTGCTTCATCCAATTGCTTAGTGCGTCCTGAATAAAATGCTTGAGCGACATTACCCTTGTTCCCCCTCACTGTCTTTACTTTTTAATTTCTGCTCTAACGATCGGATCTGATCCCTGACCTCCGCTGCTCTTTCAAACTCTTCGTGGTGTATTAAAGATTCAAGTTCTTTTTTTAACATTTCCATTTGCCGTCTTACATGCAGGTTTCCGCCTATTCGTTTTGGAATTTTCCCGGCATGCACCGTATTCCCGCTATGAACTTTTCGCAAGATCGGCGTAATTTGGCTGTAGAACGTATCGTAACATTCCGCACAGCCGAAACGCCCTGTTTTTCTCAGCTGCTGAAACGTCATACCGCATTTCTTACAAGCTGTGCCTTGCTCTGAGTAGCTGAACATTTGAGAACCGGTGTTTTGAAATGAAGACTCCATATTCAGCAGCCCTGATAATAAATTATGGATCGAGAACCCTTGGTTTCCACTTATACTGTATGAATCGCTATTTTCTTTTGCACATTGTTCACAAATATGAACTTCTTGTTTTTCTCCATTAACAACTTTCGTAAAGTGAAAAGTGGCCGGTCTCTCATTGCATTCTTGACAAATCAATCTTTTCACCCGCTTACTTTAGTTTTAAAGATGTGAGCATTGCTTTCATCATTCTGGCTCTTAGTTCATCCCGTTCGGGCAAATCAATATATAGAACTGAACGATCCATTACACTCACCATCATTTTAGCTTCTCTTTCCGAAATAACTCCGTCCTCTAACAGTCTGAGAATAATGTCATCAGAGGCTGCCTGGGACAAGTGGGTATGAATCTGCGAAATAATATTATTGATGAGGACGACTTCGTTATTCATTTTAATTTTGATAATACGAATATAACCGCCGCCTCCCCGTTTACTTTCAACAATATATCCTCTTTCACTTGTAAATCTGGTGTTGATGACATAATTTATTTGGGAAGGAACACATTGAAATTTATCAGCGATTTCACTGCGTTTGATCTCTAAAATTTCTTTGCCATTTTGATCTAATACTTGTTTCAAGTACTGTTCAATGATGTCAGAAATATTATGTCCCACTCAACCCCCTCCTTCATTGACTTTGACTATATTTGACTTTAACCTTACTATAAGGTGTTTCGCAAAATTTTTCAACTGTATCGCTCTATCTCTATTATTTCCACTTTGCACAAGCATAAAACCTGCTTTTGCAAAAAGGCATATCGTTACGTTTCTCATATTATATAATGTATGCAGAAAAACACAAAAAAGGCAGCTCATAATGAGCTGCCTTTACCGTAATGATAGCTTGGCGGCGTCCTACTCTCACAGGGGGAAACCCCCGACTACCATCGGCGCTGAAGAGCTTAACTTCCGTGTTCGGCATGGGAACGGGTGTGACCTCTTCGCTATCGCCACCAAACCATTGAGAGTGTTCTCTCAAAACTAGATAACAGTAAGCATACATTCAAATTGGTTAAGTCCTCGATCGATTAGTATCTGTCAGCTCCATGTGTCGCCACACTTCCACCTCAGACCTATCAACCTGATCATCTTTCAGGGATCTTACTTCCTTGCGGAATGGGAAATCTCATCTTGAGGGGGGCTTCATGCTTAGATGCTTTCAGCACTTATCCCGTCCGCACATAGCTACCCAGCGATGCCCTTGGCAGAACAACTGGTACACCAGCGGTGCGTCCATCCCGGTCCTCTCGTACTAAGGACAGCTCCTCTCAAATTTCCTGCGCCCGCGACGGATAGGGACCGAACTGTCTCACGACGTTCTGAACCCAGCTCGCGTACCGCTTTAATGGGCGAACAGCCCAACCCTTGGGACCGACTACAGCCCCAGGATGCGATGAGCCGACATCGAGGTGCCAAACCTCCCCGTCGATGTGGACTCTTGGGGGAGATAAGCCTGTTATCCCCGGGGTAGCTTTTATCCGTTGAGCGATGGCCCTTCCATGCGGAACCACCGGATCACTAAGCCCGACTTTCGTCCCTGCTCGACTTGTAGGTCTCGCAGTCAAGCTCCCTTGTGCCTTTACACTCTGCGAATGATTTCCAACCATTCTGAGGGAACCTTTGGGCGCCTCCGTTACCTTTTAGGAGGCGACCGCCCCAGTCAAACTGCCCACCTGACACTGTCTCCCCGCCCGATAAGGGCGGCGGGTTAGAAGGTCAATACAGCCAGGGTAGTATCCCACCGATGCCTCCACCGAAGCTGGCGCTCCGGTTTCCAAGGCTCCTACCTATCCTGTACAAGCTGTACCAACATTCAATATCAGGCTGCAGTAAAGCTCCACGGGGTCTTTCCGTCCTGTCGCGGGTAACCTGCATCTTCACAGGTACTATAATTTCACCGAGTCTCTCGTTGAGACAGTGCCCAGATCGTTGCGCCTTTCGTGCGGGTCGGAACTTACCCGACAAGGAATTTCGCTACCTTAGGACCGTTATAGTTACGGCCGCCGTTTACTGGGGCTTCAATTCGCACCTTCGCTTACGCTAAGCGCTCCTCTTAACCTTCCAGCACCGGGCAGGCGTCAGCCCCTATACTTCGCCTTACGGCTTCGCAGAGACCTGTGTTTTTGCTAAACAGTCGCCTGGGCCTATTCACTGCGGCTCTCTCGGGCTTGCACCCTAACAGAGCACCCCTTCTCCCGAAGTTACGGGGTCATTTTGCCGAGTTCCTTAACGAGAGTTCTCTCGATCACCTTAGGATTCTCTCCTCGCCTACCTGTGTCGGTTTGCGGTACGGGCACCTCTCACCTCGCTAGAGGCTTTTCTTGGCAGTGTGGAATCAGGAACTTCGCTACTATAATTCGCTCGCCATCACAGCTCAGCCTTCACGGGAAACGGATTTGCCTATTTCCCAGCCTAACTGCTTGGACGCGGATATCCAATACCGCGCTTACCCTATCCTCCTGCGTCCCCCCATTGCTCAAATGGTGAGGAGGTGGTACAGGAATATCAACCTGTTATCCATCGCCTACGCCTTTCGGCCTCGGCTTAGGTCCCGACTAACCCTGAGCGGACGAGCCTTCCTCAGGAAACCTTAGGCATTCGGTGGAGGGGATTCTCACCCCTCTTTCGCTACTCATACCGGCATTCTCACTTCTAAGCGCTCCACAAGTCCTTCCGGTCTTGCTTCACAGCCCTTAGAACGCTCTCCTACCACTGTTCGAAGAACAGTCCGCAGCTTCGGTGATACGTTTAGCCCCGGTACATTTTCGGCGCAGAGTCACTCGACCAGTGAGCTATTACGCACTCTTTAAATGGTGGCTGCTTCTAAGCCAACATCCTGGTTGTCTAAGCAACTCCACATCCTTTTCCACTTAACGTATACTTTGGGACCTTAGCTGGCGGTCTGGGCTGTTTCCCTTTCGACTACGGATCTTATCACTCGCAGTCTGACTCCCAAGGATAAGTCATCGGCATTCGGAGTTTGACTGAATTCGGTAACCCGGTAGGGGCCCCTAGTCCAATCAGTGCTCTACCTCCGAGACTCTTACCTTGAGGCTAGCCCTAAAGCTATTTCGGAGAGAACCAGCTATCTCCAGGTTCGATTGGCATTTCACCCCTACCCACACCTCATCCCCGCACTTTTCAACGTGCGTGGGTTCGGGCCTCCATTCAGTGTTACCTGAACTTCACCCTGGACATGGGTAGATCACCTGGTTTCGGGTCTACGACCACGTACTCAATTCGCCCTATTCAGACTCGCTTTCGCTGCGGCTCCGCATCTTCTGCTTAACCTTGCACGGGATCGTAACTCGCCGGTTCATTCTACAAAAGGCACGCCATCACCCGTTAACGGGCTCTGACTACTTGTAGGCACATGGTTTCAGGATCTCTTTCACTCCCCTTCCGGGGTGCTTTTCACCTTTCCCTCACGGTACTGGTTCACTATCGGTCACTAGGGAGTATTTAGCCTTGGGAGATGGTCCTCCCGGATTCCGACGGAATTTCACGTGTTCCGCCGTACTCAGGATCCACTCAGGAGAGAACGAAGTTTTGACTACAGGGCTGTTACCTCCTATGGCGGGCCTTTCCAGACCTCTTCATCTACCTCGTTCCTTTGTAACTCCGTACAGAGTGTCCTACAACCCCAAGAGGCAAGCCTCTTGGTTTGGGCTGGTCCCGTTTCGCTCGCCGCTACTCAGGGAATCGCATTTGCTTTCTCTTCCTCCGGGTACTTAGATGTTTCAGTTCCCCGGGTCTGCCTTCTCATATCCTATGTATTCAGATATGGATACCACTCCATTACGAGTGGTGGGTTTCCCCATTCGGAAATCTCCGGATCAAAGCTTGCTTACAGCTCCCCGAAGCATATCGGTGTTCGTCCCGTCCTTCATCGGCTCCTAGTGCCAAGGCATCCACCGTGCGCCCTTTCTAACTTAACCGTTAAAAAGAATCACTACGTGATATCTTGCATTACTAATTGAATGTGAATTACTTCTGTTATCTAGTTTTCAAAGAACAACATCTCGAAGAATCGAATGATCCTTCAAAACTAAACAAGACAGGGAACGTTCTGTTTATAAGACCCAAGGTCTTATATTCCGTTAAAATCCTTAGAAAGGAGGTGATCCAGCCGCACCTTCCGATACGGCTACCTTGTTACGACTTCACCCCAATCATCTGTCCCACCTTCGGCGGCTGGCTCCATAAAGGTTACCTCACCGACTTCGGGTGTTACAAACTCTCGTGGTGTGACGGGCGGTGTGTACAAGGCCCGGGAACGTATTCACCGCGGCATGCTGATCCGCGATTACTAGCGATTCCAGCTTCACGCAGTCGAGTTGCAGACTGCGATCCGAACTGAGAACAGATTTGTGGGATTGGCTTAACCTCGCGGTTTCGCTGCCCTTTGTTCTGTCCATTGTAGCACGTGTGTAGCCCAGGTCATAAGGGGCATGATGATTTGACGTCATCCCCACCTTCCTCCGGTTTGTCACCGGCAGTCACCTTAGAGTGCCCAACTGAATGCTGGCAACTAAGATCAAGGGTTGCGCTCGTTGCGGGACTTAACCCAACATCTCACGACACGAGCTGACGACAACCATGCACCACCTGTCACTCTGCCCCCGAAGGGGACGTCCTATCTCTAGGATTGTCAGAGGATGTCAAGACCTGGTAAGGTTCTTCGCGTTGCTTCGAATTAAACCACATGCTCCACCGCTTGTGCGGGCCCCCGTCAATTCCTTTGAGTTTCAGTCTTGCGACCGTACTCCCCAGGCGGAGTGCTTAATGCGTTAGCTGCAGCACTAAGGGGCGGAAACCCCCTAACACTTAGCACTCATCGTTTACGGCGTGGACTACCAGGGTATCTAATCCTGTTCGCTCCCCACGCTTTCGCTCCTCAGCGTCAGTTACAGACCAGAGAGTCGCCTTCGCCACTGGTGTTCCTCCACATCTCTACGCATTTCACCGCTACACGTGGAATTCCACTCTCCTCTTCTGCACTCAAGTTCCCCAGTTTCCAATGACCCTCCCCGGTTGAGCCGGGGGCTTTCACATCAGACTTAAGAAACCGCCTGCGAGCCCTTTACGCCCAATAATTCCGGACAACGCTTGCCACCTACGTATTACCGCGGCTGCTGGCACGTAGTTAGCCGTGGCTTTCTGGTTAGGTACCGTCAAGGTGCCGCCCTATTTGAACGGCACTTGTTCTTCCCTAACAACAGAGCTTTACGATCCGAAAACCTTCATCACTCACGCGGCGTTGCTCCGTCAGACTTTCGTCCATTGCGGAAGATTCCCTACTGCTGCCTCCCGTAGGAGTCTGGGCCGTGTCTCAGTCCCAGTGTGGCCGATCACCCTCTCAGGTCGGCTACGCATCGTTGCCTTGGTGAGCCGTTACCTCACCAACTAGCTAATGCGCCGCGGGTCCATCTGTAAGTGGTAGCCGAAGCCACCTTTTATGTCTGAACCATGCGGTTCAGACAACCATCCGGTATTAGCCCCGGTTTCCCGGAGTTATCCCAGTCTTACAGGCAGGTTACCCACGTGTTACTCACCCGTCCGCCGCTAACATCAGGGAGCAAGCTCCCATCTGTCCGCTCGACTTGCATGTATTAGGCACGCCGCCAGCGTTCGTCCTGAGCCAGGATCAAACTCTCCGATAAAGTAGTTTGACTGACTACGCACATCGCTGTGCGATTTATTTAAAACTTTGAATTAACAGGTACGTTTTGTCTTGTTTAGTTTTCAAAGATCATTTTGTTCACTTTCTCAAGCAACTTTTTAAGTATATAATAAGTTTCTTTTAAAGTCAACATATTTTTTATAAATGGTGGAGCCTAGCGGGATCGAACCGCTGACCTCCTGCGTGCAAAGCAGGCGCTCTCCCAGCTGAGCTAAGGCCCCGAAGTGGTCGGGAAGACAGGATTCGAACCTGCGACCCCATGGTCCCAAACCATGTGCTCTACCAAGCTGAGCTACTTCCCGATTTTTAAAAATATTATGGCGCGCCCGAGAGGAGTCGAACCCCTAACCTTTTGATCCGTAGTCAAACGCTCTATCCAATTGAGCTACGGGCGCATAACAATGAATGCCGAGGGCCGGACTTGAACCGGCACGGTAGTCACCTACCGCAGGATTTTAAGTCCTGTGTGTCTGCCAATTCCACCACCCCGGCGCGGATGGTATAGTTGGAGCGGAAGACGGGATTCGAACCCGCGACCCCCACCTTGGCAAGGTGGTGTTCTACCACTGAACTACTTCCGCATACAGGATAACTATCCTGTATAATGCGGGTGAAGGGACTTGAACCCCCACGTCATAAGACACTAGATCCTAAGTCTAGCGCGTCTGCCAATTCCGCCACACCCGCGTAACATGGTGAGCCATGAAGGACTCGAACCTTCGACCCTCTGATTAAAAGTCAGATGCTCTACCAACTGAGCTAATGGCTCTTTTTAAAAGACTTATGTTATTATCTTGTCCAAAAATGGTGCCGGCCAGAGGACTTGAACCCCCAACCTACTGATTACAAGTCAGTTGCTCTACCAATTGAGCTAGGCCGGCAAATATGGTGGAGGATGACGGGCTCGAACCGCCGACCCTCTGCTTGTAAGGCAGATGCTCTCCCAGCTGAGCTAATCCTCCATATATTACACTTACGTGTAATAGCTTGGCGGCGTCCTACTCTCACAGGGGGAAACCCCCGACTACCATCGGCGCTGAAGAGCTTAACTTCCGTGTTCGGCATGGGAACGGGTGTGACCTCTTCGCTATCGCCACCAAACCATTGAGAGTGTTCTCTCAAAACTAGATAACAGTAAGCATACATTCAAATTGGTTAAGTCCTCGATCGATTAGTATCTGTCAGCTCCATGTGTCGCCACACTTCCACCTCAGACCTATCAACCTGATCATCTTTCAGGGATCTTACTTCCTTGCGGAATGGGAAATCTCATCTTGAGGGGGGCTTCATGCTTAGATGCTTTCAGCACTTATCCCGTCCGCACATAGCTACCCAGCGATGCCCTTGGCAGAACAACTGGTACACCAGCGGTGCGTCCATCCCGGTCCTCTCGTACTAAGGACAGCTCCTCTCAAATTTCCTGCGCCCGCGACGGATAGGGACCGAACTGTCTCACGACGTTCTGAACCCAGCTCGCGTACCGCTTTAATGGGCGAACAGCCCAACCCTTGGGACCGACTACAGCCCCAGGATGCGATGAGCCGACATCGAGGTGCCAAACCTCCCCGTCGATGTGGACTCTTGGGGGAGATAAGCCTGTTATCCCCGGGGTAGCTTTTATCCGTTGAGCGATGGCCCTTCCATGCGGAACCACCGGATCACTAAGCCCGACTTTCGTCCCTGCTCGACTTGTAGGTCTCGCAGTCAAGCTCCCTTGTGCCTTTACACTCTGCGAATGATTTCCAACCATTCTGAGGGAACCTTTGGGCGCCTCCGTTACCTTTTAGGAGGCGACCGCCCCAGTCAAACTGCCCACCTGACACTGTCTCCCCGCCCGATAAGGGCGGCGGGTTAGAAGGTCAATACAGCCAGGGTAGTATCCCACCGATGCCTCCACCGAAGCTGGCGCTCCGGTTTCCAAGGCTCCTACCTATCCTGTACAAGCTGTACCAACATTCAATATCAGGCTGCAGTAAAGCTCCACGGGGTCTTTCCGTCCTGTCGCGGGTAACCTGCATCTTCACAGGTACTATAATTTCACCGAGTCTCTCGTTGAGACAGTGCCCAGATCGTTGCGCCTTTCGTGCGGGTCGGAACTTACCCGACAAGGAATTTCGCTACCTTAGGACCGTTATAGTTACGGCCGCCGTTTACTGGGGCTTCAATTCGCACCTTCGCTTACGCTAAGCGCTCCTCTTAACCTTCCAGCACCGGGCAGGCGTCAGCCCCTATACTTCGCCTTACGGCTTCGCAGAGACCTGTGTTTTTGCTAAACAGTCGCCTGGGCCTATTCACTGCGGCTCTCTCGGGCTTGCACCCTAACAGAGCACCCCTTCTCCCGAAGTTACGGGGTCATTTTGCCGAGTTCCTTAACGAGAGTTCTCTCGATCACCTTAGGATTCTCTCCTCGCCTACCTGTGTCGGTTTGCGGTACGGGCACCTCTCACCTCGCTAGAGGCTTTTCTTGGCAGTGTGGAATCAGGAACTTCGCTACTATAATTCGCTCGCCATCACAGCTCAGCCTTCACGGGAAACGGATTTGCCTATTTCCCAGCCTAACTGCTTGGACGCGGATATCCAATACCGCGCTTACCCTATCCTCCTGCGTCCCCCCATTGCTCAAATGGTGAGGAGGTGGTACAGGAATATCAACCTGTTATCCATCGCCTACGCCTTTCGGCCTCGGCTTAGGTCCCGACTAACCCTGAGCGGACGAGCCTTCCTCAGGAAACCTTAGGCATTCGGTGGAGGGGATTCTCACCCCTCTTTCGCTACTCATACCGGCATTCTCACTTCTAAGCGCTCCACAAGTCCTTCCGGTCTTGCTTCACAGCCCTTAGAACGCTCTCCTACCACTGTTCGAAGAACAGTCCGCAGCTTCGGTGATACGTTTAGCCCCGGTACATTTTCGGCGCAGAGTCACTCGACCAGTGAGCTATTACGCACTCTTTAAATGGTGGCTGCTTCTAAGCCAACATCCTGGTTGTCTAAGCAACTCCACATCCTTTTCCACTTAACGTATACTTTGGGACCTTAGCTGGCGGTCTGGGCTGTTTCCCTTTCGACTACGGATCTTATCACTCGCAGTCTGACTCCCAAGGATAAGTCATCGGCATTCGGAGTTTGACTGAATTCGGTAACCCGGTAGGGGCCCCTAGTCCAATCAGTGCTCTACCTCCGAGACTCTTACCTTGAGGCTAGCCCTAAAGCTATTTCGGAGAGAACCAGCTATCTCCAGGTTCGATTGGCATTTCACCCCTACCCACACCTCATCCCCGCACTTTTCAACGTGCGTGGGTTCGGGCCTCCATTCAGTGTTACCTGAACTTCACCCTGGACATGGGTAGATCACCTGGTTTCGGGTCTACGACCACGTACTCAATTCGCCCTATTCAGACTCGCTTTCGCTGCGGCTCCGCATCTTCTGCTTAACCTTGCACGGGATCGTAACTCGCCGGTTCATTCTACAAAAGGCACGCCATCACCCGTTAACGGGCTCTGACTACTTGTAGGCACACGGTTTCAGGATCTCTTTCACTCCCCTTCCGGGGTGCTTTTCACCTTTCCCTCACGGTACTGGTTCACTATCGGTCACTAGGGAGTATTTAGCCTTGGGAGATGGTCCTCCCGGATTCCGACGGAATTTCACGTGTTCCGCCGTACTCAGGATCCACTCAGGAGAGAACGAAGTTTTGACTACAGGGCTGTTACCTCCTATGGCGGGCCTTTCCAGACCTCTTCATCTACCTCGTTCCTTTGTAACTCCGTACAGAGTGTCCTACAACCCCAAGAGGCAAGCCTCTTGGTTTGGGCTGGTCCCGTTTCGCTCGCCGCTACTCAGGGAATCGCATTTGCTTTCTCTTCCTCCGGGTACTTAGATGTTTCAGTTCCCCGGGTCTGCCTTCTCATATCCTATGTATTCAGATATGGATACCACTCCATTACGAGTGGTGGGTTTCCCCATTCGGAAATCTCCGGATCAAAGCTTGCTTACAGCTCCCCGAAGCATATCGGTGTTCGTCCCGTCCTTCATCGGCTCCTAGTGCCAAGGCATCCACCGTGCGCCCTTTCTAACTTAACCGTTAAAAAGAATCACTACGTGATATCTTGCATTACTAATTGAATGTGAATTACTTCTGTTATCTAGTTTTCAAAGAACAACATCTCGAAGAATCGAATGATCCTTCAAAACTAAACAAGACAGGGAACGTTCTGTTTATAAGACCCAAGGTCTTATATTCCGTTAAAATCCTTAGAAAGGAGGTGATCCAGCCGCACCTTCCGATACGGCTACCTTGTTACGACTTCACCCCAATCATCTGTCCCACCTTCGGCGGCTGGCTCCATAAAGGTTACCTCACCGACTTCGGGTGTTACAAACTCTCGTGGTGTGACGGGCGGTGTGTACAAGGCCCGGGAACGTATTCACCGCGGCATGCTGATCCGCGATTACTAGCGATTCCAGCTTCACGCAGTCGAGTTGCAGACTGCGATCCGAACTGAGAACAGATTTGTGGGATTGGCTTAACCTCGCGGTTTCGCTGCCCTTTGTTCTGTCCATTGTAGCACGTGTGTAGCCCAGGTCATAAGGGGCATGATGATTTGACGTCATCCCCACCTTCCTCCGGTTTGTCACCGGCAGTCACCTTAGAGTGCCCAACTGAATGCTGGCAACTAAGATCAAGGGTTGCGCTCGTTGCGGGACTTAACCCAACATCTCACGACACGAGCTGACGACAACCATGCACCACCTGTCACTCTGCCCCCGAAGGGGACGTCCTATCTCTAGGATTGTCAGAGGATGTCAAGACCTGGTAAGGTTCTTCGCGTTGCTTCGAATTAAACCACATGCTCCACCGCTTGTGCGGGCCCCCGTCAATTCCTTTGAGTTTCAGTCTTGCGACCGTACTCCCCAGGCGGAGTGCTTAATGCGTTAGCTGCAGCACTAAGGGGCGGAAACCCCCTAACACTTAGCACTCATCGTTTACGGCGTGGACTACCAGGGTATCTAATCCTGTTCGCTCCCCACGCTTTCGCTCCTCAGCGTCAGTTACAGACCAGAGAGTCGCCTTCGCCACTGGTGTTCCTCCACATCTCTACGCATTTCACCGCTACACGTGGAATTCCACTCTCCTCTTCTGCACTCAAGTTCCCCAGTTTCCAATGACCCTCCCCGGTTGAGCCGGGGGCTTTCACATCAGACTTAAGAAACCGCCTGCGAGCCCTTTACGCCCAATAATTCCGGACAACGCTTGCCACCTACGTATTACCGCGGCTGCTGGCACGTAGTTAGCCGTGGCTTTCTGGTTAGGTACCGTCAAGGTGCCGCCCTATTTGAACGGCACTTGTTCTTCCCTAACAACAGAGCTTTACGATCCGAAAACCTTCATCACTCACGCGGCGTTGCTCCGTCAGACTTTCGTCCATTGCGGAAGATTCCCTACTGCTGCCTCCCGTAGGAGTCTGGGCCGTGTCTCAGTCCCAGTGTGGCCGATCACCCTCTCAGGTCGGCTACGCATCGTTGCCTTGGTGAGCCGTTACCTCACCAACTAGCTAATGCGCCGCGGGTCCATCTGTAAGTGGTAGCCGAAGCCACCTTTTATGTCTGAACCATGCGGTTCAGACAACCATCCGGTATTAGCCCCGGTTTCCCGGAGTTATCCCAGTCTTACAGGCAGGTTACCCACGTGTTACTCACCCGTCCGCCGCTAACATCAGGGAGCAAGCTCCCATCTGTCCGCTCGACTTGCATGTATTAGGCACGCCGCCAGCGTTCGTCCTGAGCCAGGATCAAACTCTCCGATAAAGTAGTTTGACTGACTACGCACATCGCTGTGCGATTTATTTAAAACTTTGAATTAACAGGTACGTTTTGTCTTGTTTAGTTTTCAAAGATCATTTTGTCTTTCGTTCAAGCGACTTTATTATTATATCTTATCAATCTCTTGAAGTCAACAACTTTTTAAATTTCTTTTTTTCGTCAGCGCCTTGTTTAGCGGCAACGAATAATAATATACCACCTCGCAAATAATAGTGCAATAGTTTTTCAAAAGAAAATCAAAAAAGTTTTATGAGCGGCTTGTTTCTAAAAAAGCGCCGTACTGCGATAAGCAGAAACGGCGCCTTCCCTTTTATTATCGTTGTCTCATTTGAGGGAATAATAAAACGTCTCTGATAGACGGAGCATTTGTTAACAGCATGACAAGGCGGTCGATACCGATACCCAATCCCCCGGTCGGCGGCATGCCGTATTCAAGAGCTTCAACGAAGTCTTCATCCATCATATGCGCTTCATCGTTTCCTTCTTCTCTTTCTTTTAATTGCGCTTCAAAGCGTTCCCTCTGGTCAATAGGGTCATTCAGCTCCGTAAACGCATTAGCGTGCTCACGGCCGACGATAAACAGTTCAAAACGGTCTGTAAAGCGAGGGTCCTCCGGATTTTTCTTAGCAAGAGGAGAAATCTCTACAGGGTGGCCGTAAATAAATGTAGGCTGAATGAGTGTTTCTTCAATTTTTTGTTCGAAGAATTCATTGATGATATGACCCACCGTCATTGAGTTTGTGATCTCGATACCATGCTCTTTTGCATGACCGCGCGCTTCTTCAACAGTCATCTCATTCCAGAAATCTACACCTGTCGCTTCTTTGACCGCATCTACCATGTGAAGTCGTTTCCATTCAGGTTTCAGATCAATCTGCTCTTCGCCGTACTGGATTGTGGTGCTTCCAAGCACTTCCTGCGCAATATGTGCTACGAGGTTTTCCGTAAGACTCATAATATCTTTATAATCGGCGTACGCTTCATACAGCTCGATCATCGTGAATTCAGGGTTATGGCGTGTAGAAACACCTTCGTTACGGAACACGCGGCCGATTTCGTAGACTTTTTCCAATCCGCCGACAATCAGGCGTTTCAGGTGCAGTTCAATCGCAATACGCATATAAAGAGGCATGTCGAGCGCGTTATGGTGCGTGATGAACGGGCGTGCAGACGCTCCTCCCGGTATGCTGTGCATCGTAGGTGTTTCAACTTCTAAGTATCCATGGTCATCTAAGTATCTTCTCATCGCTTGGATGATTTTGCTGCGTGTGATAAACGTTTGTTTGCTGTCAGGGTTTACGATGAGATCGAGATAGCGCTGGCGGTAACGCTGTTCAACGTCTTTTAACCCATGATATTTATCAGGAAGAGGACGCAGTGCTTTTGTCAGCAGTTCAAAAGATGTCGCTTTGACAGAAAGCTCGCCTACGTTTGTTTTGAAAACTTTCCCCGTGATGCCGATAACGTCTCCAAGGTCTGAAGATTTAAAGATTTCATATTGTTCTTCGCCGACACTGTCTTTTCTTACGTAAATTTGAATTTGACCTTCTAAGTCCTGCAGATGCGCAAAGCCGGCTTTCCCTTTTCCGCGCTTTGTCATCATACGGCCTGCAATGGTCACTTCGACCGCTTTTTCTTCCAGTTCTTCTTTAGAAAGCTCCTGGTAGGCGTCAATGATCTGTTGAGATTGATGCGTTCTCTCGAAACGTTCGCCGAAAGGGTCAATGCCGTTTTCTCTCAGCTGGTTCATTTTATCTCGTCTGACTTGCAGCTGGTCGTTCAATTCCTCATGATTTTGCTCTTCTTGACTCATTGGTATCACTCCGTTACATTTTGATTTCACGAAAAAGCAGAAAAACTGCCAGCGGTAAGCTGGCAGTGAGCAGCAATAGAGGGTGTATATTAACCTACTTTTGCATCTTGAAGCTCTTTTGCCTCTGCTTCGGCGGTAAATGCATCTAAAAGCTGCACAACTTCTTCACGCGTCTCACATTGGTTAATTTCGTTGCGTACATTCGCATTGCCTCTGACACCTTTCAGGTACCAGGCAGCGTGTTTTCTCATTTCTCTGACTGCCACATTTTCGCCTTTTAACTTAATCAGGCGGTCTAAGTGCAGTTTGCATACCGACATTTTTTCACGGACTTTCGGTTCGTCTTTTAACTCGCCGGTTTCAAGGTAGTGCACCGTACGGTAAATCATCCACGGGTTGCCGAGTGCGGCCCGGCCGATCATGACGCCGTCAACTCCTGTTTCCTCAAGCATGCGTTTCGCGTCCTGAGGCGTTTTGACATCACCGTTTCCGATGACGGGAATGGAGACGGATTGCTTCACTTCTTTAATGATATCCCAGTTCGCAGTGCCTTCATACATTTGCACTCTTGTGCGGCCGTGCAGGGCAACGGCTTTTCCGCCGGCACGTTCAACAGCTTGGGCATTTTTCACCGCATAAATGTGCTCTTCATCCCAGCCCATTCTCATCTTCACTGTAACCGGCTTATCAACAGCATCTACTACTGCGGATACCATTTCATAAATCTTATCGGGATCGAGAAGCCATTTGGCGCCCGCATCACATTTTGTAATCTTGGGTACGGGACATCCCATGTTAATATCAATAATATCAGCAGTCGTGTTTTGATCTACAAACTTCGCCGCTTCCACAAGGGTTTCCTTTTTTCCTCCAAAAATCTGAAGGCTGAGCGGTTTTTCACGTTCATCAATGTAAAGCATCCCCATTGTTCTGGCGTTATTGTAAAGAATCGCTTTGTCACTGACCATTTCAGCGCATACCAATCCGGCTCCGAATTCCTTTACAGTCAATCTGAACGCTGAGTTGCAGACACCGGCCATAGGCGCAAGCACAACCCGGTTTTTCAATTGAATATCACCGATTTTAAACATTTTTCCCCTCCTTTCATTTGTCTATTTTTCAGGCGGGGCCAATTCGTCCGCACTTATATTTAAAACATCTGCCGCATCTTGAATGATGGCATCTGATGGCAATCGGTTTCCGCGTTCAATTTCACCGACAATAGAAACTGATATACCTAATGCTTTTGCAAATCCTTCTTGAGTATAACCTTTCAGCTTTCTGAATGCACGAATTCGCCTACCCCAGATTTCTGCTTCCATACTCTTACACCTTCTTGGTTTGTTTCAGCGCTTATCGTGATATGATCCGCCTGCGGGCATATTTCTTTTAACGGCGCAAGGACAAATAAGCGCTCATACATTCTCGGATGCGGAACAATCAGCCGCTCTGTTTCAATATTTTCACGATTATACAGCAAAATGTCAAGGTCTGCCGTCCGCGGTCCCCAGCGAATCTCTCTCGTTCTGCCTAATTCAGCTTCAATGCTCTGCGTTACATCAAGAAGTTCAAAAGGAGATAACGACGTTTTCACTTCAACCGCCATATTGAGAAACTGATCTTGATCCTCATAGCCGACGGGATCTGTTTCATATATGGAGGACACCTTTGACACCGTCACGCCATGATGCCGGCTGAGCATGGCCACTGCCTGACGCAAATAATGTTCACGGTCGCCCATATTGGAGCCGAGGCCGATATATGCCGTATTGTTCATGATTTCTTTCTCGTCATTTCTATGGCTACTGATTTATAATGGCCGGGAATCGGCGGGTCAGGCTTAACAACCTTTACCGTACATTGCTGCACCGGCTCAAATTTCTCAAGGACGGTGTCTGCGATCCGTTCCGCAAGGGTCTCGACCAAATTAACGGGCTCGCCCTCAACGATGCCGCGGCAGACACTGTACAATTCCGCATAGTTAATGGTATAAGAAAGGTCATCCGTTTTTCCCGCTTTGCTCAAATCCAGTTCGGCAGTCAGGTCTACTTTGAAGCGCTGGCCGAGTTTGTTTTCTTCTTCGAACACGCCGTGATATCCGTAAAACTCCATACCTTCCACATATACTTTATCCATAATGTACGCCTCCTTTGTTCAACATAGCATCCATCATCTTCGTCATTCTTGCGATCTCTTTGACATCGTGCACCCTCACAATGTCGCAGCCTTTTTGGACGCCAAGGCATACTGTCGCTCCCGTTCCCTCGGCACGTTCTTCAGGGGGAAGGTCAAGCACACGGCCGATGAACCTTTTTCTCGATGTCGCCAGAAGCAGCGGATAACCTAACCCGCTGAACACCTCCAGCTTGTTCATGACAGCCAGATTGTCCTCATAGTTTTTCGCAAAGCCGATCCCCGGATCCAGAATCATGTTTTCATCTGTGACGCCGGCTTCTGCGGCAATTTTTACGCTTTCCATCAAGTCTGCAAGCATATCAGGAATAAGATCGTTGTAGTTTCTTTCCATGCGGTTATGCATTAAGATAATCGGAACCCCGTGTGCGGCGGCTACTGACGCCATGTCAGGATCACCTTTCGCCCCCCAGATGTCATTAAGGATAGAGGCTCCCGCTTTGACTGCTTCGTCTGCCACGGACGCTTTGTACGTATCGATTGAAAGCGGAATGTCCAGCTCGCTTGTGATCCGCTCTATGACGGGGATGACTCGTGACATTTCCTCATCAGCCGACACGAGTGATGCGCCGGGTCTTGTCGATTCGCCGCCGATATCTATGATATGCGCCCCTTCTTCAGCCATCTTCGCCGCATGCAGAAGCGCCCTTTCCGTACTGTCGTATTTGCCGCCGTCAGAGAAGGAGTCTGGCGTTACATTTAATATCCCCATAACGAGCGTCTTCTCTTTATAGGAAAGAGCGCCTTTTTTTGTATGAATCAGTTTAGGCTGTTCAATTGTTTGCTGCGCCATTTTGTTCCTCCTCCTGTACATTCATTTTATTTATTTCCTGCTGATACTGATTACGGAGCAATTGCACCGTTTTTCCGCTCACTCCGGGCAGCGGCACTTCCTCTATTTTAGAAAACGGGATGATTTCAAGCACGGAGTTTGTCAACCATGCTTCATCCGCTTCAAGCATTGATTGAAAACGGAATCGGCCTTCGGTGACTTCTGTCCCCTGCCGTTTCAATTCATCAATGACAAACTGTCTCGTTACACCATCGAGAATTCCCGTATCCAAGGATGGCGTAAAGACCTTGTCTCCTTTTCGCCAAAACACGTTGGAGACAATGCCTTCCGCGACATCTCCTTCTCCGGTCAGGAAAATGCCTTCAAGATTGGGATCATTCCCGATCTCCCGTTTAGCATACATGTTGTTTAAATAGTGATGGGATTTTAACCGGAAATATCCTTCAGGCGTATTTCTCCTGATAGAGAGAAGCTTGCCTTCTTTTTGAACAGGCAGAGTTTCCGGATTGAGCCGGTTGACGAAACAAAGGACGGTCGGCTTTTCATAAGTCTGCGCGGCAAACCCTTTATCGCTGACGCCTGCCGAGATGTTAAGCCGGACACGCGCGCTGCCGTCCTTGATGTCATTGAGGAGCAACAGTCTCCGAAGCATATCAAGCAGCTCCTGTTTGTTCACCTCATATGCAATCTGCAGATCCCGAAGCGCCCTGTTGAGCCTGGCGACATGCGCATCCGGCAGAAACGGCCGGCCGCTGTAAAGCCTGAACGTCTCGAACGCGCCGATCCCGTACAAATAACCATGGTCAAAAGGAGAAAGCGCCGCTTCTTTCTCCTCTATATATTGACCATTCAAATATATAATCACACCGTCACTTCCTTTTTGCGGTGTGTCTCTATAAAGTTTCTGAGCATCTCTTTGCCGAAGGAGGTCATGATGGATTCCGGATGGAACTGAACACCTTCAACAGGCAGCTCATTATGGCGGATTGCCATAATTTCTCCTTCTTTGGTTTGAGCGGATACCGTAAAACAATCCGGCAGCGTGTCCGCTTTGACAATAAGTGAATGGTACCGGGTGGCGACAAGCGGATTTTGCAGCCCTTTAAAAATCGTCTGTCCGTCATGCATAACTTCTGACGTTTTGCCGTGCATGAGCCGCTCCGCTCTGACGACATCGCCGCCGAATACTTGCGCAATCGACTGATGCCCGAGACATACGCCGAAAATAGGAATACTGCCGGCAAAATGTTTGATCGCTTCGAGGCTGATCCCCGCTTCATCAGGACTGCACGGCCCGGGTGAAATCATTAAGAAATCCGGTGCCAGCTCTTCAATCTGCTCAATTGTAATCTCGTCATTCCGTCTGACGATCAGTTCCTCCCCGAGCTCACCCAAATATTGAACCAAGTTGTACGTAAATGAATCATAATTGTCAATCATTAAAATCATCTCTGCTCACCTCGTCTAATTTTTTGTCTCTTCTTCGCTCAGCTCTAACGCCTTTTTCATTGCAAAAGCTTTTTTGAACGATTCCTTGTATTCATGCTTCGGAACCGAATCAATGACTACTCCTGCTCCGGACTGCATGAAAGCATGTCCGCCGGCTGCATAGATCGTCCGGATCACAATGTTAAACTGCAAATCTCCGTTGAATCCGAACCAGCCTATAGATCCAGTATAAAGCCCCCGTCTTGTCGGCTCAAGCTCTTCTATAATTTCCATCGTTCTCACTTTGGGCGCTCCCGTGATGGTGCCCCCCGGGAAAACCGCATGAATAATGTCTGTCGCGTCATATCCGTCCTGCAGTTCCCCCTGTACGTTAGACACGATATGCATGACGTGGGAATACTTTTCGATCGCCATAAATTCGTTAACCCGCACGGAGCCGTAGCGCGATACGCGCC
The DNA here is from genome assembly GCF_041222765.1 of Bacillus sp. JNUCC-21. Lineage (NCBI taxonomy): Bacteria > Bacillati > Bacillota > Bacilli > Caryophanales > Bacillaceae > Bacillus > Bacillus sp. JNUCC-21. The sequence continues at coordinate 84,407 of NZ_CP166019.1, read as the reverse complement.
CGAGATCATTGCGCTCAAGATCAACAAGCATGACGTGTTCCGCACGTTCTTTTTCGTTGTGAATTAATTCATCAGCCAAAGCCTTGTCTTCAGCATCGTCTTTTCCTCTTGAACGCGTACCCGCGATCGGTCTCGTTTCAAGCTTCTTCCCCTTCTTTGTCACCAATAGCTCCGGCGACCCGCATATCACTTGAAACCCCGGTGTCTCGAGATAGGCCATGTAAGGAGACGGATTGACGTTTCTCAAGTGTTTATACACCTCATACGGATGAACGGATAAGGACTGAGACTGCCTGATGGACAAATTAACCTGGAACACATCGCCGCTCGCGATATATTGTTTAATTTGTTCTACAGCCTGCGAAAATCCTTCCTCAGTGAACGGAGCGGCGTACGATCCGTCCCCATTCCGATTCAGCGGTGAAAAAGGCTCGTCCGCCGTTTGAAGGGAACACCACATGTCCTCTAAGCCGGACAGCTTTTCTTCCGCAAGATCCGCTTCTTCCGCTTCAGTATGGGTAATGAGCCATAACGCCTCTTCCTCATGGTCATAAACGGCCACATCATCAAAAACAAGAAAGTAAATATCAGGTGTTTCCAGATCATCTAACGACAGCATCTTAAAATTCTCAATATATCGGGCGTAGTCGTAACTGATAAAACCAATCGCACCGCCTTGAAAGTCCGGAAACTCAACGTTTGTTTCCGTTCCGAGCGTTCCAAACCATTCATGAAAGGCCCGCAGCGGGTCACCTTCTTTAAACAGTGTTTCCCCCTCATGCTTGATCGTTGTAATTCCGTCTTTTCCTCTGACGGACGCAATCGGATCTAGACCGGCTATACTGAATCTTCCCCCTCTCGCGCTTTCGAGCAGAACATGCCGTTTTCTCGATTTCGAAAGGTTTTCATATCGCTGTAAAAATGCTTGTTTCGTAAAAGGTATTTTTCTTCCTGCCGGTCTGCGTTGTGCCATCATATCAATCCTCTGCTTCGTTTTACTGTAGTTTTATTTTAAAGCAATCACACTGGTGAAAAAAGTGAATTTCACTTCCAACCATAAAATTCGAAACGTTTTTTGGATTTCCGATGCTTCAGGCACAAAAAAACTCCCGGATACAGCCGGGAGCCGTGTGTATGTCTCTATTCAAACTGATAAAGCGGTGTGCTTAAGTAACGTTCTCCGTTACTAGGGATGATCGCAAGCACTTTCTTGCCTTTCCCCAGTTTTTTCGCGATTTCCAGTGCCGCGTAAATGGCCGCTCCGGAAGAAATGCCGCCGAGAATCCCTTCTTCTTTTGCCGTTTTACGGGCATATTCAAATGCATCCTCGTTTTTGACGGGAATGATCTGATCATAGATGTCCGTATTCAATGTTTCAGGGACAAATCCCGCTCCGATACCCTGAATTTTATGCGGGCCCGGTTTTCCGCCGGAAAGAACTGGAGAATCCGCCGGCTCTACCGCATAGATTTTGATGGATGGATATGCTTCTTTCAGTACTTCGCCCGCTCCCGTGATGGTTCCGCCGGTACCGATTCCGGCCACGAACGCATCAAGCTGGTCGTCACCAAACTGTTCTACGATTTCTTTCCCCGTCGTTTGGCGGTGAATTTCCGGGTTTGCCGCATTGTTGAATTGCTGAGGCACAAAGTATCCGTGTTCCTCGGCAAGTTCTTCCGCCTTTTTAATGGCGCCCTTCATTCCTTCTGCGCCGGGAGTCAGCACAAGCTCCGCTCCGTATGCGCGCAGCAGATTGCGTCGCTCCATACTCATTGTATCAGGCATAACGAGAATGGCTCTGAGACCTTTAGCCGCTGCCACCATCGCAAGACCGATTCCTGTATTTCCGCTTGTCGGTTCAATGATTGTGTCGCCGGCTTTTAATTTTCCTTCTTTTTCAGCCGCTTCAATCATCGCCACTCCGATCCGATCTTTTACGCTGCTGCCCGGATTCATGTATTCAAGCTTCAGATATACATCTGCACTGTTTTCATCCGTCAGGCGATTCAATTTCACAATAGGAGTATTTCCGATTAGTTCAGTAATAGAATTTGCAATACGCACCATGTTGGACACCTCAATTTCCGACTAAATTTATTGGTATTATAAATATAAGTTATCAATTTCAAAATTTTTTGTCAATCATTTAGTTCTTTTTTCCCCGTAGAACCAAGAGACCCCCGCCTCTTTCCACAGCGTTTTGACTGTCGCCTTGTCACCTAATTGATCCATCGCGATCTGGCGTCTGATTTGGCTCTTCACTTCATTGTATGAGAAAGTTCTCGCTTTAAGCTTTTCTTTCAGCTGAATGACGGCGTATCCTGAAGAAACTTTAATCGGTTCAGCGGACCATTCATCTTCTTTAAGACTTTTAGCTTCTGTGATATATGCCTGCGGGATATTTTCCTGGTTTTCTGTCACAAAGCCGAGGTCTCCGCCATACTGAGACGTGTATCTGTCCGTGGAACGCTCAGCGGCGACGGCTTCAAAGCTGGAACCGCCTTTCAAATCAGCAAGCACCCTGTCCGCCTCATCTTTGTTTTTGACGACAATGTGCCGTATTCTGTATGAATCATCGAAATGGTACAATTCTTTATTTTTATTATAAAATGATTGCATTTCCTTATCCGATATATCGATATCCTTGGTCAGCAGTTCTTCAAGAAGAATGTTGTAGCGGATCTGGTCTCTCCATTCTTTTTCGGTAATATGGCTGTCTTCATAAAATGAATTATCTACCGCTTTGATTAAAAGAAACTCCCGATCCAATTCGCTGTTTGAAACTGTGAGTTTATTCTTTTTCGCAAGCTCTTCCACTACTTCTGCATTAATCATGTCTTCCAGAGTTGATTTTCCGTACTGGTCTTCCATCTTTTTCATCCAGTCTTGCCGTGTGATATGTTTATCACCGATTGTCGCGATGGATTCTTCAGATGACCCCGCGGCTTGGGATTTTGTTAACTTATACGCCACTGTCACACTGCATACTAACAGCGCCGCTACAATAATCGTCAAAAGTGTTCTCGATTTCAAAATCTACCCCATCCCTTTTATAAAATAGAACAACCCGCTAAAGAGCTAGCGGGTTGTTTCGTCACGAAGCTCTTCCAGTTCTTCTTTTGTAAATAAATATTTCTCATTACAAAAATGGCAAACCGCTTCGGCTTTTCCGTCTTCTTCTATCATATCTTGTATTTCTTTTTTGCCTAGTCCTAAAATGGCCGTTTCGAATCGATCTTTTGAACAAGAACAGTGAAATTTGACCGGCATTGTTTCGAGAACGTCCGGTTTTTGACCCAGAACTTCTTCCAAGATTTCTTCCGGTGTCAGGCCTTTTTGAATCAATTTTGAAATCGGTTCGATTTGAGATAATTGCTTTTCAATTGTTGAAATGGTTTCTTCATCAGTCCCCGGAAGAAGCTGAATGATGAACCCGCCCGCAGCGAGAATCGTGTTATCAGGATTTACTAGAACACCTACGCCGACAGATGAAGGGACTTGTTCAGAAGAAACAAGGTAATACGTGAAGTCGTCACCGAGTTCACCCGAGACAATCTCTACTTGTCCCGTAAAATAATCACGCAAGCCCAAATCTTTTACGACACTGAGTGTTCCGTCAGTTCCGACCGCCCGTCTGACATCCAGTTTCCCTTGTTCATTGAGATCAAAATGAACGTGCGGGTTTGATACGTATGCTCTTACCTCACCCTTTGCGTTCGCATCTGCGACAATGGCTCCGATCGGGCCGCCGCCTTCTATTTTGACTGTCAGCTTATCTTCACCCTTAAGCATCGCTCCTAGCATCAGAGAAGCTGTCATCGTCCGGCCGATTGCGGCTGATGCCGTCGGCCACGTGTCATGCCTTCTTTGCGCTTCATTAACCATATCTGTCGTTCTGGCTGCATAAGCCCGCACTTTACCGTCATATGCAATTGCTTTAATTAAATAATCCATCGTTTACCTCCTATACGTGACCCACGCGATTTCGCTCATAAATGATTTCCAGCCCTTTCAGAGTGAGAAACGGGTCAACAATATCAATACAGTCTGATTCGTTTGCGATTAATGACGCAAGCCCGCCTGTCGCAATGACTTTCGGTTCCTGTGTTGCCTGCCATTTCATCCGCTTCACTATACCTTCAACTTGTCCGACATAGCCGAAAAGGATGCCGGACTGCATGGCGCTTACCGTGTTTTTGCCGATGATATTGTCCGGACGGGCAATTTCAATTCTTGGAAGCTTCGCCGCACGTGAGTACAGCGCTTCCGTTGAAATCGTAATGCCGGGAGCAATCGCGCCGCCCATGTATTGTTTGTTTTCATCAATGTAGCAATACGTCGTCGCCGTTCCGAAATCAACAACAATTAAGGGGCCGCCATACTGCTGGATCGCCGCAACGGCATTGACGATCCTATCAGCTCCCACTTCTTTCGGATTGTCATACTTTATATTTAAACCTGTTTTCATTCCCGGGCCGACAACTTGCGGCTCGATGTGAAAGTATTTTGTGCACATTCTTTCTAAAGAGAACATAATCGGCGGCACCACGGATGAGATGATAATCCCTTCAATCTGTTCAAACATGAGTCCGGAATGTTCAAATAAGGAGCGGAGCAGCATGCCGAATTCGTCTTCTGTTTTGTGCCTGCTCGTTTCTATGCGCCAATGATATTCTAATTCCCCATCATGATATACACCAATCACGGTGTTGGTGTTCCCCACATCTATAACCAGTAACAACCTCTATCACCACTTTTGAATAGTTTCTAATCATAACATTTTCAACATTCTACAATACCATACACGATCTGCGGCTCTTTTGTAAACAAAACGGAACCAGTAAAAAAACCGCCGGTATACGCCGGCGGTTTTCATATCAGAAAGCGAACTATTCTTTCGGCTCGTCTTTCTTTTCGTCTTCTGTTTTAGACAGGATGTTTACTTTCACATCGTCTTTTTGAAGATGGTCATCTGAGAAATTGCGCTCAGGGAGTTTTCCGTGATCCACGAGATGCTTGATTTGTTCCGCATCTAATGTTTCCACATCAAGCAATGTCTGAGCAATCAATTCAAGCTTATCGCGATTTTCAGTCAGGATGGTTTTCGCACGCTCATAACATTCTTTAATGATGCGCTGAATTTCCTGATCGATTTCGTAAGCGATCTGATCACTGTAGTTTTGCTCGTTGTTGAAATCCCGGCCCAGGAATACTTGACCGCCTTGAGATTGACCGAACTGAAGCGGTCCGAGTTTTTCTGACATACCGAACTCTGTCACCATTCTTCTGGCAATGCTCGTTGCCCGCTGGAAGTCATTGTGAGCCCCCGTGCTGACTTCGCCGAAGATAATTTCCTCGGCAACCCGTCCGCCCAGAAGACCGACAATTTTATCGAGAAGTTCAGGTTTTGTCTGGAAGTAACGGTCTTCTCTCGGAAGCATGACCGCGTATCCGCCCGCCTGCCCCCTCGGAACGATCGTTACTTTATGAACCATATCGGCTTCATCCAGCACAAGTCCGATAACGGTGTGACCGCCCTCGTGGTACGCCACGATATTGCGTTCTTTTTTCGATATGACGCGGCTCTTCTTCGCAGGACCCGCAATGACACGGTCCGTCGCTTCATCAATGTCGCGCATATCAATTTTCTTCTTGTTTTGACGGGCAGCAACAAGTGCCGCTTCGTTAAGAAGGTTTTCTAAATCGGCGCCTGAGAAACCGGGTGTTCTTGAAGCGATTGCTTTTAAGTTCACCGTTTCATCAAGCGGTTTGTTTCTCGCATGGACCTGTAATACGGCTTCACGGCCGATGACATCCGGACGGTCTACCGTAATCTGACGGTCAAAACGTCCCGGACGAAGCAATGCAGGGTCGAGAATGTCCGCACGGTTTGTCGCAGCGATAATAATGATTCCTTCATTCGCACTGAAACCGTCCATCTCAACAAGCAGCTGGTTCAGCGTCTGTTCGCGTTCATCATGCCCGCCGCCAAGACCTGCGCCGCGCTGACGTCCTACCGCGTCGATCTCATCAATGAAGATCAGACAAGGCGCATTCTTTTTCGCATTTTCGAATAAATCACGCACACGGGAAGCACCGACACCGACAAACATTTCAACGAAGTCAGATCCGCTGATGCTGAAGAAAGGAACGCCCGCTTCACCGGCTGAGGCTCTCGCAAGCAATGTCTTACCGGTTCCCGGAGGTCCGACCAGCAGCACGCCTTTAGGAATTCTGGCGCCAAGCTCGGCGAATTTGCGAGGATCTTTCAGAAACTCAACAACCTCAACAAGCTCCTGCTTCTCCTCATCCGCGCCGGCTACATCTTTAAACTTCACGCGTTTCTTTTCTTCCGTATACAGCTTCGCTTTGCTCTTTCCGAAGTTCATGACACGGCTGCCGCCGCCCTGAGCCTGATTGAGCAGGAAGAAAAACAGAATAAAGATGATGACAAACGGAATGATCGTCGTTAAGAACGTCACCCACCCGCTTGTTTCCTGTGCGGGATCAACTTTTACGTCCGTCTTTTTAATTGCATCAAATATCTGGTCTGCTCCCTTTCCTTCAGGAACATGTGTTAAAAAGTACTGGTCTTTGTCGTATTTTTTCAGCTGTCCTTTTACCTCATAAACACCTCTGACAGGCTGAACCGATACGCTATCAACTTTCCCCTCATCGAGGTTCTTGATAAACGTACTGTACGACATATTTTCTGTCTTCGGGTTTGAAGTCTGGAAGTAACTCACAACCCCGATTACTACTAATAAAATAAGTAAATAAAAAATGGTATTACGGAAGACCCGATTCATTCCTTACCTCCTCCCACAGTAAGCACAACTATGTTCAATAGTACCATAGAAAATCATTCCAATACAACCGATAACCATCTCGGAAGCAGGCAGCCGATCAGCTTTCATAAATCGCCGGTTTTAATACTCCGATGTAAGGCAGATTGCGATAGCGTTCGGCATAATCAAGTCCGTAACCCACAACAAACGCGTCAGGAACTTCAAAGCCTACGAAGTCTGCTTTAATGTCCGCTTTTCTTCCGCTTGGTTTATCCAACAGGGTAACAATCTTAATTGATTTCGCTTTACGATATCGGAAGAGTTCTACGAGATAGCTCAAGGTTAACCCACTGTCGATAATATCTTCAATGATTAAGATGTCCCGGCCTTCTACAGATGTATCCAAATCTTTGATGATTTTGACTTCTCCGGAAGAAACCGTGGAATTTCCGTAGCTTGATACATCCATGAAGTCCATTTCCAAATATGTATCAATATGCTTTATAAGATCAGCCATAAAAGGAAGCGCTCCCTTTAACACACCGATTGCCAACGGAAACGTGTCGCTGTACTCGCTTGTTAATTGTTCTCCAAGCTGTTTTACTTTCTGCTGGATCTCATCTTCTGAGATCAGCACTTTTTCGATATCCTGTTTCATGTTAATGCTTGCCCCCTACACTTTTCATGCTGTCTATATTGTAATACAATGCGGTCACTGTTTGAAATCACAAGATCGTCAAAGATGGATTTTTTCAAGCCAGGCAGCCAGATAATTTCACCGCTCGCATCCGTTACAATCGGCCATTCGTCCCGATCCCGCAGAGGCAGTTTATGATCAATAAATATATCTTTCACCTTTTTCGAGCCATTCATCCCTTTAAGTTTGATCCGGTCGCCGATTTTTCTCGTCCGGATTGTTAAAGGAAATTGCACCTTGTTTCTGCTTGTCATAAAAACAGCATTCCCATTTTTGATATGAGGATCAGCCTGATCGGCCACCTCTATCATAAAGCCGTTGGGGAGAACAGCAGTCTCGCCTTTCGCTCCTTGCAGCTGCAGCTCAAAGGGAACTTTTTCACATTGCCATTGTTCAAATGTAAACAAACATGTCTGATATGATTTGACCACCTTGAGCCCTTTCGGAAAATCAAGCACTCCCGAGGCGCTTCCATTTTCCGCCCATTCGAGAAACTGCTGTATGTGGCGGGCGGAAAACGACGATGGAACGTTTTCATAAAGATAGTTTAATATTAGTTGAACTCCTCTTCTTTGTAAAGGTATCGGAAGGGCAAGCAATTGAGAGGAATTGACTTCAACCGATGTGTCTGACTTGCTTGTAATAACCTTATTCATTCGTTCTTTCGTTAATGACTGCAGGTATTGTTCGTCTTCTGTCAGTGCTTCACTCACCTTTTGAAACATTTTATGAACGTCAGGTGATTCATGTTTTAAAAAAGGAAGCACGGTCTTTCTGAATCTGTTTCTTGTATAATCGTCTTTTGCATTGCTCTCATCCGTTCTGTAGCTGAGCCCTTCTTGACGGCAGTATTCAAGGATTTCATCCTTTGCCGCATAGAGGAAAGGCCTGATCAGCCAGCCGGATGCAAATTCGCGGACGGGCTGCATTCCCGCAAGCCCTGCCCCGAGCGTACCTTTCGCAAGCCTCATGAGGATTGTCTCAACCTGGTCATCGCCGTGATGAGCCAGCGCCAAAAACTTCGCTTGGTGTTTTGTCATCAGATCTTCGAAAAACTGATATCTGCAATCACGCGCGGCAGCCTGCTTGTTCAGCTTATTCTTCTTTGCGTATGCAGAAACATCAATCTGTACCGTTTCGCAGAGGATGTGTTCCGCTTCGCAATATGACTGCACAAACTTCATATCTTCTTCAGATTCAGGACCCCTGAACTGATGGTCGACATGCGCCGCTATGATAACGGAGGAATGCCCGAAGTGCTTATTCAGCATACTGAGAAGCGCCATTGAATCAGGGCCTCCGGAGACCCCGGCAATAATCGTTTCTCCCTCCGCCTGAAGATGATATGTTTTGAAAAAATCTTCCACGCTTTTCACAATGTCCCCCTCACAATGAGCAGGTTTTTTAAAGATATACATATCCTATCACTTTCATTCCCTCCAAGCAAAGAAGAAGCATGAGCGCAGGCGTCCGGCCGGCACTAGATGAGAAAAAAGACGATGTAAGCGAAATAAAGGGCGAGAACGCTGATTAATATAAGTGTTGTTTCAAATAAACCATTGTGCTTTGCGGGTTTTTGTTTAGGTTTATACCGCGTTTGAGATACAGTGCCCTGCCGCGGTTTTGATTGCGGCGGCTTAGGCTTGGCGGCGGCTTTCCTTTTGCTCCCGGCGCTCTGCCCCGCAGTCAGGATGTCATGCTTCATGGCTTCCGCAGACGGATATTGGCCGTTTAAAGCAGAAAACAGAACCTTCTTATACTTATCCAGAAACGGGTGGCCTTCAATGATAGAACGAAGCTGTTCTTTCGGCTGTCCTGACTTTTTGCACTCTTTCTTCTGGGCACAGTGGATCATGATCATTGCGACAGCAAAAAGGTCATAGGATGGTTCTGCTTTTCTTGTTCCATACCCCCAATAGCCCCTGTCGTAAAACTCCGTATACTCTTTAATCGCGCGGCCCTGTTTTGTCGTTCCCCCTACATCAATGCAGCGAATGGCAGCCGGTGGTCCGGTTACAATGAGATTGTCCGGTTTGAGGTCGCCAAAAACCCACCCTTGCTGATGAAGGACTGACAGGCTGGAAAGAAGCTGCACCATCAGCACCGGAATCCACTCCGCTCCCTTACTGCTGATATATTGCGGAAGAAGCGGCCCTTCTATGTACTCCATCACGTAAAAAGAGACATTTTTATTCAGTTGCGGAATAAACGCGTCGTCCGCATCAAAAAAAGAAGGCCCCATCGTTTGCGACCGGGCCTTTGAAAAGGATTTTAAGACATTCACTTCAGAGGTAACAGACATGCTGTCGCTGCTTATTTTCAAAGCGACCTGTCCGCCTGATGCTTCTGCCAGATATACAATACCGTTAGCCCCTTTTCCAAGCTGTTTGAGCAATCTGTAGGATTTGCCGTTCCATTTGCCCTGAATTGCCGTCCCCGGTGCCAGACTACATGCCAAACTCGTTAAAGCGTCGTTCATCATCTGCCAACATGCTCCTTCTTGAGCGGATTCTCTCAAACTGCTGCGTCGCTTCCCGGATAGCGGGGCCCGTAGGGGTGATACCGCCGGTCGACAGCTTCGCAAAAAGTGCAGAAAGGGATTCAAGCTTCGGCGTCCAATTCAGCACAAGCTCAACTTCCTGGCTTTTCCCGGGAAATATACACATTGCAAATTCATTTTGTCCGGCCCGGGAATTTAAACTGATGGAAAGATCGATCAGCGCTTCTTTCACCGTCGGCAGTTTCGGCGCCATACTCGCACTCGTATCAACCAGCACAAGCACTTGCAGATGAACCGTTTCGCCGAGTTCATCAACCACTTCCATCACTTCGCCGCGTTTTTCAGGAGAAAGCTCTTCCATTTCAACGTTTTTCCCTAAGATTTGTTTAAGCTCTTGATTGACGACACCTTGCAGCGTCTGGGTCATTGCTTTTTTCGTCACCATTTGAACCGTCTGAGACAATTGTGACGCATACACAACTTGATGGACGCCGCCTCCGGCCATGGCGATGCCTTCAACTTCCTTCATTGCTTCTTGGTCAATCGCGTTTTCTTCCATAATTCCTATAACATTCACCGTAATCCCCTGCTCCTTGGCGAAAGCCGCCATTGCGATCGGGTCTTCACCATGATTGGAGCAGCCATCTGTAATCAGCAGAACTTGATTTAAATGTCCCTTATTCACATACATTCCTCCCGGTGATACGATTAGTCCCATCTTCGCCAGAAGGAAAGTGATTTATACGAATGGATTAAGAAATCTCCTTTTTATTTTGGAAAACCGCCGGCATCGGTATGGAAGCCCATTTCGGCGTGTTGTGGTCAATCCGGACAACAACCACTGTCATATCGTCTTCGATTTGGCCGGAACGCGTTCTGATGACCTCTTCCATTAATATATCAGCGATTTCTTGCGGGTCTTCGGTTTTCAGCCCTTTCATTTTCCGTTTCATCCACAGGTCGTGGTTTTCAACGTGCTTCGGCCCTTCAAAAATACCGTCACTCATCATGACGAGCAGATCTCCCGCTTTTAACTGTTCACTTACAACCTCCACATCAAATTCATTGATGATGCCGATCGGCAGATTGCTGGCCTGCACTTTCATGACTTGATCTCCCCGCTTGATAAAACTCGGCGTTGAACCGACCTTCAAGAATTTGCAGCTTGCATCCTGAAGATCAATGATAGAAAGATCGAGAGTTGAGTAGATTTCGTCTGTCGTCCGTAAAGACAGAATACTGTTGATCGTTTTTATCGCTATTTTTTCATCAATACCTGATTCGAGAATTTTTTCGAGCAGCTTAATCGTTTCATTGCTCTCATAATGGGCCCTCGCCCCATTGCCCATGCCGTCACTGATCGCGGCCGCATACTTTCTCGCCCCCAGTTCCATCATGCTGTAGCTGTCGCCGGAGACAAGGCCGCCGCCTTTTGCCGCATGAGCCGCGCCTGTCGATACCCGGTACGACTTGGTCGAACCGAACGCGACATGGCTGTAGCCATTCGGATGAGCCGAGTGCTGTTCGCTTTTGACAAGTATCTGCTCCTCAAGAATGTCAGACAGCATCGGGGCGATAATTTTCTCACTCTCGCCGTGTCCTCCGCTGAACGGGATTGTCATTTCGATATCAATATTGCCCTGCTCCAAGCTGTATATCTCGACATGCTGAATCTCGATTCCGAAATGCTGAAGCGCCTCTATCATTTGTTCTTCCTGAATAAAATGCTGCTCCCTCTCCCGTTTTATTTCCCGAGAAAAGTCCGCCATGACCTCAGAAACCCCCAACAGCTGCTCGGCAACAAGCCTTCTGCTGTCCTGAACTTTTCTCTTCAGTGTCAGATGGGCGTGATGGTGGGCAAGTTCGTCCTCAATCAGCTCTTCCACCTGTCTGGATTTGGAACAGTGCTGTTGAAACTCCTTTTTTAATCTGCGGTTTGAGGCATACTGTTTTTCTTCTGTTTCATGCATAACTTGTTTCATTAAGTCATATGTTTTATCAAAGTTTTGAACCCAGCATTTGCTTTTCTTATAGCAGGATTGGCACGAATGCTCGGTGATTTTGCTTAAAAAGAGATCCACTTCCCCTTCTTCCGCCTGCTCATCGGAAGACGTCTGATGAAAGGTGGCGAAGCTCTCCGACAAGGCATGAAACACATTGGAGAACTGGTCTACTTTCTGGGCGGTGACATCTCTGATTTTCCTCGCGTACTGCTGCTGTTCCTGACTGTGCTCAGCAGTGCCCGGTATGTATCGCGCCACCTTTTTCGTAATCGATTGGGGCGTAATCAAAAACAAAACAACGGCAATCAAAGATTCATAAAGAGTGGTCATTAATCCGGCAGACCCTTCTCCATATAATGAAATCAGCAGTGAGCCGATCACTAACCCGACTGCGGCTCCGGCTTTCTTTCCTTCTTTCAGCAGCCCGCCAAGAAGCCCGGAAAACGCAAGCAGACTCATTTGATAGAGGTTCCCGATATTCGCAAGCCCGAGGATCAGTCCGGTCACCACACCGACGGTACAGCCGATGCTTGCCCCGCCGACAAAGGAAAAACTCAGCACGACATAGCGGGCCAGGATATGTTCAGCCTGCATTCCCTGAAATGAAACACCCGCAAGCCCGGTTAAAACGGATGCGATCAAGATCATAAAACAGATGATTTCTTCTATTTTTAACGATTGCTTCACTTTTTTGATCGTGAAAATCGGCAGGCTTTGTAAAAAGATCAGCGTCAAAATAAAGGCCAGGCCCGCCTCGACAACAGCCATCACATAATCATAGGTGGTAAAAGCGCCGCTCTCAAAATAAACAAATCCGATTCTCGCGGCAGCCATAGAGAAAAACACCACGATCGGCAGCATCTTCACCCGGTCCTGCACGATATATGTACCGATTTTTGAAAATAGAGTGAAGACGGCCAAAGCTGTGAGAATCAATAAAGAGTGTTTCGGCGAAATGGTTAAAGCGCCCGCAAGTAAAGACAGACAAGCATAGAAGGCTTTATCTCTTCTGATCAAAAGCATCGCTCCGAAGAACGGCAGCGCAAACGGAAGAACCTCAGATAATATGAAAGCCCGTCCAAGTAAAAAACCGATCACGACATAAATGAAACCCTTATAGAAAAAAAGTGAATGCGCTTGATGGACTGTAAGCTTTGCCGCCTTTTCAAAAAACGATTGCAGTTTTTCCAGAGCTTGTCCCGCCATCGGCCCGTTCACTCTTCTTTCCGCTTTTTCCATTGCTCTCATCCCCCACCTGTTTTATTCGTTGCTTGTCATTATAAATGAAAGCCCAGATAGGATTTTGTCAAAAGAAGGTAACAATTCCAAAGAACTCTTCGACGCTTTCTCCCTTGTTCCCCTTTCCTTTCGTATTTCCTCCGACATTTCTCAAAAAGTTGTCTAAATATGAAAAAATCGGCTTCTGCAACAGAAGCCGATTCGCTTGATGACCCGTACGGGATTCGAACCCGTGTTACCGCCGTGAAAGGGCGGTGTCTTAACCGCTTGACCAACGGGCCAGATATATATGGTAGCGGCGGAGGGGATCGAACCCCCGACCTCACGGGTATGAACCGTACGCTCTAGCCAGCTGAGCTACACCGCCATATAAGGTGCTTATAAGCACAAGTTATATAATACAAAGGTTTCTTCATTCCGTCAACAGAAACTTTGAAGTTTTAATTTTCTGACTATAATGGCGCATACAAAAAAAGCACCCGCTGGGATAGACGGATGCTCCATGTATTTATAGAAAGCAGCAAGTTATCCTCTTCTTGCTCCGCGCCCTCCACGTTTTGATTCCGTGTTTCGTTTTAAAGATGATAAGCGGTCTTCGCTATCTTTAAGAAACTTGTTCATTTTCTGTTCAAAAGATTCTTTCGGACGGAAATCATTTCTAGGTCTGGCTTGCGGACGGTCTTTAGCTTTTTTAATTGATAAACCAATTTTCCCGTCTTTTTCAACGTTGATGACTTTCACTTCAACTTGATCGCCGACTTTTAAATGCTCGTTAATGTCTTTAACATAATTATCGGCTACCTCACTGATATGAACGAGACCGGTTGAGCCTCCAGGCAATTCAACAAATGCTCCGAAATTTGTAATACCTGTTATTTTCCCTTGCAACTTGCTGCCAACTTCAATCGACATAAAAAAAGTGCTCCTCCTTAGGCTTATAAAAAGATCGTTTGTTTAATTATACCTAAATAAAAATTTAAGTGTCAACAAGGCTACTTGCTCTTCTTTTCTACATTGAAGAGAATCTCACCATTTCCTGACATAAACAAGTCTCTTCTGGCAAGCTCTGTGACGTAATCCTCATCCTTTAATTTGGAAATTTCATCTTTTAAATCAGCCTGTTTCGCGTTCAATTCTTTCACTTGTTTTTCCAGCTGAGCTTTCTTTTCTTCGTTTGCGCTAAGGGAAGAGGTCTGTGACCACAGAGAACCCGCTAAGACAATAGCCGTCAACAACACAAGGGCGCCGAATACGATCAACCGTCTGAAAAGCCCTTTCCGCCTTCTTTTCATAAGCTGGGATTGCCGTTCAACCTGCTCTTTATAGTCGTTTTGGATTTCAGTTATTGTACGTTCTCTAGATAGATTCAAACCAGACGGTCCTCCTTTCACCTTTTCAAAATACGTATCATGGTCGATCTGATTGTTATGATTAGTTTCTTGCTCTTTTGTAAAAATCCTGCACTTTTTTGAAAATATCGTTTGAAAGTAAGACGCCACTTTTCAGGAAGAAGTTTCAATAATTGTTTCAACAGGAAAAACAGCGGATACAGCAAAAACGTTACGATCTTAAAAAGACACTTCGCAAAAAAGGCACTCACCCGATAGGAGTATAAAGAAACAACCGTGATCAGCCCGATGAGCAGCTTAAAGAGCAGAAGCACCGGACGGAACAGCACGTGCTGAATGAGCTTTTTTGCGAATTGGTAAAGAGACACCGCAAGATGAATGGCAAATTTCAGTATTTTTATATACATTCGTTTAAACAGGCTTTGGTACGTCGCAATACCCAGTAAGACAGCCAAGAAAATGTATACCCTGAGTTCTCCTTCATTCACGTTGAGCAGCACATAGAAAAACAGCAGACCTTGTACAATCCAAAAGAGAATGTCATGAATGAATAACAGCCATCTGGCCGTTTTGGCGCGGCTGACAAACAGCCTGTATGTATCAAGCGACGCTCCGAGCCAGGCGCCCATACCGGTCATTGCCAGCATCGTATAAAATTGGGTCGTCAGTGTCATTTAAACAACTTGCTAAAAAACCCTTTAGCTTTATCCCCTTGCTGCTCGTCTAAATATACAAGGTCAAACACCCTGCCTTTTATAGATACAATCCCTTTTTCCACATCAAGGTTTTTCATCTGCAGATTCTCGCCTCTGACGGAAAGCATTCCCATAACCGTTTCCAGCAAAAACTCTTCGTTGTCAAAACTTTCTACATGCTTGACGCCCGAAATGTCTAAATGCTTTCTCCCTTTCATCGTTACATCATGCTGTTCCGGAACAGAAGAAGAACCTTTTTGCTCATAATATGAATTCATCTATTCAGCCCCCATATCCTCGATACTTTTAGCATTATTACTGCATTGTATGAGGCGGGAGCCTTGTTTAGAACAAGCCTATTCGCCGAGTTTTTCTTCCTTGACGATTGTATACATGCCCGCGGCTTCTTCTTTTTTCGTTGTTTCTTTCAATTCGTTTACCTTCACGGTGACAAGCTTCTGGCCGAAGCGGACCGTCAGTTCATCACCGGCTTTTACGTCTGAGCTGGCTTTCGCCTGATTCCCGTTAACGGTGATTCTCCCTTGATCGGCGACCTCTTTCGCCAATGTGCGGCGTTTAATTAATCTGGATACTTTTAAAAACTTATCAAGTCTCATATCAGAATCTCCTCTCCATTTCTTTTGCTTCATCCCACAATTTGTCCATTTCCTCAAGTGACATTGCGGTCAATTCAAGTCCCTTTGCTGCCGCTTCTTTCTCAATATAAGCAAAGCGTCTGCGGAATTTGTCATTTGTCATGGCGAGCGCTTCCTCAGGCTCAATTTTATAGTATCGGCCGATATTGACCAATGCAAATAAAACATCGCCGAATTCAGCTTTTAAGCTGATTTCATCTGCTGATTCGGCGGAAGCCTCTGCAGAAAATTCCTTCAGCTCTTCATTTACTTTATCCCATATATCCTGAACGTCATCCCAGTCAAAGCCGGTTTTTGCGGCTTTTTTCTGAAGCTTGGCCGCTTTTGCAAGAGAAGGAAGTGTTTTCGGCACGGCATCCAGCAATGAAGTGGATGTTGTTTGCTTTTCCGCCTTTTTGATTTCTTCCCAGTTGGCGACGACATCATGTTCATCCTGAACCTTAACATCCTTAAACACGTGCGGGTGCCGTCTGACCATCTTCGCACTGATGTCTCTGATGACATCATCAATTGAGAAATACCCCTCGTCTTCTCCGATCTGGGCGTGCAGCATAACCTGAAGCATGACGTCCCCGAGTTCTTCTATCATGTGATCCGTGTCCTCTTCGTCAATGGCCTCAAGCAGTTCGTAGCATTCCTCAATCATATACTTCTTTAATGACTGGTGTGTCTGCTTTTGATCCCACGGACAGCCGTTCGGCCCGCGAAGCTCGCGAATAATACTTCGGAATGCAGAAAATTCCTGGTAAAGGAGTTCTTCTTTTTTAATCGGCGGAACATACACGCTTGTTAAGTTATTTATTTCTACATTGCGGTCAAGCTCAAACAAAGGCACCTTGGTCATCTTTTCTCCCTTGCTTCCGGCTGCCGTGACGATGACCACTTCATAGTCGTCAGGCAATTTCTCCATGAGTGTCAGTTTTACCTCAGAGGCCGTCATTTGGTCATAAACCTGGCAAATGATCAGGTGATGGCGGAGTTCGAGCTCATCCGGCGTCATTGTTTGCGCATCCGTAAATTGAAACCCTTCAATCGGATCAATTCGCAATGCATTAAAAGTGGCATCCAAAAAGCTTTGCCCTCCGGCAGTATGAACAGCTACCTGTTGTTCTTCCCGGCGTTCAAATAACAGCTGAACGGTTTTCTCAGCGACAAACGGATGCCCGGGCACAGCGTAGACGACATCCTCTTGCTTCGCTTTTTCAAACAGAATGTCCGCGATCTCTTCATAGACCGCTTCAAACTGATCATGTTTTTCATAAATATCATCAAAATACCGGATGTCCGCTTCCGTCTCTTGCTCTAATTCCGGAATCAAAGGGTGGTCTTTCGTTCTTATATATAAATGCTTCGCCTGAGTCAGCAGCTTATGTACGCCCACTGTCAACTGATCCATGTCTCCGGCGCCGAGGCCGACGACCGTAATGTTACCTGCCATGTTTTTCTCTCCTCTTTTTCAATTTGCTTAAAGCACTGCCGAAAGGAAGGCCGCTCAGCTCTTCGTCCGTGAAAATCTTCATTCTTATCATACAATAAATAAACAATAGCCCTCCGATGACTGACGCAGACAGACTCTCACATACAGCTCCGGCCCTGCTGGCGGGAACAAATAACTGCCATAGCTTCATATATACGAGCAGAAAGAAGACCATCAGCAGACTGCACCAGCACAGATGGGCAATCACGCCGCCGATATTCGTCAGCCAGCCCTTCGACCAAATTCTCCGGAGATTCAGACACGCAACTGCGGCAAATGCCAAGACGGTCGCCAGTGCCGCTCCTGTAATACCCCAACCGGGGACCAGCCAAACATTCAGCACCCATTTCAGCGCCCCTCCCGCCAAAACGGATACGGCGGGGAAAACGGTATGTCCCGCTCCTTGCAGAATCGCGGCTGCTGTAAGCGCAATCGAGGCAAAAAAGATAGATAAGCTGAATATTTGTAAGGTCTGCGTCCCCTCACTGTTTTGGAAAAGCATGATATTCACCGGCTCTAAAATGCAAAAAAGCCCGGCTGATGCACCGATCCCTACCGCAAGGCAGAGCTTGACGGCTGATGTCGCTTTCTCTTTTATGATAAACGGCTTATTCTCATGCACCGCTTTTGAAATTGAAGGAACCAATGACGCGGCGATACTGACGGCAAACACGGTTCCCAGCTGAAGGAGCGGCTGTCCGCGGTCATATATGCCTTTCAGCTGTTTCGCGGCATGGCTCTCCGTCCCGTCTGAAAGCAGTGAATATAAGTTTAAGGCGTCTACAAGCTGAATCAAAAGCATGAGTACACTGCTGATACAGATGGTGACTGAATAAAGCAGCAGCTTTTTTACAATGACGGCCGTTGCGATATGTCCGCCGTCTTTCTTTGTTTCTTCCCGCTTATACCAGAAAACAGCCAATACACAAAGGGCTGCCAAGCTTCCGGCAATTGATCCCGAGGCCGCCCCCGCACCAGCGGCGTATAATGAACGGCCGCTTTTCAAAAGCCAGAAGGATAAACCGAGAAGCACCGCCACGCGAAGAAGCTGTTCCGTAATCTGGGATAAGGCTGACGGCATCATATCATGCACACCTTGGAAATACCCCCGGAAAACCGCCGTAAACGGAAACAGCATGAAAGCGAACGCCGCGACCCTTATCAGCATCACAAGGCGGGCGTCACCCATAAAACCGGCCAACGGCGCCGCACCGGCATACATGAGCGCAAACAGAACAAGTCCGGCCGCCGTGACATAAAGGGCGGAAATTTTCATTATTTTTTGTTTATGATCGCTATAATCGTTCATTAATTTTGAGATGATAACCGGAAAACCGGATGTTGACAGCATGACCGCGATCCCTAAAAACGGATACACCTGCTGATAAATGTAAAATCCGACGTCACCGACAATATTCTGAAAAGGAACCCTGTACACGGCGCTTAATATCTTCGTCACGATACCCGCAACGACGAGCACAAAAGCACCTTTCCATGCCGATTGCCGCTTGGCGCCAACTGAATCGTTCATCCAAAAGCTCCTTCCAGCCGCTAGAAAATTACGTCTATAAAACGAGCTTATTATATCACAATCCTAACGGCCGAACCGATAGAGAGCACATATGAATATGAAAAAGAACAGCACTTGTATAAGAGCTGCTCTTTCTCCGTTTTCTTATTTCAATAATGGTAATAAGACCTACTGCTCCATTTGTCTCGCCAAAAAACTGGCTGCCGTTTCTACCGCTTTATGTTCTACTTCTCCAAGTGCCTGTTCCTTGGAAAAGATGACCACGGCACCGATAGGATCGCCATTTGCCACGATCGGAGCTATTGTATAGGAGCTCATATCTTCATCAATGTCATTAACAAGCTGCGCGGACTTCACGTCGTTTTCTACCACTGAGCTGCGCTGATCCATCGTTTTTTCGAGCAAATCGCTGATGGCTTTGTTCAGAAATTCTTTTTTCGAACTGCCTGAAACGGCAATATACGCGTCACGGTCGCAAATCAAGACGGAATGGCCGAGACTGTCATACAAAGCATCTGCATATTCCTTCGCAAAATCGCCAAGCTCACTGATAGGAGAATACTTTTTCAATATAACTTCTCCGTCGCGGTCAACGAATATTTCAAGCGGGTCTCCTTCCCTGATTCGCAGTGTTCTCCGAATTTCTTTAGGAATGACGACCCGTCCTAGATCATCAATACGACGTACGATACCTGTAGCTTTCATCTCTCTGGTGCCTCTCTTTCATGTGATGATATTTAAGGGAAAGTACTAAAGCTCTTTACTTTATGTAGCTTCCGCCACTCGCTTGAAATTAGTATCCGTCACATCAAATGTAATATACACCAGAGAGTAACAATTTTTATGAAGACGCGATTGTTTCTTTCTTCACATCCTGAAGGCCTTTCAGCATGCCGAGCACGGTTTCCAGCCACTCTTCCGTTTTGCGGCCTTTCGTCTGTACTGAGATTTTCAGCTTTTTCCCTTCCATTCCCAGTCCGATCTGCCGGCCGTATTTATTGCCGAGTTCGAACAATTTCTGGCCGTCAATCTGTGCGCTGGCCTCTTCAGAAATGGTAAATCTGATCGCGTCTTTATCCTGCTTGATGAGTTCGACGCGTTCATATTTTCCGTATACCTTCATCTCAGCAACCGTAAACAGCCATTCAACCTCTTTAGGGTAGCTGCCGAACCTGTCGATGATTTCATCTTGAAGCTCATTTTTCTCCTCAATTGTGGCGATTGACCTGAACCGTTTGTACATGTCGATTTTTTGCTTGCCGTCTTGTATATAGTTTTCAGGAATATACGCGTCAAGCTCGATATCGATTTCTGTCTCAAACTGTTCGCTTTTCGGAATATCGCCTTTCCGCTCTTCAATCGCTTCCTTGAGCATTTGCGAGTACAGGTCAAAACCGACTGAGTCGATAAAGCCGTGCTGCTGGGCGCCGAGAAGGTTCCCCGCTCCCCTGATCGTCAAGTCACGCATGGCGATTTTAAAGCCTGATCCCAGCTCGGTAAATTCTTTAATCGCCTGCAGCCGTTTTTCCGCCACCTCAGTGAGCACTTTGTCTCTGCGGTACGTAAAATACGCATAAGCGACGCGGTTGGAACGGCCGACCCGTCCTCTCAGCTGATACAGCTGAGACAGCCCCATTTTGTCTCCGTCGAACACAATCAAGGTGTTGACATTTGGTATATCTACGCCTGTCTCAATAATGGTCGTGCTGACAAGGACGTCTGATTCCCCTTCCAGAAAATTGAGCATGACGCTTTCCAATTCATTTTCAGTCATTTTTCCGTGGGCATATGCCACTTTCGCATCGGGAACAAGCATGGAAATTTCATCAGCCTTCCGCTCGATGTCATCCACGCGGTTGTACAAGAAATATACCTGTCCTCCGCGCGCCAGTTCTCTTTCGATGGCTTCCCGCACAAGCGCGCCGTTGTATTCCACGACATATGTCTGAACAGGGAAACGGTTTTCCGGCGGCGTTTCAATAACAGATAAGTCCCGCACACCGAGCATGGACATATGAAGCGTACGCGGTATCGGCGTCGCTGTAAGAGTCAGCACATCGACATTGGCTTTGATCTGTTTGATTTTTTCCTTATGCGTTACGCCGAAGCGCTGCTCTTCATCAATGATGAGCAAGCCGAGATCTTTATAGACGACGTCTTTAGATAAGAGCCTGTGGGTTCCGATTACGATGTCTACCGTTCCGTTCTTCAGGCCTTTAATCGTTTCATTGGATTCTTTTCTCGTTCTGAATCGGCTGAGAAGACCGATGTTAATCGGATAGTCCTGGAAACGCTCCATAATGGTTTCATAATGCTGCTGTGCGAGTATTGTCGTCGGCACAAGAAGCGCGACCTGCTTTCCGTCTGCGATCGCTTTAAAGGCCGCTCGGATGGCTACCTCCGTCTTCCCGTAACCCACATCACCGCAAAGCAAACGGTCCATCGGGCGCTCTCTTTCCATATCCTTTTTAATCTCCTGAATGGAACGGAGCTGGTCCTCTGTTTCCTGATAAGGGAAAGCAGATTCGAACTGCCGCTGCATTTCATGATCGGGCGAGAACGCATAGCCCTTGCTTGCTTCCCGTTCCGCATAAAGCTTAATCAGATCATCGGCAATATCCTGAACGGAGTTTTCAACTTTTTTCTTCACCCGTTTCCATTCACTGCCGCCCAGTTTATAAAGCTTCGGTTCTTTTCCTTCAGAGCCGACGTACTTCTGCACCTGGTCGATTTGTTCTACAGGGACGTACAGCTTATCGCTGCCCTGATAATGAATGTTGAGGTAATCTTTATGAATGCCTTTGATTTCTAGTGTTTCGATCCCCAAATACTTACCGATCCCGTGGTTGACGTGGACGACATAGTCGCCGACCTGAAGCTCGGAATAGCTTTTGATCCGTTCGGCATTTGTCAGCTTCTGCTTTCTCGGCTTTTTCTTGATTCGGTTTTTGAACAGCTCTTCCTCCGTAATGACGGCCAGCTTCATCAGCGGCAGTTCAAAACCGGATTGCAGCTCGCCTTCCATGACATAGACCTGTCCTTGCACAAGCGCTTTGGAGCTGTCCGTTTTTGCGGCTTCAATTTCGTAATCAGCCAGCACGGATGCCAATCTGTCGGTTCTGTCCTTATTTGCGCCTAAAAAGACAACGGTGAAGTTTGATTTCTTAAAGCGCTCCATTTCACCTGCGAGCACATTCATCTGCCCGTGAAAACTCTGCATCTGCCGGCTTGTCACATTCACGATATTCTGAGGGCTTGTATGCTGAACATGACGCAAAAATAATGAATAATAAATAGCCGGGCGCCGCTTTTCGCTCATAAGCTCCTGAAAGCTGAAGGATAAATGAATGTCATGCAGAATTTTCCCTTCCTCGAGCAGACTTGTCATAAATTCGGCCTCTTCTTTTTGCAGCTGATCCTCCATTTCATGAATGCGGCTGACCTCGTCTAACAGTAACAACGTGTCTGCCGGTGTATAATCTAGCAAACTAGCAGGTTTTTCGTAAAAGTACGAGAGATACTTCACAAGTTCCTGATCAGTCTGTCCCGTTGATAACCGTTCTTTATCATGTGAGATATTGATATGAAGCATTTCCTTTTGTTTGTCCTGCTTCAGCTTTTTCAGACTGTCGGCAAGCCCTTTATCGAGCCTTTCCATCGCCCGGGCTTTTTCTTCCGCCCTGATGATCAATTCCTTCGCCGGTCCGATCGCCACATGTTTGAGCGTCTCAATTGATCTCTGGTCATCAGAATTGAAGCTTCTGATGGAATCGACCTCCGTATCAAACAGTTCAATTCGCACCGGATGCTCCGACGTCAGCGGATAAATGTCGATAATTCCGCCGCGAATACTGAATTCACCGGGTGCAGAAACCATATCGGAACGCTCATACCCCACCTCTACAAGGCGCGCGGACAGCTGATCCGGTTCTATTTCGTCTCCGAGTGAAATGACGAGCTGGCTGCTTTTCCACAGCTCCTTCGGCGGAAGCATTCTTCTCACTGCCGCAACGGGCGCCACAACGACCGGCGCTTCTCCGTTTGTTAATCTATTAATGACATCAAGCCGCTGAGCGCGCAGTTCAGGGCTCGCTACCGCAATTTCTGAAGAAATCAATTCATTCACGGGGTATAAAAAAACAGATTGATCCCCGAGAAGCGCCGTCAGATCTTCCGTCACTTTTTGGGCCTGATATAAATTATGGGTGATAAAGAAAATCGGCCTTTTCGTTTCCTGTGCAAGGGCGGAGGTAAAAACAGAACGCGCGGAACCTGACAGACCCGCAAGCAGCTGTTCCTTCAGCCCCTCATGTAAACCGTTGACAATGGATTTAAAATCATCGCTTTCTTTAATAAAGGTTTGAATGTTGTCCATATGGGCCCTCCTCTCTATTTTCTGCAAGAACAGAAAAACGCTTTGGTCTAGAATCTACACCAAAGCTTCTTATTGAATAAATGTGTTGTGTTCATGGTAGTGCGGATTGCGCTCCAGCGCCTCTTGGCAGTCTTCACAAATTGTAAGAACATGGACATCTCCATTGTCTTTATATGAAATCATATCGTTTCTTTCCTCATTTGTTAAGTGCTGAAATCCAAGTGACTGTGTCGGCACCGTCGAATATTCCAGGCTCCCTACCTTAAAGCCGCAGTGGCGGCAGAAATAATGCAAAGCCATACGTTGGACCTCCTGATGTGAAAAAATCATTTTTCCCTAGTATGGTCTCCCATTATTTATCTTATACATTTGCATTAAATTCGTTCATGACTTCTAAAAATGGTTTCGTTAAGGAAGCTTCGCAGGCTTTTACGGTTTTTGAGACGGCATCATTGATATGCGGCGCTTCTTCCTTCGTAAAAGCTCCCAGTACATAGTCAACGACTTTCATTCCGTTGACGGGGCGGCCGATTCCGATTCTGACCCGGTCAAATTCAGGGGTTCCGAGGTGCTGTATAAGCGATTTAATTCCGTTATGTCCGCCTGCGCTCCCCTTCGTCCGAAGTCTGATTTTTCCCGTCGGAAGATCAAGGTCATCGTATATGACTTTCAGATCTTCATGATCGGCATCATAATAATCCAGTAGCGGCCGCAAACATTCCCCTGATAAATTCATATATGTAAGCGGTTTAACAAGTAGAACTTTTTTTCCGGAAACAAACCCCATTCCGTAAAGTCCGTTGAATTTCGTTTTATTCAGTTCAATATTCCATTCTTTAGAAAGCTCGTCAATGGCCATAAAGCCGACATTATGTCTCGTGTTCTCATAGGTTTTCCCGGGGTTACCGAGACCGGCAATCACAAGCATCGTAAATCCTCCCTCAACATCGCTGTAATTCTTCTCATTCTAGCACAAAAGACGTAACCTCGGGCGGGTTACGTCTTAAAGCGCTTATTGATTTTCTCCTTCGGGCTCTTCCCCAGGAGACGGTTCTGCATCTTCTTCGAATGCTTCCTGCTTAGGAGGAAGGATGGAAGCCACGACTTCTTCCGGATCGTTTGTAAATGTATAATTGCCGTCAGCAGTCAGATCTGCGATGGTCAGCACATCATTCATCTCAAGTCCTGAAATATCAACATTGATTGTCTGAGGGATGTCCTTCGGCTTAGCCTTGATCGAAAGCTCATGCAGCGGCTGCTGAATGACGCCTCCGTCTTTGACTCCCTTCGCCTCTCCCGTCAGCTGAATCGGCACCTCGGCCTCCAGCTCCTCACTCATATTCACGACTTGAAAATCGGCGTGCGTCAATTCGTTTTTGAGCGGGTCTGTCTGAAGATCCGTCACCATAACCGATTGCTGATTTCCGTTGACATCAATTGTGATAATCGTGTTTTTTCCTTCGTCCCGCAATGTTTTAAGCAATTCGACACTGTCTAAAGAGACAGGCGTATTCGTTGTTTCTTTACCGTATATAATCCCTGGAACATGTCCTGAATGACGGATTTTCCGAAGCGTCGAACGTTTAAAATCTGTTCTTTCATTTGCTTTTAAAGTTGCCATATTCAGCACCATCCTAATTATCGTTTTATCGTCCTATTAGAACAATACCCACAATAACTGGGATTTAAACCTTAAAGTTTCGGTTTAGCTGAATAAATAGCTGACAGATTGTTTCTCGTGAACGCGGATAATCGCTTCAGCCAGAAGCGGTCCGACAGAAAGCTGCTTAAAGCGGTCGATTTTTTTCTCATCAGGAAGCTTAATGCTGTTCGTTACGACAAGCTCCTTGATTTTAGAGTTATTGATCCGCTCAACGGCAGGGCCTGACAGTACAGGGTGCGTACAGCATGCATACACTTCTGCAGCTCCGTTTTCAACCAGCGCGTTAGCGGCAAGTGTGATTGTGCCGGCCGTATCAATAATATCATCGATCAGAATCGCTGTTTTTCCTTCCACGTTACCGACGATGTTCATCACTTCTACCTCATTCGGTCTAGGACGGCGTTTGTCGATAATCGCGATCGGCGCTTTCAGACGGTCCGCAAGTTTGCGGGCGCGCGTCACACCGCCGTGGTCAGGAGAAACAATGACGATATCTTTCAAGTCTTTACCTTCAAAGTAATGGCCTAAAATCGGAACACCCATTAAGTGGTCAATCGGAATATCAAAGAAACCTTGAATTTGCGGCGCGTGTAAATCAAGCGCGATCACGCGTGTCGCACCCGCTGTTTCAAGCAGGTTTGCAAAAAGTTTTGCCGTAATCGGTTCACGTGATCTTGCTTTTCTGTCCTGGCGCGCATAACCGTAGTACGGAATGACAATGTTGATTGTTTTCGCGGAAGCGCGCTTTAAAGCGTCAACCATAATCAGCAATTCCATAATGTGCTCATTAACCGGCGCACTTGTAGACTGAATGATATAGCAATCACAGCCGCGAATACTTTCTTCTATGTTGATCTGGACCTCTCCGTCACTGAATCTTGTAACAGAGCACTTTCCTAATTGAACCCCTACATTATCCGCGATTTCTTTTGCAAGTTCTGGATTTGAATTCAAAGAAAAAATCTTTAAATTCTTATCTCCGTATTCGTTAGACATGGTAAACCTCCGATTTTAGGATTATTTTTTATGAATATTTTTCACATAATCTTCTTTATTTACTTGTCTTGCTCTGGCAATGGCAAGCGCTTCGCCCGGCACATCTTCAGTTACGGTTGAACCCGCAGCGACGTACGCGCCTTCTCCTACTGTAACAGGAGCGACCAGATTGGAGTTGCAGCCAATAAAGGCGCCGTCTTCAATTTTGGTTAAATACTTTTTCTTCCCATCATAATTGACCGTGATGGAGCCGCAGCCCAGATTCACATCCGTGCCCACTTCGGCATCACCGATATAGCTTAAATGAGATGCTTTGCTTCGGTCGCCGAATTGTGTTTTCTTGATTTCAACAAAGTTTCCGATCTTCACTTCATTGCCGATTGCGGAATCGGGTCTGATGTGAGCAAAAGGACCGATATTTACATCATTCCCAACTTTGCTGCGATTGACAACGGATTGTTTAATCACAGTGCGGCTGCCGATTGAGCTGTCCTCTATCTCAGTGTGAGGGCCGATGACACATTCGTCGCCGATTTCAGCTTGTCCCTTTAACACAGTTCCGGGATAAATAACTGTATCTTGTCCGATACGTGCGTCAGGTGAGATGTACGTATTCATCGGATCGATTAAAGTGACTCCGTTCTGCATATGCCGTTTGTTAATACGCTCTTTCATATACATTTCAGCCTGAGAAAGAGCGACTCTATCATTCACTCCGAGCGTCTCTTGGAAGTTACCAGTCTGGTAAGCGGCAACAGTTTCGCCTTCGTCTTTGAGGATTTCGATCACATCCGGCAGATAATACTCGCCTTGGGCATTTTCATTCGAAACCTGTTCGATGACACGAAAAAGAGCCTCGTTATCAAAACAGTACGTTCCCGTGTTAATTTCTTTCACAAGACGTTCTTGCTCCGAAGCATCCTTGTGCTCCACGATTTTTTGAACGGCGCCGTCTTCACTGCGGATGATTCTTCCGTATCCGGCGGGATCGTCGGCAACGGCCGTTAACACCGTGGCTTTTGCACCTTTGTCTGTATGTTCATTCAGCATGGCTTCCATCGTCTCCGCCGTCAGAAGCGGTGTATCGCCGCAAATAACGATCGTGACACCCTTTTCTCCGTGAAGAAATGGTTTTGCCTGTTTGACCGCATGAGCCGTACCGAGCTGTTCTGCTTGGAGAGCGTAATCGCTTTTCTGTCCGAGCTGCTTCTTCACATCTTCGGCGCCGTGTCCTACGATGGTGACAAGCTTCGCTAAAGATAATTTCAGAGCTTCGTCTGCGACGTGCTCTACCATAGGCTTTCCGCATACCGGATGAAGGACCTTGTAAAGCTTCGATTTCATTCTCGTTCCTTTTCCGGCAGCTAAAATCACTGCAAACCGCTTATCCATTTAATGGCCTCCAATATCCCTTTTATCCATAGAAAAATATATCCTAAATAGCTGTTGATTTCAAGAAGACATCAAAAAGTGCAAGAATTTTCTATGTAATCGCTTTATTACTGAAAAATCAGATTTAAAAAAGGACTGCCGGAAAAGGCCTTGTGTCAGCCTTTATCAGCAGTCCTTACATTTTGTTATGTTTAAGAAGCCCCGGCTTCTTCATATTCTAATGCTTCAGAATCACCCAAACGATGATACTCATTTAAAACAGCATCCTGGATCTTGCCCCGCGTGCTGGAATTAATAGGATGAGCAATATCGCGGAATTCTCCATCAGGGGTGCGTTTACTCGGCATCGCAACGAAAAGACCATTGTTTCCATCAATCACACGAATATCATGTACGACAAATTCGTGATCCAGCGTGATGGATGCAATCGCTCTCATGCGACCATCGGTATTCACGCGGCGTAATCTTACGTCAGTAACTTCCACAGTAGTTCACCACCTTTTCCCTATATAAAAGCATTAGTCTAACAATTCCACGATTCTTTTTAAATTCCTGCACGTTTCAAAAAGTTTTTTTGAAAATATAGGATATACATACACAATTAGGTGATAAACCATATTTGGGGATCATATACTGCATAAAAAAAAGTGATCCCGGAGACCGGAACCACTTTTCTGAGATTTAAGATTTCACCAGCGCAATGACTTCAATTTCCACGAGAGCGTCTTTCGGCAGTCTCGCCACTTCCACACAAGACCTTGCCGGCTTATGTACATCAAAGTATTGTCCGTACACTTCATTCACTTCCGCAAACTGCTCCATATCAGCAATAAATACCGTTGCTTTGACAACCGTCTCGAGAGAAGCGCCCGCTTCTTTCAGCACAGCTTTTAAATTGCTGAACACCTGGTGCGTTTGTTCTGTGATATCACCGTTTACCATTTCTCCTTCAGCAGTAAGAGGAATCTGGCCTGAGCTGTAAAACATGTTGTTTACGATGATTCCCTGTGAATATGGCCCGATCGCTGCCGGCGCGTGTTTTGTATGGATTGCTTTTGTCATTTTTCTGTCTCCCCATTCTTTAAATGCTGTTCTTTAAAAAATCGCAGAAAATTGCCGTTTTGAATCTCAATCGTTTTGTCTTTCATATTGATGGTTGAAAGCGTGAGCAGTGACATGTATTCATCGACAAGCCGTTCATTCACTCCCTCGGCTTCAACCAAGACACCTATTCCCGCGACGTTTGCATTAAACTCATCAAGCAAACTGATCATGCCGTTAATGGTGCCGCCGGCTTTCATAAAGTCGTCAATAATCAAAACGTTCGAACCCGTAGCCAAACTTCTTTTCGCAAGCGACATCGTTTGAATGCGGTTAGATGACCCTGATACATAATTGATGCTCACCGTGGAGCCTTCCGTCACTTTATTGTCCTTTCGCACGATGACAACCGGAACGTTCAGATAACTGGCCGCTGCGTAAGCAAGAGGGATTCCTTTTGTCGCAACGGTCATCACCACATCAATCTCCCGCTCCGCAAAAACGGAAGCAAAAAGCCTGCCTACATGAGAGAGGACAGATGGTTTTCCTAAGATATCCGTTAAATATACATAACCGCCCGGAAGGATACGCTCAGGATTTACTAAAGACTGTCCCAGCTCCTGTATAAACGCTTCTGCTTCAGCCTGTTTCACTTTCGGAATGTATTTGACGCCTCCGGCAGCTCCCGGCACTGTAAGCAGCGTCCCAATGCCTTGCTGTTCAAAGGTCTGTTTAATAATCGTTAAATCTTCACTGATTGATGACTTTGCTGATTGATACCGTTCTGAGAAAAACGTTAACGGTATTAATTCATGCGGATGGGTTAACAAATAATTTGTTAAGTCCACCAATCTGCCGCTGCGACGAAACTTCATGAACTTACCCCCAAAATCCGAATAATTTAAAAATAATATAACTTAACATACGGATTTAATCAAGAGCATTCTGTTCGCCGATCATCCGCACCGCGTACACTTGATCACAGAAACCTCTTAACCCGTTATAAATCCGCTGCACCTTCGATTCGTATTGAACCAAACCGAATACAGTCGGTCCGCTTCCGCTCATTAACACCGCATCAGCGCCGAAGCGTTTCATTTGATTTTTAATCATCGCCACCTCAGGATGGAGGCTGAGCGTAACCGACTCCAATACGTTTCCTAATTGTCCGCATACCTTTTGGAAGCTTTTTTCTTCAATCGCGTCAATCATCGCCTGCACATCAGGATGCCGAACCTGCTGTAAGTTCAGCCGGCGGTACACTTCGGCAGTCGATACCCCGATCGTCGGTTTGGCAAGCACGACCCAGCAATGAGGCGGAGCACTGATGTGCCTGATCTTCTCACCGCGTCCGGTTGCCAGGGCAGTGCCCCCGTATACACAGAAGGACACGTCTGAACCGATTTCAGCTCCAAGCTCCGCGAGCTCTTCGGCAGAAAGCTTTAAATCCCAAAGCCTGTTCAGCCCTCTGAGCGTGGCTGCCGCATCGCTGCTTCCGCCGGCAAGCCCTGCCGCTACAGGGATCACTTTTGTAATCATAATGGAAACGCCTTTTTTGACTTGAAACCGTTCTTTAAGCAGTTTGGCTGCCTGATAAGCCAGATTCCTTTGATCATCCGGAACAAAGCGATTATGCGACGCCACTCTGATAACGTTTTCGGGCAGTTCTGTCAGTTCAATCCGATCTGCCAAATCAATTGTCGTCATGATCATCTCCACTTCGTGATAACCATCCGGGCGTTTACTCGTCACATCGAGGGACAGATTGATTTTGGCCGGCGCTTTTTCTAAAATACGCATAGCTTTCACCTACTTCTCCATCTAAACATAAGTATGAACATTGTATCACATTTGGAGACCCGGAGGTACTTATCCGAAATTGACGCCTGTTTTGACAGCCGATAGAAAAAACCGGGGAACGGATTGTCCCCCGGGCCACTGCATTATCGGTTATTTTGGTTCTGAGCCGCCATCTGCTGTTCGGCAATCTCAATCGCGCGTTTTACCATATTCCCGGCGTCACGCGCCCGAATGCCTCCCCAGCCCTCGTTTTTCACCGTATCGTAAAAACCAAGGTCCTTCGCCAGCTCATATTTGAACTCATCTGACATAACTCCACGACGTCTGCCCAAACGAAACAACCCCTTTTATAGAATTGATCACCATTCGTGCACGCCACGATAAAACATGTGACACTTATAGCTTCCGTTTAATCGGCTGAAACTTTCGAGGGAATAATTAGAAGAGCTTTAGAAGGCAAAACAAAAAGCAGTAAACAAAAGGTTCACTGCCCATTAAAATGCTACTGAGCTTGCCGCATCGTCATTGAATGTCAATTCAACAGTCTCAGTCAGAATATCAGCATAACTGTATGAAACTCTTTCAAACGAATTCTCGTCTTGATCTAGTTGTATCACAAAAACAGAAGGGTACGTCTCAGCTAAAATGCCCGAACGCTCAATCGTTTTTCGGCGGCCGCCGTTTGCTTTTAACGTAAGCCGTTTACCTAAATTCCCATCAAGCGATCTTTTTATATCGGACAACGTCTTCGCCATTGCATCCACCTCACTACATTTATTGTACAACAAGAGCCCAATTTTGTCAAATAAAATTTAAATTATATCAACGTTAATAAGTCATTGTCAACAAAATTATTTTGACAAAATTCTATTGATTTCTGCGTTATTTTTCACAAGTTCCGGAAATTTATGTATCAATTTGTAAAATAATTAACCCGCATAGCGAAATATATGCGGGTTTTATCACTCATCCATTTGATTTATACGGCATACCGACACGCAGCACACCCTTCGTTTCAATTCCTCCCAGCCCTTTCTCTCTCGTCAGCGTATTTCTCAGGACATCCCATACATTGATCCGCTCCATAAACGGAGTGAAGCTGATTTTCGCGACAATATATACCGGGTCAAGCGCGTGGATATTGACGCGTGACGGAGAACTTGCGAAATTCGCGCCTGCTCTGATTAAAGACTCGAAATGAGATTGGCAGGCCCCCGCGAATATAACCAGCTGATCCAAATGAGGGACTTTACGCCTCGCTTTTTGAACGGTTTCGACAAAGTGCTTGGAATGCCTGTAGGCGCTTAAATCGTTCACGCCTCCCTTATGCTTGGAATATGCATCATGGCCGGTGATGACTAAAATATCCGGCCTGTATTTATCAAGCAGCTCGTCAATTGATGCCGGCATTTTTTTCTCATGGCAATGAATTCCGTATACCGGCACACCGATTTTTTCATAAAAGTTCAGGCACTTTTTCAAATAGGCCTCATCGCCGTCCAGATGCAATACCTTTCCGGGCATATGAAAGTAGTGCTCCTGATGCTGATATTGATTTGTCGCATAATATTCCTGTTTTTCCCGAAGCAGCTTATAATCCTGGCGGAGCAGCTCGAGAGATTCATTCATCCTGCTTTCATCTCTTTTCTTTCTCATGGCCTGTTCGTCTTTTCTGACAGGCTCCAAATCAGAAAAATCAGCATCCGCAATCAATCTGACTTCGTCACCATGCAGGATGGCAATTGAATTTCCGTTGCTTGTTTGCTCTATACCGATAATGCGAAATAAAACATCCATTTGATAGGATTTCCTGGCTACCATATCTCCTATTTGAAATTGCACGTTACCCACTCCACAAATAGACTAAGCCTCATCATGAAAGAAGTCTTGGCAAATACACCTCTTTCCGCTGCGGCGCTTGATGTTTCAAGCTTTTCTTGCAGTTGAATGAATAAGGTTCTCCTCTAGCCTATGTAGCGGCAGTCCAAGTGGTGACGCAAAACAAAAAGCCCTCTTAGAAAAGGGCTTTATGCAATCCGTTGGACAGGAGCGCGAATTCTTCTATGGACAGGGATTCACCGCGCCGCTTTCCGTCAATATTCGTTTCTTGAAGAACTTCTTCAATTTGAGCTTTTTTCTCTTTTCCGCCCGGAAGATTGTTCACAAGGTTGTTAAGCAAGGTTTTCCGGCGCTGTGCGAAGCTTGCTTTAATCAGCTGGAAGAAAAACGGTTCATTATCGACGTCAACCGCCGGGCCGTCACGAAGCAAGAGACGGATGACGGCAGAATCGACATTAGGCTGAGGCACAAACACCGTTTTCGGGACGGTCATGACGGTTTTGGCCTCCGTATAGAACTGAACCGCAATGGAAAGCGATCCGTACTCCTTAGAGGAAGGATCAGCGGCCATCCGCTCAGCGACCTCTTTTTGCAGCATCACGACAATCCCTTTTAACGGAAGATGTTCTTCCAAGAGCTTCATGATGATCGGCGTCGTCACATAATATGGGAGATTCGCCGTCACCATAATTTCATCACAATCCTGAAAATGCTCTTCAATGACAGATTTAACGTCTGCTTTCAGCACATCTTGATGAATGATCGTTACATTGTCATATGGAGACAGCGTATCATTGAGAATGGGCAGCAGGCGCTGATCAATTTCAAACGCGACGACCTTTTTCGCCCGTTTGGCAAGCTGCTCTGTCAGCGCGCCGATTCCGGGCCCGATTTCAATGACTCCGGTCCGATCCGTAATTTCCGCATGGTCCACAATTCTGTCCAATATATTTGTATCAATTAAGAAATTCTGTCCCAGACTCTTTTTAAAAGAGAAACCGTACTTTTTCAGAATTTCCTTCGTTCTGATAGGTGTCGCGATATCTTTATTGTTCATCCTGTTCCTCCTGCCTCATAGCATCGAGCGCATCAATAAAATCACTTCTTTTGATTTGAAACATTTGCAGCCGTTTTTGAAGCTGCTTGCCGTTTGTATAGCCGATCTTCAGCAGGTCGCCCAATCGTTCGCGGCGTCTTTTGGCAGCCGGTCCGCCGATCAGACCGGCCTGTATGACATCTTCAGCTGAAATCTCACTCGGCTTTGCCTCCATCTCTTCATGCACATTTTCCAGACATGCTCTGATGCTTTCAATGGATGCGTGCTCAACGCCAATGCCGCGCTTGTTTTTCGGTTTGGCAAGATGTTTGGGCAGAAATGCGTGTTTACAGCCGGGTACTGCTTCAGAAATGGTTTTCCGGATCTTTTCCCCCGGAAAATCCGGGTCCGTCAGCACGATGACCCCTCTCGTTTCCTGCGCCAGCCGAATCTGTCTGATGACTTCGTCTCCGATTGCGGAACCGTTTGTCTCGATCGTATCCGCATCAACGGCAAGTTTTATGCGCGCAGTGTCATCGCGTCCCTCGACTACAATAATTTCTTTAATTTTCATTACTTCCTCCAAAAAAACTTTTTATATCCAAAACGAAACCTTTGCTTACATGTCACGTCTAATATACTGAAAATACACTTTACCTATTATAACGAAAAAAACAGAGGGCGCAAAACCCTCTGAGTGAATCGGAATTAATTTAAGATTTTTATTTTGACCTGTTTCTTTCCCCAGCGGTAAGCTGAAGATTTTTCAGGGAAAAAGACATCAATCCGTCTTCCTTTAATGGCTGAGCCTGTATCAGCGGCCACGGCATCCCCGTATCCGTCTACGTGGACTCTTGTGCCGAGCGGAATGACGCTTGGGTCTACCGCAATGACTTTGGCATTCGGATTGCTTGTCAGGTTAACGCCTGTAGCCGTATGGCCGGAACAGCCGCTGCAGCTTGCGGTATAAGCCGTGGAAGACACGGTAATCACTTTACCGGAAGATCCGGTTTCGCCAGAAGATGCCTTCACAGGTGCACTGAGCTGCTCAATCTTGGGACTGTGCCGCTTTGTGCCGACCGCAATGATTTGATCTTTGCTTTTTTCAGATGTTTCTTCTTTAACAAGCTTTCTTGAAACTTCTTTTCCATTTTCTTTGACAACATGAAAATGCTTTTTAAGTTTGCCTTCTTTTCCTTTTTGAACGATCTTTTCTTTCCCGCTGTCGAGAGACGCATCTTCTTTTTCTTTCACTTGATACGCTATTTTTTCCTCAACTACATCGGTGACTTTTTCGATACGAGTGATTTGTATGCCGGCCTGATTTTTTGTGAGCTTTTCGTGTAATGCCGGTTTTACTTTATCTTCGTCTTTCATGTCCATCTTATGCTGCGTTAAAAAGTCAGCGACCGTAGTCGAAGTCGTCCATATTTTCTTTTTCTTTCCCGCATCATTTACAGTGACCTGAAAAGCCGGGTCGACCGTGACTTTCATGCCGTTGGTCACTTTCGTATCTGCTGCTGGATCTATTTTATCGTGCTGATTCACAGGTGTATGCTGTTCGTTCAGAAATGCGCCGACTGTTTTTGCCGTTGACCATAAAGTCTTTTCTTCTCCGCCTCTTGTCACACGGATCTGCTTTGCAGCTTCATACACGACATTCATGTTGTCTGCCAATGCTGTCTGCTTAGACGGGGTAATCCGGTCTTCATTTCTCGTCTCTATATGTAAATCTTCCAGAAGTTCCCCAACCGTTTTTGCATGAGTGCGTATTTGCTTTTTCTTGCCGTTGATAGAAACAGAAACTGATTGTTTTGAGAGCTCATGTGCCCCGTATGCAGTCCCGGTTCCGCCCAGCAGAATAATAGCTGCAATAAGAATAACCTTGCTTTTACCAAGCTTTACGGAAAACAGTTTTTTCATTTTTTGTGTGATGAAAAACGCCTCCTTCTCCTCGGAGAGATTATATAGAGTATCTAAAATGCTGTCAACCCTCCCATCTCGAAGATGAAAAACCTTCAGCGTATCCCTCATTATGCAAAAACAAAGCAAAAAAAGGAAGAGAGACATATCGACAACCTATCTTATGAAGAGAAGGAAGCTTGTAGAACCGTTTTACATATACACTGAATCGGACAAGCCTTTACACGTTACGACAGCGCATTCTGTCAGTTTATGCGGAAAAGTCTTTTTGCGTTTTCGGTTGTAATTGAGGCAATTTCTTCATATGTCAGCCCTTTTAATTCAGCGAGCTGTTCAGCAACATATTTTACGTAGCTTGGCTCATTTCGTTTACCGCGGAAAGGATGCGGTGTCAGGAAAGGACAGTCAGTTTCAATCAGCAAACGGTCATTCGGAATTTCCTTTGCTACTTCTTTTGGTTTCTTCGCATTTTTGAAGGTAACCGGTCCGCCGAATGAAATATAAAAATTCATATCCATACACTGCCGCGCAACCTCCGCGCTCCCCGTAAAGCAGTGCATAATACCGCCGACTTCTTCCGCCCCCTCTTCTTTCAAAATCGTGACAACATCTTCCGTTGCATCACGATTATGAATGATAATTGGAAGGTTCACTTCTTTGGCGAGAGCGATTTGTTTCCGGAATACTTCTTTCTGAACGTCTTTTGGTGATTTATCCCAATGATAATCAAGGCCCATCTCTCCGATTGCCACGACTTTTTCGTGAGAGGACAGTCCCTTAATCCATGATAAATCTTCCTCTGTCATGTCAATTGCGTCTACCGGATGCCAGCCGATCGCAGCGTATATAAAGTCATATTCCTCAATCAGCTCCATCGCACGCGTGATAGTGGGTTTGTCGAATCCGACAACGACGATCCGTTCAACTTTTTCAGCCTTTGCACGCGCAATGACTTCCTCTAAGTCTGTGTCAAATTGCTCGGCATTTAAGTGCGCATGTGTATCAAAAAGCATCATAAAAACTCCTTTCTTGTTGAAAAACAAAAGGTGTTCGACGGAATGTTACACGTGAAACACCTTTTGCATCTATTATTTAAGTCGAGTGCCTTTCGGTAATGACTGGTCGACAGCTACAACTTTAAGTACGCCGTCCGATTCTCCTGCCAGTATCATTCCTTGAGAAAGCTCGCCTCTCAGTTTTACCGGTTTTAGATTCGTTACACAAATGATCTTCATTCCCACAAGCTGATCCGGTGTGTAATGCTTCGCGATACCTGATACAACTTGGCGCTGTTCAAAGCCCAGATCAATTTGCAATTTCAGCAGCCGATCTGCTTTTTTCACCGGCTCTGCGGACAAGACTTCTGCGACGCGAAGTTCTGTATCCATAAATTGATCAAACGTAATTTCAGGAAGACGCTCTGCTTCTTGCGGCTCTTCCGCCTTTTCTTCTTTAGCAGGAGCAGTTCCTTGCATTTTTTGCTTGATGTAAGCTACTTCCTCTTCAGCTTCAAGACGAGGGAAAAGCGGTTCCCCTTTTTTCACTTTCGCGTTCTTCAATTGGCCGAATGTCTGAATGCTGTCCCATGCTTTAAGAGACTGATCCTCAACTCCGAGCTGGGCAAACATTTTTTCAGGCGTTTGTGTCAAGAAAGGCTGGAGCAATACGGCTGAGATACGTAAAGATTCAGCTAAATGATACATGACAGAACGTAATTCTTTTTCTTTTTCCTGATCTTTAGCAAGCACCCACGGAGCAGTTTCATCAATATATTTGTTCGTACGGCTGATTAATTGCCATAGCGTTGATAAAGCGACTGAAAACTCCATGTTTTCCATTGCCTTTTCATAAGCTTTAACCGTTTCACCGGCTACAGAAGAAAGCTCTGAATCAAAGTCGGTCACATTTCCTTCATATGAACCAATCTCGCCGTCAAAATATTTTTGGATCATTGCGACTGTACGATTCAGAAGGTTTCCTAAGTCGTTCGCCAAGTCATAATTAATCCGTTCTACGAAACCTTCCGGCGTAAAGACACCGTCTGAACCGAACGGTACTTCGCGAAGCAGGTAATAGCGAAGTTCATCCAAGCCGTAGCGTTCAATTAACGTTACCGGATCAACGACATTTCCTTTTGATTTCGACATTTTTCCGTCTTTCATCAATAACCAGCCATGCGCGAAGACTTGCTTAGGCAGCGGGAGATCAAGCGCCATCAGCATAATCGGCCAGTAAATGGTATGAAAACGGACAATTTCTTTACCGACAAGGTGGACGTCAGCCGGCCAGTACTTTTTGTAAAGCTCATCATTTTCCGTATCGTAACCGAGCGCTGTAATATAGTTGAACAGTGCGTCAATCCATACATACACGACATGCTTCGGATTTCCCGGCACTTTTACGCCCCAGTCGAACGTCGTTCTGGAAACGGCCAAATCTTCAAGCCCCGGTTTAATGAAGTTGTTAATCATTTCATTTTTGCGTGATTCAGGCTGGATGAAAGAAGGATTTTCCTCATAAAACTTCAGCAGGCGGTCTGCGTATTTGCTCATGCGGAAGAAGTATGACTCCTCTTTGATTAATTCGACCGGATGGCCGCTGTCCGGGCTTTTTCCGCCGACAACCTCACCCTTCTCATTTCTTTCCACATCCACCAGCTGTGTTTCCGTATAGAATGTTTCATCAGGGATGCTGTACCAGCCCTCATACTCATCCAGGTAAATGTCACCATTATCAAGAAGTTTTTGAAACACTTTCTCGATAATTTCTTTGTGCCGGCTTTCCGTCGTCCGGATGAAATCATCGTGAGAAATGTCGAGCTGCTTCCATAGTTTTTGGATTTCAGCAACTGCACGATCCACATAAGCTTGAGGCGTGATATTCTCTTCCTCCGCTTTCTGCTGGATTTTCTGTCCGTGCTCATCCGTTCCGGTTAAGTAGCGTACGTCAAATCCTTTTAATCTTTTGTAACGCGCCATCGCATCGCCGGCCACGGTAGTATAAGCATGGCCGATATGTAATTTTCCGCTCGGATAATATATCGGGGTTGTAATATAAAAAGTATTATTGTCTTGCGGCATGTTGCAACCTCCCATTCAGAATGTCGAAAAGCTCACGCCCAAAGGACGAGAGCGGTTTTATTTGATATACAATATTGATATTTGTCCTCTATCTATGATACCATCTTAGCCTTTAAGATCAAGGATATATACGTACTGCGCGTAAAAGAGTAAATAAAATTAAAAATTTTTATTGAAATTAAAAAAAGTCTTAACATGTCGAAATTTGTCGTATATAATCTACTAATATAAAACATCTTGGTTCGAAAGTCTTGATTTAAAAGGATTTTCAGTAGGATAATAGGTTCGAAAAAGCAGTCAAAAAGCCTGTTATTTCAGGATTTCCAAGGCTTTACTTACTATAAGAACTAATTCTTACAATCAATAGTAAACAAAAAGATTGACGATTATTGGAAACCTTGTTATGCTAGGAATGTAAGGAATTTTGTCGAATAATGACGAAGAAAAATATAAACTACAAAATAATTATCTCTCGGGAGGAGACTGTTAATGAAATCTACTGGTATCGTACGTAAAGTTGATGAACTTGGACGCGTCGTTATCCCTATCGAACTTCGCCGTACACTGGGCATCGCAGAAAAAGACGCTCTTGAAATTTATGTTGATGATGAAAAAATCATCCTTAAAAAATATAAACCAAACATGACTTGCCAAGTAACTGGTGAAGTTTCTGATGATAACCTTAAACTTGCCGGCGGCAAATTGGTACTCAGCAAAGAAGGCGCTGAGCAAATCATCTCTGAAATTCAAAACCAGCTTCAAAACCAAAAATAAGCTATTTCATACAAAAACCGTTCTTGTTACGATACAAGAACGGTTTTTTTTATGATTGAATGTGATAAGCGTCATAAACCGCGCGTTTCGGAACGCCCCGATCTACCGCTGTTTGTTTTATGGCCTGTTTGGAAGATGCTCCTTCGTTTATGTAATACTCCACATGCTCTTTCTCAGAAAGCTCCGTCCACCAAGGCTTTTCGTCTTCATCCGGTTCAGCGCCTTGATTGCCTTCGACAACGAGACAGAACTCACCGCGGATTTGATCTTCATTTGCCCATTCCATCACCTCGGCGATGGTTCCTCTGATGAATTCCTCGTACTTTTTCGTTAATTCTCTCGTGACGGCGATGGTTCGATTACCCAAAACGTCATGCATTGCTGTTAATGTTTCTTTTAATCTGTGCGGCGCTTCGTAAAATATCATCGTTTCCTGCCGTTTTTTCAGGATTTCAAGTTCTTTCTTCTTTTCTTTTTTCTGTCTGTTTAAAAATCCGTAGAAGAAAAACGGCTGCGGGGTGATGCCTGATGCGGTCAGCGCGGTTAATGCCGCATTAGCACCCGGGAGCGGAACGACATATCCGCCGATTTGGGTGAAATCTCTCACAATCTCAGCCCCCGGGTCGGAAATTGTCGGCATGCCGGCATCACTGACCAATGCCACATTCTTTCCGCTTTTCAGCCATTCAATGATTTTATGGCCGCTGCTTTCTTTATTATGTTCATGATAGCTGATGAGAGATGTTTCTATATCATAAACATGGCACAGCTTTTTCGTCTGTCTCGTATCTTCGGCAGCTATGACATCGGCCGATTTCAGCGTCTCTACTGCACGAAAGGTCATGTCCTCCAAATTGCCGATCGGTGTAGGAACAAGGTACAGAGTTCCCATTTCAGATTTTCCGTTAAAACTCATCTGGCGTCTTAACATATACAGCCTCCTTGCTGCGTCGTTTTTCTTCTATATATTGCTCTTTTTTCTTTCGGGTCAGCTGTTTAAAACGGTATTCCGCCTGCATCGCTTCCCGTTTTGTTTCAAATGATTCCGCATGGCATAACGAAACCGGCCTTCTCGCCCTTGTATATTTCGCGCCCTTTCCCTCATTGTGGGTTTTCAGCCGTTTTTGCAGATCATTTGTATAACCGGCATACAGACTGTTGTCATTGCACAGCAGCACATAAAAGAAATGACTATTTGTCTCCATATAAAATCGTGCGGATCTCTTTCGTATATTCATTTTGTTCATTGTATACGAACAGCGGGGGAAGAATTTTGAGATCAGGGCGGCCGCCTTTAATTCCTTCAACCAAAATGGTATTCGCTTCTTTACCTTGTTTCGGATAAATAAACTGAACCCGTTTCGGTTCTATTCGGTACGCTTTCATTAATTCAAAGATTTCCAAAAGCCTCCCCGGCCGATGAACGAGAGCCGCTTTTCCGCCTTGCTTCAGCAGTTTGCTGCTGACGGAAATCACATCTTCAAGCGTGCAAAGGATTTCGTGCCTTGCGATTCTGAGATGCTCGTTCAGGTTCTGCTCCGCCTCTTTCGGTGTTTTAAAATAAGGCGGATTGCAGGTGACAACATCATATTTATTATGTCCGAGTCTTTCCGGCATATTTTTCAGATCATCATGAATGAGACTGATCTGACCGCCCAGCCCGTTGTATTCCACGCTTCGGAGCGCCATATCATACAAGCGTTCCTGAATTTCAACCCCGGTGATATCGGCTTTTGACCTTGTGCTGAGCAAAAGCGGCACAATGCCGTTCCCCGTGCATAAATCAACGATGTTCCCCTTTTGAATCGGAACGTATGCAAACTTAGACAGCAGCACGGCATCTAATGAAAAAGCGAAAACCGTCGGACTCTGTACTATTTTCATATCCTCTGCTAATAAGTAATCCAATCTTTCATCATCACGTAATGAAACCATAATCTTATTCCTTTCGGCACTCTTTGAAAAAGGCTTCCGACATCAGCGGAAGCCTTTTCCTTATTTTTTATTTAAGAAGGACAGACAAAAAAGGCAATCTCCCTTGCGGACGCTCCCATAATGGACGTTGCAAATATGAAAGCCTTCTTGATACAGCCGGGCCAGATTGTCGTACCCTTCTCCTATATCACTCTGCTCTGCCTTCTGTGTTTTTGTTTCTTTCTGATCGGCTTTGAATTTTTCAATTTGCTCTGTCGTGTCATCAAGCCGCTTACGCAAATGCTTATTTTCAAGCTGAAGATGGTGATTCTCTTCAATCATTTCGCCGATATGCTGCTTTAAGTCACCCAGCTGACGGTACAGCGAACCGATTTGTTCCTCCAGGTTTATGACAGTATCAAATAACTCTTTTTTATCCAAGGTTCCACACCTCGTTAATCTGTGGTTTGTGCGGATACGACGCCCTCTTCCAAGAGCTCTTCCCAAGTATATTCTATCACTTTTTCACGATTCTTCAGTTCCACCTGAAGCACCCGTTCCAGAATATTAAGACCGACAACCTTTGCGGGGCCGTTTGCCGTCGTAATCATTTCGCCTAAATCCGGCAGCTGTTCTTTTGCCGTCTCATACTCATCATTTTCGTACTTCAAACAGCACATCAAACGGCCGCACAGACCGGAAATCTTCGTTGGGTTCAACGATAAATTTTGATCCTTCGCCATTTTGATGGACACCGGTTCAAAATCACCGAGGAACGTGGAGCAGCAAAGCATTCTCCCGCATGGTCCGATACCGCCGAGCATTTTCGCCTCGTCCCTCACCCCGATTTGGCGCAATTCGATTCTCGTTTTAAAGATAGAAGCCAAGTCTTTGACCAATTCCCTGAAATCAACCCGTCCGTCTGCTGTAAAGTAAAAAATGACTTTATTGCGGTCAAATGTAAACTCAACATCAACCAGCTTCATATCTAAGCCGTGGTCAGCCACTTTTTTCTGACAGACTTCAAAAGCGGACAGGGCCTCCTGTTTGTTTTCTTCTACAATGAGAAGATCGCGTTCATCAGCAACGCGTATGACCTTTCGAAGCGGAAGCACAACATCATGCTCGTCCACTTGTTTATTTGCGATGACAACCTGCCCGTATTCGACACCTCTTACGGTTTCAACAATGACGCAGCTGTCTTGTTCTATATCAAATCCGTTCGGATCAAAAT
This sequence comes from Bacillus sp. JNUCC-21, assembly GCF_041222765.1. Taxonomy (NCBI): domain Bacteria; kingdom Bacillati; phylum Bacillota; class Bacilli; order Caryophanales; family Bacillaceae; genus Bacillus; species Bacillus sp. JNUCC-21. The sequence continues at coordinate 42,405 of NZ_CP166019.1, read as the reverse complement.
AATAAATTTTCCCCGCTTTTTTAAAGCGGACGCCTATTACGTTGTACAAGCTTATCCCTCCTGCAACGTTAACACCAAGTGCTCCATTAATCCCTGCACATTCACATTGGAATGAAGCCGTTTTTTTGCTTCTAAAACAGCGAGAATTTGGTTCGTAACGCTTTGTTGTGTAAATTGCAGCGCATGCTGTTTTATTGATTGGAATAAGTCTTGATAAATCAGTTTATCTTCATTTCCAATTTGGATGGATAATACATCACGGTATATCAATAAGAGCATATCAAGACCCATTTCTTGATGGGTTTTTTCTTTGAAAAAGGGCACCCACTGATCCTGAATGAAGAAAAAGGCATGTCCTTTCCGCTGATGTAAGACTTCATACAATTTTATCACTTTCGCTCTGGACTCTGCAAACTCATCATTTCGACTTAATTCGACTGCTTCCGCAATATTATTTGTCATATTTGCTAAGAGCCGGGCCATGTGAGGGCTCACTTCCTGTTCAATCAGTCTTTCTTCTATGGCTTTCGGCTGAAGCGGCTGGAACGGAAGAACCTGACATCTCGAAACGATGGTATCCAGTATTCGGTGGAGCTGCTCAGTAATAAGAATTGCGATGGCATCTTGACTCGGCTCCTCTAAAAATTTCAGCAGACTGTTTGCTGCATTTGTCGTCATTTGATCCGCATGGGATATAATGTACAGCTTTTTATGCGATTCCAGTCCTGTTTTAGAAAACTCTTCCTGAAGCGATTGGATCTGAGCCTTTTTAATGGATAATCCGTCGGGCTGAACCACATGCAGGTCGGGATGGTTTCCGGATTCAATACGCTTACAGTTCCGGCACTCCCCGCAAGGCTCAGTCCCGTCTTCAAGGCAAAAAAAGCTTTTTGCGAGAAGCAGTGCGGCATCCAATTTGCCCGTTCCTTTTTTGCCTTCAAACAGATATGCGTGAGAAAGCCTTTTCTTTTCAATGCTGTTATGCAAAAGCCGCATCACTCTGGGCTGCTGCCCGGTCATTTCCTTCCATGATATTGCCATTGTATCACTCTCTATGTGTAAAGGTTAATCAATAAACCTTTTATTTCTCCGATTCGATCCAGCAAATCAATTGCCGGTTTTTCCTGATCTAACATTTCTTCCGTCAGCTGAAGCAGTTTTTCATCTATTTCTTTCACAAGCCCCAGAGTCCGGCTGCTGCCGTACAGGTCAAAGCTTTTCTCCGTCTCATGCGATAATCCGCTGTCTACGGCCTCTTTTACAAAACGTTTTACCAATCCTTTGAATTTCGCTAAGTCTTTGAAGTTTCTCGACTTCGTCAGCCTTTTCCCGAACGTTTCTATATCCGTTAAGAACCTGCTCAGCTGATCAAATTTCAGCTTGCTGCTTTGGCTGTCCATTGAACTTTTAAATGTTCCGGAAAGCTCTGCCGCTTTATAAGCAGGCTGCTGCTTTTTCTCAATAAATGTACGTAAGTCAGAATTTATTTTCACGTCGTCAAATCCTTAAAATTGATGAAATTCATCGACCGGGAGGACAAAGACCGTCGCTCCGCCGACTTCCACTTCGACGGGATATGGAACGTAGGAATCCGCATTCCCGCCCATCGGGGATACCGGGGCAATCATCTGATCACGTTTACAGCCATTCTCTTTAATGAGGCTGAGCGCTTTATCGACACGGATATCTTCCACCCCGATCATAAACGTCGTATTGCCTGATTTAAGGAATCCGCCTGTTGTCGCAAGCTTCGTCACCCTGAAGTTGTGGTCGGTTAATACTTTCAAAAGCCTGTTGCTGTCCTGATCCTGCACCACTGCCACTATTAGTTTCATTCTCTAGGCCCCCTTTAGGTTGGAAAGAACATTATCGTTACATTCATTATAGCAACTTATGAGAAACAGGTCACAACTGAATTTTTTTCAATGCTTCATTTATCACTTGAAGTGCGTCCTGAATGACGAGTTCCTTCTTTTTCGATGCGTCGATTGTATGGAATCTTTCCGGAAAACGCTGCATTACCTTTTGGTATCCTTCCCGTACTTTCGTGTGAAAGTGCAGGGCCTCAAGATCGAGACGATTCTTCTCTCTTGAATCATTCGACGTAATCCGTTTCAACCCTTCTTCCGGCTCAATAGAAAAATAGATGGTGACATCAGGCATCGTATCGCCGATTGCAAACTGGTTAATAGAAAGGACTTCATCAATGCCGAGCCCTCTCGCATAGCCTTGGTAAGCCAGCGAACTGTCGATGAAACGATCGCACAGCACAATGCGGCCTTCTTTCAATGCAGGCTGCACCTTTTCGACTAAATGCTGTCTTCTCGCCGCAGCGTAAAGCAGCGCCTCCGTTTTTGCATCCATCAGTGTATTGTTTTTATTTAAGATCACTTCTCTGATCTGTTCCGCAATGTCGATGCCGCCCGGTTCTCTTGTCGCTGTCACCGGGAGCCCCTCTGCCGACAGAATCTCTTTCATTTCCTGAAGCACAGTCGTTTTCCCTGCACCTTCAGGACCTTCAAATGTTATAAATAAACCGCTCATGATTTCTCCTCTTCTATATAGACAAGTAATTGTTCCCCGTTTAACAAGCCTTGAATATGCGCGTCCATGCCGATTAAACGGGAAAGCTTTTGTACGATCTCTTCTGTTATCCGTTCTCCGTCCATGATCAGCGGAATTCCCGGCGGATAAGGAATAATGTTGCCCGCATGCAAGCGCCCGGCCGCCTTATTTATATCTGCAGGCTCTTTTGTAAACTTCCGCATCTCATTTTGCGGATATTCAAGTGTCGAAATGGACGGAAATGTCCAATTCACGGCATCCGGCAATTTATCGGGCGGTGTATCCTCCAGTTTCTGCTGTATGTTTCTTACGGTTGCCTGTTCTATCATCCGCCGGCCGCCTATCGGCAGTACGAGCAATACTTGGTACTCGTCAGCCAGCTCGGCAACAATGCCTTCACTCTCCAAAATCCGTTGTAATGAATAGCCGGAATGTCCGAGCTTTGACCGAAGAATTAATTTTAACGGGTCCGCCCGCAGCCCATATCCGGAAGGCTCGATTATTTCAATAGAAGAAATTGATGCGAACCTTCGTTTGATTTTCTCAATGCGCTCCATATGAACGGGAAGTGTCCCTTTTTCAGCAATATCCTGCACATAAGCGCGCGCCGTATCTAAAGATGCCATAATCGGGTATGACGGGCTGCTGCTTTGCAAACTGCTTACATAATAAGTTAATCGATCTCTGTCAATTCTGGTGCTGTTCAAATGAAAGTAAGACCCCATCGTCATAGCTGGAAGTGTTTTGTGAGCCGATTGAACAACGGCGTCTGCCCCCATAGCCAATGATGAAGGCGGGAAAGGCTGGCCTAACACAAAGTGAGCCCCATGAGCCTCATCCACCAGTACAGGAACGCCGTATGAATGGGCTTTGTTAACTGCCGCGGTCAAATCGGCGGCGTGTCCGTAGTAAGTCGGATTGGTCAGAACAAGTCCTTTCGCGTTCGGATATGACGCCAGCGCTTTTTCGATGACTGAAAGGGATACATGTGCCGGCACATGCATGTTTTCATCGATTTCCGGCGCCAAATAAACCGGCTTGGCTCCGGCCAATGCCGCCGCATGGAAAACAGACTTGTGACAATTACGCTGGATCAGAATGGGTTCACCCGGTTCACAAACAGCTAAAATCATCGCCAGATTGCCGGCGGTCGTTCCATTGACGAGAAAGAAACTTTCCTGAGAGCCGTAAAATCTGCTCACCAAATCCTGCGCTTCCTTAATGACCCCCGTCGGGTGATGCAAGTCATCAAGACCCGTGATCTCAGTCATATCAATAGATAAAAGAGATTGATATACAGATTTGGCTTCATCAAAAAAGACATCTCCATTGTGATGTCCCGGAACATGAAAAGAATACGTATTTCGGTGCGCATGCTTCATCAGCGCTGTATATAAAGGTGTGTCCATTTTTAAACAAATCCTTTGCCTGTCTTTCTTATTATATCGTGCCTGCGAGCCAACTTAAAGCTAAGACTTTTTGCCATCTAGCCGTTATCCCGGCCGGACCTCATATCAAGCAGCTTCTTTTTTAAATCGCCTTCCATGATAACAAGCTCCTTCTCGGCAAGCCTGCGTTTCATCCTGCCTTCTTCTTGAATAGACATGATTTCTTCAAGTGTGCTGACTAAGCTTTCCTGCACTTTTTTGAGGGTTTCCGCTTCAACAAGTCCGCGCTCATTGGCTTTCGCTGTCTCGACTGTACTTGTTTTCAGAAGTTCAGCGTTTTTCAGCAGCAATTGATTTGTCGTATCCGCCGCCTTCTGCTGCACATCTGCCGCACTCCGCTGCCTCATAAGCGTCAGCGCGATGGCGACTTGATTCTTCCATAAAGGAATAGCCGTAACAATGGAGGACTGAATTTTCTCTGCCAGTGCCTGATTCGTGTTTTGAATCAGGCGGATTTGCGGCGCACTCTGAAGCGTAATCTGCCTGCTCAGCAGCAGATCATGCACCCTCTTATCCAGACGGTCGGCAAACTGGCGAAGATCATTCACTTCCTGCGCGGCCATTTGATTGTGTTCTTGTAATTCGGCTTTTCTTGCCGCTTCGGGTATCAGCTTTGTTTTCAGCTCATCTGATTTTAATTCCCCCGCTGCTATATACATAGTTAAATCAGTAAAGTACTGTTTATTTTGGGCGTACAGCTGATCTAACAATTTATTGTCACTCAACAGCACATTTTTAGAATGTTCCAGCCTTCTGCTGATACGGTCAATCTGCACACTTGTCTTTTGATATTTCGAAAGCACTTCCTGTACAGAACCGGACACCCTTTTAAACAGCCTGGCGAAAAACCCTTTGTTCTTCATCTGCAGATCATCAGGGTTGACCTGGTCAAGCTTCAGCATCAAATCAGCCAGTATCTGTCCCATCTCTCCTGCATCTTTTCTTTGCACGTGCTCTATCATCGTGTGGGAAAATTCCAGAAGATTCGCCTGCGCCTGTGAACCAAACAGTACAATGCTTTGCATGTTCTCAGGGTCCAGTTTTTCAGCGAGCCGAAGTGCCGCTTCTATTTTTTCTTCCGGCAGCGTATCTGCAAGCTTTAGAGGGGTCTGGTCATTTTGGGCGCCCATGCTGTCGTCGGAGCGGTCTTTGGCCATTTCCTTCTTCCTTTCTTATTTTCTCAGTGAATGCTTTGCCACATCTAATTCAAAGTGCAGGTCGTCGATGTCCTCCTTCATCAGTTCATGAAGATCCTCTTCCAGCCTTCTGGAAAGCTCTGCTAGAGTCACCCTCGTATCACTCAAGGACATTGATAAATCTTTATTTTTTCGCGGCTGTGAGGAGAGCAGAGCATACTTTTCCGTCAGTTCTACAACAGAATCAAGCGTTTGATAATAGAAACGCTCTGCCTGATAAAAACGCTTCGGCTCTTGCTTTGTGAGCAGATATATTCGCCGGGTTATCCGCAGTATCTCTGCATTCTGCTTCAGCATTTGTATACTTTTAGAGCGAAAAAGCGCCCTGCGTAATCGGATGATTTTACCCTTTGCTTCCTCAAGATTTCCCTTAATATAAGCATATTCTTTTCTTGTCAGCCGGTGTTTTTTTAAAAAGAGACGCTTCGCATTCCACAAGCCGGCCGCACTGACTGCGGCTCCGCCGGCTGCCCCGTATAAAAGCGAATACAGAAAAGGCTGATGCCCTATCGTAAAGAAGGTTATCCCCGCTAATACAAAAACTGTGCTGCCGCAAAACGTCCATTTCATATATTGAATAAACGGTTTCATACTTGATCGACTCCTATTTATTCACTTTTATCAGTATTATCTATTACATTCCATGTCTAAACAAGTTCCTCTTCTTATCGTATCAGTTCTTTTATAAAAAGTGTAAAAACTCCTCTGATTTCAGGCAAAAAAAAGACCCTTTTCAGGGTTAAGAATATAACGTCGGTGTATGAAGGCTTTTCAGTTTACGAACGAAAAATTCATAATTCGGATCAGAGGTCGGAGTGGAAACTACTTTCTTCTCACACTCTAAACATATAAATTTCGTATAAATATGGATTCCCCTGCTTTTTTTGGTTTCACACACAATACATGTTTCTTCATGGCTGGACGTTTCATTCATTTTGCCCACCTCCGTATGAATAGCCTTCCCTTAAGCTGTTGATTGTATACACAATTTGGACCTTTTTGAAGTTTGCAATTAGTATATGGGCGTTTCCGTATTTCGGTGTTTGTTTTGTTTTTATTCAAAAACAAAAAAGGCAGCTCATGATGAGCTACCTTTATCATAATATAGCTTGGCGGCGTCCTACTCTCACAGGGGGAAACCCCCGACTACCATCGGCGCTGAAGAGCTTAACTTCCGTGTTCGGCATGGGAACGGGTGTGACCTCTTCGCTATCGCCACCAAACCATTGAGAGTGTTCTCTCAAAACTAGATAACAGTAAGCATACATTCAAATTGGTTAAGTCCTCGATCGATTAGTATCTGTCAGCTCCATGTGTCGCCACACTTCCACCTCAGACCTATCAACCTGATCATCTTTCAGGGATCTTACTTCCTTGCGGAATGGGAAATCTCATCTTGAGGGGGGCTTCATGCTTAGATGCTTTCAGCACTTATCCCGTCCGCACATAGCTACCCAGCGATGCCCTTGGCAGAACAACTGGTACACCAGCGGTGCGTCCATCCCGGTCCTCTCGTACTAAGGACAGCTCCTCTCAAATTTCCTGCGCCCGCGACGGATAGGGACCGAACTGTCTCACGACGTTCTGAACCCAGCTCGCGTACCGCTTTAATGGGCGAACAGCCCAACCCTTGGGACCGACTACAGCCCCAGGATGCGATGAGCCGACATCGAGGTGCCAAACCTCCCCGTCGATGTGGACTCTTGGGGGAGATAAGCCTGTTATCCCCGGGGTAGCTTTTATCCGTTGAGCGATGGCCCTTCCATGCGGAACCACCGGATCACTAAGCCCGACTTTCGTCCCTGCTCGACTTGTAGGTCTCGCAGTCAAGCTCCCTTGTGCCTTTACACTCTGCGAATGATTTCCAACCATTCTGAGGGAACCTTTGGGCGCCTCCGTTACCTTTTAGGAGGCGACCGCCCCAGTCAAACTGCCCACCTGACACTGTCTCCCCGCCCGATAAGGGCGGCGGGTTAGAAGGTCAATACAGCCAGGGTAGTATCCCACCGATGCCTCCACCGAAGCTGGCGCTCCGGTTTCCAAGGCTCCTACCTATCCTGTACAAGCTGTACCAACATTCAATATCAGGCTGCAGTAAAGCTCCACGGGGTCTTTCCGTCCTGTCGCGGGTAACCTGCATCTTCACAGGTACTATAATTTCACCGAGTCTCTCGTTGAGACAGTGCCCAGATCGTTGCGCCTTTCGTGCGGGTCGGAACTTACCCGACAAGGAATTTCGCTACCTTAGGACCGTTATAGTTACGGCCGCCGTTTACTGGGGCTTCAATTCGCACCTTCGCTTACGCTAAGCGCTCCTCTTAACCTTCCAGCACCGGGCAGGCGTCAGCCCCTATACTTCGCCTTACGGCTTCGCAGAGACCTGTGTTTTTGCTAAACAGTCGCCTGGGCCTATTCACTGCGGCTCTCTCGGGCTTGCACCCTAACAGAGCACCCCTTCTCCCGAAGTTACGGGGTCATTTTGCCGAGTTCCTTAACGAGAGTTCTCTCGATCACCTTAGGATTCTCTCCTCGCCTACCTGTGTCGGTTTGCGGTACGGGCACCTCTCACCTCGCTAGAGGCTTTTCTTGGCAGTGTGGAATCAGGAACTTCGCTACTATAATTCGCTCGCCATCACAGCTCAGCCTTCACGGGAAACGGATTTGCCTATTTCCCAGCCTAACTGCTTGGACGCGGATATCCAATACCGCGCTTACCCTATCCTCCTGCGTCCCCCCATTGCTCAAATGGTGAGGAGGTGGTACAGGAATATCAACCTGTTATCCATCGCCTACGCCTTTCGGCCTCGGCTTAGGTCCCGACTAACCCTGAGCGGACGAGCCTTCCTCAGGAAACCTTAGGCATTCGGTGGAGGGGATTCTCACCCCTCTTTCGCTACTCATACCGGCATTCTCACTTCTAAGCGCTCCACAAGTCCTTCCGGTCTTGCTTCACAGCCCTTAGAACGCTCTCCTACCACTGTTCGAAGAACAGTCCGCAGCTTCGGTGATACGTTTAGCCCCGGTACATTTTCGGCGCAGAGTCACTCGACCAGTGAGCTATTACGCACTCTTTAAATGGTGGCTGCTTCTAAGCCAACATCCTGGTTGTCTAAGCAACTCCACATCCTTTTCCACTTAACGTATACTTTGGGACCTTAGCTGGCGGTCTGGGCTGTTTCCCTTTCGACTACGGATCTTATCACTCGCAGTCTGACTCCCAAGGATAAGTCATCGGCATTCGGAGTTTGACTGAATTCGGTAACCCGGTAGGGGCCCCTAGTCCAATCAGTGCTCTACCTCCGAGACTCTTACCTTGAGGCTAGCCCTAAAGCTATTTCGGAGAGAACCAGCTATCTCCAGGTTCGATTGGCATTTCACCCCTACCCACACCTCATCCCCGCACTTTTCAACGTGCGTGGGTTCGGGCCTCCATTCAGTGTTACCTGAACTTCACCCTGGACATGGGTAGATCACCTGGTTTCGGGTCTACGACCACGTACTCAATTCGCCCTATTCAGACTCGCTTTCGCTGCGGCTCCGCATCTTCTGCTTAACCTTGCACGGGATCGTAACTCGCCGGTTCATTCTACAAAAGGCACGCCATCACCCGTTAACGGGCTCTGACTACTTGTAGGCACACGGTTTCAGGATCTCTTTCACTCCCCTTCCGGGGTGCTTTTCACCTTTCCCTCACGGTACTGGTTCACTATCGGTCACTAGGGAGTATTTAGCCTTGGGAGATGGTCCTCCCGGATTCCGACGGAATTTCACGTGTTCCGCCGTACTCAGGATCCACTCAGGAGAGAACGAAGTTTTGACTACAGGGCTGTTACCTCCTATGGCGGGCCTTTCCAGACCTCTTCATCTACCTCGTTCCTTTGTAACTCCGTACAGAGTGTCCTACAACCCCAAGAGGCAAGCCTCTTGGTTTGGGCTGGTCCCGTTTCGCTCGCCGCTACTCAGGGAATCGCATTTGCTTTCTCTTCCTCCGGGTACTTAGATGTTTCAGTTCCCCGGGTCTGCCTTCTCATATCCTATGTATTCAGATATGGATACCACTCCATTACGAGTGGTGGGTTTCCCCATTCGGAAATCTCCGGATCAAAGCTTGCTTACAGCTCCCCGAAGCATATCGGTGTTCGTCCCGTCCTTCATCGGCTCCTAGTGCCAAGGCATCCACCGTGCGCCCTTTCTAACTTAACCGTTAAAAAGAATCACTACGTGATATCTTGCATTACTAATTGAATGTGAATTACTTCTGTTATCTAGTTTTCAAAGAACACGTTGGTGGAGCCTAGCGGGATCGAACCGCTGACCTCCTGCGTGCAAAGCAGGCGCTCTCCCAGCTGAGCTAAGGCCCCGTATTGGGTAAAGATGGTGGGCCTGAGTGGACTCGAACCACCGACCTCACGCTTATCAGGCGTGCGCTCTAACCAGCTGAGCTACAGGCCCATCTACCATATGAAAGAATCAAAGTTCCTTCAAAACTAAACAAGACAGGGAACGTTCTGTTTATAAGACCCAAGGTCTTATATTCCGTTAAAATCCTTAGAAAGGAGGTGATCCAGCCGCACCTTCCGATACGGCTACCTTGTTACGACTTCACCCCAATCATCTGTCCCACCTTCGGCGGCTGGCTCCATAAAGGTTACCTCACCGACTTCGGGTGTTACAAACTCTCGTGGTGTGACGGGCGGTGTGTACAAGGCCCGGGAACGTATTCACCGCGGCATGCTGATCCGCGATTACTAGCGATTCCAGCTTCACGCAGTCGAGTTGCAGACTGCGATCCGAACTGAGAACAGATTTGTGGGATTGGCTTAACCTCGCGGTTTCGCTGCCCTTTGTTCTGTCCATTGTAGCACGTGTGTAGCCCAGGTCATAAGGGGCATGATGATTTGACGTCATCCCCACCTTCCTCCGGTTTGTCACCGGCAGTCACCTTAGAGTGCCCAACTGAATGCTGGCAACTAAGATCAAGGGTTGCGCTCGTTGCGGGACTTAACCCAACATCTCACGACACGAGCTGACGACAACCATGCACCACCTGTCACTCTGCCCCCGAAGGGGACGTCCTATCTCTAGGATTGTCAGAGGATGTCAAGACCTGGTAAGGTTCTTCGCGTTGCTTCGAATTAAACCACATGCTCCACCGCTTGTGCGGGCCCCCGTCAATTCCTTTGAGTTTCAGTCTTGCGACCGTACTCCCCAGGCGGAGTGCTTAATGCGTTAGCTGCAGCACTAAGGGGCGGAAACCCCCTAACACTTAGCACTCATCGTTTACGGCGTGGACTACCAGGGTATCTAATCCTGTTCGCTCCCCACGCTTTCGCTCCTCAGCGTCAGTTACAGACCAGAGAGTCGCCTTCGCCACTGGTGTTCCTCCACATCTCTACGCATTTCACCGCTACACGTGGAATTCCACTCTCCTCTTCTGCACTCAAGTTCCCCAGTTTCCAATGACCCTCCCCGGTTGAGCCGGGGGCTTTCACATCAGACTTAAGAAACCGCCTGCGAGCCCTTTACGCCCAATAATTCCGGACAACGCTTGCCACCTACGTATTACCGCGGCTGCTGGCACGTAGTTAGCCGTGGCTTTCTGGTTAGGTACCGTCAAGGTGCCGCCCTATTTGAACGGCACTTGTTCTTCCCTAACAACAGAGCTTTACGATCCGAAAACCTTCATCACTCACGCGGCGTTGCTCCGTCAGACTTTCGTCCATTGCGGAAGATTCCCTACTGCTGCCTCCCGTAGGAGTCTGGGCCGTGTCTCAGTCCCAGTGTGGCCGATCACCCTCTCAGGTCGGCTACGCATCGTCGCCTTGGTGAGCCGTTACCTCACCAACTAGCTAATGCGCCGCGGGTCCATCTGTAAGTGGTAGCCGAAGCCACCTTTTATGTCTGAACCATGCGGTTCAAACAACCATCCGGTATTAGCCCCGGTTTCCCGGAGTTATCCCAGTCTTACAGGCAGGTTACCCACGTGTTACTCACCCGTCCGCCGCTAACATCAGGGAGCAAGCTCCCATCTGTCCGCTCGACTTGCATGTATTAGGCACGCCGCCAGCGTTCGTCCTGAGCCAGGATCAAACTCTCCGATAAAGTAGTTTGACTGACTACGCACATCGCTGTGCGATTTATTTAAAACTTTGAATTAACAGGTACGTTTTGTCTTGTTTAGTTTTCAAAGAACTTTGTCCATCGCTCTCGAAGCGACTTAATTATTGTAACATATCAACTTCAAAGTCGTCAATAACTTTTTAAAATTTCTTTTTTAAGAATTCGTTTCGTCATCAGCGACGTATATTAGAATACCACCCTTGATCCAACATGTCAACAATAATCGGCAAATTAAATGATGAAGCGTTTAATGACTATCAAAGCAGCGATGCCGGGAATCCCCAGAATCCCGCTGATGCCCGTTGTAATCAGGTTAACAGGGATATGAATACCGAGACTGCCTCCGAACAAGTTCACACCCACCAGCAAAATCGCGCCGGCAATAAACTTAATCGCAGTCACACCAATCCATCTTAAAGGTTTTGAAGATACTCCCCATAAAAAAAGCAAAGCAACCAGACCGACAATCAAACCGATAATGAAAAAAGGCTCCATGAATCTTCCCCCTCGCTTGTTTAGTACAAGCTTATGAGAAGACCCCGGAGAATAGACCTTTTACTTCCATCTGCTCATTTTCAAATTCCGCTGCTTCGCTTCTTTTAAATAGAAAAAGTATTTAGATTCAGCGACTTTCAGCTCAAACAACACCTCAGCGGAGGGCTCGAGACTTTTCTCGACCAGACTCTTCTGCCTGTTCCATTCTTCTTTTTGTTTAAAGAGCTGTTCTATCAGCTTCTCGTCAAACTCTTTTCTTAATGTATTTCTGCGAAGAAAACCCATGCCTTGCCTTTTCCTCCCTTACAATTCACGTCTTCCTTCAAGAGCTTTTGAAAGAGTGACCTCATCAGCATATTCCAAATCACCGCCGACGGGCAGACCGTGGGCAATACGGGAGAGCTTGATGCCTGAGGGCTTTAACAGCCTTGATATATACATCGCTGTTGCTTCCCCTTCAATATTAGGGTTGGTTGCGAGAATGACTTCTGTCACTTGATCATCCTGAAGACGTTTCAGCAGCTCCGGAATCTTAATATCCTCCGGGCCGATGCCGTCCATTGGTGAAATCGCGCCGTGAAGAACATGATACTGGCCGTTATATTCCTTCATTTTCTCCATTGCGATAACATCCTTAGGGTCCTGCACGACACAAATAACAGACTTATCCCTTCTTGTGTCCTCACATATATAACAAGGGTCCTGATCTGTAATATGTCCGCAAATCGAACAATATGTCAGGTTGCGCTTCGCATTTACTAATGCTTTCGCGAAATCTAATACCACGTCTTCTTTCATACCTAGAACAAAAAAAGCCAGACGAACCGCTGTTTTCGGTCCGATCCCTGGCAATTTCATAAAGCTGTCAATCAGCTTTGATATTGGTTCAGGATACTGCATGTTTATTTATCCCCCTAGAATAAACCCGGTATGTTCATTCCTTTTGTAAATTGTCCCATTGTCTCATTCGTCATGTCATCCACTTTTTTGAGGGCGTCGTTTGTTGCGGCAAGAATCAGGTCCTGAAGCATTTCGATATCTTCCGGATCAACGACTTCTTCTTTAATGGCAACGTCTACAACTTCTTTTTGGCCGTTGACTTTTACAGTCACCATTCCGCCGCCCGCTGTGCCTTCAAGCACTTTTTCGGCAAGCTCCTCCTGAGCCTTCGCCATATCCTTTTGCATTTTTTGCATTTGTTTCATCATTTTTTGCATGTTTCCCATTCCGCCACGCATATTCAATCACTCTCTTTCATCTTATTAGTCTTTTATTTCGATTAAATCCGCTCCGACAAGTTTTTTCGCCTCTGCAATCAGCGGATCTTCTTCAGCCGGTTCGTTTGATCCTTCACTTTCCTGCTGGTGATCATTTAAAAATTCTTCTCTTATTTTACCCCATTGTGCTTCCGGAACGCCAATCAAATCCATTCTTTTCCCGAGCATTGATTCGAGAATCTGTTCAAGATTCGTACGGACTCCGTTATTGTCTTCTGCAACCATTTTACAATGGATTTCGTATTTAAATTTAAGCACAAATGCCTTTTGAGCAGCAGCCACCGGTTCACTGTCATTCAAAAGAGCCGCATGAGACACCTTATTCTGCTGTTTCAGGTGTGCCAGCAGCTTACCCCAGCTGCTTTTAAGCTGTTCAAGATCAGGTCTTGTGGCTTCCTTCAATATCTCATGAATTCTTCCGACTGGAGCTTTGTAATGGCTTTTTCCGCCTTTTTGAGGACGCGGAGCTTCTTTCGGAGCGCTTTCCATCTGAACCTTCACACCGGAGGTTTTCAGTCTTTCCACTTCCTGCTCAAGCTGCTGGATCTTATTCATCAGCATGCCGACCTCAGGGATATCTCCCGCGGATTGCTGTGCCGTCTGGCATATTTTCACGACAGCCACTTCAAAAAAGATTCTTGGGTGGTTCGTCCACTTCATTTCCTGATGGCTTTTATTCAGGATATCAATCATTTCATATAAAGCGGGGGCCGGTATATCACCGCTCAGATTCCGGAACGTTTCATCGACCTTCACCTTCTCCAGGACTCCTTCTAAACCGGGAGCGGCCTGGTACAAGAGCATATCCCTGAAATAGAAAATCATATCTTCAATCAGTTTGGCCGCATCTTTCCCCTGCTGGAGCAATTCATTCAGTGTTTCCAATGCCCCGGAAACCTGTTTGCTGTGAAGAGCAGATGCAAGTTTCCCAATATAGTGCTGAGAAACGGCTCCGGTAATGAGCAATGCGTCATCCACCGACAGCTCCTCACCGCTGAATGATACGGCTTGATCGAGCAGGCTCAGCGCGTCCCTCATTCCTCCGTCCGCAGCACTCGCTATGATATCAAGGGCTCCTTCTTCCACCTTCAGCTGCTCTGCATCGACGATTGTCTTCATTCGTCCGACAATTGCTTTGGATGTAATCCGTTTGAAGTCAAAACGCTGACATCTGGAGATAATGGTTAAAGGAATCTTATGAGGCTCAGTCGTAGCTAATATGAAAATGCAATGTGCCGGCGGTTCTTCCAGCGTTTTCAGAAGCGCATTGAATGCGCCGATAGAGAGCATATGCACCTCATCTATAATATATACTTTGTAGGTGACGGCCGACGGGGCGAATTTTACTTTGTCACGGATGTCGCGGATTTCGTCTACGCCGTTATTCGACGCCGCATCTATTTCAATCACATCTGATATAGAGCCGTTTGTGATCCCCTTGCACGCCGCACATTCATTGCACGGTTCTTCTACGGGGGCGTGCTCACAGTTGACTGCTTTCGCAAATATTTTAGCTGCACTGGTTTTTCCCGTTCCCCGCGGTCCAGAAAACAGATATGCATGAGAAAATTTCTTTTGCAAAAGGGCATTTTGCAGCGTTTTCGTAATGTGTTCCTGTCCGACCACATCTTCAAACTGCTGAGGCCTAAATACTCGATATAAAGCTTGGTAACCCACAGGATGCGCCCTCCTCTGTTATTCATCATGTTTATTATACATGAACGTGCTTTTAACGCCAAAACCCGTTTTTCATATACGAAAAAACTCACCTGCCATAAACAGGTGAGTCTGAAATTTGATGATTGATTTACCGTGCACCTTCTGTCGATTCGCTACCCTAAGCGTTACTTAAGCAGTTAGCTCAGCCCAGGCAACCCTGCGGCACATGAGAGGTTTCACTTAATGCTGCTTCCTTCCGGACCTGACATGGTTCATGAATTCCCATTGCGCAGGACCCAGACGTCAACGCCACTTACTTAAGGCAGACCTTACAGTAAACGAACCTCGAGAAGGGATTCGGCCCCGCTAGAGCGGATTGCGGGTACAGGGCACCGCTACCTCCCCGCTTAGCACGGCAAAATAAATATCAAATTTTTATATGAGCACCATTCATGATGCACACATAAGTATATCTGCTTCAGGCAGAAAATGCAACCGTACTACTCAGACAACTTTTTCCTCATGTCTTTCTTTTGCCGGCGCAGCTTTCTGAAAAAAGCGCTGAGCATTTCTCCGCACTCTTCTCCGAGCACGCCGCTCACCACTTCCGCTTGGTGGTTGAACCGCTCTTCCTGCAAGAGGTTCATCAGCGTTCCTGTACAGCCCCCCTTGGGATCAAATGCGCCGAATACGACCTTATCGACTCTCGAAAGCACGACGGCTCCCGCGCACATCGGACACGGCTCCAAAGTGACATAAAGAACGGCATCCTCAAGTCTCCATGTCCCCAGCTTACGGCACGCTTCGTCTATCGCCAGCATTTCGGCGTGGGCAAGCGACCTCTGTTCAGTCTCCCGCAGATTATGCGCCCGCGCCACGATCTCATCATGCAGAACAAGAACTGCTCCGATCGGCACTTCACCTTTCGCTTCGGCTTTCTTCGCTTCTTTTATGGCTTCTCTCATATAATATTCATCATTCATAGGTTCGAGCTCTCTTCTTAAGTTTTTTCATGTCTCATAAAGGTTAAAATAGGAATACCCCAGCAGAAAGGAGTTGCCGGTATTGTCTGAACCTAACAACACAGCCCTTCTGATTGTCGATATGATTAACAATTTTCAATTTGATATGGGCGAACGTCTTGCTGAAAAAACCAAACAAATTGTCCCCCGTATTTTATCATTAAAGAAGCATGCAAAACAAAGCAACTGGCCGATTATTTATATTAATGATCATTACGGGCTCTGGAAGGCTGATATTGATGCCATCAGGGAGGAATGCAGCAACGACAGAAGCGCCCCCATTATAAAAGATATTTCGCCTCAGCCGGATGATTATTTTCTCATTAAACCGAAGCATTCCGCTTTTTACGAAACGGCGCTTCACACCCTTCTGACCGAATTACAAGTGAACCGATTAGTCATCACGGGGATTGCCGGGAACATTTGTGTGCTGTTCACGGCCAACGACGCCTATATGAGAGAATACAGCATTGCCATTCCGAAAGACTGCACCGCTTCCAATAACGACGAAGACAATGATTTCGCTTTGACCATGATGGAGAATGTTCTCTTCGCAGAAATAACCACGGAAAAACAAATTACCGCCGAAAAATAAACATGATCAGCCTCCTTTTTTCATATATTTGATAGCGGATATGAAAGGAGGCGTTTTTCATTCAGATCTATATAGTGAAACGGGGCGACACGCTTTCCGCTATTGCGGCGCGCTACCGGACTGCCGCAAATGTCATTGCGGAAGCAAATAAACTGTCTAATCCAAATACATTGGTTGTCGGACAAACCCTTGTCATCCCGATTGAGGGTCAATATTACGAAGTGAAACAAGGTGATACTCTCGCTGCAATCGCCGGCCGTTTTCATATATCGGCCGCGGAGCTTGCGAGGGTGAACGGAATTCAGCCCGGCACCACATTGAGAGCCGGAACCCGCCTTTACATTCCGCAGCAGGCGAATAAGCCCGATATCGAATCAAATGCATATATAGAACCGCGGGGAACGAGCGTAAGCGCTAATCTCCAGCAGGCGGCAAGGGAGGCCTCTCCTTATTTAACATACCTCGGCGCATTCAGTTTTCAAGTGCAGCGGAACGGGACTTTAAAGGAACCGCCTCTGACCAATTTAAAAAGCATCAGTGACAGGCACAACACCACACTGATGATGATCATCACCAACCTTGAAAATGACGCATTCAGCGATGAACTCGGGCGGCTCATCTTGAATGACAATACAGTGAAAACAAAACTCTTTCAGGAAATCGTCTCCACGGCTAAAAAGTACGGCTTTCGCGATATTCACTTTGATTTCGAATATTTACGTCCACAGGACAGAGAAGCCTACAATCGTTTTTTACGTGAAGCGAGGACGATTTTTCATCGGGAAGGCTGGAAGATTTCAACGGCGCTTGCTCCGAAAACGAGCGCGACTCAGGCCGGCAAATGGTACGAAGCACATGACTATAGGGCACATGGAGAAATCGTCGATTTTGTCGTGATCATGACATATGAGTGGGGGTACAGCGGAGGCCCGGCTCAGGCCGTATCACCTATCGGCCCTGTAAGAAATGTCATTGAGTACGCGCTGACGGAAATGCCTTCTTCAAAAATCGTCATGGGCCAAAATATGTACGGCTATGATTGGACACTGCCTTTTAAACAGGGAACTACAGCCAAAGCCGTCAGTCCTCAGCAGGCAATCGCTCTGGCAGCACGCTATAAAGTCGACATTCAATATGACGAAACCGCCCAGGCTCCATTCTTCCGATACACGGATGAAAATCAGAGACGGCATGAAGTATGGTTTGAAGACGCACGATCCATTCAAGCGAAATTCAATTTAATTAAAGAACTTCATTTAAGAGGAATCAGCTATTGGAAACTCGGCCTTTCTTTCCCGCAAAACTGGCTTTTGCTCAACGATCAATTTCATATTGTAAAAGAGACGTTTCGTTAATTGGAAGCGTCTTTTTTCATGGGCTTTTCTGAGAGTGTGATACAATATAAAGGCCGGCAGCTGACGGATGTTTGCAGAATTAAGGAGGATTTTCAATGAACAGAGCCCCTTTTATCGCGGTAGAAGGTCCTATCGGGGCAGGAAAAACGACACTCGCTACGATGCTTTCTGAAGAGCTCGGTTTTCCTATGATTAATGAGATTGTGGAAGACAACCCTTATCTCGATAAGTTTTATGACAATATCGAGGAGTGGAGTTTCCAGCTTGAAATGTTTTTTCTATGTCACAGGTATAAACAGCTTGAAGACACCGACCGAGATTATTTAAAACAAGGACAGCCCGTTTTGTCCGATTATCATATTTATAAAAATGTTATTTTCGCAGAGCGTACATTGCACGGCCAAAAGCTTGAGAAATATAAGCAGATTTATCATCTGCTCACTCACGACTTGCCGAAACCGAATGTTATTGTATACATAAAGGCAAGCCTGCCGACATTGCTTCAACGCATTGAAAAACGCGGGCGCCCGTTTGAGAAAAATATCGAACATCAATATCTGGAACGTCTCATTGCAGATTACGACACAGCCATCAGACAGCTTCAGGAAGAAGACCCGGATATATCTGTACTGACCATTGACGGTGATACTGAAGACTTTGTTTTGAATAAGACAGACTATGAAAGAATTGCCCGTCAGGTAAAGGAGCTTATTAAATGAAAGACATTCATATTCCAAACAACGCCATTATCACAGTAGCGGGAACGGTAGGAGTCGGAAAATCGACTTTGACCAAAGCTTTAGCAAAACGGCTCGGGTTTCATACCTCACTTGAGGAAGTGGATGAAAACCCTTATTTAGAGAAGTTTTATCACGATTTTGAACGCTGGAGCTTCCATTTGCAAATTTATTTTCTGGCTGAGCGGTTCAAAGAGCAGAAAAACATGTTTGAATCAGGCGGCGGATTCGTGCAGGACCGTTCGATTTATGAAGATACAGGCATATTCGCAAAAATGCACGCCGATAAAGGAACCATGTCGCTGACAGATTACACAACATACACAAGCCTATTTGAGGCGATGGTCATGACGCCGTACTTCCCGCATCCTGATGTTTTGATCTATTTAGAAGGCGACCTTGAAAACATTATAAACCGGATTGAAAAGCGGGGCCGCGAGATGGAGCTGCAGACAAACCGCTCTTATTGGGAAGAGATGTATACACGGTACGAAGACTGGATCAGCGGTTTTAACGCCTGCCCTGTGCTGAAAGTACGCATTGAAGATTATGACCTTGAAGCTGATGAACAGTCACTGGAACCTTTGATCGAAAAAATCAGTCACGTGATCAACGAAAACAGAAATAAATAAAAATAGCAAAGCGATTTTCCCCGAACAGAGAAAATCGCTTTTTTTGCATATAAAAAATCCGCTGCATCACATGCAGCGGACAAAACAATCTCCAATATATGCTCGAGTTTCATTAGGTTTAAAATCAATATGGCGGAGGAAGAGGGATTCGAACCCCCGCGGGCTTTGACACCCCTGTCGGTTTTCAAGACCGATCCCTTCAGCCAGACTTGGGTATTCCTCCGTATCGACATTTAATAATATACCACATGACCTGAATTTCAGTCAAGCGCTTTTTCATATTTTTTATTTCTTTTCTTAAACGCTTGTCCGTCAGCTTTACTATCATACAAAAGTCTTGCGTCCAATTCAACCTCAGTATGCCATACGGGCAGGAAATCACAGTAAAAATCAAGAATAGATTCAAACAGATAACCTGCTCATAAAGGTGGAGAACATAATGAAAATCATCATTGCACCCGATTCTTTCAAAGAAAGCATGACATCAAAAGAAGCTGCTGACAGCATAGAAAAAGGATTCAAAGCGATCTTCCCTGACGCGGAATATATCAAGATACCCGCGGCCGACGGCGGAGAAGGAACCGTTCAGGCTTTGACGGATGCCACTGGCGGAAGCATCATCAAAAAAACTGTGACCGGTCCGTTGGGAACGCCGGTAAATGCCGCATATGGACTTCTGGGAGACGGACGCACGGCAGTCATTGAAATGGCGGAAGCATCGGGACTTCATCTCGTTCCCCGCCATCTCAGAGATCCGTTGAACACAACGACAAGAGGAACGGGTGAACTGATAGCAGATGCAGCTTCCCGCGGGGCGGGCGAGATCATCATCGGGCTTGGCGGAAGCGCAACTAATGACGGCGGAACAGGAATGGCGAGCGCGCTCGGTGTGCGTTTCTTAAATGAGGAAGGTCAGGAGATACCTGACGGCGGAGGCGCTCTGCACACCCTAGCTTCTATTGATATAAGCGGTCTCTCTCCTGACCTGAAACATATCCGTATCCGTGCCGCATGTGATGTCGAAAATCCCCTGACCGGCGAAAACGGCGCATCATATGTCTTCGGCCCGCAAAAAGGGGCGTCCGAGAAGACTAAAGTTGTATTGGATCGCAACTTACGCCATTTCGCTGACATATTGAGACGTCAGCACGATATCGAAGCGGATACCGTAAAAGGCGCGGGCGCCGCAGGGGGACTGGGCGCCGGACTGATCGCTTTCTTACAGGCAGAACTTCAAAGCGGGATTGATGTTGTATTAGATACACTGTCCTTCTCAGATCAGATAAGAGGCGCTGACCTTGTCATTACCGGAGAGGGGCAGATAGACGGACAAACGATATTCGGCAAAACCCCCGCCGGGATCGCCGCACGCGCATCTGCTCAAGAAATTCCCGTTATCGCATTGGCAGGCTCCTTAGGCAAAAATTTCGAGCATGTTTACAGCGCAGGAATAACAGCTGTATTTTCTATCGTGCCCGGCGCTGTAAGTCTTGAAGACGCCTTAGCATCCGGCCGTTTTAACCTTGAAAGCACAGCCCGGAATGCCGCCGCTCTATACCGGGCAGCAAAAAAGGCGCGCCTCTAGGGCGCACCTTTTACGGTTTGATGACTTCTTTATTTCCCATATAAGGACGAAGCACTTTCGGAATGATGACACTTCCGTCTTCCTGCTGGTAGTTTTCTAAGATGGCAGCTACTGTTCTGCCGACTGCAAGGCCTGAACCGTTTAATGTATGCACATGCTCCGGCTTGCCTTTCGCTTCGCGTCTGAATCGAATGTTTGCGCGTCTCGCCTGGAAGGCTTCAAAGTTACTGCAAGAAGAAATTTCACGGTATGTGTCTTGGCTTGGAATCCATACCTCAATATCGTACTTTTTCGCGGCTGTAAAGCCGAGATCACCGGTACACATGCTCATGACACGATACGGCAGTTCGAGCAGCTGAAGCACCCGCTCGGCTTGATTTGTCAGTTTTTCAAGCTCCTCATAAGAATCTTCCGGCTTCACGAATTTCACAAGCTCAACCTTGTTGAACTGATGCTGGCGGATCAAACCGCGTGTATCACGGCCGGCAGATCCCGCTTCTGAACGGAAGCAGGCGCTGAATGCGGCATAATTGATCGGCAGGTTCTCACCGGATAAGATTTCATCGCGGTGCATATTTGTAATCGGCACTTCCGCCGTCGGAATTAAGAAATAATCCTCTTCTCTGATTTTAAAAGCATCCTCTTCAAATTTAGGAAGCTGTCCCGTACCTGTCATGCTCGTACGGTTTACCATATAAGGAGGAATGACTTCCGTGTAATCATATTCATCAACGTGAAGATCCAGCATAAAGTTGTAGAGCGCGCGTTCGAGGCGGGCGCCTAATCCTTTATAAAACACAAACCGGCTGCCTGTTACTTTTGAAGCGCGTTCGAAATCAAGAATGTTTAAATGGTCTGCGATATCCCAATGCGGTTTCGGCTCATATGAAAATGCCGGCGCCTTTCCCCACTTGCGGATTTCAATGTTATCATCTTCCGTTTCCCCGACGGGCACTGAATCGTGCGGGATGTTCGGAATAGACAGAAGGATGGTTTCGAGCGTCGTTTCGACAGTACGAAGCTCTTCATCAAGCTTCTTAATTTCTTCGCCCACTTCGCGCATCTCTTTAATAATATGATCAGCGTCTTTTTTCTCCCGTTTCAAAACGGCGACCTGCTGAGATACTTCATTGCGTTTTCCCTTCAGTTCTTCTACTTTACCGATAAGCTCTCTTCTCTTTTCGTCCAGCTCTTCAAACTTGTCAAAGTCAGATAAGTCTTCGCCTTTTGGAATGAGATTCGCTTTTACCTCTTGAAAATTGGCTCTCAGCACCTTCGTATCAATCATGCCTAACAACTCCTATCTGTTTTTATCGAAAATAAAAAAGAGCCCTCATCCCCTAAAAGGGACGAGAGCTCTCGCGTTGCCACCCTGATTGAAAACAAGCTCACACTTGCTTCCCGCTTTAACACATAACGGTTTTCCCGTAAATGCCTACTAGTTTTCAGCATTTCGCTCAAGGACGGATTCGGACAGCATCTTTCACCGATTCGCACCACCCATCGGCTCTCTTTGAAAGAGAGGCTCCCTACTGCTTCCTGTCAACGCTTTTCGATCTTTATTTGTGTTTATAATGTACTATAAGTATCAGCGGTTTTCAACTGTTTTATACAGCTGTTTCCTGCTTATGCTTTTCCGCCATCTTCACAAACAGCTCTGTCACCCGGTGATCATCCGTCAGTTCAGGATGGAACGAGCAGCCGAGGAAATTCCCCTGCTTTGCAGCCACGATGCGTCCGTTATGCTCACAAAGCACTTCAACATCTTCTCCGGCTTCTAAAATATGCGGTGCGCGAATAAATACACCCGTAAACGGCTCATCAAGGCCTTTAATCGTCAGATCAGCTTCAAAGCTGTCAACCTGACGGCCAAAGGAATTACGCTCGACGACAACGTTCAACAGCCCTAGATGAGCGTTATCCGTTCCCGCTATCTCTTTGGCTAAAATAATCAGACCGGCGCATGTGCCGAACATCGGCTTGCCTTGGGCGGCAAACTCGCGAAGCGGCTCCATAAAATGATACGTATCCATTAAACGCCGCATCGTCGTGCTTTCCCCGCCCGGCAGGATTAAACCGTCGATGTCATTCAGCTGTTCAGGACGCTTAATGACTACACCTTTTGAACCACATGCTTCAATTGAACGAATATGTTCTCTTACTGCTCCTTGAAGTCCAAGTACACCAATTGTTAACATGCTTCCAGCTCTCCTATGGTTTTACCAGCCGCGTTCTTGCATACGCTGTTCCGGCAATAGATTTGAGATTTCGATGCCTTTCATTGCTGTGCCTAATTCTTTAGAAAGCTCAGCGATCAGTTTGTAGTCTGTGTAATGAGTCGTTGCTTCAACAATTGCTTTGGCGAATTTAGCAGGGTTGTCTGATTTGAAAATACCTGAACCGACAAATACGCCGTCAGCGCCAAGCTGCATCATCAATGCCGCGTCAGCAGGCGTCGCTACTCCGCCGGCAGCAAAGTTCACTACAGGCAGTTTGCCGTCACGTTTGATTTGAAGAAGCAGTTCATAAGGAGCGCCGAGGTTTTTAGCTTCAGTCATCAGCTCGTCATCGCTCATCGCAACAACTTTGCGCACTTGCGCGTTTACTTTTCTCATATGGCGGACAGCTTCCACAATGTTTCCTGTTCCCGGTTCGCCTTTTGTACGAAGCATGGAAGCTCCTTCAGCGATACGGCGCGTTGCTTCGCCGAGATCACGGCAGCCGCATACGAACGGGACTGTATATTCGTTTTTATTTAAATGAAATTCTTCGTCAGCCGGAGTCAGAACTTCACTTTCATCGATGTAATCTACTCCCATTGCTTCAAGGACACGCGCTTCAACGATATGTCCGATACGCGCTTTTGCCATTACGGGAATGGATACAGCATTCATTACTTCTTCAACGATTGTCGGATCAGCCATGCGGGCAACACCGCCGGCAGCGCGAATATCAGCCGGAACGCGTTCTAACGCCATTACGGCAACAGCTCCCGCCTCTTCCGCAATCTTCGCTTGTTCAGCATTTACAACGTCCATGATGACGCCGCCTTTTTGCATTTCCGCCATGCCGCGTTTTACACGATCAGTACCTGTTTGAGCCATTATTTGGTCCCCCTAGTCAATGTATAGTTAGATAATTTCTATCTCTTATTGTATCCCAGAAATACAATATTTCATATGGGTATTCTTATTTTACAGCGAGATGAATAAGATAGATATCATTTTTTTACTAATAATTTGGTTTTTTCAGTATATTAAGCAAAAGAGCCCTAACTTTCATCAGAGCTCTTTCTTATTTCTTAAAACCAGCCTGTTACCGTGTCAACGGCGCTGTTCCAGATTCCGGAGAAGAATCCGCCGATGCCGCGCATCATCTGAACAAACCAGTTTGCTTTATCTACATCATTTTTCGTTACAAGATTCACGCTGAACTCTTTGGATTTGAGGAAGCCATAGTCTTTGTCACTGCCTTTGTATGTAACTGTCAGCGTTCCGACTTTCGTTCCCTTTTTCACAGGTGCCGTGATTTCTTTTTTATCTAAAGTCACTTCGGCTTTATAGTTCTTTTCATCCCCGCTTTTCACAGGAATAGAAAGCGCCTTGTCAGTAACAATATCGACTTGCTTGTCTTTCCCTTTTTCAACGTCAATCGTTTTGTGCCCTTTTACTTGAGAGCCTTCAGGGTAAAGATCTTTCATTGAGAAATTGCTGTTAAATGCGTAATCGAGCATTTTTTTCGTTTCATCAAAACGTCCGGTATGCAGGTTGCCTTTTGCGTCTAATACAACGGTGATGACCCGCATTCCGTTCCGCTGTGCTGTGCTTGTAAAACAAGATCCCGCAGAATCAGTAGAACCCGTTTTTAAGCCGTCAACGCCAGGGTATTCAGAAACAAGACCTTTTAACATGAAGTTCCAGTTCGGCATGTCCATTTCATCATCAGTGCCGGCTCTGAATTTCGTCTTAGCGATGCTTGTTGTTTTGAGAACTTCCGGATAATCAGTGATCAGGCGGTCTGCAAGAAGCGCCATGTCTTTAGCAGAAACTTCACTTTCTTCTTTAACGCCTTCTCCTTGCGGCTGCTTGCCGTGAAGGTCTTCATTCACAAGCCCTGTGGCATTTTTAAAATCATAGTTTGTCATGCCTAATTCTTTAGCTTTCGCATTCATTTCAGCGACAAATTTCGTTTCAGTTCCGGCAAGAATTTCGGCAACTGCAATCGCGGCTCCGTTGGCAGAGTAAATCGCCATAGCCTGATACAGTTCTTTAACCGTGTATTTGCCGTCTTTTCGAAGGGGAACGTTTGATAAACTGTTGTCTTGAGAAATTTCATAGACATAATCATCAGGAGTATACGTTTGATCCCATTTCACTTTTCCTTCTTTAATGGCTTCCAGAAGCAGATATTCAGTCATCATTTTTGTCATGCTGGCAATCGGCAGTCTTTTGTCTGCATTTTTACTGTATAAAATTTTTCCCGATGAAGCCTCAATCATTATCGCAGCTGATGCGTTGACATCAATCGGGTCATTGCCGGCTGCCTCCGCTTTAGACATTGGAACAAAGCAAGTTGCGGCCAGTGCCAGTACCACTAATGACACCAACAGCTGTTTCCATTTCGTGATGTTCAATCTTACGACCTCCGTCATTCATTTTAAATCTATAATTAAGCCGTTAAGGACATATTCAAATTCAAAACACAACAGTATAAATTTTATCACACTCGATATAAAAAAAATAGACAGAGTCAGCGACCCTGTCAAATGTTTTTTATTTGTAACAATTATGAGATTGTGTAGTTTGGTGATTCTTTCGTAATTTGGACATCATGCGGATGACTTTCGCGAAGTCCGGCACCTGTCATGCGGATGAATTGAGCCTCTTCTCTTAAAGCGCGCAAGTCTTTTGAACCGCAATATCCCATACCTGAACGAAGACCGCCGACAAGCTGATACACTGTTTCTTCTACAGGACCTTTGTACGGAGTCCGTCCTTCGATACCTTCAGGGACGAATTTCTTATTTTCTTCTTGGAAATATCGGTCTTTACTGCCTTTTTCCATGGCAGCGACAGAACCCATACCCCGATACACTTTAAATCTTCTGCCTTGATAGATTTCAGTCTCTCCCGGGCTTTCTGAAGTACCGGCAAGCAGGCTTCCGAGCATTACGGCATGTCCGCCTGAAGCCAACGCTTTCGTAATATCTCCGGAGAATTTAATACCGCCGTCTGCGATAATTGTCGCACCGTGTTTTCTCGCTTCAGTGGCACAATCATAAATGGCAGTGATCTGCGGTACGCCTACACCTGCAACGACGCGTGTCGTACAGATAGAACCAGGTCCGATTCCCACTTTGACAATATTTGCTCCGGCTTCAATCAGAGCTTTTGTCGCTTCAGCCGTTGCAACATTTCCTGCGATAATGTTCAGTTCAGGATATGTTTCACGGATTTTCGCAACTGTGTTCAGTACGCCTCTGGAATGTCCGTGAGCCGTATCAACCACGATAACGTCGACATTCGCTTCAACAAGCTTGCTGACGCGTGTCATTGTATCGCCTGTCACGCCTACCGCAGCGCCGACAATAAGGCGTCCGTGTTCATCTTTAGATGAATTCGGAAATTCGATAACCTTTTCAATATCTTTGATCGTGATAAGACCTTTTAATTTGTTTTGGTCATCCACTAACGGAAGTTTTTCAATTTTATGTTTCTGTAAGATTTTTTCTGCTTCGTCTAATGTGGTTCCCACAGAAGCCGTAACCAGCTCTTCTTTTGTCATGACATCACTGATTTTCATTGAATAATCAGAGATAAAGCGAAGATCACGGTTTGTAATGATACCGACAAGCTTTTGATCGTCTTTATTATCTACGATCGGAACACCGGAAATTCTGTATTTCCCCATCAAATGCTCCGCATCGAATACTTGATGATCAGGTGTTAAAAAGAAGGGATTTGTAATAACGCCCCGTTCAGAACGTTTGACTTTGTCAACATGTTCAGCCTGCTGTTCGATGGACATGTTTTTATGGATAATGCCCAAGCCGCCCTGTCTGGCCATCGCAATCGCCATAGCTGATTCTGTTACTGTATCCATTCCCGCACTGATGACAGGAATGTTAAGCTTTAACGTCTTTGTCAGTTCAACAGATAAATCCACATCACGCGGAAGTACGTCTGATTGAGCCGGTACGAGCAGTACATCATCGAACGTTAAGCCTTCTTTTGAAAATTTACTTTCCCACATTAGTAAATCCCCCTCTTTTCGGCAAAATATTATATGTAGATTATCAACTAGAAAACAGCATGTCAAGGAAGCGAAAAAGAGTTGAAATATTTAGATAAAGGAAAGGGTTTAAAAATACATATGAGAGATCATGAGTGGAAAGAGTTATCATTATTTTATTCCGTAGAATCTTCCCAGAAATTTCTAAATAAAATCTATACAGAAAGCGGTATGGAAGAACCAAAACGATATGCGTTTAAGAACAGTGAGCGCTTCATATTCTTTATCAAACACGCCGAGTCCTTTTATAAGCAGGCATCTCTTTCCCCTTTAGAAATTAAGCCTATTCTGTTGTTTTACGGGATGTCACAATTGCTGAAAGCCTGCCTTCTGACCACAGATCCAAGCTATCCAAGCCACGCCTCAGTACTCGCGCATGGCGTGACTGCCCGGAAACGCAAAAAGCAAAATTACTCCTTTAGGGATGATGAAGTGAAGGTGCAGCGCAATGGCTTATGTATTCATGTAATGAAGCACTTATTCGGGATAGCTGGTCTTGAGGAAGAACGGTACACAATGAAGAAATTGCTGACAGCCATACCTGAATTGCATACTGTCTTTTACTTCCAAGAGAAAAAGAATTGGCTGACCCGAGTAGAGCTCAAAGATGACCTTATTTCAGTGCCTGAGCATGCGGTGATTCATTACAATATGTCTGATTCCCGATTTGCTGAATATATCAGCCATCATTTAAAGTGGTCTTTTCTGAGGAAAGACCATAACCACTTGGTTTTTGAGGCTGACCCGATAGACAGAGAACCTTGGTCTTCGCCAAATTTATTGTTTCACTTGGAGAAAAATCAATATTACATTCCCTCTCAGCGTGATCACTTCCTGCATCTTCCGGAAATGATTATTCATTATTTGGTCCTCTACAATATCGGGATGATTGCGAGATATGAAACGGAGTGGTGGTATGAACTGCTGACACAGCATGTCAGTGATGATTATGTGATGATCCGCCGGTTCTTAGATGTCACGGAACGCAAATTTCCGTATTACGTTTCTAATTTCCTGAAGCAATACTTATAAACAAAAAAGGCAGCTCATGATGAGCTGCCTTTACCATAATATAGCTTGGCGGCGTCCTACTCTCACAGGGGGAAACCCCCGACTACCATCGGCGCTGAAGAGCTTAACTTCCGTGTTCGGCATGGGAACGGGTGTGACCTCTTCGCTATCGCCACCAAACCATTGAGAGTGTTCTCTCAAAACTAGATAACAGTAAGCATACATTCAAATTGGTTAAGTCCTCGATCGATTAGTATCTGTCAGCTCCATGTGTCGCCACACTTCCACCTCAGACCTATCAACCTGATCATCTTTCAGGGATCTTACTTCCTTGCGGAATGGGAAATCTCATCTTGAGGGGGGCTTCATGCTTAGATGCTTTCAGCACTTATCCCGTCCGCACATAGCTACCCAGCGATGCCCTTGGCAGAACAACTGGTACACCAGCGGTGCGTCCATCCCGGTCCTCTCGTACTAAGGACAGCTCCTCTCAAATTTCCTGCGCCCGCGACGGATAGGGACCGAACTGTCTCACGACGTTCTGAACCCAGCTCGCGTACCGCTTTAATGGGCGAACAGCCCAACCCTTGGGACCGACTACAGCCCCAGGATGCGATGAGCCGACATCGAGGTGCCAAACCTCCCCGTCGATGTGGACTCTTGGGGGAGATAAGCCTGTTATCCCCGGGGTAGCTTTTATCCGTTGAGCGATGGCCCTTCCATGCGGAACCACCGGATCACTAAGCCCGACTTTCGTCCCTGCTCGACTTGTAGGTCTCGCAGTCAAGCTCCCTTGTGCCTTTACACTCTGCGAATGATTTCCAACCATTCTGAGGGAACCTTTGGGCGCCTCCGTTACCTTTTAGGAGGCGACCGCCCCAGTCAAACTGCCCACCTGACACTGTCTCCCCGCCCGATAAGGGCGGCGGGTTAGAAGGTCAATACAGCCAGGGTAGTATCCCACCGATGCCTCCACCGAAGCTGGCGCTCCGGTTTCCAAGGCTCCTACCTATCCTGTACAAGCTGTACCAACATTCAATATCAGGCTGCAGTAAAGCTCCACGGGGTCTTTCCGTCCTGTCGCGGGTAACCTGCATCTTCACAGGTACTATAATTTCACCGAGTCTCTCGTTGAGACAGTGCCCAGATCGTTGCGCCTTTCGTGCGGGTCGGAACTTACCCGACAAGGAATTTCGCTACCTTAGGACCGTTATAGTTACGGCCGCCGTTTACTGGGGCTTCAATTCGCACCTTCGCTTACGCTAAGCGCTCCTCTTAACCTTCCAGCACCGGGCAGGCGTCAGCCCCTATACTTCGCCTTACGGCTTCGCAGAGACCTGTGTTTTTGCTAAACAGTCGCCTGGGCCTATTCACTGCGGCTCTCTCGGGCTTGCACCCTAACAGAGCACCCCTTCTCCCGAAGTTACGGGGTCATTTTGCCGAGTTCCTTAACGAGAGTTCTCTCGATCACCTTAGGATTCTCTCCTCGCCTACCTGTGTCGGTTTGCGGTACGGGCACCTCTCACCTCGCTAGAGGCTTTTCTTGGCAGTGTGGAATCAGGAACTTCGCTACTATAATTCGCTCGCCATCACAGCTCAGCCTTCACGGGAAACGGATTTGCCTATTTCCCAGCCTAACTGCTTGGACGCGGATATCCAATACCGCGCTTACCCTATCCTCCTGCGTCCCCCCATTGCTCAAATGGTGAGGAGGTGGTACAGGAATATCAACCTGTTATCCATCGCCTACGCCTTTCGGCCTCGGCTTAGGTCCCGACTAACCCTGAGCGGACGAGCCTTCCTCAGGAAACCTTAGGCATTCGGTGGAGGGGATTCTCACCCCTCTTTCGCTACTCATACCGGCATTCTCACTTCTAAGCGCTCCACAAGTCCTTCCGGTCTTGCTTCACAGCCCTTAGAACGCTCTCCTACCACTGTTCGAAGAACAGTCCGCAGCTTCGGTGATACGTTTAGCCCCGGTACATTTTCGGCGCAGAGTCACTCGACCAGTGAGCTATTACGCACTCTTTAAATGGTGGCTGCTTCTAAGCCAACATCCTGGTTGTCTAAGCAACTCCACATCCTTTTCCACTTAACGTATACTTTGGGACCTTAGCTGGCGGTCTGGGCTGTTTCCCTTTCGACTACGGATCTTATCACTCGCAGTCTGACTCCCAAGGATAAGTCATCGGCATTCGGAGTTTGACTGAATTCGGTAACCCGGTAGGGGCCCCTAGTCCAATCAGTGCTCTACCTCCGAGACTCTTACCTTGAGGCTAGCCCTAAAGCTATTTCGGAGAGAACCAGCTATCTCCAGGTTCGATTGGCATTTCACCCCTACCCACACCTCATCCCCGCACTTTTCAACGTGCGTGGGTTCGGGCCTCCATTCAGTGTTACCTGAACTTCACCCTGGACATGGGTAGATCACCTGGTTTCGGGTCTACGACCACGTACTCAATTCGCCCTATTCAGACTCGCTTTCGCTGCGGCTCCGCATCTTCTGCTTAACCTTGCACGGGATCGTAACTCGCCGGTTCATTCTACAAAAGGCACGCCATCACCCGTTAACGGGCTCTGACTACTTGTAGGCACACGGTTTCAGGATCTCTTTCACTCCCCTTCCGGGGTGCTTTTCACCTTTCCCTCACGGTACTGGTTCACTATCGGTCACTAGGGAGTATTTAGCCTTGGGAGATGGTCCTCCCGGATTCCGACGGAATTTCACGTGTTCCGCCGTACTCAGGATCCACTCAGGAGAGAACGAAGTTTTGACTACAGGGCTGTTACCTCCTATGGCGGGCCTTTCCAGACCTCTTCATCTACCTCGTTCCTTTGTAACTCCGTACAGAGTGTCCTACAACCCCAAGAGGCAAGCCTCTTGGTTTGGGCTGATCCCGTTTCGCTCGCCGCTACTCAGGGAATCGCATTTGCTTTCTCTTCCTCCGGGTACTTAGATGTTTCAGTTCCCCGGGTCTGCCTTCTCATATCCTATGTATTCAGATATGGATACCACTCCATTACGAGTGGTGGGTTTCCCCATTCGGAAATCTCCGGATCAAAGCTTGCTTACAGCTCCCCGAAGCATATCGGTGTTCGTCCCGTCCTTCATCGGCTCCTAGTGCCAAGGCATCCACCGTGCGCCCTTTCTAACTTAACCGTTAAAAAGAATCACTACGTGATATCTTGCATTACTAATTGAATGTGAATTACTTCTGTTATCTAGTTTTCAAAGAACACGTTGGTGGAGCCTAGCGGGATCGAACCGCTGACCTCCTGCGTGCAAAGCAGGCGCTCTCCCAGCTGAGCTAAGGCCCCGTATTGGGTAAAGATGGTGGGCCTGAGTGGACTCGAACCACCGACCTCACGCTTATCAGGCGTGCGCTCTAACCAGCTGAGCTACAGGCCCATCTACCATATGAAAGAATCAAAGTTCCTTCAAAACTAAACAAGACAGGGAACGTTCTGTTTATAAGACCCAAGGTCTTATATTCCGTTAAAATCCTTAGAAAGGAGGTGATCCAGCCGCACCTTCCGATACGGCTACCTTGTTACGACTTCACCCCAATCATCTGTCCCACCTTCGGCGGCTGGCTCCTAAAAGGTTACCTCACCGACTTCGGGTGTTACAAACTCTCGTGGTGTGACGGGCGGTGTGTACAAGGCCCGGGAACGTATTCACCGCGGCATGCTGATCCGCGATTACTAGCGATTCCAGCTTCACGCAGTCGAGTTGCAGACTGCGATCCGAACTGAGAACAGATTTGTGGGATTGGCTTAACCTCGCGGTTTCGCTGCCCTTTGTTCTGTCCATTGTAGCACGTGTGTAGCCCAGGTCATAAGGGGCATGATGATTTGACGTCATCCCCACCTTCCTCCGGTTTGTCACCGGCAGTCACCTTAGAGTGCCCAACTGAATGCTGGCAACTAAGATCAAGGGTTGCGCTCGTTGCGGGACTTAACCCAACATCTCACGACACGAGCTGACGACAACCATGCACCACCTGTCACTCTGCCCCCGAAGGGGACGTCCTATCTCTAGGATTGTCAGAGGATGTCAAGACCTGGTAAGGTTCTTCGCGTTGCTTCGAATTAAACCACATGCTCCACCGCTTGTGCGGGCCCCCGTCAATTCCTTTGAGTTTCAGTCTTGCGACCGTACTCCCCAGGCGGAGTGCTTAATGCGTTAGCTGCAGCACTAAGGGGCGGAAACCCCCTAACACTTAGCACTCATCGTTTACGGCGTGGACTACCAGGGTATCTAATCCTGTTCGCTCCCCACGCTTTCGCTCCTCAGCGTCAGTTACAGACCAGAGAGTCGCCTTCGCCACTGGTGTTCCTCCACATCTCTACGCATTTCACCGCTACACGTGGAATTCCACTCTCCTCTTCTGCACTCAAGTTCCCCAGTTTCCAATGACCCTCCCCGGTTGAGCCGGGGGCTTTCACATCAGACTTAAGAAACCGCCTGCGAGCCCTTTACGCCCAATAATTCCGGACAACGCTTGCCACCTACGTATTACCGCGGCTGCTGGCACGTAGTTAGCCGTGGCTTTCTGGTTAGGTACCGTCAAGGTGCCGCCCTATTTGAACGGCACTTGTTCTTCCCTAACAACAGAGCTTTACGATCCGAAAACCTTCATCACTCACGCGGCGTTGCTCCGTCAGACTTTCGTCCATTGCGGAAGATTCCCTACTGCTGCCTCCCGTAGGAGTCTGGGCCGTGTCTCAGTCCCAGTGTGGCCGATCACCCTCTCAGGTCGGCTACGCATCGTCGCCTTGGTGAGCCGTTACCTCACCAACTAGCTAATGCGCCGCGGGTCCATCTGTAAGTGGTAGCCGAAGCCACCTTTTATGTCTGAACCATGCGGTTCAGACAACCATCCGGTATTAGCCCCGGTTTCCCGGAGTTATCCCAGTCTTACAGGCAGGTTACCCACGTGTTACTCACCCGTCCGCCGCTAACATCAGGGAGCAAGCTCCCATCTGTCCGCTCGACTTGCATGTATTAGGCACGCCGCCAGCGTTCGTCCTGAGCCAGGATCAAACTCTCCGATAAAGTAGTTTGACTGACTACGCACATCGCTGTGCGATTTATTTAAAACTTTGAATTAACAGGTACGTTTTGTCTTGTTTAGTTTTCAAAGAACTTTGTTGCTTCTCTCGAAGCGACCTCTTAATCATAACATTTTCAGTTTGCTAGGTCAATACTTTTTCAAAAAATATTTTCGCTAGGCTTGCCTTTCTATTAAAAAGACAACAAAAATGATTATATCAGCATCATCACTATGTGTCAAAGCTTTTTTTCATTTCTTTATATAGTAAAAGCGCAGCCTGTTACAGCTGCGCTTTTGCGTTTATACTTCTTCCGTTTCTTCCGGGTCTTCCGGCTCTTCTTCATTCTTTTCCACAAGCGCCACAGTGGCTACATGCTCTTGATCAGACATGCGGATCAGACGGACGCCTTGTGTTACGCGTCCCGTAGTGGAGATATCATTAATATCCATTCTGATTAACACGCCGCTTGCCGTAATAATCATTAAGTCCTCTTCGCCTTTTGTTGCTTTCACGGTTACTAACGGACCGTTGCTGTCAGTGATTTTACATGTTTTAAGGCCTTTTCCGCCCCGGCTTTGAACTCTGTATTCTGAAGCCGGTGTGCGTTTGCCGTAGCCGTTTTCTGTCACTATGAGGACATGGGAGTCTTCTTCAAGAATCTCCATGCCTACCACAACATCATCGTCTGTCAGCGTGATGCCTTTAACACCCGCAGCTGTGCGTCCCATTTGTCTTACATCTGCTTCAGGGAAACGGATCAGCAAACCGTTCTTCGTTCCGATGATGATTTGTTTCTTGCCGTCAGTCAGGCGGACGGCCATCAGT
This sequence comes from Bacillus sp. JNUCC-21, assembly GCF_041222765.1. Lineage (NCBI taxonomy): Bacteria > Bacillati > Bacillota > Bacilli > Caryophanales > Bacillaceae > Bacillus > Bacillus sp. JNUCC-21. Next base: position 8,534 of record NZ_CP166019.1, on the reverse strand, counting down.
TCATCGTCTTCCCGGAGACCTAGGGCGATCAGCCCGTTATTCCGTATATTCGCAAACTGGGACAGTGCCGTACGTTTCGACACCCCTTGTTTGGTCGTAAAGAAGAGGTATTGCTCCTCATCAAACGTGCTGACCGGAATAATAGCATTAATCCATTCGCCTTTTTCAACCTCCAGAAGGTTAATAATCGGAATGCCTTTTGCCGTACGGCCGTATTCAGGGATTTCATATCCTTTAGAACGGTATACCTTCCCTTTATTAGAGAAGAACAGGATCGTATCGTGCGTTGATGTGGAAATTAAGTGTTCCACAAAGTCATCTTCATTCGTTCCCATTCCCTGTACGCCTTTTCCGCCCCGTTTTTGGCTGCGGTATGTGGACGCCGGGAGACGTTTAACATAGCCGTTATGGGTCAGTGTGATGACGATATTTTCTCTCTCGATAAGATCTTCATCTTCAATTGTTTCAAGACCGGACGTCACGATTTCAGTGCGTCTCTCATCATTGAAACGCTCTTTGATTTCATTAAGTTCTTCACGGATGATCTCAAGAACTCTTGCTTCATTGGCTAAAATATCTTTCAGCTCGGCGATAAGCGCAACAAGTGATTGATATTCCTCTTCAATCTTTTCGCGCTCCAGACCGGTTAATCGCTGAAGGCGCATATCCAGAATGGCTTGCGCTTGTTTTTCAGTCAGTGAGAATTGTTCGATCAAACCTGTTCTCGCAATTTCAGCCGTCTGGGAATTGCGGATAAGAGAAATAACGGCATCTAAATGATCGAGAGCAATTCTTAAACCTTCCAGAATGTGAGCTCTCGCTTCCGCTTTGCGGAGTTCGTAAGCCGTTCTGCGCCGGATCACAACCTTCTGGTGATCAAGATAATGCTCCAGACATTGTTTCAGGCTTAGTACCTTCGGCTGTCCGTCAACGAGCGCCAGCAGGTTGATTCCGAAAGACGTCTGCAGGGCCGTTTGTTTGTACAGGTTATTCAAAATGACGTGAGCATTGGCGTCACGGCGGATCTCAATGACGATTCTCATTCCGTTACGGTCGGATTCGTCACGCAGATCGGTAATTCCTTCGATTTTTTTGTCCCGGACAAGATCTGCGATTTTTTCAATTAATCTCGCTTTGTTCACCTGATAAGGAAGTTCCGTGACAATAATTCTTTCTTTTCCCGATGATGTCTCTTCGATTTCAGCCTTAGCCCGGATCGTAATGGATCCCCGTCCGGATTCATATGCCTTGCGGATGCCGCTCCGGCCTAAAATCTGACCTGCAGTCGGAAAATCCGGGCCCGGGATGTATTCCATCAGCTCCTGGTTTGTAATCTCAGGATTCTCACTTACGGCAAGCACGCCTTCAATGACTTCCCCAAGCTGATGCGGAGGAATATTTGTCGCCATTCCGACCGCGATACCGGCAGCTCCGTTGACGAGCAGATTCGGAAATCTCGAAGGCATGACGGCAGGTTCTCTTTCTGCGCCGTCATAGTTATCTTGATAATCAATCGTATCTTTCGTAATGTCCCGGAGGATTTCCATTGCGATTTTTGACATTCTCGCTTCTGTGTAACGCATCGCGGCCGCTGAGTCGCCGTCAACCGAACCGAAGTTGCCGTGTCCGTCAACAAGCATGTAGCGGTAGTTAAAATCCTGCGCCATTCTGACCATTGATTCGTAAACCGCTGAGTCACCGTGCGGGTGGTACTTACCGATAACTTCACCGACGATACGGGCAGATTTTTTATATGGTTTGTCACTGGTCATGCCTAAATCATTCATCGCGTACAAAATCCGTCTGTGAACCGGCTTCAGACCGTCACGCACATCCGGAAGCGCCCGGGATACGATAACGCTCATTGCATAGTCCAGGAAGGATGTCCGCATTTCCTGACTGATATTGACTTCACGTACTTGTGGTGTGTTTTGTTCACTCATTAAAAAAACCTCCCTGAAGTATCACATGAAATAATGTGGGAGTAGATTGTCCATTATGATCTTCAATACGATTTCACTATTCTCCATTATATCAATAAACTTGTGTTTATACACATTAATTTAGTAGAATATACGGGTTTTGCGGGTTTTCAGAGGCTTTAGAAGCCGCTTTGAGAAAAAAGCCTTATTTCTTAACGAAAATAAGGCTTTCTTGGTTAAATATCAAGATTTTTCACGTATCTGGCGTTTGCTTCTATGAAGTTTCTCCGCGGTTCTACTTTGTCACCCATCAGCATTTCAAAAGTCTCGTCAGCGTCCATTGCATCTTCAAGATTGACTTGCAGAAGCGTTCTGGTCGCAGGGTCCATTGTCGTTTCCCAAAGCTGAGTCGCGTTCATTTCTCCAAGACCTTTATAACGCTGGAGGCCGGGCTTAGGTGATTGCGGAAGTTCTTTTAACAGCTCATCAAGCTGCTTATCATTATAAGCGTATTCCACCCGTTTTCCCTGCTGCACTTTATAAAGCGGCGGCTGGGCAATGTAGACATAGCCGTTTTCGATGATTTCCCGCATGTATCTGTAGAAGAACGTTAATAAAAGCGTTCTGATGTGGGCGCCGTCAACATCGGCATCCGTCATGATGACCACTTTATGATAACGCGCTTTTTCAAGATTAAAATCTTCTCCGATTCCTGTTCCGAGGGCCGTGATCATTGATCTGACCTCATTGTTTGAGAGAATCTTATCAAGTCTGGCTTTCTCAACGTTCAGAATCTTACCGCGCAGCGGCAGAATAGCTTGGAAATGACGGTCCCGTCCCTGTTTCGCTGATCCGCCCGCAGAGTCACCCTCTACGATATACAGCTCGGAAATGCTCGGATCTTTAGAAGAACAGTCCGCCAGTTTGCCCGGCAGATTGGAAATCTCAAGCGCACTTTTGCGGCGGGTCAATTCCCGCGCTTTTTTCGCTGCCATCCGCGCTCTTGCGGCCATTAAACCTTTTTCAACGATTTTGCGGGCTGAGTCCGGATTTTCAAGAAGGAATGTTTCCAGCGCAGAAGAAAACAGCGTATCAGTGATCGTTCTCGCTTCGGAGTTGCCGAGCTTGGTTTTCGTCTGCCCTTCGAATTGCGGATCAGGGTGCTTAATTGAAATAATGGCAGTCAGCCCTTCTCTCACATCATCCCCGCTTAAATTCGGATCATTTTCTTTGAAAATCCCTTTTCTTCTTGCATAGTCGTTTATGACACGGGTCAGACCGGTTTTAAATCCGGCTTCGTGCGTCCCGCCTTCGTATGTGTTGATATTATTCGTGAAAGAATAAATATTGCTTGTATAGCTGTCGTTGTATTGCAATGCAACTTCAACCGTTATGCCGTCTTTCTCGCCTTCGATATAAATCGGCTCTTCATGAACGACTTCTTTGGAACGGTTTAAGTACTCAACATAGCTTTTGATTCCGCCTTCGTAGTGGTACTCGTTTTTCCGTTCTTGTCCTTCACGTTTGTCTTCAATCGTGATGTTTACGCCTTTTGTCAGGAAGGCCAATTCCCGGACACGGTTTGAAAGCAGATCATAGTCGTATACGATTGTTTCTTTGAAGATTTCCGGATCCGGAACGAAGTGCGTAATCGTTCCGGTCTTATCAGTATCACCGATCACTTCAAGATCGGCCACAGGTACACCGCGCTCGTACGCCTGATAGTGGATTTTTCCGTCACGATGAACCGTAACGTCAAGAGTGGTCGACAAGGCGTTTACGACAGATGCCCCTACACCGTGAAGACCGCCGGATACTTTATATCCGCTTCCGTCAAATTTACCGCCGGCGTGGAGAACGGTCATGATGACTTCAACCGCAGGGCGGCCCATCTTCTCCTGGATACCGACCGGAATTCCGCGCCCGTTGTCCTTAACGGTAATGCTGTTATCTTTTTCAATCTCGATGTTAATATCTGTACAATAACCGGCCAGGGCTTCGTCAATACTGTTGTCGACGATTTCCCACACCAAGTGGTGAAGGCCTTTGCTGTTAGTTGATCCGATGTACATCCCCGGTCTCTTTCGAACAGCTTCCAAACCTTCTAATACCTGTATCTGATTCTCATCATAACTATTTTGCTGCTGTTCCATAGCCATGCACATTCACCTACACTTTTCTTAAACGATATATTCATTGTAAAGATCCGCTAAGAATCTATTTCTAACATAAATTGCGCACGTTTCTTCAGTGTGCCGGAAGATAAGGGAGAGTAATATATATTCTCAGTCGTGACTACGATAGACTTTGGCGTGCCGTTTACGGACGGCACTACTTTTTCTTTCTGTCTGTCCAGAAATTCTTCAACGATCGGCGATACATTGACCTTGCAGTCAAAAATGCCCACGATATCGCGTGTTGAAACGACAAAGTCGTCACCTAAATGAATATACAATCGCTCACCTCATTTCTTCACTTCACTAACGTACCGTTTTCCACACGGAACATTCCTGCTTGATGTAAGGTATCGTGGTCAATGCCATCCACGCTTGTCGTGGTGACAAATGTCTGCACACGGCCTTGGATCGTATGAAGCAAATGGGACTGTCGGTAATCATCCAGCTCGCTTAGTACATCATCCAAAAGTAAAATGGGGTATTCTCCGATTTCTTCATGAATCAAATCTATTTCGGCCAGCTTCAAAGACAAAGCCGTCGTACGCTGCTGTCCCTGTGAACCGTACGTCTGCACATCGCGTCCGTTCACATAAAAAAGGACATCATCCCGATGCGGTCCGAATAATGTGACGCCTCGTTCTATTTCTTTTTCTTTTAATTTCGAAAAAGACTCCTGGTAGCTGTTACCTATTTTCGACAAATCTTTGGGATCTGATACATCAAGCGCCGTGTGGTACTTAAGCGTCAGTTCTTCAAGTCCCCGGGAAATGCCGGAATGGATCGGCTGCGCCCATTTTTCAAGCTGCGCCGTAAACTGCAGACGTTTGGCGACAACTTTTGCGGCTGCTTCAATCAGCTGATCAGTGAGAACGTCAAGCATGGTCCGGTCAGTCTGTTTCCGGCTTTGCAGCTGTTTCAGAAAATGATTCCGCTGTGAAAGGATTTTTTGATAAAGAGATAAATCATACAGATAAACGGCAGAAACCTGCCCGATCTCCATATCGAGAAATCTCCTCCTCACCTGAGGGCTTCCTTTGACGAGATTTAAATCCTCAGGGGCAAACATAATGGTGTTCAGCGCTCCGACATACTGACTGAGTTTTTGCTGCTCTATATGATTGACCTTGCCCTTTTTACCTTTTTTGGAGATGACAAGCTGCATCGGGATATCCCCGTTTCGCTTCATCACTCTTCCTTCTATTTTAGCATAGTCTTCGTCCCACCGTATAAGTTCTTTGTCATTTGAGGTGCGGTGTGATTTTGCCATCGAAAGGACATAGATGGCTTCCATCAGATTGGTTTTGCCTTGGGCATTTTCCCCGATGATCACATTCACCTTGTTTTCGAATTGAAGCTCAGCGCGCTCATAATTACGGTAGGATGTTAATTCTAAATTTTGGATATACAACCGCTGTCACCCGCTTTAATTGACGACTTGAAATGAACCAAATCCTTCAATCGCGACCACGTCTCCAACGTAAAGCTTTCTGCCGCGGCGATTGTCAGGTTCATTGTTGACAGTCACCTCATGCTCGCTCAGAAACCACTTCGCCATGCCGCCGGACTGAATCACATCGGCTAATTTTAAAAACTGGCCAAGCGTAATCATTTCTGTATCAATCGAAATCGGATTTGCCATATTATCGACCTCTTTCAAATATCACTAATATCTAATTGTACTAAAAAATCCTGAAATAAGGAAAGGGAAAACTTGAGGGAGCGGCTGATGAATAGAAAAGCTGCCGAACTAAGCCGGCAGCACATTCTGTTTGATTAATACGTTCTGACCGGAAGGATGAGCTGAACGATGGTTTCATCATTCGGCGTACGGATAAGAAACGGTCTCATCGCTCCCGTAAAACTGATACGGATGTCCGCTCCTTCAAGTACTTTCAGTGCGTCCATCATATATTTTGGACTGAATGAAATATTTAATTCCTCGCCGTCAATCTGGTCAGCCAGAACAGCTTCGACCACTTTCCCGATTTCCGGAGAATTTGATGAAATCTCCAGCGAATCCGCCGGTTTGGCAGAAAGCTTTACAACGTTGTTGCGGCCTTCTCTCGCCAATAAAGAAGCACGGTCTATCGCCTGTAAAAATTCCTTCGTGTTCACGACGATTTCCGTTTTGCTTTCCTGCGGAATTAAGCTGGTCGTGTCCGGATAGTTTCCGTCAAGCAATCTTGAGAAGAACAATACGTTTTTCGCTTTGAACAGAACTTGGGTTTCTGTAATGACGATATCAACCAGTTCTTGGTTGTCATCAAGAATTTTGCTCAGCTCGGTTAAGCTTTTCCCGGGAATGACCACGTTATAAGAGCTGTCTTCCGGAATATCAAGCTTCGCCTTTCTTAAAGCGAGTCGGTGGCTATCCGTGGCAGTGCATAATAATTCACCGTTTTCGACTTTCCAGTTTACACCTGTCAAGATAGGGCGTGTTTCTGAGGCGGACACCGCGAACACGGTTTGGCGAATCAGGTTTTTCAAAAGATCCGTCGGAATCTGAATGGCGTGATGCTCTTCGATTTGCGGCAGATGCGGATATTCATCTGCATCAAGGCCGTTTAAATTAAATTCGGCTTTTCCGGAACGGATAATCGTTAAATATTGATTTTGAACTTCGATTTCAACAGTCGCCATCGGAAGTTTTTTAACGATTTCGCTGAAGAAACGCGCTTGCAGCACGATACTTCCCGGCTGATCGATCGTCACGATTTCTTTATCATCATCTTCTTTCGGAATGAATGACTCGATTGAAATATCAGAGTCACTTCCTGTGAAAGATACTCCTTCATCTGAGGCGACGATCTTAATACCGGTGAGAATGGGAATTGTGGTTCTGGATGAAACGGCTTTTAGAACGTCTTGTACACTTTCGACTAAACGATCTTTTTGAATCGTAAATTTCATGTTTATCCTCCTAACGGATAATATAATTAATATATTTTAAAAATAGCAGTAGTAATAGTAGGGCCTGTGGATTTGTGGATAAGTTGTGAAAAAGACAGGAAACACAGCCTATCCACATGTGGACAGACTGTGTATGGCTATGAAAAAGTTATTCACACTTTCCCCGATTCATCCGAGGGCACTATTATTTAAGCAGTTCTTTTATTTCTTTCACCTGCTGCTGAAGCTGCTCGTCATCAATCAGCAGTTTTGAAATCTTTTCATGGGCGTGAATGACGGTTGTATGGTCTCTGCCGCCAAATTCTTCCCCGATTTTAGGCAAAGAAGAATCCGTCATTTCTCTTGAAAGATACATCGCAATTTGTCTTGGGAACGCCACGGATTTCGTGCGCTTTTTCGCTTTGAAATCTTCAAGCTTAATGTTGAACTGCTGTCCGACAATCCGCTGAATCTCTTTTATCGTAATGACCTTCGGCTTAGAAGACGGAATAATATCTTTCAATGCTTCTGCAGCCAGGTCTGCGTTAATGTCTTTATTGATTAAGGATGAATAGGCGACAACCCGGATTAATGCCCCTTCCAGTTCGCGGATGTTGCTGTCAATCTGATTCGCGATGTAAAGCATGACCTCGTTCGGAATATCAAGGCCTTCCGCCTTCGCTTTTTTTCTCAGGATGGCAATCCGCGTTTCCAGATCCGGCGGTGTGATATCCGTAATCAATCCCCATTCGAACCGCGAACGCAGGCGGTCTTCAAGGGTCGGGATCTCTTTCGGCGGTCTGTCGCTGGAAATCACGATTTGTTTGCTTTCTTCATGAAGCGTGTTGAATGTATGGAAAAACTCTTCCTGTGTTTGTTCTTTTCCGGCTAAAAATTGAATATCATCTATCAAAAGTACATCAACGTTCCGGTAGCGGTTGCGGAAATCAACGGCTTTATTATCGCGGATTGAGTTGATGAATTCATTTGTGAATTTTTCAGAAGACAGGTACACCACTTTGGCTGAAGGATTATGATCAATGACATAATGGCCGATTGCGTGCATTAAGTGGGTTTTTCCTAAGCCGACTCCCCCGTATATAAATAAAGGGTTGTACGCTTTAGCGGGTGCTTCCGCCACAGCCAGTGATGCTGCATGGGCGAATCGGTTTCCCGATCCGATGACGAATGTGTCGAATGTATATTTCGGGTTGAGCATGCTTTGGGGAAAATCAGACGGTTCCTCTTTTGCCGCTTTTTTCACTTGCGGTTTCGGTAAAAAGTTTTCTTCGTCCTGATTTTGAGGAATGACAAATTTGACGCTCAACTCTTCCCCGGTTAATTCGTATATGGTATCTGCAATGAGATGTAAGTACCTGGACTCCAGCCAGTCTCTGGCAAATTCATTGGGAGCGGTGATGGTTAAGGTATCCCCTTGCAGCGAATGGGCTTTCGTCGACTTCATCCAAGTTTCGAAACTCGGTTTGCTTAGCTTTTTCTCAATTTGAGCTAGAGCTTGATTCCAAAGATCTAATATATTCTCCAT